>JAKVBG010000007.1 GCA_022447605.1 Mariniblastus sp.
TGACGCCCATCTGGCTGGCCAGGTCCTCTGCCTGGGACGCCTCGGAAACGAGGGCTCCCTCAAAGTCGACCGTGAAAGCTGACAAGGCGTCTGATTGCCCGGCGGCCGCTGCGGTCACCAGCGTCGAATCGATTCCACCACTCAGAAAACTTCCGACCGGGACATCGGCGACCAGTTGTTGTTTGACACTTTGTCGCAGGGCATCCTCTGCCTGATCGATGATACAGGAGGTCGATCGGCCCAGTTGCGGAGTGTAGGCGGGCTGCCAGAAGCATTGGCTGGTGACCGTCCATTCGGTCAAGTCGATGCTCATCAGATGGCCTGGCTCAAGTTTTTGGACGTTTCGATAGATCGAGCGCGGCGCAGGGATAAATGTGAAATCAAAGAAGTCATTGAGTGCGTCGTGATCCAGTTCCCGCGAGACCAGGCCGGATGCCATGATCGCTTTCAGCTCGGACCCGAACACGATCTGCCCCGGCTGGATGCTGTAATAGAGCGGTTTGATGCCAAACGGATCCCGGGCCAGCAACAGTCGCTTGGCCGGATGGTCATAAAAAGCAAAGGCGAACATGCCTTCCAACAGATCGACCGCCGCTTTGCCGCGGGACGCCAGCAACTTGAGGAGGACTTCCGAGTCGGTGCGCGATTGGAATTCGGTCCCGCTCAAAAACTCCGTCTTCAATTCCCGGAAGTTGTAGATTTCCCCGTTATAGGTCAGAACCGAACCGGTGGACGGGTCCACCATTGGCTGTCGACCGTTTTCACTCAAGTCGATCAACGACAACCGGCGGTGAGCCAGTCCGATATTGGCTTCTGTCCACAGCCCACTGCCGTCGGGCCCGCGATGGGTGAGCAGGTCATTCATCCGCGTCAGCATCTCGGTTTGAACCGACTGCTGCGGGTCTCGAAACACGATTCCACAAATGCCACACATGAGGTTCTGCCTAGTGCAATTTTCCTTTCAGGCAATGCCAGGCGGACCGGGCGGCCCGCAGGACGGGGGCCGGCAGGGCCGTCGCCCAAGTGTACTTGCGGGACGGGCGAGGCATCTGGTTGGATCGGGACCAGCGGAGGATTTCCCGCGCGGCCGAAGGGTTCCCCGCACGGGTCAGTGCCTTGACGTAAGTACCGATCTCTCTCTGCAGGACCCCCTGGCAGATTGTCTGTTCCCGGTTTCCCGTTGCCGTTTCGGAGTACTGTTTCAACTTGTTGAAAAAGGTCAAGCGGGACGGTTCCAGTTGGCCGGCAGCCAGGGACGTCAGGCTGCCCGCCTGGGCGACGGTGTACTTGGCAACCGGTTGCTTGACAAAAGCAATGCGGGGATGGCGAAGTGCCATCTGGACCCATAAATCGGTATCGTCGCAGCCGGACAGCCGCGGATCGAACAGGCCCAGCTCCTGCAACGCCGTTTTTTTGGCCAGGACGGTTCCGATCCAGAGACTGGTGGGGCCATAAATCATCTGCAGGGCATCAAAAAAATGACTTGCCTCACGGTACACATCTTGGCCGACGCGGATTTTACCACACGGCCGTTCCTCGTCATTGACCAGGCGAATCCGTTGGTAAGCGCCCGCCGCCCATACGCAGTCAGGCTGGTGGGCCAATAATTCTACCTGTTTCTCCAAGCGCTGCGGCAGCCAGGCGTCATCCGCATCGAGGAAGCCGATCCATTCCCCCCGGGCTTGGCGGATTCCGGTGTTCTTGGCGGCTGCGTTGCCGGCGTTTTCCTGGGTCACAAAACGGAGCGCGGGGATTGTGGCTTGAAGCTTTTGCAGGACCTCGCGGGTCGGATCGGTTGAACCATCATCGACCACCAGTATTTCCAATGGCTGCAAGGTCTGCCGGGCAGCGCTCTCAATGGCCCGTGTCAATGTGGTGGCCATATTGAAAGAGGGGATCACGACCGAGATACGAAAGGAATCCAGGTTGGGCTCTGGCTCGGTTTGCGAATTGACTATCTTCGGGTCCATTGCAGAAGCTTGAGTTTCAGTTCGTTGATGCGCTGTCGCAGGTTCAAGCGACTGCCCAGTCGCGCCCGCTGTTGTTCGGCCGCCATCTCGGTTTCGTCGATCAAACCGAGCGACGGCAACTCGGCAATCCAGTCATCGGCTTGGCGGCTCATCCCGGTCAGGTGCATTTTGACGGCCAGTTCGACACAGAGCGTTCGCAGGGCCTGGACCCGTTGGGGATTCAGTTTTTCCCGTCCCTTGAGTTGTCGATAGGTATCACGAAACAAAGCTTGGCGATTGGTGATGCTGGCGCGGTCGCGTTCGGCCGTCTGGCTGATCCGTTGGTGGAGTGAGCGGCGTACAAAATTGTCGACGCGTTCTTCCTCGTGAACACAGAATGCAAAATCGTCGACCAGGCAGCGAACAAACAAGTCCCAGTCCTGCCAGGCCAACAGGTCTTCTCGGAATCCCCCCACGCGGTTGATCGATTCGGTTCTCCATAACGCGGCGCTGGTTTGCCACAGGGGTTGCTGCAGGAATCCGGTCAAATAATCCGCGGAGGGGACAAACCATCGCCGCCCCAGATCGCCAGGTGACTTGCGGAACAGTTCGCTGGGGAAAAGATGGGCGTCGAAATCGGGTTGTTCTTCGAATTTTTTCAGGCGGTTTTCCAGACAGTGCCGGGACAGCAGGTCATCCGAGTCGAGGAACAGGACCCACTCCCCTTTGGACCGGGCCAGTCCCTCGTTGCGACAGGCCGGGGCGCCTTTGTGCGGGGCCTGGCGGGACCAGGCCTTGATCCGTCCGTCCTCGTTGGCGTACCGACTGGCCCGTGACAGGCTCTGGTCGGTCGAGTGATCATCGACGATTAACAGTTCCCACTCCTGAAAAGACTGTCGGCGCACAGAGTCGATGGTCTCTTCAACCAGTTTGGCCCGGTTGTAGAGCGGTGTGATGATGGAGATTCGGACGGTCACGTTATCGGTTGCCAAGGGTTTTTTTCTAGCTGCTCTGGTCGGTCTCGGCCTTGTTCTGCCCCGCTCCCTGGTCGGTTTGACCCGGGATGGTCGACAGCAGGATCTGTTGCAATTTGTGGACCTGGTCGACCGTCGACCAGGTGGCAATGTGTTGCCTGGCCCGGGCGCCCATCGCGCGCCGCAGGGCCGGGTCCTGGGCCAGTTGGACCATACGGTTGGCCATGGCCTGCCAATCCTGTTCCTCGACCAGGAACCCCGTTTCGGTGTCGAGGACCTGTTCCGGGATGCTGGCATGGCGGGTGCTGACGATGGGCAAACCGCTGGCGGCCGCTTCGGCAATGGCGACTGGCCAGCCTTCCCGGTCACCCGAATCGGGTGTCAGCGAGTGTTGCACAAATACATCCGCAGCGGACAGTTCTTGACGCACCACGTCGGCCGGCTGGGAACCCAGGAAGTCAACAGCCGCACCGAGGTGGAGTTCTTCGACCAGCTGTTGACACTCGCCCAGCAAAGGTCCGTCACCCACGATTCGCAGGTGCGTCTCGGGAAATTGATGGTGGCACTTGGCAAAGGCGCGCAGGGTGGCCTGGGGCGCTTTCTTGGCCGTCAGTCGCCCAACCATCAGGAACCGGCAACCGGACTGGTGATCGGCGCCCGGCTGGAATTGTTCCAGCGGGACCCCGTACGGGAGATAGTGGATCCTGGCCGGTGCCACCCCCTGTTCGATCAGCCAGTCGCGCATGTAGTGGGCCACCACAATCAACGCCGCAGCCGACTGGAGCGCCGGCTGAATCTGGCGAACGTAGTCCGGTTCAAGCACTTTTTCCGATAGGTCAAAACCGTTGAAATGAATCGCGTAAGGAATCTTGGCCTCGCTCAATCGCCCGGCAAATTTAATCGCCATCGTTCCGTAATGGATCAGGCAGGTGTCGAAGCGGCCAGCCATTACCCGGTCCCAGCTGGCCGGGTCGATGTCGTGTTGCGAAACAGGACTGGTCGACATGAGCCGTTTCCGCATGGCCCGCTTCAGTCTTCGCCAGGCGCGCGACACCAGGCGGTCGGCCGGGTACAGTTCGACCACGCGGAATCCATTGGCGGGATAGTCTGCCCGGTGGTGATGCCGATAACAGAGGACCTCGACATTCAACGAGTCAATCATCGAGGCCTGGCGGTACAGCCAGACTTCACTGGGAACTCCCAGGGCGGGTGCGATCATCAGTAATTTCGGTTTTTCGTTTATGTCCCGGTTCCCTCTGCCTGGCTCTGGATCCTCCAAGGTTCGGTTTTGTCACCGAACCGCTGGTGGATCGCCTCGATATCCGCGGCGTACATCTCGTCAAGTACCAGCCGAATTTCATCCGGTATCGGCACGCCACCCCCTGAAAAGACTCTTTCGCCTATTGGAAAGCGGTTCCAATCGACCTGCTGTGAAACACCCAGATGCTCGAATACGCGTTCCAGCAGGGCTTGGGGTTGCTCGGCGATATCTTCGAAAAATTCGATCAGCAATTGATCCTCTGCGAAGGATTCCAGCCAGCGGTCGATACAGGCCAGATAGGCACCCCGTGAAACGGATCGCGGTGAACGAAAGTGGCGGATAAACTCGGCCTGATCGACCTCTTCATAGGGCCGGCCGGGGATGGATACGAGATTCATGTAGGCTTGTGACCAGGCCCGTTCCACCGGGTTTCTCAGCAGGTAGACCAATCGCAACTCCGGCATGACCTTGTGGATGAAGCGAATGGTGGGGCGGTCGAGAATCGCATAGGCAGGTGTGATCTCTCCTTTGACCCGATCGCCGGCCTGTGCAAAGTGGCTGGCGTAATGGCGTAACGGCCGGTGAAAATCCCGATCAAAGTAGTGAAGTTCTTTTTCCTCGGAAACGAACAGTTCCGGATGGCAACGCAGGTTTTTTGCCAACCAGGAGGTGCCCGCTTTCTGGGCCCCGATCCCGAGAAAATCCGGCAGGGACAACGCTTCGATCGATCGCAGCCCACAGGTGTAGGACCTGCGGTCTATCTTCCCTGCCAGGTTTTTGAGTTTCTGAATGCCGCGTCTTAAAACCAAGATTCTGTCCTAGTTGGGGCCCGAGGTGAGAGGGGCATTTTTCTGGCGACGGTTTCTGATAAAGATCAGCACGTCGTTTAGCGATTCCCGGTCAAAGGCAAGTACCAGCAAGGCGTAGACCAACATGCCCAGCGGTACGCCTGTCAACAGCACGGCAACGTGGTTCCAGGAAGCGCCGACGAACAGGAGGAACAGGAAAACGGCCAGCCCCATGGCGGTCGAAATCAGCAACGGTTTGTAGCAGGAGACCAGGACATCGCGCAGACGGACCGGGATAACACATCCGAGCACGAGCAGGTTCGGAATGGTAATACAAAATGATGCCAGCGTGTAACCGATGGCGATCCCCATCACGCCGAAAGGCAGTCCAGCCACGATGGCCGAGATGATGACCAGCTTGAACAACAGTCCCCATTTGAATTGCAGCATGGTAGCGCCCATCGCCTGGTAGATCGAACCATTGAGGGCCAGGACGGATTGGCTGATTCCCAGCAGGGACAGGACCCGCAGGATCTCTACGCTACCTTGCCACTGTGGGCCGTACAGCCCGAGGATGACCGGTTCGGCCATGACAAACATGCCGATCGAGATGGGGAATGTCACCAGGCAGACCAGTCGGACGACGCGGAGGTAGGACGCCTTGACCCGCTGCTTGTCCTCCTGCAGCATGGCCAACGACGGGAACAGGACCTTGGCCAGGACCTGCGTGACATTGGCCAGCGGAAACAGCATCAAGGTGTACGGCTTGTTGTAATAGCCCAGCTCTTCATCACCCAGTTTCCAGCCGATCAGCAACTTGTCGACGTTGCGCACCCAGTAATTCAAGCTGCTGCTGCCCAGCAAGGGCAGTCCATAGCCGGCTGCCCGCCGAAAGGCTGAGCGGTCAAATACCAAGTCGGGGCGCCAGGGGTAGAACAGCCAGAACAGGGTGGAGAGGAACAGCGTGCGCAAAATGATTTGGGCTGCCAGCGACCAGACGCCGTACCCGGACAAGGCCATGCCGATGGCGATTACACCGGACAAGACCGTGGCGGTTGCTTCTACAAAGAAGAGGGAGCGGAACTGGAGTTTTTTTTCCAGCAAGGTGCGGGGAATGATGTTAAAAGCACTCAAGATAAAATTCAGCGCGATCAGCAGCGCCAGAGCAGTCAATTCCGGTTGCCCGTAGAACCAGGCAATCCCTGGGGCCAAAGCCGCCATCAGGCCCGACAGCAGGAACCCGAGTACCAGCGTGGCCCAGAACACGGTGGACGTGTCGGTCGGTGAGGCTTGCTGGTTGTGGATCAGGGAACGGCTCAGACCCATGTCGGAAAACAGGTTTCCAAAACGGGAAAACACCATGACCATTGCCAACAGGCCGAACTCGGCCGGTAGCAGCAGTCGGGAGAGGACAATCCCGAAAACGAGTGCGATGAACTGAAAACAGAATTGTTTCGCAAAGTTCCATTTGGCACCCGAAATGGTGGCATGTTTTAGTTCGTCGGTTTGCAAATTCAGGTCGGCAAAAGAGGGTGGGTGACCAGGTTCATTCGTTCAGGGGCGCCGGTCGGTAATGGAAGTCGGCTGCCGTGGGCCAGCATCGCTTGGTAATCTGTTCCAGATTGGCCGGGCTGAAAAACTGTGCGGGCGATTGGCCTGAGTCTGCCCCGCGGGGCTGAAAGGGGTGGTCCAGCTGCCGTTGAATATCGTGTCGAACGGGCAATCCGAGTTGGCTGGCCAATTCGGCAATGCATCTCTCTTTTTGGGCGCAAAAATCTTCATAACGGACGAGGCAACAGCGGGCTTCGATTTGCCGGAAAGCCTGGACGGCCATCTCCCAGCGATTGGCCAAAGTGGCCACCGGGTTGGGGCCGGCCGTTGCCGGAGTGGCCCCGTCAAAGACGATCTGCCAGGAACGAGACGCTTCCAGTTGCCGACGTATTTCCGGTGACAACTGGTCCAGCGTGCCGGGGAGTGACCAGCGGTTTAAAATACTGCGGATATTCTGGTATGGGTCGCGGAGGACAAACAGAAACTTGGCCTCAGGAAATTCGGCCACCAGATCGGAGGCAAAAAATGTCAGGTCCGGGTCCTTGATGATTTTGCGTGAAAACTCCAACTTGTTGCGGGTGCATATTTCCTTCAAGGTGAGTGAACCCTGATGATACCGTTCCACTTCCCGCGGTTCGCGGCGGTAGAAAAAATCGAGAGTTGCCTGCTGGCCAGTTGCCTGGGCCAGCAACGCGGCGATCGCCGTGGTACCGCTTTTCTGGTTGCCCAGGACAAAAACGGGCGATCGATGCACGGTTGCCAGGCATTGCCGGACCCGGTAGCGGACCGCAGCGTATGGACGTCGGACAAGTTTGGGCAATTTTAACACGACGCGAGTCGTTTCATGAAATTTGCTTGTTTAACAGCTGGTATGATTCGATAAAAGATCCGTTTTAGCCCGAGCGCCATCATCCGTCCGTGACCCTCGGCTGTTGGGCCGCCTGTTGCAGGTAGGCACCGTAGCCACTGGAAGAAAATTCGCCTGCCAGCTGCAGCAGTTGTGACTGGGTAATGAACCCCATGTAGTAGGCCACCTCTTCTATACAACCAATTTTTTTCCCCTGCCGCTGCTCGATCACGCGGACAAAAGTCGAAGCTTCGTCGAGCGATTCGAACGTACCCGCATCGAGCCAGGCGATCCCGCGATTGAAGCGACTGACCTGCAACTGACCCTTCGACAGGTAGGCCTGGTTGATGGCCGTGATTTCCAGTTCGCCCCGTGGGGAAGGTTGGACCTGCTTGGCGATTTCCACCACCTGGTTGTCGTAAAAGTACAAGCCCGGGATCGCGTAGTTCGATTGCGGGTGTTCCGGCTTCTCTTCGATCGACACGACGTCTCCCGCCGGGCTGAATTCGACCACGCCGTATCGTTCCGGGTCTCGCACGGCCGAGGCAAAGACGACCGCCCCGTTCGGTTCGGTGTGGCTGCGGATCAACTCGCCAAAGCCAGAGCCGTAAAAAATGTTGTCGCCCAGGATCAGGGCAACCGGGTCGGTCCCGATAAAGGACTCGCCAATCGTAAAGGCCTGTCCCAATCCGCCCGGCTCTGGTTGGGCGGCGTAGCGGAACGAGCAGCCAATTTTTTTGCCATCGCCAAACAGCTGTTGAAAACCGGGTAGGTCGGCTGGCGTCGAGATGATCAGGATTTCTCGAATACCAGCCAGCATCAGGACCGATAGCGGGTAGTAGATCATCGGTTTGTCGTAAACCGGGAGCATCTGCTTCGACACGGCCAAGGTGATGGGGTGCAGCCGTGTCCCCGATCCACCTGCCAGTATGATACCTTTCATCGGTTGTTAATTGCCAATCCCAAAACTCTCAATGCCTAACATCCCTCGTCGGCCTGCAGCAAAGGTTTCCACCAATCTTCGTTGGTTAGATACCACTCGATCGTCTTCTCCAATCCGCTGAGCAAGGTCTCGTGCGGTTTCCACCCGAGTGAGTTTGTGATTTTCGTCGTATCGCTGGAGTAACGGAGATCGTGGCCCGGCCGATCGGCGACCAGCGTGATCAGGGCAGAGTAGCTGGCCAGACCGGTTTGCTGTTCGGCCGACAGTCGTGGGTTGTCGGCAACCGGGCAGCGCGTGTCCAGGAGACGGCAAATCGACTGGACCAACTCCAGGTTGGCAGGCTGATTGTTCCCCCCGATGTGGTAGGTTTCGCCCGGTGCACCCGCCTCGACGACCCGCATCAGGGCCCGAACGTGGTCTGTAACGTACAGCCAGTCCCGCACATTTTCGCCAGTCCCGTAAACGGGTATCGGTTGACCTAGAATGGCTTTGAGGATTACCAGGGGGACCAGTTTTTCCGGGAACTGGCATGGTCCGTAGTTGTTGGAACTGTGCGTGATGATGACCGGTAGCCGGTACGTTTCGTGCCAGGCCCGCACCAGGTGGTCCGCGCCTGCCTTGCTGGCCGAATAGGGAGAGCGGGGGTTGTAGGCCGTTTGCTCGGTGAACGGGTCGTCGTCCAGCGAAAGCGAGCCGTAGACTTCGTCGGTCGAAACGTGGTGGAACCGGAAGCGGCTTTGGCGGTCGAGCTCCAGCTGGTGGAAATAGTGCCGCGACTGTTCCAGCAGGTTGAAGGTGCCGACGACATTGGTCTGGATAAACTCGTCCGGCTGATCGATCGAACGGTCCACATGAGTTTCGGCGGCCAGGTGCATGACCCAGTCCGGTTGATGCCTGTGGAACAGTTCCTCGACGTTTTTTCGGTCGACGATGTCAATCGCCTCGAATTGGTAACGCGGATTTTGCTGGCAACCTGACAGGGAACGGGTTTGCCCGGCATACGTCAGCTTGTCGACGTTGACCACCTCGTGTTCGGTTTCGTCGAGGATCCACTTCACCAGGTGGGAACCGATAAATCCCGCACCACCGGTGAGCAGGATTTTTCTAGCCACTGTCATCAGTTGGTCCTGACACCCGTCGCGCGTTCACGGAACTGCTTCGGTTCATATTTTTCCCCGAAGAGATTTCCCTGGGAATCGAGGTTGAAGATGAAGTATCGCTTTTGGCTTGGCTGAACCAACAGGCCCCTGGCCGTGGCTTGCCAATCGACCGTTTTCAGCTCCTGGGTCTCCTTGATCGTGTAACGCACTTTGCCGTCTTTGCGGAACTGAACACCAACCCAGTTGTCCTGGGTTTTCCAGGGGATTTCCCATACCGCACCGAAAAAATCGTCCTGCAGGGAAAACTGGTCTTGGATTCGCTTCTGCACCCGCACCTTGTCGATGCCGGCCAGGCCGCTGGCTAATTCGGAATAGAGACCGGCTGCGTGGCCCCGCAGTTTCGTTTGCCGTTCCTCATCCTCAACGGATGCGGCCAGGTTCCACCAGCGATCGGCAATCGCCAAGCGGTCCTTGTCGGTCGCTTCTGAATCACGGCGGGTTTTCATTTCCTGCTTGGCAATGGCCGTTAGTTGTGGAACGTCACTTTTTGCCAGGAACGGAATGGCCTCCCGGTAATCTCCTTTTTCGAAGAACAGGAAATAACCCACGGATTGATTGCTGGGCGGATCGTCCGGATTTTGTTTCAGGGCTGCGTAAGCAGGTCGGAGTGCCGCGTACTGTTTGGCCAGTCGCTCCATCTCTTTTTGCGAGTTGGTCAGATCTCTGGCGAGCACTTTGTTGCGCGAACGCTTGGCCACCGACTCGAGTGACTCGGTTAATCGAATGGCTGCCGGGAATTGGTTCTGATCTACCAGCGACTGGATTTTGGGCTGAACCAGCAATGTCAGGTTGTAAGCCAGGTCGGGATCCCGGTTTTTCTTGCCAAAGTCGGTCAACAGTTTGGCCCTGACCCGGATATCGTCAACCTCGAATCGCCGGCTGATTTTATCAATGGCCTTCCAGGCTGTCTGGTAATCACCCAGGCCCTGGGAAATTCGCAACGCCTCGGAGTACAGCACGTATTTTGCCGGTAGCTGGCTGTCTTCATCGGCTACGGCCAATAATGATATGGCAAAATCCCGTTGTGCCTGGGGCTGCCGATTCTGGTACTGTTCTGCGTACAGCCCACGGACCGTTTTGAGGGTCGCGTCGATTTTTGCCCGGGCCGGAACGGGCGACCGCTTGGCCGACGCATCCCGGTCCTGCCCACTGGCCAGAGGGGACAGCAGGGCGGCCGATGCACCCATCAGCCATAGGCTTGCCAAGACCGCCTGCAGGCGGAATGGAATGCGAGGAGCGTTGCGATCGGGGCTTTGCACGGTCATGCCAGCCGAACCAGGAATGAATTCTCTTGCATCGATTGTAAGGTAAAAAGGCCTGCTTGAGCGCGGACGTTCAATTAAGGCTCGCCTGAGTGGACTCGGAGCGGGCCAGTTCAAGGTCGTGATCGACCATGATCTGTGCCAGTTCGCGGCAGGTAGTCTTGGCTTCCCAGCCGAGCTGTTCCCTGGCCTTGGTGGCATCGCCCAGCAGCAGGTTGACTTCGGTCGGGCGGAAATAACGCGGATCGATTTCCACGTGCTTGGACCAGTCGAGGTCCAGGTGTTCGAAACTGTAATCCAGGAATTCGCGGATCGTGTGGGTCTTTTCGGTAGCCAGCACAAAATCATCCGGCTCGTCGTGCTGCAACATCATCCACATGCCTTCCACGTAATCCTTGGCGTATCCCCAGTCGCGCTTGGCGTCGAGATTGCCGAGGAAGAGCTTGTCTTGCGTTCCGAGCTTGATGCGGGCCGCGGCGCGGGTGATTTTCCGAGTGACGAATGTCTCGCCACGGCGGGGTGATTCATGATTGAACAGGATTCCGTTGGTGGCAAACAGATCGTAGGCGTGTCGGTAGTTGACCGTTTGATGGAAAGCGTAGACCTTGGCGCAGGCGTACGGACTCTGCGGCTGGAAAGGGGTTGTTTCTGACTGTGGTGTTTCCAGGACGTCGCCATACATTTCTGAAGAGGAGGCCTGATACACACGCACCTCTTTCTCCTTGTTCAGTTGTCGCGCTGCCTCCAGCACGTTCAGGGCCCCTGCGCCGACGACCTGCAGCGTGTAGGCCGGGGAGTCAAAGGAGACCCGCACATGGCTTTGGGCGCCCAGGTTGTAAATTTCATCCGGTTCAATGTCGAGCACCAGGTTGGTCAGATTTTGGCCATCGGTCAGGTCGCCATAGTGCAGCAACAGCCGATTGTCCGACTCGTGAGGGTCCTTGTAGATGTGATCAATCCGGTCGGTATTGAAGGTACTGCAACGTCGAACGATACCATGGACTTCATAGTCTTTTTCGAGCAGCAGTTCCGCCAGGTAGGATCCATCCTGGCCTGTAATCCCGGTGATGAGCGCCTTTTTCGTCATCTGACTTTACACCTCTCGGAGCAGGTTCAACTTGGTTTCGTTGAGAAAATCTTGGTACGTTCGTTCGATGCCTTCTGCCAATCCAATGGCAGGCTGCCAACCGGTCGATTGAATCAACCGGGTGTCGGTCCGCTTGACGGGTGTCCCGTCTGGCTGGGACGGGTCAACCGAAATCTTACCTGAATATCCGACTGTCTGGGCGACCAGTTCCGCCAATTCCAGGATCGTCAAGTCCGAACCAGTCCCTACGTTAACCAAGTTGGGAGGGTCTTCCAAGTCGACCAGGTGCAAAAGAGCCTTGGCCAAGTCGTCGACATGCAAGAACTCCCGGCGGGGCTTGCCCGATCCCCAGATGACCACTTCCGGATGTTTTGCCGTCTTGGCCTCGTGAAAACGGCGAATGAGTGCTGGCAGGACATGGGAATGTTCGGGGTGGTAGTTGTCCCCCGGGCCATACAGGTTGGTCGGCATGGCCGAGTGATACAGGACGCCGTATTGCCGGCGGTAGTACTCACACATCTTCAAGCCGGCAATTTTGGCGATCGCGTACGCCTCGTTGGTCTCTTCCAGCGGCCCGCTCAGCAGGCAGTCTTCCCGCATCGGTTGGGGGGCCAGTCGCGGGTAGATACAGGTGCTACCGAGGAACAGGAAACGACCCACCCCGCTCCGATAAGCCGCATCGATGGCATTGGAAGCCATCATCAGATTGTCGTATATGAACTCTGCCGGATAGGTTCGGTTGGCGTGGATGCCGCCCACACGGGCTGCGGCAAAAATGACGCAATCCGGCTTTTCCCGGGAGAAGAAATCGTTGACGTCTGACTGGTTGCAGAGATTGAGTTGTTCGCGGTTACGCGAAACCAGTGCGACAGCGGGGTTGGCTTGCATTTGCCTGACCAGGGCGGACCCCACCATCCCTTGGTGACCCGCGATATAAATTCGCTTTACCTTAGCACCGCTCATTTGGTTTCTGGTTCATTGTGGACGATTGGCTATTGGCTGGAAAGTACATTTTGGCGCAGACTCCGTCCCTTTGGGTGACAATCACCTTTCAAGGGGTTGTGGAGCTTCCGAGGCGGGTCTTCAGACGAGGCAGCTGAAAACACTGTTATACTGGAACCTCAGTCGAATTTCTCGAACATAAAGTTCAAATTAACATTGCACCCGATTTTGGCCTATGGTGGACGACAGGCGGCGACAGCAAATCACCCGATTCCCGACAGTGAGTCCGAATGGTCCGGTATTACGGGAATTGCGGGCCGCCCAATCGGAAAAAAATCGTCCCCGGGTGAACCGTGAAACGACTCCCTCAAGACGCCGCACGTTGCCTTGTTTCTCCTGTCGACGGGAGCGAGCGTTGGTTTCGAGAAAGCCTCGTATCCGTTTTCGGTAGCGACCGCAATTGAAAAGGGTGTCGCCCTTTGCGCGGTCGTTCTCCGTTGGCCATTGATCACCCTGCCGGTCGCCGTTGCCAAGGCCCGTTCGGGACATCGAATCGAAACTCTAGAGAGGCTCCAGGAGGCCTTCATCCATGGCCATCGAAACTCCCTGCTCAAGAAACCTGATCGAGAGCAGGAATCTCGTTTTCCCCTCGCGACGCACCACCATCCCCTCGTATCCGGCAAAAGGTCCCGAGCGTACCCGTACCTGGTTGCCGGCCTCCAGTCGGGATTCCGGCGTGAGGGGAATCCCGGCCAGTACGACCGCGCGTATCTGTCGCAGGTCGGAAACCAGTTGCTGGGCGTCCGTCACCTCGTCGTAACGGGAGATGCAGTTGGAAGTCATCGCCTGGTAGCGCTCGGACTCAGAGCCAAACATAAAGATGTAGTTGGGAAACATCGGTACATACGACGTTCTCATGCGGCCCTTGGGAGAGCGGTAGCGCTTGGGGATGACCGGGCCGTAAAAGGGAATCTTCATGGCTGCCAAACGGCGCATGAGGTCTTTTTCCCGCCGTGACATCGTATAAATGCACCACCAGACCCGGTCTGGCTCGGACAACAGGTCGGCATCGTCCAGCAGGTTGTCCGGGTACGTGTCGATTTCTCGTTTGAGAATGGGCATGCTGGGTCAGGGCGGGCAAAGGTTTGTCTGCTGCTGGATCACGAACCTTCTATCCTATTGCCAAACTGCCAGGCAACAAAGACCCTTCCGCCGGCCGGCCCGGGTTCACCCTCCAACACCTGTTGCCCAGATGTGGCCCCTGCGGGTCAACGACAACAGGCCCTATGGGTTGAACGGTGATCAAGCTGCCGCCTTTGCGCAGCTTGCCAGAAATCCTCTCAACTTGTCATCGCGGCTTGGGGTCGGTTGGCCGGGGGAGACGGCTCGACCAGGGCCTGTTTCAAGATTTCAGCCGGGTGCCATGCCCGCCGATCGGTACCGTCCATGATTTGATGTCGGCAACTTGTTCCCGGGGCCGCGATCAGTTGTTCGAGCGGTTCCTGGCGGATGGAGGGAAACAGGATCAGTTCGCCGATCTGCATCGAGAGTTCATACTTGTCTGCCTCGTAGCCGAAGGCTCCTGCCATTCCGCAACAACCCGTGGGAATCAATTGAACGTCGTAGTTCATGGGTAACTGCAATGCCTTGACAGTCGACGCCAACTGGGCGGTCGCTTTTTGGTGGCAATGGCCGTGCAGCCGGATCGTGCGCGGCTCTTGGCAAAATTCAGATCGCTGAAAATCACCCTCGTCAAACCGCTGGCTCAGAAACTCTTCCAGTACGAAAACATGGTCGGCGAGGCGACGAGCCCGCTGTTGGTATGGCGAGCCGACCAGCTCCAGGTACTCGTCCCGAAACGACAGGATGGCTGAGGGTTCGATACCCACCAGCGGTTTTTCTGCAGTCACTTTGTCGGCCAGATATTCCACGTTGGCATGGGCCAGTTGGCGGGCCTCTCGCAGGCATCCCATCGAGATGGCAGCGCGACCGCTGGCCACGTGAAGCGGGACGTCGACGGCATAGCCCAGTTTTTCCAGCAGTTCAACCGCTGCGCGACCGACATGAGCGTCCAGGTAGTCGGTAAACTCATCGACAAATAACCAGACACTGCCCCGCTGCCCGGCGTTTGGATGCGGTTGGTGCTTCTCCAGCCAACGACCGAGCGTGGGGTGCGAAATTCGCGGAATCGATCGATCCGGGTGGATTCCCAGCAACCGTTTTACCAGCCGCGACAATCCTGGGGTTTGGGTGAAGAAATGGTACAACCAGGGCGCCTTGCTGGCCCGCCGGGTCCAGACATGACTGGCCGCCATCATTCGTGTCCGCCAGGGCAGGCCATGCAGGTCGTAATAACCTTGCAGGAATTCCGCTTTCAATTTGGCCATGTCTACATTGGAGGGACATTCCCGCTTACATCCCTTGCAGGAGAGACAGAGGTCCAGGACCTGTTTGACGTCGGCCTGGTCAAACGGTGCCGTAGAACCTTGTTGGCCTGTCATCGACTGCCTCAACAGGTTGGCCCGGGCGCGGGTCGTGTCCATTTCGTTGCGGGTGGCCATGTAGCTGGGACACATTGTGCCACCCATCAAGGCGGTCTTGCGACAATCCCCCGATCCGCTGCAGAGTTCTGCCGCCCCCAGCATGCCACCGGTCGTGGCAAAATCAAAAATGGTATTCGGTTCACTCTCCGCTTGGTTGACCTGGTAACGCAGTTGCTTGTCCATCGGCGGTGGGTCGATGATCCGTTGAGGATTGAACACGTTCTGAGGGTCCCAGATCTGCTTGACTTGCCGCATCCACTGGTAAACCTGTGGGCCTACCATCTGCTCGATGAATTCGGCCCGCAGTCGCCCGTCACCGTGCTCGCCACTGAGCGAGCCCCGGTAATGCTGGACCAGGCGGGCAACGTCGGTGGCAATGTGACGGAACTTCTGCACGCCCTCTTCCCGCTTCAGGTTCAGCACGGGTCGCAGGTGCAGTTCGCCACTGCCAGCATGGGCGTAGTGGACACAGGAGACTTCGTAGGCCTGCTCGATCTGTTCGTGAAAATCGGCGATGTAGGCGGGCAGGTCTGCCAGGTCGACCGCGGTATCTTCAACCACAGCCACCGGCTTCTCGTTACCAGGCACATTCGAGACAACTCCCAGCCCCGCCTTGCGAACGCTCCAAACACGTTCTGCCGCCTGGCCTGACAACACCGGGTAAGCTGTGCCCAGCCCGGCCTTTTCGAGTTTCGTCTGCAACGAATGAAATTGTTGCTCCACATCCGACCGGTTGGCGCCGCGCAACTGGGTCACCAGAATCGCGGCCGGTTGGCCCTGGACAAAGTCGAGGTTGTCGGACTGCTGCAGGTTGCGGCGGGCGCCTTCGATGATCAGCCGGTCGATCAGTTCGCAGGCGTACGGTTGAAATTGCATGGCGATCTGGGTGGCCTGCAACGCCTCCTGGACGGAATCGAAATGAGCGCACTGCAGAGCCGACTCGGGAGGTGGCAATCGGTGCAGCCGCAGCTTGACTTCGGTGGCCAACATCAGGGAGCCTTCGGAACCGGCAATCAGTCGGCAGAGGTTGAACGGCTGGGTGCCACGGCCGAAAGCATCGCATTCAATCAGCCGGTCCAGGGCGTAGCCCGTGTTCCGTCGGTGAATGCTCGCCTTGGGAGATCGACGAACAATTTCCTCTTGGACCTCGGGGTCTTGCAGTAGTCGGTAGGTGTCGGCAGTGATCCGGTCAGCCAGACAGCCCGGTTCATGAGTCGAGAGGCGCTCCAGCTGTTCCGCATCGACCGGTCCCAGCCTGGCCAGACTGCCGTCGGATAGCAGGCCTTCGATCTCGATCGTCTGGTCACGGGTGGAGCCATACCTGATCGAGTTGGAGCCGCAGGAGTTATTGCCCACCATACCACCGATCATCGCACGGTTGGACGTCGAAGTTTCCGGGCCGAACATCAGTCCGTGTTCGGCCAGGGCCAGATTCAATTCGTCCCGTACCACGCCGGGCTGAACCCGCACCCACTGCTGGGCGGCGTTGATTTCCAAAATCCGGGTAAAATGCCGGGACAGGTCGACGATCATCCCGGGTCCCACCACTTGCCCGGCCAGCGAAGTTCCGGCCGTTCGTGGAACCAGCCCAACACCCGTTTGACGCGCCAGCTGGATCAATTGCCGCAGGTCGCTGACTGTTTTGGGCAGGGCGACGGCCGCCGGTACCTGCTGGTAGACCGAGGCGTCGGTGGCGTACGCCTGCCGCGTTGCCGGGTCGAGGTGAATTTCACCCTCCAGTGACGGGGCCAGGCGTTTCACTGCTTCGGCAAAATTCATGTTCGACCGTTTCGTGCTGTGCGGAAACCGGCGCGCCTGCTCGGCGAACCGTCTGGCCGTTTTTAAACCAACGGGCAAGGTTTGTCTATCGAATATTTAACCGGTTATCGGCCAATCAAACGCCCGACAACATCTGTTCCAACAAGTTCCAACAGACATGCTGCATGCGGGGTAAATGAAACGGGCCTTTCCAGAGGTTGCCCTTGAGCGGGGTGCTGACTCGACCGTCACGGTGCAGGTAGCCATACCATTCACCATGCTCGGGATCCGGGAAATGGTCATAAGCCCAGCGGTGCGCCTGTTCGTGTCGTTCGGCATATTTGGCATCGCCCGTCAGGCGGTAAGCCAGCAGGGTGGCAATCAACACTTCGTTGTGTGGCCACCAAAATTTCATGTCGTGCCAATATTCCTGCACGGGCAGACCGCGGACGTCTACAAAGTAGAGCAGGCCGCCAAACTCGGGGTCCCACCCCCGATCCCACATCCAGTCCAGCATATTGAGTCCCATCTGGACCAGTTCCGGGTCGTCCCGCCGGTGACCCTCCAGCATGATGAACCAGGCGCCTTCGATGGCATGGCCCGGGTTCAGGGTTCGTCCGTCAAAATGATCCAGCAGTTCACCACGGGGCCCGACCGTTTCCATCACGCACTTGAGGTCCGGTTTGTAGAAGTAGTTGCGGATGGTCTCGATGCTCTGATCAATTGCCTGGGTTGCGGCGGGAAGGTCGATCGAATCCCGCAGTTCCTGGGCCGTCACCAGGCAGATCATGGGGAACCCGATCCCCTGCATGGGGCGTGTCCCTGTAAATTTTGGTTCGCTACCGTTCGGATCCTGGCTGTGGGAAAGGAACCGATCAAAGCAGGTCTCGGCCTGTTCGTGATATTCAACACGGTTGGTTGCCTGGGCCAGTTCGCCAAAGGCGATCGCCGCGAAGCTCTCGCTGAAGGCATAACGTCGCTTGCGAATGGGTTGACCATCGCGGGTGACCTGAAACCACATCCGTCCGTCGACCGGATCGAAACAGTGCCGCGAGAGAAACTCCAGGGTTCCCGTAGCGATAGTCAGCCATGTTTCGCGTTGTGGGTGGTCTTGCAAACGCGGGTCATTGCAGAGTTCACCCAGGAGCCAGGCAAACCGTCCCTGCTGCCAAACACTCTTGTCGGTGTCAAGGCAGCTGCCCGCGCGGTCCACCGACGCCATGATCCCGCCGAATTCATGGTCGACCCCGTGTTGCAGCCAGAAGGGAAGGACGTCTTCCAGCAGGCCGTCCCGGTAGACCTGCGCCAGCTCGGACATTCTCGCTTGGCTGAAAGCGGATTCAACGTTCATGGGAATATCCGGCCCGGTTTACAGGAACGACTGTTCACCCTTCCAGGTCACGAATCCCTCGATCGCCTCGTATTCGGCCAGTCCCAGCTGATCGTACAGCCTGGCCGTCTTGGCGTTGCGGTCTTCGGCCCGTTGCCAGAATTCACGGGCGTCGTGGCCTGGAAAGACGGCTCGATCTTTTTGGGATTCATGTTTGAAGATGGCGTTCCTTTTGAGGATGACTTCGTTTGGACTGAGGGGGACCGCCATCTCGATCTCGTAGGGTTCCCACTCGTGCCACGCCCCGCGGTACAGGTAGATGGTGCAGTCATCGTACCAGGCTTGCCCCTGGCACTGGTCACAAGCCTGCAGTACGGCGCTCAGGCAGGTGCGATGGGTTCCATGCGGGTCCCGCAAATCACCGGCCGCATACACCTGGTGAGGTTGGACCTGTTGCAACAGGTCCACAATCATCTGAATATCTTCCGGGGAGAGTGGCTTCTTCTTGATTTTGCCCGTTTCGTAAAACGGCATATCCAGGAAGTGCAGGTTATCAGCCGGCACCCCGCACAACCTCGTAGCTGCCTTCGCTTCCCCCCTTCGGATCAGGCCCTTGACGGCCTGTACCTCTGGGCCATCCACCTGCCCTGCCGATTTGTTCTTAAGGCACTCGTTTAGTCGGCCCTCCAGCTCCTCCGCTGCCTCTGTGGACAGGCCGAATTCCTGGTGGAAGTCGGATGCGAATTCACAGAAACGGATGGCGTCATCATCAAACACCGCGATATTACCGGACGTCTGGTAGGCGACGTGGACCTCGTGTTCCTGGTCGACCAGTCGAATCAGGGTGCCTCCCATGGAAATCACATCGTCGTCGGGATGGGGTGAGAAGATGAGTACACGTTTCGGGAAAATCTCGTCCCGCTCAGTCCGGATATCCCCGGGCCGAGTGTACTTTTCCGGTTTCCCTCCGGGCCAGCCCGTGATGGTCGATTGCAGGTGCCGGAAGACACGGAGATTGATGTCGTAGGCGGGACCGTGTTCAGCCAGCAGGTCCTGCAAGCCACCCTCGTTGTAATCCTCATCGGTCAATTTAAGGATCGGTTTACTCACTTGCTGGGCTAACGAGAGGACCGCCTTGCGCGTCAATTCCTTGGTCCACTGGATCGAACCGGTCAGCCACGGGCAGCGGTAGCGGGTCAGGCCTTGAGCCGCAGACAGGTCGAGAATGAACTTGGCACTGGGGTGCTCCTGCAGAAAGCTGGCCGACACTGACGAAGTGACGCTACCTTCGATAGCGGTGGCGGCGATTTCAGCTTTGTGTTCGCCATAGGCAATAATCAGGATTTCTTCCGCTCGCAGAATCGATCCGACGCCCATGGTGATGGCCCGTCTCGGCACGTTTTCCTCACCAAAAAAATCACTGGACGCGTCGGCCCGGGTGATTTTATCGAGGGTAATCAATCGCGTTAAACTCTCCTTGCTCGATCCGGGCTCGTTAAAACCGATGTGTCCCGTACGCCCGATCCCCAGTAGCTGGATGTCAATGCCGCCCATCATTTCAATTTTGGCTTCGTACTGGACGCAGTAGTCGGCCACATCCTGCTTGGCCAGCAACCCGTCCGGGATATTGATATTTTCGGCCGGTATGTCGATATGATCAAACAGGTGTTCGTGCATGAATCGAACATAGCTTTGCAGTTCGTCCGGATGGATTGGGTAATATTCATCCAGGTTGAAGGTCGCTACATTTTTGAATGACAGCCCTTCTTCCCGATGCATGCGAACCAGTTCGGCATAGACGCCGACGGGCGTACTGCCGGTGGCCAATCCCAGTACACAGAGGCGGTCCTGGGCGTTGCGGGTGCGGATCATGCCCGCAATATGTTCGGCGACGGCGCGGGAGGCATCGCCAGGCTGTTCAAACACCCGTATCGGGATGTTTTCGAACGAGTTGCGCGTCGCGCCAATGCTGCTACCTGCCATGTCTTTGAGTTCTGTTTCCGATTCCATTTTTCTGTCTTTTCCAGGCTGCTGTTTACCGGCTGGGTTGATTGCCAGTCTCTTAGTCTCAATCAACCAGGATCGGCTGGAAACCCCCGATTCGAAGATCGGTTCCCGTTCTCTGAAGTTCGCTGGCGCTCCCTCGGTTCCGGAGAGCCTCATTTTAAACGTCTCCGCCCTGTACTGAGACAGTCGGGGCGGCGATCTGGCCGATATTTCGGGGTTTATATGGCGACTTAATCCGGATGGGCAGAGTGGTTGGCCGGGAATTGTCCGGAATCGATTGCGGTGGCCGATTTCATCCTGTCCCGAGGCCTGTAGAACCCGTATCGAGAACCTTCGCCGATTGACCAGGCCGGGATCAGGCCAGATCGTTCTTCAGGCAGAGTTCAGCGGCTGCCAAATCCTCAATCGAAGCGCCAACCGATTTAAAAACCGTGATCTGGCCATCTGGCCGCTGAACCGGATAGCCCCTGGCCAAATCGGCCAGCTCCGCGACGATTTTGGACTCATCCAGCGCTCCCGAGGCAATTGTCTGGACCAGGTCCCCTCCCTCGCTCAGGGCGCCGGCACGGGTGTCGACATAAACGGCTGTGGCCCGTCGCATTACTTCGTCGTCCGTTTCCCGCATGTCGGCGCGGTAAGACCCGACCAGGTCCAGATGGGAGCCCGGTTTCAACCAGGCTCCCTCGATCAATGGCTGGCGGGCCAGTGTGGCTGTCGAGATCAGGTCGGCCTGGCGGGCGGCCGACTCGAGGGTTGGTACGGCCCGGATGGAAAAACTGCCGTCGTCAAGGTCTTGAACGACCGCTTGTGCTTTGTCCGGGTCTCGTCCCCAAACCAGCACTTCGTCCAGATTGCGGACGCATCGATGGGCGCGTATCAATTCCCGCGACAATCGCCCCGTTCCCACCATCAGCATGACGCGGGCCTGCTCACTGGCAAGGTAACGCGAGGCCAAGGCGGAAGCGGCGGCCGTTCGTCGTGCGGTGATTTCCGGACCGTCGGCCAGGGCGACCAGTTCACCCGTTTGACCATGGAACAAGAGATAGATTCCCTGGACGGCCGGAAGTCCTCGGGCTCCGTTTTCGGGGTAGACATTCACGACTTTGACCCCGACCGATCCCTGAGGACGCCAGGCGGGCATGATCAACAGCGTGGCATCGGGACCATGGCCCTGGGGAACTTGATGATGATGCCGCGGAGGAGCCGTTGCATCTCCGCGAAACACATCGTCCAGTGTAGCGATCAGCTCCGGGTACGGAGTGCGCTCACGAATTTCCTCAGCGGTCAAATAGGGGACCAGGTTCATCCACTCTCCAGCAAGGGTTGCCAGGCAGTTTGCATCTCTTTCGATGATCGCAGGGCGGCCATCGGTCGTTCCTCATGATAATGCGAGTTTGGGCCGGTTGCAGCAGGTTGGCTCGGCAGGCAAGGCCGGCCCGTCTCCTGGTCAATAGTTGAAAAACGGGGGCGTTCGGTTAGGATGTCCGTTTGGCCGAGAACCCGCTGCTTTCACGTGCAAATTTTCATGAGCGGTATCGTAAAATTTCTGTTGTTCCTGGCGATCGCGGTGGTGATCGCTGTTGGTTGCCTCTGGTTTTTGGGAGGAAAAAAACAGGAATACTCTACGGTTGTTTCCATCAATGCATCACCCGATCAGGTTTATCCCTACTTGATCGAGCCGGACCGGTTAAAAAAATGGAAATCCGAACTCCTGGATATCCAGCCGCTCAGCGAGGGACCGGTCGAGTTGGGATCAAAATCGGTCTCCACGCTCCAGGTCAATGGGAAAACCAGAGTCTGCAATGACGAGGTGATCCGGTTTCAGGAGAACCGGGTTTTCACCGTCCGGTCGCGGGGTCCCAACACGATTCTCAGTTCCATTTTCAAACTCGAAAATGAATCGGGTAAGACCGGTTTGAGCTACCAGATCAAGCTGACGACCCGTGGGTTTGACCGACTGTTCGTTCCCTTCCAGGATTCGGATCGGACACAGAAAGGGATGGTTCGCGACGCGTTGGCACTCAAAAAAATAGTTGAATCCGAGATCCTTGCAATGCCGTTTAATGTTCGTGAGAATTCACCCGATGAACCGGGCGGGGGACAACCCGCGACAGGCGAGGCAAGCCAGCAGGATGAGCGGGAGGACCGTTCCCAGCCCGACAACCCATGACCAGTCGCGGGGCCGGCACGTCAGCCCCGTCGCTTAACGGAAGCAGGGAGAAAGCATGGCCGCGGAAGTTTTGGACGGCAAGCGGATTGCCAAGGAAATTCAATCTGAAATCAAACAGCGGGTGGCCCGTTTCGTGGAGGGTGGCCAGGCTGCCCCGACACTGGCCGCGGTTCTGGTGGGGGAGGATCCTGCCAGCCAGGTATATGTGCGCAACAAGGAACGCGCCTGCCAGCGCGCGGGGATCAACAGCCAATTGCACCGGCTGCCCGAGCAGTCGACGACGAAGGAAGTCCTCGATCTGGTCCATGGTTTGAACGAGGATCCTGGTGTGAACGGGATTCTCGTCCAGCTGCCATTGCCGTCGGGCGTGGACAGTCAGGTCGTGCTGGATGCCGTGAACCCGCTGAAAGATGTCGACGCTTTCCACCCCCAGAACGTCGGCTTGATCTCCCAGGGTCGGCCGCAATTCCTGCCCTGCACGCCGCATGGGATTGTCCAGATGTTGAAGCGATACCAGATCAACACCCGGGGCAAGCACGTCGTAATTGTTGGTCGCAGCGATATCGTCGGCAAGCCGATGGCGCTGATGCTGGCCAATCGTGACATCGGGCTGGGTCCGGACATGGCCAATGCCACCGTCACGATCTGCCATAGTCAAACGGCCGATCTCGCAGCCATCACCCGGCAGGCCGATATCTTGATCGCCGCCATTGGGCAACCGGAGTTCATCACCGCTGCGATGGTGAAGCCGGGGGCCGTCGTGGTCGACGTGGGTATCAATCGGACCGACGACGGGCTGGTGGGAGATGTCCATTACCAGGACGTGGCAGCCGAGGCTTCCTACCTGACACCGGTTCCCGGTGGTGTCGGCCCATTGACCGTTACCATGTTGTTGGAAAATACGCTTGCGGCAGCTGAAATCCAACAGGCGGCCACCACTTAGATCGGCTGCCGGGGCCCCTCGTTTTTGAGTGGTTCCCCGCAAAAAAGAAAATTATTGCGGATATGTTCGTCGCCCGCCTGACGCGATAGGTATAGAATCGAAAAGACCTTTCGACTCGTCAGGCTTGCTGGGCTTTTTGGACCATCACGGGAAATTCTACAACCGATGACGAATCTGCAATCGCTTTCCAATCCGGCCTGTCGGCTCTTGGCCCTGGCCTTGCTGGCAGGCTCGCTGCTGTTGGTGGCCGGTTGTGGAGGCTGCACCGAGGAAGACCCCCAGGCGAATGCCGGGAAAGAAGAAGACAAGCAGGAGCAGGCCAAGGAGAATTACGAAGACAGACCGTCGGTCGTATTTCCCGGCAACTATTACGATGAAATTCGCACCAATCGGACCAAGCTGGGCCACTGGGTGACGGCCGATATCCGGATGATTGCCAACAACTTCGACGCTCGGGGCGAACTGTTGGCCCGGCCGTTTAACGGACGATCGAACCAGCCTTCGACGGTCTGGAGGACCAACTATTTCCCGCAATCGGTTCGGCCAGCTTCGTTGCCCAAAGAAGAGTGGCGCAATTTTCAAATCAGCCTGTACCTGCCCAAGAACCCGAACCTGAAGAATGCCAGTGTCGATTTCGAATTCAACAGTGGAACCAGTGGGATTTTGCAGCACGCGACGCGATTGACTCGTGCGGCCATGCACAACTTCCAGCAGCACCTGGTCGTCTTGACCAACCGGCCTGACGCTTACGCCTATGTCACGGTTCTGGACAGTGTGGTGATTCCCGATCTGACCTACCAGAGCGAGCGCTTTCCGCCCTTCTATTACGTGGTGCGCACACGTCCCAGCACGGACCCGATCCCCCTGCCCCGGGAAGCGTTGAACTGGACCACGATTGGTTACCTGATCTGGGACGACCTGAACCCGGACCAACTGGATACCGACCAACAACAATCCCTGATCGACTGGTTGCACTTTGGTGGGCAGTTGATTTTGAGTGGCCCCGACTGCCTGGACAAACTGCAATCCAGCTTCCTGGCCGAATATTTGCCAGCCAGTTTTGAGGGGACGCGCAACCTGACCAACGAGGACCTGCGGGAGCTCAACGAGCACTGGGCAATCCCGGTCAAGAATAACCCGCAACAGAAGCATGTCCTCCAGGTCGATGAAAAAAGCCCTTTGATTGGCGTCGATTTCAAGCCACACCCGGAAGGGAAGTTCGTGACTCATACGGGAGAGATTGCGATTGAGCGCCAGGTGGGGCGGGGGCGAGTCGTGGTGACATCGTTTTCACTGGACGAAGCGCCGGTGGTTGCCTGGCCCAGTTATCGCAGTTTTTTTAACGGTTGTTTGCTGCGCAAGCCGGCCCGCCAGTTTGGAAAGACCCGTTCCGATACACTCTCATTCAAGTTTCTGAATGACCGAACCCATATCCTCGACCCGATGCTGGCGACCACCTTGCGGTATACCAGCCGCGACCTTTCCAACGGCGAAGAGACGCACCAGCTCAATTTCAAACAGCTTGCCGAGCTGGGCACTCAGCCGCCGGTCTCGGCCGGCAATAATTTTGCGTGGAACCAGGACGTGACGGCGGAGACCATGGAAACAGGTTTTAACCTGGTCGGGCAACCCGCCACGAACAAGCAGCGGCGGATCGAAGACAGCTGGCATTACGGAGGCTACCAGCACGATCTCCAGGCCGGCAATGCCGGCTGGAACGACCAGAGCGGGATATCCAATGCGGCCCGCGAGACGTTGGTCGAATCGGCCGGTATCACGCCGCCCTCCAGTAAGTTTGTCTTCCAGATGCTGGCCATTTATCTGCTGGTCCTGGTCCCTTTGAACTGGCTGGTTTTTCGCTTGATGGGGCGGGTGGAGTGGGCCTGGGTGGCCGCTCCTCTGATTGCTATTGCCGGTGCGTTTGCCGTTGCCAGAATGGCTTCGTTGGATATCGGGTTTGTGCGCAGCAACACTCAGGTTGGCTTGTTGGAGGTCTACCAAGGTCATCCGCGCGGCCATTTGAGCCAATACTCAGCACTCTACACATCGCTCTCAACCGGATACGAACTCGATCTGGACAATGCCTCGGCCCAGTCCCTTCCCTTTGGACTTTCCGCCGAGAAGTTTCGGCGGAAAGAGGGGGCGTCGTCGGTCACCATGCACAAGACGCTGGCCAACCGCCTGGAGAATTTTCAGGTCCAGTCCAATACGACTGGCTTGTTGCATACCGAGATGATGTTGGACCTGGGAGGGTCTTTTCGATACGACGACCGTTCATCGGGCACTCGCCTGGAAAACAACAGCCAGGTTTCATTGCAGCAGGCAGCCATCTACCGGAGGTTGCCCGATTCAACCTTGGAGTTTGCCTGGGTTGGGGACCTGCCTGAGGGGGATATCCAGGAAGATTTGCAGTTCCAACCGCTGTTCGCTCCGTCAGCCACGGCAACACTCGGTTCGTTGATCTGTCCGGAAGACCCCAAATCGGTTGCCCGACGGATCTGGACCGAGGTGGCCCAGCGACAGGGATTGCCTGCCTTTGACGAGAACACGAGGCTTTCGATTGAGCCGTTTCTGGACGTAGCGGAAATTGAGCCACGGCGGGAAGCGTTTCAGGTAGCCAGTGAGAATCGACTGGCCAATCCGCTCGAACCGCTCGAACCGCTCGAACCGGGCGGCAACGGTCCAGCCGATCTCAGCGTACCGAGATCGCTTGATTACCCCACATTTGAATCCGTATTCACCGAACTGTTTCCGGCCACGAAGATCCATGTCAGTCGTCTGCTCGACGCGGTCCTGGAAAACTTGCCGGTCGCTCCAGGGGAGACGCGGCTGCTTGGATCGACCCGGCAAACCTTGGGCAACAATCGGTTTGATCCGGTTTCGACCCAGACAGACCAGGAGACCTTGGTGCTGGTTCACCTGAAGCGGCCCCCCCTGCTCGACGCCCGGCCGGACAGCAATCTGCTGAGTGATTTTGGAGCGGTGCGAAGTAGTCTTGATTGGGAAAATGAGCTGGACGAACTGGACGAACTGGACGGTCAGGGTGAATCGGATCAACCGGTGGATCAGGAATGATGACGAAACGGCCAGCGCGAATCGGCCCCATCAAGCGCTGCCACCCAAAGACCTTTCCTTGAACAGACAGAACAGAATCGATGATCGAACTGAACGACTTTGGCAAAGATTACGGTGAATTTACAGCGGTCAGCGCGCTGAATCTGAACATTGGCGAGGGCGAGATGTTTGGTTTCATCGGGCCCAACGGTGCCGGCAAGAGTACAACGATCCGGTTCCTGGCGACCTTGCTGCGCGCCTCGCGGGGAGACGGTTCGGTCAACGGTTACAGCGTATCGGGCGACCCGATGGAAGTGCGGCGCAGTGTGGGGTACATGCCGGACAGTTTTGGTGTCTATGACGGGATGAAAGTCTGGGAGTTTCTCGATTTTTTTGCCGTGGCTTATCAGATTGGGCGGACCCAGAGGAAGCAGGTGATCCGGGATGTCCTGGAGTTGCTGGACCTGACCCATAAGCGTGATGATTTTGTTAACGGACTTTCTCGCGGTATGAAGCAGCGCCTCTGTCTGGCCAAGACGCTGGTACACGATCCCCCTGTCCTGATCCTGGATGAACCGGCCAGTGGGTTGGATCCCCGTGCCCGGATTGAAGTCAAGGCTTTACTGAAGGAATTGAGGCAGATGGGCAAAACCATCCTGATCTCCAGTCATATTTTGACCGAACTGGCCGACTGTTGCACTTCGATTGGCATTATTGAGCGGGGCCAGCTGTTGATGCACGGTCCGATCGAGGACGTCTACAAGCGGATCCGGGGGAACGTGGTGATCCACGCGCGGCTTGGCAAGGAACTCCAGAAAGGCTTGTCAATCATCCGATCCAACCCCGCCGTTCGTGACGTCCAGGTCGACGGCGAACAGGTGGTGATCGAGTTCGCTGAAGGATCCTCTGACCAGGCCGCGTTGTTGGCCGAGTTGGTCAAGAACCAGGTGGAAGTCAAGAGCTATGCCGAGAAAGAACCGACCCTGGAGGATGTGTTCATGATGGTCACCAAGGGGCTGGTCTCTTAAGGCTTCCGCAGTCGAGTTTACCGCTCGGTTTGCGGCTTGTCAGTTGACCAGCAGGCGACCGGGGCCCGACGGGTCATCGTCACCATCTTCCCATTGCCGCCGCACTTCACGTAAGCCGTAGCAGCAGAGATCAAAGTGCTCACTCAGGCGTTCCAGGACCACCGGTTCCGGGCCGTTGTTGCTGGACGAATCGATGCTACTGGCAATGCGGTAGGCCCGGCGACCTTGAGTACAGTAGTTCTCAAATTGATCGCTGGCCACGTCTGACGGGTCACCCGGTCGTCGCAGGGCCTCCGGGTAAACCCCTGCCCAGAACAGGGTGAAATCGCCGATGTGCTGGTGGATTCTTCGCTTGGCATCACCCAATCGCTGAGTCGCCTCGGAGACCATCTCCGTTACGCTTTGCAGGGGTCGACCGTTTACGGAGCGGACGGAGTGAACGGCGTCGTTCCGTACGAATCGTATCAACAGGTCGCTCAGGTAGTCGATCATGGGCGGATCGACAACGCCCAGTTGTGTTTGAAAAGTCGCTTCGGCGAGTCCGGCAAAATAGCGATGCATCGCCGACCTGTTGGGTCCTGCCGTCACGTTTTGGCCTCCGGTATTAGGTTTCCCTCTTCTTTAACTCTAGTGATGACAATTTGTTTGAGTCAAGCCGTTTTTTGACCAGCTTGCCAGCAAGCCCCTGTCGATGACCCGCAGAAGCCGGAAAACCAGTGGATCCAACGTGCGGTCCACCAGGCGCATCGGACGGTACGCAACGTTTTTTGCTGGCAATTCGAGTTGACTTGGCCGTCTGCGAGTCGGTCACTCCCGTTTCAACGAATCGACCATTTCCTGTGAAAACTCGACGACACTTTGGAGCGCGGCGTCCCGATTTTCGCCAGCCAGTTCCCCAATCCTTCGCACGATCGCCGATCCGACAATCACTCCATCGGCCGCATCGGTCAGCAGGGCGGCCTGTTCAGGATCACGGATCCCGAACCCGACACAGACAGGCGTCTTCGTCTGGGTGCGGAGTTGGCGCAGTTTGTCGGCCAACTCAACTGGCAACTGGGTGCGTTCGCCCGTGATCCCGGCGATCGAAACATAATAGATGAAGCCCCGTGAATGTTCGAGAATTCTGGCCACCCTTTCCGGGGTTGTCGTTGGTGTAATCAGTGGGATCAGGCTCAAGTCCCGATCATCACACAGGGACCGCAACGAATCTGCTTCATCGGACGGCAAGTCGGGAACGATCAACCCTGCGATCCCGGCTGACTGGGACTGGTCCAGGAACGCCTCGATTCCATGGCGATAAATGATGGCATAACTGACCATGGCGACCAGCGGGACCTGGACCGTTGGCGTGACCTGCTCGACCATCTTCAAAATGTCACCGACCCGAACGTTTTGTTGCAAGGCACGGGTATAGGACTCCTGGATGACGGGCCCGTCGGCGATTGGGTCGCTGTAGGGGAAACCGAGTTCGATCAGGCTGCATCCCGCCTGATCCAAAGCCCGCAGCAGGTCGGCGGTAAATTCGAGGTCGGGATCCCCGGCCGTGATGAACGGCATGAAGGCAACCTGACCGTCGGCGCGAAGTTGGTCGAATGTTGTGTCGATGGCTGACATGGGCAACTCAAACGAGATTTGTTTTTTTAACCGGATTCCAACAGTCGCTCGATTTCAGCCGCATCCTTGTCGCCTCGTCCGGACAGACAGATGACGACTACATCCTCGGGGCTTCGCTGGGCGGCCAGTTTCAACGTGGCTGCCACGGCGTGGGACGACTCCAGAGCTGGCAGGATACCCTCGGTCCGGCACATCAGTTGAAAGGCGTCCAGCGCCTCTTGGTCGGTCACGCTGCAATAGGAGACGCGTCCGGTCGACTTCCAATGACTGTGCTCGGGGCCCACGCCCGGGTAATCCAGGCCGGCTGAGGCCGAGTGAACCTCGTCGGTTTGTCCATCCTCGTCCTGCAAAACGTAACTGAAGCTGCCGTGCAGGACCCCGGGTTGGCCCTGGCTCAAGCTGGCGGCATGGTTGCCCGGTTGAGCATCCAGTCCACCCGCTTCCACGCCGACCAGTTCGACATCGGTATTGGCGACCAGTGGATAGAACATTCCGCCCGCGTTGCTGCCGCCGCCGACGCAGGCCACGACCAGATCGGGCAGCCGGCCCAGGATTGTCTCTGATTGTTCGATCGTTTCGCGGCCGATCACGGACTGAAAATCCCGCACGATCAGCGGGAATGGGTGCGGGCCGACCACGCTGCCCAGGATGTAATGGGTATCTTCTACGCTGGCCATCCAGTCTCGCATCGCCTGGTTGACCGCATCCCGCAAAGTTCGTGAACCACTGGTGACGGGGCATATTTCGGCCCCCATCAGACGCATGGCGCGAACATTGGGCGCTTGCCGGCGCACATCTTCTTCACCCATGTAGATGACGCAGGGGATGCCAAAATGGGCACAGGCGGTCGCGGTAGCCACCCCGTGCTGACCCGCGCCCGTTTCGGCAATCACCCGGGCCTTGCCCATCCGGCGGGTCAGCAGCGCCTGGCCCAGGGTGTTATTGATCTTGTGGGCGCCCGTGTGATTCAGGTCTTCCCGCTTGAGCCAGATCTGCGCGCCACCACAATGTTCGGTCAGTCGCTTGGCGTGGTACAGGGGTGACGGACGACCTACAAAGTGTTGAAGCAGCTGGGCCAGTTCTTGTTGGAAAGCCGTATCCTGTTTCGCCTCAAGATACGACTGTTCCAACTGATCCAACGCCGCCATAAGCGTCTCGGGAACATAGCGACCACCGAACTCACCAAACCTCCCGCGGGAGTCGGGCAACTCGGCATCGGGACTCGGTTTGGGTAAAAACGAATGTGGCATGCGTTCCATCTTGCATCGGGTTGGATAGTCTACAAAAGGCTGGATGTCCCCGGGCAGCCAACCGTGTTAACGGCTGTTCCCATCGGCCGGCCACCACCTGGTGGTGGCCGCCTCATTCGCCGCTACATTCCTGCCCCCGCACCGGCTGCGGCGGCACCCAAAAACACGAAGACAACAACCACGTAAATAATGGTCACCACGATTCCGATTGCGAAAAAGCAGGTTCCAATGATACCGCATATGTAACCCGCGTTGGTCAGTCCTTCCCCTTCACGGTCCATGATGCCAGCTTTCATCTGCTTCAAATCGGCCGCCCCGAAAATCCAGGCCATGATTCCCGGCACCCCACAGAAATTGAGGACGGGAACCAGGCTGATGACGCCCAGCACGAGGATCAAAGTGCCGCGATGAGGTTGCACATACGATTGACCGGAACCACTTGGTGACGATTGATAGTTTTGGCTCATGTTATCTCCTGTTGTTTAAAAGCCTGGTCCCTGCGGGGAAACGGTTTTGGCCACATCCAACCATCAACCCAGCTCGCCCATGTCGTTGCATCGACAAGGACGTGCTTCTCAATACGGTCAGAACAGTCCGTTGATTTTGGCATAAACTTCCGCCGGACCATAGCACCCTTTGGCCGCAGCACCTTGAATCGGACGAAACGGATCGAATCGAGCTTTACACGGTAATGGGGAAAATTAGAATCAACTCGTGCCATGTCCCAAACTGTTTTCATGCTGTGGCTCGATACCCGAAATCCAAACTGGCCGCTGGCGGTTCGCCGTCGTCGGTAGAGGATCATTCGCCATGCCCGAACTACCCGAAGTCGAAACGATGCGCCGGGGCATCCTGGAGATTGAAGGTGCGACGATCGAAGCGGCCCGGAGAACTCCCTGCAACAAGCGCCCGATTTCCATCAAACCGCGGATCGACCATTTGAGCCGACGGCTGGGCGGAGTCAAAATCGCCTCAATCGACCGACTGGGTAAGCGAGTCGTACTGCACCTGGCAACGGAAGATCGGCTGATCTTTGAGCCCCGCATGACAGGCCTGGTCCTGATCGGAGACCCTCCCACGCGCGAGCACCTCAGGTTTGCCCTCTCGCTTTCCAACAGCCCGGTCGAGGAACTGCGGTTCTGGGATCGTCGCGGACTGGGCAGCATCACCCTGCTCACCAACAAGCAGTACCAGGAAAAATTGCGCGACGGTCGTCTCGGTCCCGACGCCCTGGAAATTTCACTGCCGGAACTGATCCGCCGTTTTGAAAAAAGCGCGACCCCGGTAAAAGTTGCTTTCCTGGATCAATCTCGTGTGGCGGGTGTGGGGAATCTGTACGCCTCGGAGATTTTGCACCTCGCCCGGGTCCATCCGGCGACGGCCTGCAATCGTGTTGGCCGGGCTCAATGGCAGAGGATTCATCAACGGATGAAAGAAGTGCTGGAGTTGGCGATCGAGTACGAAGGTTCGACCTTGTCGGATGGAACGTACCGCAACGCGCTGAATGATCCGGGTCGTTATCAAAACGAGCATGCGGTTTACGATCGGGAGGGAGAGCTTTGCCCGACTTGCTCGGCGGCTAAAATTCAGCGGCTGGTTCAGGCGCAGCGATCTACGTTTTTTTGTAGACGGTGTCAAAAACGCTGATCAGCCTGCCGCCTTGGCGTTCATCGGTGTTGCGGCACCGGGCAAGTGATTCCCGACCGGCTGGGGCGTTTGACGCGCCGGTGCGGCTGGCAGTTTCAAGGTGAAACAGGTCCCCTTGCCCACGGTACTCTCGACGCGGATTTTTCCGCCGTGGGCGTCCACGATATTCTTGCACGCTGCCAACCCCAGCCCTGTACCCCCTTTGCCCGATTCATCGGGGCCATCCTTGGTAGAAAAGTAGGGGTCAAAAATCTTTTTCAATTTGTCGACCGGAATGCCGGTCCCGAAATCCCGCACCGCGAGGTGGACGGAATCACCCTCGGGGTAAAGGCGCACGATCAGTTGGCCGCCATCGGGCATGGCCTGTCGAGCATTGATCAAAAGGTTTAACAGGACCTGCTGCAGTTGATTTCCGATCGCCTGAATCGCGGGTACTTCCTCGATCTGTAACTCGACGGCAACACGATATTTGTTCAGTTCGCGCTCCATCAGCACCATGGTCTGTTCAATCAGCTTGGCCAGATCGGTTGTTTCAAACTGGTTGCTCCGATTGCGCGCCATGCCCAACACGGAGTTGGTGATCTTGTTTGCCCGCTCAGCCGCCGTATAGATCTTGTCCAGCGCTTTGTCACGCGTCGCGTCATCGCGGTGACGCATGCCCATCTTGGCATAGTTGAGGATGGTCATCAGGACGTTGTTGAATTCGTGGGTCGTCGTGCTGACCAGTTCCCCCAGCGCCGTGAGCCGCTGCATCTGGTCGACCCGTTGTTTCAGCAACCTGTTTTCTGCCACAAGTTGTTCGAGTTGGTTCACTTGATGGTCCGTCACCGGCTGTCAATCCTTTCGTGGCCGTTAAATCTTTGTCAGGCATTTGATTTTACCTGACCCAATTGTCTTAAACCTATATGTTAAAACAACTTGCTGCCAATTTGGTATCGGCCGATTCGTATGGGTTTCTAAAACCGAACTCGTTATAATCTGATCGCATGGCAAGTTCTAACCGTTAAACCATTTGTTGCGGCACGGAGGCAGCAATGACATCCCGGCAACGCAAGAGCTCCGTTGAGCAATTGGAAGTTTTGCTCGAATTGGCAAAAGATATGGGTTACGAGGTTCGGTACGAAACGCTAGGCGGTATCGGCGGCGGGGCTTGTGAATACGCGGGTCGCAAGTGCCTGTTTGTGGATATTACGCTCGGCCCGATGGATCAGCTCGATGCGGTCAGCCGGGCCCTGGGCAATGACCCACAGGTGGCCCTTTATGAAATGACGGGCGATCAGGAAACGGCCTTGCGTGTTCGCAAAGCGGCCTGATTGCCACGCTTGCCCCGTCTCGACAGCGCCGCCTAGCTTTCTGTTTGATACCAGCATCTCAAGAATTGGTGCCAGCGGCTGACGAGGTCGGTACTTGTGCCAATCGATGCATCCTTGGATCCCTCTTCCCACTCGCGCCAGATGTTGGGTAGCACGACCGTTTCCAGGTTGACCAATGTAACATCGTTGCTGGCCAGCCAGCGATTGGCCGCTTCGACTGCTTCATCGAATGATTCATGTTCACCTTCGGCGAAAAAACCAGGCCGGGAAATCTGCCGGGGGACAAAATCCTTGTACTTCAACATGCTCTCACCCAATTCCCTATCAGTCCTGGTACAGTTTTTTCGTCTCGATATATTTTTCTACCGCACGGGGCAGCATGTAACGGGTGCTTTGTGATTGCCGGGTTCGCAACCGGATGTCACTGCTGCTGATGTCGACTTGTTTGGTCGAAAAGGTGTGTTGCCGAACCTGCTCCATCCGCTCCGGGTCGATCAGGGTCGACAGGGTGTCGAGGTCGATCGGTCCCGATCCGGGGCGGTCGACGATCAAGGGCATGGCGATGGAGCAAACGGTGGTCGGGTCTTTCCATCGGGGCAGACCGCTGAGGGTGTCGGCCCCCATGAGCAGGTACAACTGGCTGTCGGGGCGCTGGTCCGCCAAGGCCTGAAGGGTGTCGACCGTGTAACTGGTTCCCCCACGTTCGATTTCCAAGGGCGATACTTCGAACGGGGTATGCCCAGCCAGGGCCAGCGCGAGCATTTGTAACCGGTCCTTATCGCTGGCTTCCGGTCCCTGTTCCTTGAATGGGCTGATGGCACTTGGCAAAAACAGGACCCGGTCCAGATTCGCCTGTTCACGACACTGTTCGGCCAACAGTAAATGGCCATAGTGCACCGGATCAAAAGAACCGCCAAAAACACCAATTCGCACAGTCGAACTCCCCCCTTGGAAAAAAGTCACTGCCGAGCGTAGCAAAATGAGGCTGTGAAATCTACCGACCGTGGCGATTCCAGATCGGCCGAGTCGACCCGGTTCCCCAAACGTATTCCGTTTTCTGGTATGTTTAGCGAACCCCGGTCACGGGTGACGACAGGTTTTCTTCAAGCGGGCGCCAGTTACCTTGTCCAAACAGAACCGACTATTTGAAACGGAGCCAGAGCCCTGGAGGTTGGATGACCAGGATGATTGGTTGGCTGCGCGCGTCGTTTTTTCCCAGGCACCCCACGGACCGTATGACTACCGGATTCCAGCCGAATTCGAAACCCGTGTATCTCCCGGTGTTCGACTGACGGTGCCACTCGGTCGCGGCAACCGCACCCGGCAGGCGTATTGCATTGACGTGATTGGGCCGTTCCACCAGCTCGCATCGACAGTCAATCCGCAGCGTCTCAAACCATTGTCCAGCGTGCTCGACGAACGCCCCATCATGGATGGCCCCCTGTTGGACTTGGCCAAGTGGATCAGCCAGTACTACGTCTGCCCACTGGGCAACGTGATTGAAACGGTTGTTCCCCCGGGTGTTCGCGATGGTAGTGGTACCCGGGAAATGCTGTTCCTGGTCTTGGCCGAAGGGGTTGCTGACCAGTTGCCTGGCTTGAATCTGCCGCCCAAACAGCGGGCGGTCCTGGAGACATTGGCAGCCGGTGGTTCGGATTGGACTCCACGCGAACTGGCCGAGACGGTCGGTTGCACTCAGGGTCCGATTACCAGCCTGCGAAAAAAAGGGTTGATCATCAGTTCCACGCGTCGAGTACGCTCGGTCTCTCATACAGTGCCCAGGGAAAAGAGGGAACAGAATCTGGTGTTGAACACGGATCAACAGCAGGCCCTGGACTCCATCAATCAGGCGGTGGAACAGGGTGAGTACCGAGGTTTCCTGATGCATGGGATCACGGGCAGCGGGAAAACAGAAGTCTACATCCGGGCCATCCAGAAAGTGGTTGAGTTCGGCCGGCAGGCGATCGTGCTGGTTCCCGAAATCAGCTTGACCCCCCAGACAAGACGGCGGTTTCGGGCGAGGTTCGACCAGGTCGCCGTCTTGCATAGCCACCTGACGGCTGCCCAGCGGGCTTGGCACTGGAACGAAATTTCCCAGGGCCGTGTGCAGGTCATCATCGGTGCGCGGAGTGCCATTTTTGCCCCAGCTCCCAATCTTGGGCTGATCGTACTGGACGAGGAACATGATGGGTCGTTCAAACAGGACAAGGCACCCCGATACCATGCCCGGGACGTGGCCGTTCGCCGAGCCCAACAAGCGGCCATCCCGATTGTCCTGGGATCTGCCACGCCTGCCCTGGACAGTTGGCACCGGGCCCAAACGGGTGAATTCGAGTTGTTGAGCATGCCCAACCGGGTCCTGAACCGGCCTTTGCCCGACGTGGCGACGATTGACTTGAGGGTTGATTTTGGCAATCGTAAATCTCGCGGTGCCATCAGCCAAAAGCTGCGTCAGGAGATTCGCTCGGCGATCCACCAGGGAGGGCAAGTCATCTTGCTACTGAACCGACGCGGCTTTGCAACCCGGATTCAATGTCCGGGTTGCGGGCACGTCGAGCAATGTCCCGATTGTTCCATCCCGATGACACATCACCGAGATGGAAGTAAAGCCGTCTGCCACTATTGCGATTTCCAGATTCCCGAACCCCAGGTATGCACCGAGTGTGGTTACGCGGCGATTCGATTTGCCGGTATCGGTACGCAAAAGCTCGAACAGGAGGTCAAGGCAATTTTTCCGGATGTGCCTTGCATGCGGATGGACACCGATACCATGCGAAAACCGGGAAGCCACGAGTTGGCCTTGTCCCGCTTCCGCGAGGGTGAGATCAAAATCCTGTTGGGCACCCAGATGATTGCCAAGGGCCTCGATTTTCCTAATGTGACTCTGGTCGGGGTCATCAATGCGGATACGGCCCTTCATTTTCCGGATTTCCGCGCCAGTGAAAGGACGTTCGGGCTGGTAACCCAGGTCGCCGGTCGCAGTGGTCGTGGACCGAAGGGTGGCCGGGTTCTGGTGCAGACATTCAGCCCCGATAATCCGGCCATCGTGGCTGCCAAACGACACGACTACCTGGGGTTTGCGGCAGGTGAATTGCCGACTCGCGAAGAGTTTGGTTACCCGCCGTTCGGGTCGCTGGCCAGGATCGTGATTCGCAGTGAATCCCAGGAGCGAGTCAAGCAGCAGAGCGAACAGATTGCCGACGTCCTCCAGCAAGTTGCCGACGAACAGGGCCAATCCATCCTCGTGCTCGGCCCAGCCCCGGCGCCTGTGGAAAAGTTAAGGGGCAAATACCGTTTTCATATCCTGGTGCGGTGCGACGTCGATTGCCAACTGCAGCCAATCATCCAACTGGCAACCACCCGGATCCAAACCGCCGAGAATGTGCAGTGGATCGTCGATATTGACCCGATGGACATGCTCTGAGTGTCGCGGTCGACCCCGTTATAAAAAAAGACAGCACGGGGATGGCTGGCGGGGCAACCTGCGGTTTTTGACCGGCAAACCGTCGAAAACCTGACCCGGATCAGGTGGCAGGGTGTCCCTCACCACAAATGATCTAGTGGGCCTGCGGTTCGGCTTCTACAATGCTGGGGACGGGAAATCAGCTTTTTCATCGAACGGGTGATGTGCTTCTAGATGTCCTACCGCTCCATTAAACGTGTGCTTGGCGAGTCCAGCCTCGAGCGCAAGATCCGTATCTTGTTCGGGGTCTGTTTGCTGATCCTGATTGGAGCCGCGTTCTTTTGGGTCAGCCGCATCACGGAGGACCAGATTCTCAACAGTCTGGTCGACAAGTCGCGGAGTTTGACCACGGTCTACCTCCTCGAAGAACATATGATCAACCAGGCGCGGGACCGCAGTGACAAGATCTACGGAAACAAAGCCGTTTTTGAAGGCTTGTCCGATCACGTGCAGACCAACGACTTTCAGGCCGGCATGGTGGCCTTGTCCCGCTCATCGATCCGGCAAGATACCGACCCGGGCGAGGTCGACGAACAGGATCGCAGGGAGTTGGCCAAGATGATTCCCCTGGCGGCACAGCTGCAACATATTGAAAACATGAAGCTGGTCAACCTGGAAAAACCGCTGAGCCCTGAGGAGGCTGCCCGTTACTCCGACTTGATCAAACAGGTTAACCGGGAATCGCATTACCGTTTTACGGATGACGAAAAGTACATCTATTACACGCCCATGATTTTCAATTCGACCTGTATGTTATGTCATTTGAGCGACCAGGGGTCGATGGAGCTGGCAGGAGAAGCAGCGGTTGAGCAGCTCGACGAAACACCGATCTCGTTTTTCCGGATTGAGTTGCCGCAAACCGAGGCAAAAAATGCGATCACTCAGGCCAGGGCCATCCTGATGACCGTGGCAATCGTGACCGTGTTCATCTCGATGATGGCCCTCTACCTGATTGTGCGCTATGTCATCGTGAAACCTTTGCGACACCTGCGGGATGTGACGGAGGATGTCGGGCATGGCAGGATGGACGTGCGGGCAGAGTTAAACACGGCCGATGAGTTTGAAGAACTGGCCCGCTCGTTGAACCGGATGTTGCGGCACCTGCTGGATTCGCAGATGGCTCTGCAAAGTGCCAACGACGACCTGGACCGCAAGGTTGACGAGCAGGCCCAGTTGAACCTGAAACTCTATGAAACGAACCAGGTCAAAAGCGAATTCCTGGCCAACATGAGCCACGAACTGCGCACGCCGCTCAACAGCATCATCGGTTTCTCAGAAATCCTGGAAGATGCTGAAACCTTGTCGGATCGGCAAAAGCGATACGCTTCGAATATCCGCAAATCGGGCCGGCTGCTGCTTGACCTGATCAATAACATCCTGGACCTGGCCAAGCTGGAAGCTGGCAAAATGGAGGCGATCCCGGCCGAGTTCAAGATCGAGCAACTCGCATCCAACCTTTGTGATATGGTTCGCGGTCTGGCCGATAAAAAGAACATCCAACTGGTGCTCTGCGCGGAAGACGACCTGCCCAGCGCCTTCCAGGATCAGATCAAGATCCGCCAGATCTTGACCAACCTCCTGTCCAACGCCATCAAATTTACACCTGAAGGGGGCCGGATCAACGTGATGGTCGAACAGACGGCCAACGAGGAAATGGTGATCAAGGTAACGGATACGGGTGTAGGCATTGCAGAAGACGACCAGGACATCGTCTTCGAGAAGTTTCGGCAAGGGCCTTCGGCGATCGGTTCGGATGCGTTAACCCGGGAATTTTCGGGCACAGGCCTGGGCCTCTCGATCGTCAAGGAACTGTGCAAACTGCTGGGTGGCTCGATCCGGTTGGATAGCGAGTTGGGCAAAGGATCCACATTTACCGTCACGCTGCCCTGGAGTTTAAGCCCGGCTCCCAGGATCAATTCGGAAATCACCGAGACGATCAATGAAATCACCAAAACACAGCGGGTCGACTTTGCCCGCACCAGCCTGATGGAACAGCCTTCGACCACCGCAGCTGACGCCACCGCAGCTGACGCCACCGATTCGGTAGCCGGTGATTCGGTAGCCGGTGATGGGAACCCGCCTCCGGCCGAGGCTGGGCCGCCTTCCAACCTGACGCCCCCACCTGTCGAGAACCCTTAACCTTTGGCTGCTTCCCCTTATGACACCCAACGAATCAGTTTTTGAAGTCAGCCTGTTTACCGACGGAGCCTGCAGCGGGAACCCAGGTCCTGGTGGTTGGGCGTTTATCCTGAGGCATCTACCCAGTGGCCACGAGTCGGAAGAGTCAGGTGGTGCGCCGGAAACGACCAACAACCGGATGGAACTGGAAGCGGTCGTCCAGGGCCTGCAGCGTCTCAAGCGACCGTGTCGCGTGGAACTGTTTACCGACAGTGTCTACGTTGGGAAGGGAATCACGGAGTGGATGAAAAATTGGAAACGCAACGGTTGGAAACGGAAAGAGAAGAATCGGCTGGTGCCGGTTAAAAACGAAGAACTATGGCGCCAATTGGATGCCTTGATTTCAAAACACTCCGTCAAGTACACCCGCGTTGCCGGACATAGCGGGCATCCCGAGAATGACCGTTGTGATGAGTTGGCGGTCGAAGCGTACCAGAAGTACCTGTACGGTTAGGCAATGCGGGCCGACGGAAATCAGCCTCGGGCATCGTTGCCGGTCATCAAGGGCCTGCCGCTTGGCTCGTGCCTTATTGATTTACCCTGACCAGGATGGCTGCGAGAATCACCATTGTCAGCACCAGCCCCACAACTCCGGCTACGATGCCAAAGATGGCATGTGCCGAACCTCGAATCGCCGGGTTGATACGACGCTTTTTCAGCCCGACGATCCCCAGCCAGATCGAGGCGATCGCAAAAGGGCTGCCACAAGCCGGAATCCAGGCGAGCAAACCGAGGTAGTAAGCGGCCAGCGCACAGGGGTTCTTGTAGGGGATCACGCCCCCGGTCACGTCTCCTTCCGATCCAGCGGACGTTTGTGCTGGAACCAGATCAACCTGTGCAGCGGCGTACGGGTTCTCAGGAGGATGGTTGGGGTCGGCCATGGAAACACCGCACCTTTTAAGAGAAGAGAACTGACTTGCCAAACCGGCCGGAACATGACCCGGCATGGCGCTATGCTAGCCGGTTTATACGGCTTTTGCAACTTTTGGACCGACCGTCCAGGCAACCCGCTTTGTGACATGGGGATGCCTGTCGAGTGGTCAGGTCGATTTACCGAGGAAGCTTCCTGATCGTATCTGCCTCACCACGGTGGCTGACGGTGAAATAATAGACTTGATAGACGGGGTCGATTTGGAGATCGTCCCTGATTGTATCCAGATAGTCACCTGAGCGGACCATATCACAGGCAGGGACGCCGCACGTTTTCAGGAACTGGTCCGGCTGATCGCTGCCAAAGATGAACGATTCCCCCAGGTCATCCATTCGCGTCAGGAAATCCGCGATCTCCGGCACCTGGGTTCGCCCCTCGACCGACTGTTGTGTTACAAAGTCAATCCACAGACGGGACTGAGGGTGTTGCATCATCTGCATCAGGCTCTGGATGATCTTTCGATTGACCTGTTCTTCGAAGTACATGGAACAACCTTCATAGACAAAGACCGTCGGCAGGGCCGGGTCAAATTCCGGGCAATTGGCCAACGCCTGGGCCGGGTCATCCTGCAGAAAATCAAGGGCCAGGCAGTACCGGTCCAAAGAGCCTTGTGGGTCGATCTCCTGTATGACGCGATCCCGTTCTTCGAGCATTTCTGGCAGGTCCATTTCAAAACACTTTATCTCGGGCCGGCGGATCGCATGGCGAAAGGCCCGCATGTCCAGGCCTGCCCCGACCAACACCAACTGTCGCAGGCCGGGCGTGTTGCGAATCGTATTGTCAATGTGCTGGGTCCTCGCGACCACCATGTCAGTCAATTGAGGCAACGCCTTGCGCAACCTGGCCGCCAGTAGTTGACCGTGCGGTCCCGCGGCAATAACGGCATGCGGACAGTCAATACGCAGTCGCTGTCCCGGTTCTGAATTGCGGTTCCAGTTGAGATCCTGACCGGCGCGAACACCGGCAATCATCCTTGCCGATGCTTTGATTTTCTGCCGGAACAACAGGGAGCGGTTGCTGGTGTTGTCGAGGAGTTGAATGGTCGGCTGGGCAAAGTATTTCAGTACACCTTCCGCCACGGTTTCGCCATTGGATTCGAAGCTGACATTCAGCGAGGCCAGCACCCGCTTGCCACGGGAGTACCGGTACACGATGTTGTTGGCCGTCTTCTCCTCAATCCGGCAACGGCCTGTCAGATGGCCCGTGCTCGGTCGTAAGTACTTGACGTCCATGGCGGCCAGCCACAGTGAAGCAGAATTGACCGGCTTGCACGGATGGACGCCCGCCATGGGAACCCCGCTTAGCAAGCTTGCCAAAGCGGTACCACCTGTATAGTCCGCCGACAAGGAAATCAGGGCAGCCTGATGGGTGCCATGCTGGTTGGTTGTGGCCTGGTTCAAGGGCAATACGGATTCAACCAACCCGTAATCAACCTTGGATACCCGCCAGTCACATGCTTCCAGAGCAGGTACTGATTTTCGTAACAGTCGCGTGACCAGTTGGGGATTGATGCGATCCCGATAATCCGTTTCCCACGAAATGGCATTCGACTCTTGAACAATCATTAAGCTGCTGCTCCATCTCGGACAAAGTTCCACCGACATGATGCGACCTAGTACGTCCAAGACAAGTCAATTTTTCCGGCTCCGTTGCCAACTCAGGAAAACTCCATACAGATTTGATGGTCCGGCAATATAGAAAAACCTATGTTTAACTTGAGATTCCGGAATTGCCTGGCAAGCTCACCCCTTTTTCCCCCGCAGACAAACGCCGAAAAATTGACGTGACCGCTACGTTCCTAACGGGTCCGCAGCGGTCTGGCAGTTATGCCGGGTGACGAAAACCTTGAATTTAAAGGGGGATGCTGCCTGGCAATCCAACCTGCCCTCTCCCTTTGACCAAGACCATGAATCAACTTGCCACCAACAACCGGGAACGCCTGTTTGGCCATTACGAGGTCTTGCAAGACCGCGCCCGGGAAGATTCACGACCGCAAAAGCGGGGGGAATTTGGTTTGGTTCGTGACGCTCGTAACGGTCATGAGGCGCTGATACGCTACCTGCCAGAAAAATATTTTTCCACCAATCGGATTTCCCGCTTCAAAAATCAACTCCGACTACTGGCCCGAATCAAGACGGGCTCTTTCCTGGCACCCATCGAATTCGGGCACCAGGACGGTTTTGTTTTTTCTGTCCAGCAGCCGATCCCCTATCCAACCCTGAGTGAATATTTTGGCCGTACGGGCTGCGATTCTCTGGGCCTGGAGCAGGCACTCGATTTGGCCCACAATATCCTGCGTGTGCTGCAGGAAGTGCACTCAACGGGCTGTGTGCTCGGTACTCTGGAACCATCCTCCATTTATTACGACGGCCAACGGGCTGCCTTGAATTGCCCCGGCCCCTGCGATTTCCTTGACCCGTCAGGTGACGAAGGCCAGGCGATTGAGTTTGCCAAGTATGCTTCACCCGAAATGGCCGGGTCGATCGAACAGGATGTGGGGCCGCCCTCGGACCTGTATTCATTTGGCGTTTTGTTGTATCGCCTATTGGCTGGCCGAACACCGTTTCAAGGTCAACACGTTGGCCAGATTATCATTCAGCATGTGACGACGCGTCCTGACTTTACTTGTCTCGACAGCCGAGTGCCTCCGGTCCTCAAGGAAATCCTGGCACACCTGCTGAAGAAGGAGCCATGCGACCGTTACCAATCAGCCGCCTCGGTGTTGCATGATATCGAACATTTGATTCGGGCCCGGCATCAGGGAAATCGACTCGATCAGTTTGTGGTAGGCCGATCTGACGCCCGGTCTTCGATTATTGAACCGGCCCTTGTCGGGCGGACGGCGGAGCTTGAGTGTCTGACCGGCCGTCTTGAGATGGCCCGCCGTGGCTCAGGCCAGGTTGTGGCCGTGAGTTGCCCGAGCGGTATCGGTAAAACCCGCTTGGTTCACGAGTTGATCCAGGATGCAACCGGCAAGGGCTTTGCCCTCTATCGGGGTATGGCAACCAACCAGGCGGGCCAGCTGCCGATGTCACCCTGGTTGGAGATCATTCGTCAATTTGCCCTGAACCTCAAGAGTGACCCGCAACAACGGACGAACTTGCACCAGGAATTGGCCGATTACCGGGAAGAGATTTCCACCATTCTCCCCGAATTTGCAGAGCAACTGGGATGGAACATGAACCGGTTGATGGGGCCGGATGAGTTGGGCGCCAAGCGGGTCAACCAGGCCGTGGTCAAGGTGTTGACACAAATCAGTACGGAACAAGCCCCGGCATTGATTTGGATTGACGACACTCAATGGCTCGATCCCCGTTCGCTGGACATCCTCCAACTGATCCAAAGCGGCCCACTGCGCCATGCGATGTTGGTGCTCAGTTTGCGTCCGAATGAAGGTGTCAGCCCGGCCGTTTTTGAGCGGGTTGCCATCGATACCCATATTGAATTACAGCCATTGAACCCGGGCGAGATACGCGCTTTGCTTGAATCGATGGCGGGCGTGTTGCCCGCTGTTGCGATCGAGACGATCGTCAAACTCTCGGCAGGCAGCCCGTTCATGGGTTCGGCCATTTTACGTGGCATGGTCGAGTCGGGAGCCCTGGTCGCCAAAGAAAACAGATGGACCATTGAGCCCGAAAAAATGGCCGATATCCAGGCATCGCGGGATGCGGCCGAGGCGCTCTGGAAGCGATTAGCACAGGTTCCCCCGCCGATATTGAACCAGTTGTCGATCGCGGCCATCATCGGGAAAGAGTTCGACGGCCACACGATTGTCGAATTGACCGGGATGTCATTCGAACAGGCTCGAGCCAACTTTGACTGGTGTCGAAATCAGCGATTGATATGGGCGATGAGGGATGGTAATTATTCATTTGTCCATGACTCCATCCGCGAAACGCTTATCCGTCGCCTGAGTGACCAGCAGCGGGCCCAATGGAACAACCGTTTTGCCCAGCAATTGGAACGCAACGAACCGGACCGCTGGTTTGAAATTGCCTGCCACTACGATGCGGCCGGGAATGCGGCCCAGGCATTCCCGTTTGCTCTGAAGGCCGCTGCACAGGCTCGCAAGCAATATTCCCTGATAGCCGCCGAAGAGCTCCTGCGAATTGCGGATCGCGGTCTGAAAGCAACCGCCAGCCCAGAGCGTCACCAGGTCGAGTCCGGGTTGGCTGACGTTCTGATGCTGCTGGGTCGTTACGATGAAGCGGATCAGTGGTTTGTACGAGCCCAGGACTCTGCAAAATCGGCAACGGAAAAAGCTCGGACGGCCATGAAACGTGGGGAGCTGGAATTCAAGCGGGGCCACAAGGAGAAGGCAGTTCTGTTTTTTGAGGAAGCGGTGCATGAACTGGGCTATCGAATTCCTGCCGGGCGCTTCCGACTGTTGATTCAACTTGCGCGCCAGGTGATGACGCAGGCTTTCCACACGATCTTCCCGCAGTGGTTTGTCGGTCGTTGCCAGGCGTTTACTGAAAAAGATCGGCTGACCTGCCGGATCTTCAGCAAGCTGGCATACGGCTACTGGTATACACGAGGTAAGTACAGGACTTTTTGGGCGCATTTTGCCGGTATGAATTTGGCAGAGCGACACCCACCTACGCTGGAGCTGGCCCAGGCGTATTCCGAGCATGCCCCGGGGATGAGCCTGATCCCGTGGCACAGCCGTGGCATCAAGTATGCCCGTCGATCTCTTGATATCCGTCAAAAACTGAACGATGTTTGGGGGCAGGGGCAGTCCCGGAACTTCTACAGCATCCTGCTCTATTCGTCGTCGCAGTTTCAGGAGTGTATCGAACAGGCCCAGCATGCCGAGTCCATTCTGGTGCGAACGGGTGATGCCTGGGAGATGAACATCGCCAGGTACCAGTGGGCCGCATCGATGTACCGGATGGGCAAGCTGCCAGAGGCATTGAAGCTGGCCAAGCAGACGTATGAATCTGCCCTGGCGATCGGCGACTTTCAATCGACCGGCAATATTATCGATATCTGGGCCAGGGCTTCGTTGGGGCAAATGCCGGATGAAGTGATCCAGCGGGAGCGGTCCCGTTCGTTACTCGATCACCAGGGGCAGTGCCAGGTCTTGCTGGCCGAGGGCATCTGTCTTTTTTACCGCGGCCAATACAGTCGATCTGGAAAGTGTTTTTTGACAGCGATCAAGCGTGCCGAGCGAGCCGGTGTGGTGAACACTTACATCACTCCCAACTATGCCTGGTTGGCGACGGCTCTGCGAAGGGAGTTGGAAAACAGCCCACCCAGGTCTCAGGCGGCCCGACGCAGATCGATCCGCGGGTTCTTAAAGGCTGCCAAACGAGCCGTCAAAATTTCGCGTCGATTCCAGAACGAATTGCCACATGCCCTTCGCGAGCTGGCGGCCGCCCTGGCACTGTCCGGCCGGCCCAAACGGGCAAAGCGACTTCTCCAGGAAAGCCTGGTGGTTGCTCAGCAACAGGACGCTGCTTACGAAGTGGCTTTGACCCGAAAGATGTTCGGTTCGATCGGTCGGGAGCTGCAATGGCCCGGATCGGAGGAACTGGTGGCAAACGCCACGTCGCAACTGGAGTCCCTGGACCATTCCGTTAGCGAGCATGATCAGGAAACGTCTCTTTCACTGATCGACCGTTTTGACACGTTGTTGAGCTCCGGCCGAGAGATTGCATCCGCGATGCGGCGAGACCTGGTTCTGGAGCGCACCCTGCAGGCCAGTCAAAGTCTGTTGCGTGGACAGCGAACATTGATTCTCCAGGTTCACAAGGATCGCGTTGCCATCGTGGCGGGCCCCGCCGATCGGGCGTTTGACCCGGAGCTGGTCAAACAGGCGATGGAGACTCGGAAAACGGTGGTCTGTGAACAGGAAAAAGTCCTTCAGCATGGCACCCCGTCCAGGAATACGGGCGGTTTTCTGTGCAGCCCCATTACGGTCAACGACCGTACTGAAATGTGCATTTATGTTGCCAATGATCTTGTGAAGGGTCTGTATGGCGAAAATGAAATCCGCATCGCCGACTATTTAAGCAGTGCGGCCGGCGCCGCGTTGGAAAAAGCAAGGGGTTTCCAGCAGCTTGCCGAGCTCAACCAGACGTTGGAACAGAAGGTCCTCGAACGGACGGCTGCCGTCGAGGCCCGATCCCACGAGCTGGAAATCACGGCCGACGAATTGCGGAGAACGCAAACCGACTTGGAGATTGCCCGGGATGAAGCGGAAGCGGCCAACTCGGCGAAGAGCAGTTTCCTGGCCAGGATCAGCCACGAGATTCGCACGCCGATATCGGCCGTCATCGGTTTTACCGAATTGATGCTAAGGGGTGTGGTAACCAATCCCCGGGAACAGAACCGCAACCTCGAGACCATTCACGCCAGCGGCAATCACCTGCTGCAGCTGATCAATGACCTGTTGGACATTTCCAAGATCGAGGCAGACAAGATTGAAGTTGAGTCGATGGAATGTGAGCCAGCCCGGATTGCCCAGGAGGTACTATCCACTCTGAAAGCGAGATCGGTTCCAAAGGGAGTCGAGCTCGATCTTCGCATTCTCGGTTTGATTCCACGGACGATTACCAGCGACCCAACTCGCCTGAGGCAAATCCTGACCAATATCATTGGCAACGCCGTCAAGTTTACGGAACAGGGCCAGGTGGTGGTGGATATCCGAGTCGATGAAACCAGTCGTCAACTCACGATGGAAATTCGCGATACGGGTATCGGGATGACTGAGCAACAACTCGAGAAGATATTCGATCCGTTTACGCAAGCCGACTCTTCGACCACCCGGCGGTTTGGAGGGACCGGCTTGGGCCTGTCGATCAGTCAGCGTTTGATGGAGATCCTGGGCGGTTCGATGTCGGTCCAGAGTTCACCCGGACGGGGAAGTTGCTTTACGTTGCGACTGCCCTTTGAGACAAGCAGCGATCGGGAAATGGTGGACAGCAATTATCTGGTGGAAATCGACCGGTGCCGACATGACAGGAGCTGGAGCCCGGTCCAGTTAAAGGGCCTGAAGGCATTGGTAGTGGATGATTCCGAAACCAACAGGGAATTGCTCAGTATCGTGCTGGGCGAAGCAGGCGCCATGATCGAAACAAGGGAAAACGGCCAGCAGGCATTGGATCGACTTCAACAAGGCGACTCGGTCGATGTCGTATTGATGGATATGCAAATGCCGATTCTTGACGGTTACACGGCTACCGAGCAACTTCGTCAACTCGGTTTTGACAAACCGATCATTGCTTTGACCGCCAACTCGATGAAGGGTGACGAGGAGCGATGCCTGGCTGCCGGTTGTAACGACTACGTTTCCAAGCCGATCGACTTTGACCGGTTGCTTGAAAAGCTGGACCGGATTTTTCAGGACAGGTTGTCTTGCGGCGAGAGCATGCCTGCGAGTTCTCCGACCCAGACGTTGTCGATTGCGGGGACCGCAGAGCGGATCGATCAGCAGGCGCGTGGCACCGTCCCCGCGCTGGAGTACCCGGCCGACGAGCCTTTCAGGTCACTTTCCCGGAAGTTCATTGATAAAATCCGCAACCGGTTGCCTGAGTTAAATCGGGCCATTGAAGAACAGGACTTTTCCGTGATCGGTCAAATGGCGCACTGGATCAAAGGGACGGGGGGTACGGTCGGCCTTCCTCAACTGTCGGAGATCTCGATACAAATCGAGGAGGCAGTGAAACGCCACGCTCTTGATGAAACGAGGACCCATTGCCAGAGACTCGGGGCGCTCGTCTCCCTGTCTTGATGGTTGGCTGCGGCATCAGGGCTGGCCGTCGACAAACTCCAAGCCGACCAGCCACAGGGGATGGTCCTTACCCAGACTGGAACAATGGCGGACCCGGGCGACCAGGCTGGCATTGAAGTCTACCAGCGAAACGCGGACAAACTCGTGCGGGATCGCTTCCAGGTTGAGGAATCCTACACCGCTGGTGCTGATGTCCCGAGAGAGGGCTCGAAACGAGTCTCCGACAGGTTGGAAATCGAGATCCAGCGGTTGGATCATCAGGGAGAGGCTGTGTGGTTGACGGCTGTTTCCTCGCCGGCTGGAGTCTTCTTGTGCCGTCGTCAATTCACGGATAAGGGCATTCACATCTTCGAACGGTTGCTCGCTGTCAGTCATGGCTTTTCCTGCATCGACGCCTCGATCTCAATGGATAATTTCATCCCAGTCGACCTCGTCATTGTGGGAATGGGTAAACCCCATCGCCCGCTCCTGCTTGACGGTCTCCTCGTCGCGAAATGCCATCACGTATGTCTTGCGCCATTGGCCGGACAGGTTGCCACCTGAGCCGTGAACAATTCGTTCATCATGGATCGTGACGGCACCCCGCTTGACTGGCAGATAAATGAGCGTGTCGGTCGGCTTGGATGCAATCACGAGCGTGTGGGACTCGTCTCGACCGTCATCTTTGGGCTGGTGTTTTCTGAGTTCCGGCTCCCGGTTGGTTCCCGGGCAGACTTGCAGGCAGCCATTTTCCAGATCGGAATCACTCAAAGCGAGCGAAAACGTGGCCGTCCATGTGTTTTCCGTCTTGGGCCAGTAGCCAAGATCCTGATGCATGGCGAATTCGGCATTCTCTTTTTGTGGTTTCTTGGCCAGGAACTGTTCATAATCCATGACGGCTGTACCACGGTACAGTTGATCGGCCACGCTTTGGGCCAACTGGAAAAAGATGTTGTTGACCAGTTCGGGCCGATACTTGCTGGGTAGCATCGCATTGACCAATCGAAATTCTTCGACCGGTGTGCCGTACGGCTGGCTCATGTCACAGAAATCCTTTTCCATGCCGGGTTCTTTGCCCTGTACGAAGTGTTCGAACCAGGGATCGAGGGTGGCCATTTCCGGCTCGGTCAGGAAATGGTTCAGGCTCAGGTACCCTTCACGAGCAAATTGCTCGACTTCCTGGGGGGTGACCCTATACCGATTTTGGTCGCGTCGGTGTGCGCCGGAATCATCGTTTACGGATCTTTGTGGGGTATTCATGCCAATGGGTTTCGCGAGTTGTTCGGTAGACAGATCGTTCGGCACCTCCCGCCTGAGCGGCAGGCCAACTCCATACAAGTTGCCTGGAACCGTTTTTCAGCAGTCGATGCTGCCTAATATAATTTGCAGCTTCCCGACAGCCTAGCAGCTTTCGGTCTCTTTTTGTGATTCTCCAACGCCGTTGGCTAACGCCGCGTACCGACAGAATTTACTGGTATTTCCGTTCTTGTGCGGAAGGTCGGTTGCTGGCCCATGTCGAGCCAGCCCGTGTCGTGAAAGAGCTTTTGGCCGAGCTCAGTATTCAGTAAAGAAAAGGGAGTGAAACCCGATGAGCACCATCGAAAGCACCCCGGGCAGGATTCGAACCTGCGACCTACTGATTAGAAGTCAGTTGCTCTATCCAGCTGAGCTACCGGGGCAATTGATATAGGAAAGCATGTCTTATCTGGCAGCGTCGTGATAATCACCTTACAGCATCTTAACACAAAAAGGCGAATGAGTGCATCTTCTCGTTTTGCTCCTGTATGAGAATGCTCTTGAGGATCTGTAAGAATAAAAGGGCCAACTTGTGGTTCGGACTGCTATGCTGAAGAGAAGCTCAGGTAGCGGCCCTGTTGCCGATAAGATGTCTATGTGTTCTGTTTAAAATGAAACGCCGGCCTTTGGCAGTAGGCAATGCTGAACAAGCGAATGCCTGATGATGATCGGTATCGAACTGGTTTTAAGGATGACAACTTGATGAATTCAATCCATTGCAAAACAAGTCGTTTGAATGCCTTCGTTCGTCGGGTAATAGTCACCTGGTTGGCGATTCTTTGCCTGTCTGCTCCCCTGCTGGCTCAGCAGAGCTCGCCGGATCGTCCGAATATCCTCTGGCTGTCGACCGAAGATATTGGTCCCCAGTTAGGATGCTACGGGGATCCTGTTGCCCGGACGCCCAACCTCGATCGGCTGGCCGGTCGGGGGATGGTGTTTGACTTTGCCTGGTCCAATTACCCCGTCTGTGCACCGGCCCGCACCACGATTGTCACCGGCATGTACGCGGTCGCCAACGGTGCCGGCCATATGCGGTGTAATCGCCCACTTCCCGAGGGAGTGGCCATGTTTCCCCAACTGCTGCAACAGGCGGGCTACGTCTGTACGAACCAGAAAAAAGAAGATTATAACCACCCCAAACCGGGCAAAGTCTGGGACAAACCGGGCAAGCAATCGCCTTTTGGCAACTCGGTGCAAGCGGGGAGTCAGGGCAAAGCAAAGAAGGCTCCTTTTTTTGCCGTGATCAATCACACTGGCACCCATGAGAGCAGAATTCGCAAACGTCCGCATCAGGCCGTGACGGATCCGGCGTTGGTGCAACTGGCCTCTTACTGGCCGGACCGTCCTGAAGTGCGGGAGGACTGGGCGCAGTATTACGATAACATCGCCACGATGGACCAGTGGGTTGGCCGGCAGCTCGCCCAACTGGAACAGTCCGGTGAAGCCGACAATACCATCATTGTGTTTTTTGGTGATCATGGATCGGGGATGCCGCGGCACAAACGGTACGCCGGCGACTCCGGAATGCGAGTGCCGATGATCGTCTATTTCCCAGAGAGATACCGCCACCTGGCCCCGACCGGATATGCGCCCGGCCAACATTCCAAGCAGTTGGTTGGCTTTATCGACCTGGCCCCGACCACACTCAGCCTGGCGGGTATCCAGCCCCCCGAATACATGCAGGGTGGTGCCTTTGCCGGCGTTTACCCCCAGCCGCCGGCCAAGTTCCTGTACGGTTTCCGTGAGCGGATGGACGAGCGCCCCGACCTTTCCCGGTCCTTGCGGGATGAGCGTTATCTTTACGTCCGGAACTACATGCCTCATTTGCCAGCTGGCCAACATGTTGATTATCAAATGCAGACCCCCACCACACGGCTTTGGCGTGAGATGTATGACGCTGGTCAACTCAATGCGATTCAATGTCAATTCTGGGAAGCCCGTTCGGCGGAAGAATTTTACGATTTAGAGAAAGACCCGGACGAGACGGTCAACCTGATCGACGACCCGAGCTACCAGTCAGAGATTGAGCGTTTCCGAGAGGCCCATCGCCGCAAGACGATGGAAATACGTGACCCGGGCTTCATCCCCGAATCGATGTTGCAGCAGATTGCTCATCAGCCGGGTCAGGTTGCCGGCTTTTGCGCCGATCCCCAGCGTTATCCGATCGAGCAGGTTTTTGAGATGGCCAACCTGGCCGCTCAAACCGAGGGCCCCATCCCCTCGGCCCTGAGAGACTGCCTGCACGCAGACAATCCGGTGTTGCGATACTGGCTGGCAATGGCCTTCCTGGCGCGGGGAGCGGACGCCTGCCGAAACTACCCGGTCTTACTGGTGCAACTCCGGCACGATCCGAATATCAATGTGGCCATAACGGCTGCCGAGGCATTGGCGCTCTACGGGACGGGTGATCGTCGGCAAAAGGCGATTGATTTCCTGGTCCAGCACTCGAATATCGACGAGGCCGGTTTTTACGTTGCCGTGACGGCCCTCAACGGACTCGATCGACTGCCTGAGGATGTCGCTTTGCCGCTCGCCAAGATCGAGAAGTTTCCGCGGAAAACCGACCAGATTCAGCGGGGCGGGGATTACGTACAGCGACTGATCGAGCGTGTGGGCAACCGGGCTGGCAGCCAGTAAACGGGAAACGGCCCAGCTTGGCGAAATGAAGTGTGGCGATAGTTGGCAAACGGATGGGCCGATATAATGGCATCATGTCCACGAACGATGATGATCGAATCAAGCTGACTCAGGCGGTTCAATATGTGAAAGGGGTCGGTCCCCAGCGCGCTGAGTTGCTCGGCAAACTCGGGATCAAGACAGCAGCCGACCTGTTGTTTTTTTTCCCCCGTCGCTACCAGGATTTTACCGAGCAATGCAATGTCGTGGACCTGCCATCGGACGAGCCGGTCAGCATTGTCGGAACGGTCTATGATGTGGCCTTGTCCAATCATGGGAATCGACATGTTCTGAATGTCCTGATTGAACAGCCGGATGGTGCTTTGTTGCGCGGGGTCTGGTTCAACCAACGGTACATGGCCAACAAATTTGAGGCGGGACAGAAGGTCCAGTTTCGTGGTAAAGCGGCTGAGCGGAGTGGCTACTGGCAAATCACCCATCCCACAGTGATCTGGATCGATGATGCCGAACCGATTCCTGTCGGCCATTGGCCGGTGTACTCGCTGACCGACGGGATCAACCAGCACCAGATGCGAAAAATTGTGGCATCAGCTGTAACCGACTATGCCGATTTGGTGACCGAGTCTTTTCCGGATACCCTGCGAAAGGCTTTTCAGATCTGTGATATCCAGTCTGCTATCCACTGGATCCACCAACCTTGTGACCTGGAACAATATGAGCAGGCGCGAGAGCGTCTGGTCTTCCAGGAACTGTTGATCCTGCAATTGGCCCTCGCCATGCGGCGGCACCGGGTACAGGCCCGATCGGTGGCGCCTCCGCTGGAGTTGAGTCCCAAGATCCGGGCGCGGATCCTGAGCCGCTTGCCGTTTGAGCTTTCCGAATCCCAGCAACAGGTCTTCGCTGACATTTCTGCCGACATGAATCGTCCGTTTCCGATGAACCGATTATTGCACGGTGAGGTTGGCAGCGGCAAAACGATGGTTGCCATCTGTGCCATGATGTTGTCGGTTGCCGCGGGACATCAGGCCGCCTTGATGGCGCCAACTGAAATTCTGGCGCAACAACACTTTCAGACACTCAGCCGTTTGTTGAAAAACAGCCGTGTCCGCTTGGCCCTGTGTACCGGCAGCCAGAAAGCAGCCGAGCGAAGAATGACCAACGAGCAGGTAGCCGACGGCCAAATCGATATCGTCATTGGGACCACGGCGATTGTTCAATCCTCCCTCCAATTCAAGCAGCTCGGATTGGTTGTGATCGATGAGCAGCACAAGTTTGGTGTGCGTCAAAGGGCCCGCCTGAAACAGTCTGGTTTTGATCCGCACTACCTGGTGATGACGGCCACGCCGATTCCCAGGTCGATCTCGATGACCTTGTTTGGCGACCTTGACGTTTCGGTGTTGGAGCGTCATCAGTCCGCGGTGAGTCATACCAATACATACCTGGGAACCGAAGAGAGCCGGGAAAAATGGTGGCAGTTTTTTACCGAGAAACTCCAGCAGGGAAGGCAGGGATTCGTTGTGGCCCCGCTGGTGCGAGGTAGCGATGATACCGATGTGAATAGCGCGGAGAAATTATATGAATCCCTGGTTCATGGTCCGCTGGAGTCGTTTCGGGTCGGTCTGATCCACGGGCAGCAAACCGCTTTGGAAAAACAGTCGACGATGGAGCAATTCGCTACAGGAAAATTGCAGGTCCTGGTTGCCACCGGCGTGATCGAAGTCGGCATCGATGTGCCCAACGCAACCGTGATGACGATTGAATCAGCCGAGCGGTTTGGGCTTTCCCAACTCCACCAATTGCGTGGGCGGGTGGGCCGCGGTCAGCACCCGGGATTCGTTTGTGTTTTTGCCACGAGTCAGGATCCAACCGAGATTGAACGCCTGACCGAGTTCTCAGAGATTGACAACGGGTTTGATCTATCTGAAGCGGACTTGCGGATTCGCGGTCCAGGAAATCTTTTCAGTACCGAGCAGACCGGTTTCCCGCCGTTGATGATTGCCAATTTGATTCGGGATGAGGACGTGTTGCGGCAAACCCAGGAATTGGCCCGGGGTATGATTGCCGAAGACCCGGACCTGGCGGACCCTGCCCTGTCCCGCTTGCGTCAACTCGTTCTGTTGCGCTATGGCCAGGCGCTGGAGATCAGCGATGTGGGTTGATGCACCTTGGATGCGAGCCGATTTCCAGCGGCAACCACCCTCTCCTGTTGGGGCCCTGTGGCATTGGGGCTTCGAACATGTGACCGAGGGCAGACGCGCGCGGCCATGATCTACCTGTTGCTCAATATCGTTTTCGGCTCCCTGTTCGTGTTGTGTATCAAGTGGATCCAAGTCCGGAAGCAGGAGGACATCGTCACGATTGGCATGATCAACTACATTGCCGGGGCGCTGGCAATCCTGCCTGAGTTCATGCAATCACGCCCGGCTGTGGTGACGGCCGAGGCCATGGTAACGGGGGGGGCGATGGGTGCCTGTTACTTTGTGGCGTTCTTCTTTGTGGTTTATGCCATCAAGTGGGTGGGGGTGGCCAGTTCGACGGTGATTGGTGTACTTTCCATTCTCTGCCCGATCCTGGTCGGGATTTTTGTCTGGCATGAAAATCCGAACCGGCTGCAAATGCTGGGGGTCGGCTTGGCTCTCATGTCGCTTACTCTGATTGGCAGCTCCACTGACAGCAAAAAGCCGGCGGTTCGCAAGTGGTTTGTGCCGCTGATTCTGGTCGGTTTTTTCGTGCTGGCAGGTGCCAGTCGATTAGCCCAGGAGGCGTTTCGCCACGTCTGCCATGCCGATGAGCGGCCCGTCTTTCTGTTCACCGGTTTTTGCCTGGCGGCGATCCCTTCGGTCCTGGTACTTGTCCTGCGACAAAAGCGGGTTGCCTGGCGAGAGTGTCTGATCGGGGTCCTGTTGGGGACAGCCAACATCCTGCAAACTCATTTCATCTTGAAAGCACTCAAAGAGTTTGAAGGTTACATCGTTTTTCCCGTGGTCAGCGCTGGCGGCTTGATTTTCACGACACTCGTTGCGACCTGGTTTTTGGGGGAACGATTGACAGGCCGGACCTATATCGGAATAGTTTTTGCTACGGTTGCCCTTCTCCTGCTAAATTGGAAATAAGCGGGCCGCCACTGAACGGTTGCTTTCAGAGGGATGCCTTTCCCTCAACCGCCTTCCCGAGAATCACTCCCGGGTGCGGATCGAAACGATGAACAGGCGACTCGCGCAGCGGAATGATCCGCTCCACCCGGTTTTTCGCCGTGACTTAATTCTCACGTTTCTGTTGCAATAACCACTTATAGATTTCCGGGTTTGCGTAGGTTTGTGACCAGCTGTTATGACGGACCCCGGGATAAATGGTCATCTTGGCTTTCTTGCCACCTTTCTCCTTGATGGCTTTCACCATCGCTGTGGTTTCCGTGACGGGAACCACGCGATCGGCATCCCCGTGGAAGGCCCAGATGGGAACGTCGACCAAGGTGCCGGCTGTTTTAGGCTTGCCGCCTCCGCAAATCGGTATCACGGCGGCAAACTGGTTTGGCATCCTCGCGGCCAGTGCCCATGATCCGCGCCCCCCCATGCTCAAGCCGGTCAGGTAGACCCGGCTCGGGTCGACATTCAGCGAGTCAATCGAGTGTTTTACCAGTTCCTCGAGAGGTCCCATCTGCCAACTGTGAACTTGGTCGGTCAATTGGGGAGAGACGACCACAAAAGGGAAGTCAGGCTGGCTGATAACTCGCTTCGGTGGCCCCCACAGCTTGACCTTCGCCAGGTCGTTGCCCCGTTCCCCGTGACCATGAAGGAAAATCATCAATGGCCATTTTGTTTTGGCGTCAGCCGGTTCATACCCGGCCGGAAGAAATAACCAGTAGTGCAGTTTTCCGTCAGAATTAGCCAACTCGAGGGATTGTGGGCTCTGATTCGCTTCTGTTTCTTGGCCATCCGTTTGTGCCATCCCCGGTGTCGTGGCCAGGCACAGCCCGATGAATAGAAAGAATCTGACATGAAAAGACTGCATCATTTGAATCCCCCAGGAAAGTTGATGTTCGGAATGGGACCAGGCGATTTTCTACGATTCGTCAGCCAGCGCGGCCATCGCTTCATCGGAAATATTGAAGTTGGCTGAAACACTCTGTACGTCATCGTGGTCGTCCAGAGCTTCCATCAGTTTGAGCACTTGCCGGGCCATGTCAACATCGAGATCTACCGTGTTTTGCGGAATCCGGGTAACCTGTTTGGAAATGCACTCAATCCCGGCATCTTCCAGCGACTGGCTGACATCCGAATAGCTTTCGGGGCCACAGGTCACTTCGAAATTCTCACCCTGGACCGAGAAATCATCGGCGCCGGCTTCCAGGGAAATTTCCATCAGCTGTTCTTCATCGACTGCTTCGTGGGAGATCAGGAACAGGCCCTTTCGATCAAACAGATAGGAGACGCATCCCGAGGCGCCGAGTTTCCCTCCTCCTTTTTCAAACAACTTTTTGACTTCGGGAGCCGTCCGGTTTCGATTGTCCGTCAGGATGTCGCACATCACCGCGACGCCATGGGGACCGTATCCCTCATAGACGATTTCTTCAAACGCAATCGAATCCAGTTCGCCGGCACCCTTCTTGATCGCCCGCTCGATGTTGTCTTTTGGCATACTGACCGAGCGAGCATCGGCCACCAGGGTTCGCAAGCGGATGTTGGTGTCAAGGTCGCTCCCGCCAGTCTTGGCAGCCACCATGATCGCCTTGCTGATTTTGCTCCACTCCTTGGCGCGCTTGGCATCGGTAGCCGCCTTCTTGTGTTTGATGTTTGCCCATTTACTGTGACCAGCCATACCGCCGTTCCACTAACCAAAGGGAAAAATAAATCGACGGGAAAACGAACGCCCATCGAGTTGAAGTGTTGATTCTTTATGACGCCCTGAAGCGAACAGGCAACACGGAGCCCCACATTCACAGTCAGGCCAGGACTAACGCGGTTTCTTGCGTGCCAGTCGTTTGGTGGCCGATTTCTTCCGGCCACGGGTGGCCTTCTTGACGATCGATTTGCCGGCTTTTTTCTTGGCTGCTTTTTTCTTGGCAACCGTTTTCTTTTTGACTGGCTTCTTTCGGGCCACGCTCTTTTTCTTGGTTGCCGTTTTCTTCTTGACTGCTTTTTTCTTGCTCGGTTTTTTCTTGGGCGTTACCTTTTTCTTGGCAGCCACTTTTTTCTTGGTGGTTTTCTTGGCAGGTGCAGATTTTTTCACAGGTTTTTTTGCCCCGGCTTTCTTGGCCGGTTTGGTGTCCGGCGCAACCACCTTCTTTTTCCGGCCGCCCCGCTTGGGGAAGCGTTCCGCAGCATCGGGGGCGATGGAAAGCAGGATGTTCCGGATTTCCTTGTTGAACTTCGATTTATAAAAGGCCGCAGCCAATTGGTGGACGACCGATGTGAATTCGATTCCCTTACTCTTGGGGATGGTTCGTTCGAGCCCCGGGATTTTTCCCTTGGCCGCTTCTGCTTCCGTGGCGGCACCGATGACGACCATCAAGTCCAAGGCGGCCTTGTCGAGCGGGATGTAATGCCCGCCAAGGGCAACTTGGGCGACATAGGAGACGACAAACGAGTGAACATCTTTAAACCGCTCTAACTGCTGAACCGTTTTGCGCAGGTTTTCCTTTTTCAAAGATTCCAAGTCAAAGTTGTAGTACGTCTCGAAGACCCCGTGCAGCGTTTTCTTGATCAGCTGAGCCGATTCGGAGGCGTCCGGTTGCTGTTTCATGACTTCTGCCAATTCCACAGCGGTCGTAACGCGAACTTCATTCCAGTCGAAAAACTGTTCCTGCAGGCGCGCGAAGGATTCGTCGGCCGCCTCGTATTGCGTGTTCTCCAAACAGCAGGCGAACATCATGTGTTCTAAAACGGTTCGATTCGAGGGAGGCAGAATTGGCGGATAGTGCTTCTTGGCAACCTTGAAAAGTTTATTGATGATTGCGGCGCGGTTTGTAGCTGACATGTTTTCTGTTCAAGTCTCGTTGCGGTTGATAGGGTGGATAAGTCGACCGTTAATGCAGCGGCAGACTCCCGTTAATTCGGTTCCTTGTTGACTTCCTCTGGATCGTGTTCCATTGCATCCTGCATGTCATGGCCATCTTCACGGGCTGCTTCAGCAAGTTCCTCGTTGTTTTCATCTTGTGGCAAAACTTCCTTGAGAATGCGTGTCACTGCCATGGCGTTTTCAATTCCCTTGTCCAGGACAAATTGGACCCGTGGTGTGTAGCGGGTGTCGATGCGAGTCCCTACTTTTTGCTGCAGGAATCCGGAAGCGTGTTGCAGGCCTTGTAGACACAGTTTTTTCTTTTTCTCGTCACCCATCACCGATACGTGAACCTTGGCGTTTCTCAAATCGGCAGAAACTTCAACGAAGGTAACCGTCACGTCCTTGATCCTGGGATCTTTCATGTCTGTCAAAATGGACATGGAGACCACTTCGCGAATCGCCTGGGCTGCTTTTAATACTCTACGAGAACTCAACTTCATCTCCTGCAACGGTAGCTCGCACCAGGCCAGCGGATTGGGGGCGCTGGCTACAGCGTTCTGGCAACCTCTTCGATCTTGTAAGCCTCGAGCGTATCCCCTTCTTTGATGTCGTTAAAACCGACCAGCTTGATTCCGCACTCCATGCCACGTTGCACTTCTTTGGAATCGTCTTTTTCGCGTTTCAATGAATCGATTGGGTAATCACCAATGACCCGGCTCTCGCGAATCACGCGCAGTCGACATTCACGCTGGATACTGCCTCGCATGACGCGACAGCCGGCAATGGTCCCGGTGCGACTGATCGTGAAGGTCTTCAACACCATGGCCATTCCCTGTTCGACAACCTGCTCTTCGGGTTTCAGTTTGCCTTCCAGCATGGCCTTCAGATCATCCGTGATCTTGTAAATGATGTCGTACCGGCGAATCTCGATCTGCAGATTTTCTGCCAGGGACCGGGCGGCTTCATCGGGCACGACGTTGAAGCCGATGACGACTGCCTGGGAAGCTTCTGCGAGCCGGACATCACCGACCGTAATGCCGCCAGCCAGGGCTTGCTTGACTTCGATTTGAACTTCGGGGTGAGAGATTTTCCCCAGTTCTTTTTGAATCGCTTCGATCGAACCTTTGGTGTCTGCTCGAATAATCAGATTTAACTTGACGACTTCCGCGTTGGGGTCACGCAGGCTGCCACTTTCCATTAATTCCTGGAACTGCAGGATCGATGTCTTGACCGTTCGGCTGCCGACTCGGCTTTCCGTCTCGCGGTGTTCTCGTCGAGAGGCGATTTCACGGGCATCGGCAATATCATCCAGAACATAGAACTTGTCTCCGGCAGCCGGAGGCTGGTCGAGACCGGTCAAATTAACCGGGGTGGAGGGTCCGGCTTCATCGAGCTTTATCTTGGGCCGCAACGTGTCATGCATCGCTTTGACTCGGCCGTAGGAAGATCCGCAGACAACCACATCACCGACCCGCAAGGTACCTGTTTGCACCATGATCTTGGCAACCACACCCTTGTCCGACTGTTGTTCAGACTCGATACATGTACCAGACGCAGGACGGTCCGGGTTGGCTTTCAGTTCGTGAAGCTCGGCCGTGACGAGGATCGTCTCCAACAAGTTATCGATGCCTTCGCCCTGAGTGGCGCTGGTTCGGATTACTTCGGTTTCACCACCCCATTCACTGGGGAGCAGGTCGTGCTGGGCCAGGTCCTGGAATGCTTTTTCAGGATTGGCGCCCTGTAAATCGATCTTGTTCAGGGCGACAACGATGGGTACACCGGCTGCTTTGGCGTGGCTGATTGCCTCCTCGGTCTGGGGCATGACACCGTCATCGGCGGCAACTACCAGGACCGCGATATCGGTCACATTCGCGCCCCGCGCTCGCATCTCGGTGAACGCTTCGTGGCCTGGCGTGTCGACAAAAGCGATCTTCTGGCCGTTCTTGTCAATTTCATAAGCCCGGATGTGCTGGGTAATTCCACCCGACTCGCCCGAAACAACATCGATGCCAATAATCGCATCCAGCAAAGACGTTTTCCCGTGATCCACATGTCCCAGGAACGTGACGATGGGTGGTCGTGGCACCAGCGACTCGGGATCCTCGGCTTCCTCGAATTCGGCAACCATTGCCTCTTCCAGAGATTGCGCCGGGCGCACTTCAACATTTTCAATATTGAAGTTCTCCAGCAGGAGCTCAACATACTGGTCGTCCAGTATCGAGTTGATCGTGTGATTCGCTTCGTCACCCAATTGCCGGATAGTCAACAATACCTGGACGGCTGGTACGCCGGCAACTTCCGACAGCTCCCTGACCGAACAGGGTAGTTGAAGCACAAGATTGTCTTTCCGCGGGGCTGCTGTGTTGGCGACAGGGCCTGACCGCCGTCGATGCTGACGGCGTCGGTAATTGCCCCGGTCGTCATCGCCCATGTTGGGAGGACGCCGCCTGCGTGTTCGTTGCTGACGGGTGGACCCCAAACCGGAATCGACATTTTCGCGTTCCGTTTCCTTGGCCCTTGCTCCGCGGCGCCCTTTCTTGCCACTCAGTGGCATTTCTTCGGCCGGACTGGCACCCCCCTGGGGGGCGGCTCCACGACCTTTTTTCTTGCCCTTCTTATCCTTGCCCTTGTCGGTGTAACGGTCGAGTGGACCGGCCGAGCCATCTTTCTCTTTTTTGAACCCATCCTTGGGCAGAGCAATTTCCGGCCTTTGCACTTTTTCATCGCCCGATCGCGCAGTGGGAGCCGGTTGCTTGACATCGGGCATTTTGGCCAGTTTGACATTCAAGGCAGGCCGTTTTTTCTGGCCCATCGGCTTCTTGGCGCTACCCGAACCCGATTTACCGAGTTCGGCAATCTTGTTCTTGACCGGTTGGGGGCGATGCCAGGGGGCGTCCTGTTTTGCTTCAGAATCCTCACCCGCTTCACCCTCGGCAACTGCCTCGGTTTCGTGGTCGGACTCGTCTTCCGCCGAAGGTGTTTCGTCGGACAGCTTCGAGGCTTGCTGCTTGGCCTGGGAGTCGAGATCGACCATGCTCGATGTGCGCCGCGTGCCGGCCAGATCATTCCTCTGCGGGGCCGCTGGCGCATCGGGTTCTGCGGACTGGTTGCTCGAGGAACCCGTATCGCCAGATTCGATAAATTGCTGGACCTTGGCGACTTCGTCTTCTTCGAGACTTGCCAGCGCAGACCCCTTCCCTTTGATACCTACTTGCTCGCAGATATCCAGGAGCTGCTTGTTATCAAGCCCCAATTTTTTTGCAAACGCGTAAATGCGTATTCCGGGCACGTAAGGTGACCCTCCCGTCTGTCGTGACCAAAACTACAATGGCCAGTTTGAGTTACAGTTACCAGGTTTTTCCAGTTTCGTTCTTGTTCGATACTTGGACAGGGAGCGAGCGGGTAACCCAAAGCGCTCGAGCCGGCAGCCAAACACCGTTTTCGATCTAGGGCGAATCCTCCTGGCCTACCGATTCACTGGGAACCGGTGGATCCTCAGAGTCGGCTGAAACAGGAGACTCTGAGGGGCTGGATTCCTCGCCCGTTTCCGTGGCGGTTCCCGCTGCGGCAGCTTCCGCTTCCGCCTTGGCAGCCGCTTCGGCTTCCGCCTTGGCAGCGACTACAGCCTCGGCAGCCGCCAATGCTTCGGCCGCTTTTTGGGCAGCCCGACGTTGGCGATTTTCTTCTTCGGCGATCCGCTCGGCCTCTTCGGCACGCGCTTCGGCCTGGTTCACAATATGGTCGACCTGCTCGGACGTCAGCTCACCCATTTCCATTAAGTCATCCGGTTCGATGACGGATAAATCATCGTAGGACAAATAGCCTTCACCCACCAGTCGATTGGCCAGTTCGTCGGCCACTCCGTCCAGCGAGCAGAAACCTTGCACGGCTCGCTCAATTTGTTGCTCCAGTTCTTCCTGGGTCATGATTTCGATGTCCCAGCCACAGAGCTTGCTGGCCAGCCGAACGTTCTGCCCGCGCTTTCCAATCGCCAGAGACAACTGGTCTTCTCGCACCAGGACAATGGCTCGACCCAGCATCTGGCAGAGAATCACTTCGTCCACCTCAGCGGGCTGTAGTGAATTGGGGATCATCACCTGGGGATCTTCGTCATAGCGGACAATATCAATCCGCTCACCCGCCAATTCATCGATCACGGTCTTGATCCGATTGCCCCGCACGCCGACGCAGGCTCCGACGCAATCCACTTTGGAATCGATACTGCTGACCGCCACCTTGCTTCGATAGCCGGGCTCCCTGGAAATGGCATTGATCGAGATGACCCCGTCGGCGATTTCCGGAATTTCCGTTTCAAACAGCCTTTGCACCATTTTTGGGCGGGTTCGACTGAGCACGACCTTGACCCGGCTGCCCTGCGGCTTGACTTCGGTTACCAAGGCGCGAATTCTTTCATTTGGCTGATGAGACTCGCCCGGGATCTGTTCACTTCGCGGCAGGATGGCCTCAATCCCACCGAGCGTGACCGTGGTGACGCGCCCCTCGTTTCGATGGACGGTGCCGGTGATGATATCATTGATGATCTCATTGAACTCAATGATTTGTGAATCTCGCTCTGCCTCGCGAACTTTCTGGATGATCACTTGCTTGGCCGTCTGAGCTCCAATACGGCCGATCACCTCTTCGTAGTCCAGTTCTTCCTGGCCATTGCGGCCGGCGATCTGCCCGCTTTCACGATCAATAATGAATTCGATATCGGCTTCGTCGCCAAAGTGCTTGCGCGCAGCGGAAACCAACGCAGACTCAATCGCCGTGAAAACAACTTCTTTCTCGATGTTTTTGTCGCGATGAAGTGAATCGACGATGCGCAGTACTTCGTTGGCATTCATGTTTGGTCTTTCGAAATATTTTTTCCGTTGCCGGCATCAAACCAGAGAATTCTTTCCGGGTTGATGGCCAAGCCTACGGTCTGGCCGATTTCAACAGTGACGCCAGCGGCACTTCTGGCCACCAGCATCCCTGCCGTCGTCGGCGGTATGTTCAAATTGTCGGTTGGTAAATTGTCTGTCTGCGGGTCAATATCTTTCTTCCCGGTTTGATTGTCCGTCAGCGAAACATGCACGTGAGACATGTCTCCCAGGCGGTCAACCCCGACCACCGTTCCCCGGATCGGGGGTGACGACACGTCGGTTAACCGAATATCTTCAGCTCGAAAACCTAGCACGACAGACGTCAAGTCCGCGTCTGGCCTCGGGCCAAAACAAGTTTCCATTTCAAGTTCCAACCCACCGCCTTGGAACCGCAGGTTTGATCCGTGCGGTTGCACAACGCCAGGTTGCAGGTTGATCGGCACCGAGCCGATAAAACGGGCGACAAACAGGTTTGCCGGCCGATGGTAAATCGCCAAGGGTGAATCAATCTGTAATACTTTGCCACCATTCATGACAGCCACCCGATCACCGAGGGTCATGGCCTCTACTTGATCGTGTGTCACATAAATCATGGTCGCCTGCATCTCGCGATGCAGCCGCTTAAGTTCCGACCGCATTTTCTGACGCAATTTTGCATCCAGGTTGGACAGCGGCTCGTCAAACAAAAACGCCGCCGGATCCCGCACAATCGCCCGGCCTAAGGCCACGCGCTGACGTTCACCGCCGGACAACTGATGCGGCTTGCGATGGAGCAAAGGTTCAATGCCCAAACGCTCGGCCGTCTGTCGTACCTGCTGGTCAATTCCGCGACGCAGCTGAGTGAGCTTCGCCGCCTGACCAGGCTTAAAAAGGCGCCTTATTCCACGATTAACTATCCCTCCGCCATAACGCAGTCGCAATCCAAACGACAAATTGTTGTAAACCGACATGTGCGGATACAACGCATAGTTTTGAAATACCATGGCCAGGTTTCGATCCTTGGGAGCCACGTCGTTGACGACGCGGTCACCGATTCGAATCTTGCCGTTGGTACATCGTTCCAATCCGGCGATCAGCCGCAACGTGGTGCTTTTACCACAGCCACTGGGGCCGACCAGGACCAGAAATTCTCGATCCTTGACGGTTAGGCTAATGTCATCGACAGCCAAGTTGCCACCGGGAAACCGCTTCGAAACATTTTCCAGGCTGACACTCGACATGACCGATGCACGCGCGCATTTTTTCCGCAATAATCGAACCAATCAAGATAACCCTCTGGTGGGGCCGGGTCAACGGCAGCCAGCTGTGAATTGGGGTAATTTAGGGCTGCCCGCGCCGACAAAACCCGCTATTTTTCACCTTTCATGCCTCGATCGGGCGGAAGGGAGAGAGTGGTTCCAAGGGGGCCGCCCCTGCCCTGCGCCGTGCCCCGTGCCGTGCCCCGTTCCGGCTGGACGGCTCTGGCTGCCTGGTGTCCGCTTGCAATGAAGGTGTCCACCGAGGTTTTCTGTCGGTGAAACCGCCAGGCGCTGGCGGGCGCACTAGAGTTCGGACTCGGTTTCCAGAAGATCCTGGTCAACATGTTTGAGAAAGCCGGACAGGAATTCCATCGCCAACTCCACCTTGTCGGGTTTCAGCGTAAAGACGGTCGAAATGAGAATTCCTCCCTCGCTGATCTCGAGATGCCATTTTTCATTGTGGTGTTCCATTAAGTATTCCATCATGTTCTGCGAGATGAAATCGTAGGCCAGCTTCTTGTCGGCCGTGGCGACGTGCCATTGTTGGTTGAAAGCGTCAAGTTCAAATTGCACCCGGTGGTAACCCCAGTTCATCAACTGACTTTCGTCCAACCGCTTCAAGCTGGCGACCAAACCGGTCGGGGCAATGATGACCCTGGGAAGCTTCGAGCTGCAATGTGCAAATACCGAGCTGTACTCGCCTTCCCGGTCGTCGTCGATATCAAACCAAAGCGTGTCAAAGGCCGTCATCAAGGTGTCATTCCATTGACCCTCCAGGATGTTGGCATTGGTTTGCCAGTCGCCCCGAAAGCGATTGGAACAGAAAGCCCACAGCTTGGTCTGCAGCGGGGAGTCCCCATAAAGGCGGTGAGCCATCATCGCCTTGGCGCTCAGGCTGCGACCTCCTCTTGCCCTGGCTGCGTCCGGGTTGGCCGTAGGCATCTGCATGATTTCACCGTGGTATTCGGCCGGTTTTTTGCAGAATGAGAACTGATGGGCATTGGCCCACTTGGAGAGAGCTTTCGCCCGTTGGCTGTTCTTGACCTTGTAATAGGCCATCTGCCCGCCAAGCAAGACGGCATCGTCCAGCAAACCCATTCTATCCCCCTGTCATTGGCCGGGTCGGGCGTGATGGGTCCCGCTGCCCCCTCACGTACTGCCGTACCCGTCTGCTCGTTCGTTTAGTCTTGACTGGCCGACATGCTCAATGGGAGACAAGGCCAGTGCGGGAGGTGGTTGCTCGGCCAGGCCGGGAACCCGCGATTGACGAGCCCACCAAGCTAATTCTCAGGCCCGCGGCAGTCAATGTTGCCTCGCCGTAGAAAATGGAGATCGAGTCGTGTACTGGGCCAACGACCTTCAAGAACGGCCGACTCAGTCGTCAATCACAGTGTGGGTGCCCTGGTTCTGCTCGGCAATTTGCCGCATCGTCCAGGCCCCTGCCTTGCCACCCAGGGAGATCGTGTGGACAGGAATCATGCGGTCCAGGGGACTTCCCAGTGAGGCGACCTGGCTGGCGTTCCCACCCGAGCCGTTGTAGTGCTGTAAGACCGTTTTCACCAGGGCCAGGTCGTCGAATTCACCGTCGGAGAGCAGGAAGATGGCGTCGGGTCGCAATTCAAAGGCGGTCTTCAATGAGGTGGCAACGTAGGTATTGCCAAAGGGTGTCTGCTTGCCGATCCAATTGATGGCGATTGTCTGGTTTTCCCGGTTGGCGATCACCAGCCTGGCATCCTGGTTGTTCATCGCCACGGTATACGAGTTGTACAGCAGGACCAGGAACTTCTGTGGCTCCATCAGGTTATTGATGGATGTTTTCAATTCTCGAACAGCCCGCCGCCATCGCCGGTACTCATCCATGCTTCCCGAACAATCGATGATAAAAACAAACCGTGATCCTTTTCCTTTGACACCAAAGAACTTGACCCCTTCGGTCGCTCCCTCGGTCGTCTGGCTCAAAATTCGCTCGACTCCCGACGAGCTGATCGGTTCGTAATCATCCTGAAGTGACTGGGGACCCGTAAGTTCCAATGCATCGGTCAGTAGCGGCGCAAGTTCTTCTTCCCGGGTGACCTCGACCGGTTCGGGTGTTTCCATATTCATTTGGAGATCAGCGCCCGTGTTGGCATCGATCACGACGTCGAAGGTAACGAGGTCTTCGCTGTTGCTGGGGGAATCGATCTGCAAAGAGATCGGCTTACTTCCTGCCACCCCCAGTGTAAAAACGGCCAGCAGCAGGATTAGCGTGAGGTGAACCACCATGCTGATCATCCAGCCCGTCATGCCGCGAACCGTATGAGACCACCAGGTGCTTTCCGTTTCAGCAGGTTCGGTTGGTTCCAGTGATTGGGCTTGTTGGGCCTGAGGTGCCGTGGTTTGGACCGGGAGTGAGGGGGGCACCAAGTCACCGGCAGCCGCCCGTGCCGGTCGGCCCGGCTGATCCGCTTGTTTCCCTAAATTTTCGCTCATCACGCCCCTTCGTGTGATGCTTCCAGCCAGCTCCGGCCCTCCCGGTGCCAGTGAATATGAATCACCGTTAAGTGCTATCGGCGAGGCAGCCCAGTTCTCATTATTCCCAGTTCCCACGGCATCATCAAATTATGGCCCAATTGTAGTCATGCGGGCTGGAGAAACGCTAGCGAACCGTAGGATTTATTCGTATTGCGTGTGATTTGACGGTGAATGTACACTTCTCCACCCTTTTTACCCCTGGCAAGTCCAGCTTACGAATTACGGACTGGAGAAACGAATGACCACAACGCCAATGGCTCACTTCGACCATCGCCTTTTTGGATCCTGCGGCAGGAAAGAGCATAGCCCGATTGGATGTCCACCACGGTTCCTCCTGAGAACCTTCTGCGCGATCATCACCGGTTGCCTGTTTGCCTGGACCGTCAGCTTGGCCTCGGGGCAGCAAGGCTGGACACCTCCTCCGACCGAATCGCCTGCCGCGACGCCAGGTGAAGCTGCAGCGCCCAAGCCCGCCTCTCCTGTTCCGGCAACCAACAACAACCAACCGACCAGCCCCAACCTGGCGACGTTGCCGGCGAGCACTGCCGACAACGCCAAGGTACCCACGCCGGCGACGGCTGCTCCGACGGCGTCCAACCCGGCGGCGCCTGCTCCGTCAGGCATGCCCACCACCGGCCAGGGGACGACCACCGCCTCAGGTGCTCCTCCGAAAACGACCCCTTTCCGCGCGTCTTTCAGTCAACCCAAGCAGGGCCTCGGCACAACGTCCCCTGACAACACGTTCAGCGGTGCGGGCCAGGCGAGCGATCGCGTCGGGACCTCGTCCAGCCTGCCTTCCTTTTCATCTCCCGGATTCGCTCCACCGGCCAACAACAAGTTCAATCCTGGACCGTCCACCGGTGGCCAAGCCGGTTCCAGCGCCGGCCAAGGTTTTGCAGCGCCCGGTTCTGCTGCCCCCTCAGCACTCAACCGGTCAACAACCACGGCGGCAGCGCTGCCGCCAAACCAAGGGCGGGACATTTCCCGGGCGGACCAGCCGATTACCAAGGTCTCCAAATCATTCTCCCGGCTGCCGAGCACGGCGGGGCAGGTTTGGCGAGAATATGACATTACGCCCTACACGTCCCGTATCACGTCGGTCGAGGACCCGCAGCAAGCGATCATTGACTGGATTCTGCTGGAAACGGGAACCGACATGTGGTTTCACCAACCCCTGGGGATTCTGAGTGCCAACCGTCACAAGCTGTTTGTCTACCACACGCCAGAAATCCAGGCCGTCGTCAACCGCATTGTCGACCGGATGGTGAACACGCGTGGGCAACTGCAAAGTATCTCGGTCAATCTCCTCACGATTGCCAACCCCAACTGGCGCTCCGAAGCGTACCCCGTCATGCAGCCGATTGACGTCCGTTCACCTGGTGTTGAGGCTTGGATGGTTTCCAAGGAAAACGCGGCTTACCTGTTGTCCAACTTGCGGCGTCGAGCCGATTTCCAGGAACACGGGAATGCTCGCCTTGTCCAGCACGATGGACAAACGATCAAGGTAGAAAAATACAAGCCATTGCAATTTGTCCAAAACATCCGCTGGACGCCCAACCAGGTGCCCGGCTATCAACCTCAGCTGAAGACAATTGATGAAGGCTACGCGCTGAAGCTGGCCACCTTGACATCACTTGATGGCAAGACGATCGAGGCGACGATTGAATGCACGGTCGATCAGGTAGAAAAACTGAGATCGGTCAAAATTGCCATCCCCGGTGCAGAGAACACCAATGGAGCCCAGGTCAACCTGCAGATTCCCCAGATGGTCAGTTGGGAAATCCAGGAAAGGTTCCGGTGGCCCAACGACCAGGTGTTGGTGTTGAGTTGTGGCGTGGTGGCGAACCCCAAGCCGAAAGCAAACAACCTGTTGATTCCAGACCTGTTTGAGGTCGATCGAGGACGGGCCGATGCCCTGCTGTTCATTGAGTACCGGGGGCCGGAAGTGGCCCAATTGAAGACCCAGCCCCAACCGGTCGGCCTTTCACCGGTCCAGCGCCGGCAATGAATGATCAACCAGAACCAGCCCTGGTGCGCGCCGAACCGGCATTCCGCAGGAGGGCCAGCCGGGTGAAAGTCGGCTCGACGATTTTCACCGGGTTCGTAGAATGGTCAAGGCCGTCGCGACTCGACGGCTGTTCCAACCCGACCTGTTTTTAACCTGTATCCAACCTGTTTGACTGTTTAATCTTTTTGGTTCCATGACTAAAGCCGATCGTCGCGTTGTAATCACAGGCATGGGCATCATCAGCCCGATAGGATGCTCTGCCGAGTCTTTGTGGCAGTCGGCTGAGCAGGGTACCAGCGGTATCGGGCCCTTGACTCGCGTGCCTCCCGATCATTTGAATACGGGGGTCGCGGCGGAGGTGTCGGACTTCACCGGTTCGATTGACGATTTCGGCGAGTTGGAGAAAACCACGAAACGCAGCGTGAAGAAAGGTCTGAAGTTGATGTGCCGCGAGATCCAGATGGGGGTCGCAGCGGCACAGCTCTGCCTGACAGACAGCCGGTTGTCACCGGAAGTCTACGACCCTCACCGTTTTGGCACCATGTTTGGCTCTGACTATATCATTACGGAGCCTGCAGAGTTCAACCGAAGTATTCGCCATTGTCTGGATGATGATCACCAGTTTGATCCCGAGCGATGGGGAGAACACGGCATTGGTCAGATCGATCCACTGTGGCTGCTGAAGTACCTGCCCAATATGCCAGCCAGTCACGTCGCGATCTACAACGACCTGCGAGGCCCCAGCAATTCGATCACGGTCCGAGAAGCGTCTGCCAATCTTGCGGTCGGTGAAGCGGCTACCATCATCCAGCGCGATATTGCCGACTACATGTTGGTTGGCGCAACCGGTTCGCGGATTCATCTGTTGCGAACACTGCATGTGGTACTCCAGGAACAGATGGTCGATGCCGACGATCCTCGCTACGGGGGAGAGCCTCGCTGCACCAGTCGCCCGTTCGACCTGGACCGTAGTGGCATGGTCCTGGGAGAAGGGGCCGGCAGCTTGGTGGTCGAATCATTGGATGTGGCTGAAAGCCGGGGAGCGGAGATTCTGGGCGAGGTGGTCGGACATGCCTCCACGTCGGTGGCCAATCCCCAGGGCGTAGCCGATTACCACCAGGCGTTTCGGAACGTATTGACCGGTGTGTTGCGCTCGGCCAACATTTCGCCGGCGGAAGTGGGGCATGTCAATGCCCACGGTTTGAGCAGTGTGCGATGTGACCGTGAAGAAGCGCAGGCCATCCGGGATGTCCTGGGCGACCAGGTGCCGGTTCTGTCTCTCAAGGGACACATGGGTAACATGGGTGCCGGCGGCGGTCTGGTTGAGCTCAACGCCAGCCTGCTTTGCATGCGGCACGGACGCCTGTTCAAGGCGCTCAATTACGATACGCCCGATCCCGATTGCCCGATCAACGTGGTCAACGTCGACGGTGTCGATCCGGGGGACCTGTTCATCAATCTCAGTATTTCGATGCAGGGCCAGGCGAGTGCGGTCGCTGTTCGGCGATTTTCCTGACACGTGCCGTGGCATCGATCGAGAGGGGAGACCGCGAGGGGTCCAGCCGATCGAGAGGATGGCTCAAAGAGTGGAGAGCGCTAAACGGGCTCGGTTCAACTGAATTGGCTTTGCAGCGGGTCGACGAGCGGGGTTTTCATTGCCCATAGGGCGTACCCTTTACAGTTGAGGTGGTGTTGTCACCTTGTTCCATGTGGCCGACGTTTCGTTCGCTGGCAAAGCCCTTTCTTCAGTTGTTGTTATCAGTGGCCGAATCAACCGGTTGGAAAAAATGGCAGTCCTGGTTGGGGTGTCCCCAACCAGGATCTGCGGCATTTATTTACCCGGTTCGGTTTTCCAGGATGTGTGTCCTGTGGGAACCGAAGCGTTCGGATAATTCTCTTCTTCACCACGGCAGTTGCCGAATCAACCTGGTTGATTCTTTTGCTGTCCGCAGCCTTCATGGCTCGGACCAACCTTAACCAGCCAAAGAATGAACAGCCAGCGGTCCAGTTTTGGCTATGCTTCCCTGCCTGAACTCCCAGGAGCTGTTTGGTTCACCTGGGGTTACCGGGTAAGGTTGCTCGCTAAACCATTTATCGGGAATGACTGTCGCTCCAGCCAGCTCGACGCTCCGATCTGAATTGACCGAATTATCCGTTACACATTGACAGCACCTTGCTGGTGCAGACCGCATTGGGAAGGTAGTTCGACTCGAAAAAAACCGGCCCGCCACGAGCCTTGTCGTCGCGTGCCGTCAGGAAGGGCAGAACAGCTGCATCGGGTAAAATCGTTACAGATTGCCGATGCGCGGCGCGCCGGCAGGCAGATTGCCGACTTTTTTAACGACTCAAATGGTCCGACTCTAGAAGTGAAACTGCATGCCGGTCAGCACGCTGAAGCCGTGGCGGTACCGCCCGTCCTGAGCGTTGTGAACCCGGTTTTCGATAAAGCCCGTATTGATCAGCTCCAGGTGCTGGTTGACCCGCCAGGTCAGCTGTCCCAGTCCCCGCCGGGTAACCGTATCGTGAATATGTCGGTTGCGGATCCAGTTTGGATCGTTTCCCGGGTCGGCGGCCGTCAGTGGTTGCGGGTGGAATTCACCGTATTCCAGTACGGCCGTCAAGCGCGGCGATTCGTAAATCAGGTTCAGGTATCCGCCCCAACCGACCGAAGGGTTGCTGTCCCCGTTGTTCATCTGCCGGTTGTAGAGGCTGCGGCCCCAGGTGATGTCGGCCAGGGTCAGGTTGGGGCGTCGCAGGCCGAATTGGTTGTAGATCCACTCGGTCGAGATCCGCCAGCGTCCCCGCCGCAGCATCAGATCAAAACCGGCGTAGTTGTTGTATTCTTTCTGCGTTTCACTGCCGATGCCATCCTGCCATTTCACGCTGACCCCCGCATTGCAGGGTTTCGTTTCGATACCGACCCGGGCACAGATCGCCTTGCTGGAATTGGTGTCCAGTCCATTGCTGCCGTTGGTGTAGGCGGTGGCCAGGCGCAGGCAGCCCGGCTGGTAGCGGATCTGCAGTCCCGTTTCCCGGTACAGGATGCACTCACTCCGAATGAACGGGGCATAGAAACGGTAGTTGGTCGTCCGGAAATTATTCGTTTGTGGGACGTAATAACGCCCAAAAGGCGTGACGAAACGACCCAGATCGACCGCCCAGTTGTTGCGACCCACAGTCAGGAACAACTGGGACAGCTCGAATGTCTTGAGGTTCCGGAAGTTGTGAGCGAATGACTCGCGTAGCTTGGGGTGAACCTCTGTCAGGAGGTTGTCGTCAAACGGCTGGTTCAAGTAGATCTCACCTGTGACCGAATGGGTCCAGTTGCCCCGCCGGTTGCTCCAGTGCATCAATGATTGGGCCTCGGCGGCAAACGTCTCTTCCTGGCCAGTGAATTCCCACCGCATGTCGGCGCTGTAATAAGCCCGGGCGGTGGCCCAGACGTCGAGCCGGTTGTTGCGGCAGGGCCGGAACCGAAACGACTGGCAACCGTAACCGAGTTGGTGTGGCGTGATCCAGTCACCGAAGCAGGTGGCAGCCGGGCAGCCATCACGGCTGTCCATTCGCCTGAGCGGCTGCACGATCGTTTCCAACGGTTCGACCGGGAGTTCCAGGCTGTCAGATCCGACCGGCAGCTCGTCGGCGGGTGCCAGGTCCTGGGCGACCAGCAGCCCGCTGCCACTGGCTGCGACTGCCAAGCAGATCAAGCACAGCACGAGCAGGCCGGGGGGGCCCAAGTGGCAGCGCGTTGGCAGGGGATCATTTCGCAGCATGGAAGTCAATGGAAAATCGAGGTTGTGACGGTAGGCGAAAGATTTGCAGATATTCGGCTGGTTGGGAACGTACCGAACGAGACGCCTGTAACAGAATGATCGTCTAGGAAAACTTTCCGACTTGATCGACCCGCGGGCCGCTGGACCGTCCTGCCAGACAGAAATGCCTTTTGCAGTTTGCCTAATCGTTACCCCGGGAAAAGCCACGGAGCAGACGCCGCTAAAGATTGACAGATCGTCAGAGTTTACCAGTTGGTGGATCAATCCGTCGTTATTCGGCGATTTCCAGTCGTATTTCGGCAGCCGCCAGGACAGCCGCCTCGGCTGCCGGCGGATGGCCAGGTAATTCGACGTCGATCGTCAGATGGTTCCGTTCGACCAGCCAACCGGAAATGTCGGACCGCAGTCGCTCGGCCGGTTCGGCGCGGTTCAGAACGTGGTCATTCAGACGGACCTGGCCTGGCAGAGGGGCCAGCTCGACCACCAGGTAGACCGGCTGGCCTGCTTGCAGGCCGGTCGGTCGGTTGAAGTGGCGCTGGAGCTGGACGGTTCCCTTAAATTCGGGGCCCAGCGGCGCGGTCCAGTCGCCCGGCAGGCGACAGGAGAGCGGTTCAGGCTGAGGAGCCCCAGCTTCCTGCTGCAGGATCTGTATCTGCCAGGGGCCGTGCAATCGGATCGAGTGAAAGGTCGGATCGGACATCGATGTTCGCGGGAACCTGAAAAAAAAGACCGGCCGGCCTGTTGGCCGCCGGTCATTGTGTACCGTGGGAAACTGATTATTCCGGGACAAAACTGTGAACGACCGAGGCTTGGCGCACCTGCTTCGTGTTCTTTTCCACCAGGCGAAGCGAGACTTTCAGGCCTCGGATCGGGTGCGGGTAAGGGGGCATCGTCTCCCGCTCGGCCGTGTCATCCACGGCAATTTTACCTCCATCGTTCACGCCATTGGTTCCCTCATCGATCAGGCTGTCATCATCCTGATCGAATCCATCAACTTCATAGACGGGCGTCCAAGTGTCATAGGCATGTTCGGTCAAAGAAAGGTTCAAGTAAAACGGGTATGAAAGCCCCGAATCGGGATGGGGCGGGCTGCCAAACCAGCTGGCGCTACTCTCTAAGTGAGCCAAATCGACGAACGCGCCATAATGCGGGCTAGACGAGGGAAACGGTGTCTGGTTGGCAATCAATACGTCACCCGGCTCAATGACCAAGTTGTTGACCTCATTCACGGTGGCGTTCGGCGAGTAAACTCGCACGTCAAAGCCGGCGATATTGGTCAGTACGATGTCGTCACCCGAACGTACTTCGTTGGCCGCCATCTTGGAGTTGATTAAATTGAAGCGTTTTGTTTCAGTACGGCCAACACCGTTGTCGTCGTAATCGTAAGATTGATGGGGAAAGCCATTAGCAGCATCAGAGTTGTCGAAAACGATATTGCAGTAGCGGTTACCGCGGTGCCCGAGGTCTTCCAGGGAATTGGCAACCATATTTGTCCCATCGAAGCGGGATGATATATCGCAGTAGCTGCGGAAGATGTTTTTGCGATCTTCTGGAGTGTTTGCCCGTTCCAGCACAGATGGATTCCAGGAGTTGTTTGGGTCGAACTTAGCATTGTCTAGGGGCGGCAGTGCCAGGTCGGGCCGAATCAGCAATACACGCCGGTAAACGGTGACCGATTCATCAAAATCAACCAAGCCATTCCCATTGCGGTCATCCCAGTCGGTCCACCAGATGATCTCCGCCATCGGGGATTCGACGATTTTGCCTTTCACAGAACTGCCATCTAAATAAAGCCACCTGCCTCGAAAAGGTTGTTCTGGCCGGTTGACCGTAAAACTGATGATGTCATCCACATCGCCGAGGTAAGAGTATTGTGCTTTGTTGGTGGTCACTGTCGATCCGGTCGCATCGCGGCGGGGGCCTTCGATGTATTCAAAGTAACCTTTGGGCAGCGCGGTTTGCGTCCACGGCTTCGGGTCGAGCGTGATCTGTTCCAGGTCGGATCGGAGCAGTTCCTGTGCGGCCCGCAGCTGGTTGGACATCTCGATCACGGCGCGGCTTTTCTGCATCGCTCCGCTGGCATACTTGAATGCTTCCATCATGGCGAACATCACGACCAGGGTCATCGTCATCGCAATCAGGACTTCGACGAGGGTCAAACCGGAGGGGCGGGCCAGGGGCGATCGGGCGAAGGGCGATCGAGTCATCGAGGTACTCCTATCAGGCAGGTCGGTTGTGGCGGACGCCACGCTTGTCAGCGATCGAGAAAAGGGGACTGCAACCACAGCCCATCGGGTGACCGCAACAGGTTAGATTACCAAGTTAAATTATAAGAAGTCGGGGCAAAAGGCGAGTCCGAATTTTACCCCGTTCCCCCGCATTGTACACGTTTATTTGACGTTTACCCCGTTTCTATCGGCAAAACGCGTTGTTTGAGCGAAGCCGTTTATGGAAACCTGGGTTTTTTGAGCCCGAAAAGGGGACCCCGGACCTTGGGCGGACTGCCTCCCCTGGGGACAGTTTTCGCTTGGCTGGCGAGCCAGCAGCGACCCCTGTCGATCGCCTTGGCCTCCGGAGGGAACCCCAGAAACCAATTGTCCGGTAATATCATGCCTCCCGCTGCCGGTCTGTGCTACAAGCGGGCTCTTCCCCCTGCGGGTCCTCCCGTTTACCTCATCTGCCCTCCCGGCGACCCCCTTAACTGGAAAACTGTCGCTTTTCCATACAGCTGACCCAGCTTCGACCCCCTTTCAAGATAATGTGGTCGCCAAAGGGGCAAAATCTCTTTTCCACCCCAGCGGCAGCGCGATAAACTATGTTTATTGAAACGGGACAGGGTTGAATGGCGGTAGTCCAAGCAGGCCAATCTCGGGCGGAACGCAATACGATCGTTTTCGTCTCGGGCTTGTCATTGAGTGCTTGCGACTTGGGGTATCGCGTCACAAACGGCTTACGGATTGGCACATCGACGGCGAACGGATCGCAGTTTGAGCAGCGACCTTTTCCCTGGTTGTGTCGATTCACCTTTCAGGAATCCGTAATGCTTGGTTTGAAAATGGGAGCACAGGGTGTTCCATCTGTCTTGGCGTTTTGCCTGTTGACCTGGGCTCTGCTCCCGGTTGCCACCGCCATTTCCCAGGACGACACGGCTGTCTACCCGCTATTGCAGACGGCGGCCAACGCGCAGAAGGCGGGTGATTTTCAGATCGCCCTTTCCCAATACGAGCAGGTCTTTCAGGATCACGCCGACAGCCCGGAGGTCGGCAAGGCGTATTACAACGCCGGGGTTTGCGCGGTGGAACTGGGCCAGTTTGAAAAAGCGTCTGCCTACCTGGCCAAGGCAGGCGAAACATTGGGAGAGGCCCGCGCCGTCTTGCTGCCGCAATCCCGATTGTTGCTCGGATTTGCCCAGTTGCGATGGGGCAAGCAGCTTGCGGGCGAGTCGGGCGAAAAGTCGCAGCAGCAACTGGTCGCAGCCGTTAAGAGTCTGGACGACCTGATCGGCGAGCACCCGGAGTTTGCCGATATTGACCAGGCGTACTTCTTCAAGGCGGATGCGCAGGATACCTTGCAACAACTCGACCAGGCCAAGGCGACTTACCAGCAAATGCTCGCTCTGCCCAAGGTTCAATTCAAGCAGGACGGCCTATTCTCCCTCGGTAACCTGCACGAACGGACGGGGCAGCTGGACCAGGCGCTCGCCCTTTATCGACAGTTCCTGTCCGAGGATCCGCAACATCCGTCGGCCACCGAAGTCCAGTTTCGCCTGGCGGAAACGTTGAACCAATCGGCGATGAAAGCCGAGGCGAACGGGCAGACCGAGTTGGCGCAGCAGGCTTACCAGCAGGCTGAGCCCGTTTACCAGGTCGTGATCGACGCACAGGTCGACCGGCTGTCGACCGAGGCGCTGTTCCAGCAGGCGATGGTCGTCAGTCGCCAGCGGGACTATGCCCGCTCGGCCGAGCTTTTTTCGCAGGTAGCGAAGTTGCCGGGCATTGGCCAGCCGGTTCGCGCCCTGACCTACGCCGGGCGGGACTACCTGCGGTCGGGCCAGGGAGCCTTGGCTGAGACCAGTCTGGAGCAGGCGATCGGCCTGGAGGGACCTTACGCGGCTGAGGCGGCGCACTGGCTGGCCAAGACCCACTTGCAAAACAACCAGTATGAAAAAGCGTTTGCCGTGGCCCACCCGTGGATCGCGAAGACGGGGGACCCGCAGCTCCAGGTCCCATTGATTTTGGATGCGGCCGATGCGGCGTATGGCAGCAGTGCCCGTCGCAAAGCATCGGTCGATCTGTACCTGCGAGTGGTCAACGAGTTCGGTCAGCACCCGCTGGTGCCCACAGCCCTCTACAATGCGGCGTATGCGGCGATGGAAGTGGGCGACTTGGCTCGGGCGATCGAGTTGACCGAGCAGTTCGAATCGAAATTCCCTCAGGACAGTTTCCTGCCAGACACACTGGAAGTCCGCGGTGATACGTTGTTGCTGACCCAGGATCCGGCCCGGGCCGAAGTGACGTTCCGCCAGTTGGCGACCGCTTACCCTGACCACGCCAAGCGAAACCTGTGGGTGGTGCGGGCCGGGTTGGCCGGCTACCTGCAGGGGAAGGATCAGCAGGTGATCGATTGGCTGGAAGGGTCGATCGAGCAACTCCAGGCCGGACCGGTGCAGGCCGAAGCGTGGCACTGGATCGGCTCCAGTTATTTCCGACTGGGCCAGCCCCAGGCGGCCATCCAGGCCCTCGGCTCGAGCCGCACGGCCAACACCGACTGGCGGCGGGCTGACGAAACGCTGCTGACTCTCTCCCGCGCCTGTCAGGCGGACGAGCAGGTGGAACTGGCCAAGTCGACCGCAAAACAGCTGTTGGAGACGTACCCCGCTTCCCCCTTGCGGGCGGAGGCCCAGTATCGACTGGCCGAGTACGCCTACGCCCAGGGAGCCTTCGCCGAGGCCCAGTCCGAATACCGGGCCGTCACGGCCCAGCATGCCGAATCGAAATTTGTTCCCTTTGCCCTCTATGGCCAGGGCTGGTCCCAGGTCCAACAGGAAGACCTGGCCGGCGCGATCGGGACGTTTTCCGAGTTGATCGATCAGTACCCCCAACACTCGTTGACCCAACAGGCGCTGATGGGGCGGGCGACCAGCCTGCGTCGAAATGGCCGGGCGGCCGAGTCGGTTGCCGATGTCAAGCGAGCCTTGGAGACGGAGGGCAATCTGCCCAAGGTCGATCTGCTGTACGAACTCGGTTTGGCGCAAATTGAGCAACAGGACTGGAAACAGGTCGCCCAGACATTTCGTGAACTGGTGGAACGGGTGCCCGACGGGGAGCGGACCGACCAGTTTTATTACGAGCTGGCCTGGGCCCTCAAGTCGGACAACCAGTCCGACGCGGCGGCGGCCGAATTTTTGAACCTGGCAACCCGCTTTCCCGACAGCCAGCAGGCGGCCGAGGCAAATTTTCACGTGGCCCAGAGCGCCTATGAACAGCAGGACTTTGCCCGGGCAATCCAGCATTATGTCAACAGCCTGAAGACCGGTCAGGATCCTGCTCTCCAGGAAAAAGCGACCTACAAACTGGCCTGGTCCCACTACAAGCAGGGCAATTTCCAGACCTCCCAGGACTGGTTTGCCAAACAGGTCGAGCAGTTCAAGGAAGGACCGTTGTACGCGGACGGCCTGTTTATGGTGTCGGAATCACTCTACAAGCTGCGCGACCACGATTCCGCTTTTCAGGCCTACCGGGTGGCCAAACCTGTGGTCGATGCGTCTGCCTCCGTCTCGCCGGAAGTTCGGCACCTGACGATGTTGCACGGTGGTCAGAGTGCCAATCAGGCGAAGAAGTACAGCGAAGCGATCGAGTTCATGAAACCGATTATCGAGGGCCAGGCAGAGGAACGTCTGAAACAGGATGCGTACCTGCAGATCGGGATCGCCCATGCCGGGCTCAAGCAGCCGAGCGAGGCGGTGGAATGCTGGGAGCAGGCGGCGCGGAACCTGGGCGAGACGGGTGCCCATGCCCGTTGCATGCTGGGCGACCAGTTATTTACGGACAAGAAATTTGAGGAAGCCATCACGCAGTTCAAGCTGACGTTTTACGGTTACGGGGGTACCTCAGCGGCCCCCGAGGTACAGGCCTGGCAGGCGTATGCTGCCTACGAGGCGGCCCGCTGCCGGGTCGTCCAAATCGGGACCGCCGGTACGGCCGAAGCCCAGCAGAAATTCAAGACGGAAGCGATCAAACACTTCGAGTTTCTGATTGAAAATTATCCTGATGATCGTTTGGCCGCGCAAGCCTCGAAAGAATTGGAAAAGTTACTCGGTTCGCAATAGACAAGGCGACCTGGAGTGGCCGTGGAATCGGATGTTTGGGAGTGATACATGATCAATCACCTTGGTGTGCGTATTGGCCATCGCTGGCCAGTGGTATGGCTGGCTTTGTGGATCTTTGTCGGTTCCATTTTGGCCCAGGCGGCCCACGCCCAGGATGCCGCCCAGGATGCCCCCCTGGATGCGGGGCCCCAGCCGGCGGCCGCGACCGAGGACGGGCTCGCCGAGGCGGGCGACGAGGCGGGCGACGAGGCTGAGGCCGGGGAGAGGGTCGTCCCGCGGGGGATCAATTTCCTGGTGTTGCTGACCAAGGGGGGCTGGTTCATGATCCCCCTGGCCATCCTCTCGGTGGTCGTGGTGATGATCGGCCTGGAGCGGTTGCTGGCCCTGCGGCGGGAGCGGGTTTTCCCCCAACCGCTGATCGACCGTCTGGCCGAAATGAGTATGGAGCCGGGCGGGCTCGACCCCCGCAAAGCGTACCAGGTCTGCCAGCAGTACCCCTCGTCGGCCAGCCAGGTCCTGCGTTCCATGCTGATCAAGGTTGGTCGCCCCCAGGTGGAAATTGAAAACGCCGTGGTCGAATCGAGCCAGCGCGAAGCGACCCGGCTCAGCCAACCCGGATCGTGGCTCAGCCTGGCGGCCGCCATTGCTCCCTTGATCGGCCTGCTGGGAACTGTCTGGGGCATCACCCAGGCCTTTTACGACACGACCCAGATGGTGGCTGGAGAGAACCGGGCCGAGGTTTTGGCCCAGGGTATTTACACCGCCCTGGTGACGACACTCTGCGGGTTGATGATCGCCATCCCGGCTGCCATCCTCTCCCACTTTTTTGAAAACCGCGTGCTGTTATTGATGAACGAGATTGAAGAGATGATTTTCAACCTCTTGCCGCAGGTTGAGCGTTACGAGGGAAAACTGCGATTCAGTTCCGAGCCGGCCGGTTCTGCCCAGGTGGAGAGCCAGGCCGCCCCGAGCCAGGTGAAACCGGCCGTGCCGCGGCCTGAGCGTCGCGGCCCCGTCACCCCGTAATCAGGAGTACTCAAATGGCTGTCAAACTGAAACGACCGAGCGCCGTTGGCGCATTGAGCATTACACCCCTGATCGATGTGGTATTCCTGTTGTTGATTTTCTTCCTGGTCGCCACCCGCTTTTCCGAAGAAGAACGGCAGCTGGAACTGGACCTGCCCGAAGCGACCGAAGCTTTGCCGGCCGCCGTGCAACCGAATGAAATCGTGGTCAATATTGACGCCCGCGGCCAGTACTACATTGAAGGGAAGTTTCGCCAGCTGGAGCAGGTCGAACAGATTCTCCGCCGCGCCCAGACCAACAACCCACTATCACAAACCGTGGTTATCCGGGCCGACAAGGCCGCCGATTGGAAGTTTGTCCTGACGGCTTTCAACCTCTGTAAAAAAGTAGGGATCCAGGAGTATACGGCCACCACCGACGACTGAACGTAATGCCATGAAAGAAACACGTCGATTCGTAACCCGGATTGATCCGCAGCGGCGGAGTACATTTGACCAGCAGTTCTGGCCGGTCCTGGTGGCGATCGTCGTGCTTTCAGGGATGCTGACCGGTGCCATCGTGACGCTCCTGCGAGGGGTCTGGATGTGGGGCAGCCTGCTGGTCCTGCCGGCCGCCGTCGTGGTGGCCGTGTTTGTGCTGTATCGCCTGGATAACCGACGCTTGCGACGATCGTTGCAACTGGCACTGGTGATTAGCCTGGCTGTCCATATGGTCGTCCTGATGGTGGCCTCGGCAACCGAGGTTTTCAACAATCCCTTTCAGGCGGAACAACCCCGCGTTGCCCAGCGTCCCCAGAAGACGATCACCATTCGAAACCGGACAACCCCGTTTGTCTGGCAGAAATCACAGCAGAAGCCGACTCCGGAAAAAGAGGTGGAACTGAAGCGTCAGCAGGCAGAAACTACGGTCGAACAACCGCAGCCAACACCGGTCGAAAAGACGGAGCGCAACCCGCAACCCCAGGTGGTTCGGCGAGAGCAAAACCGTCCTACGGTACCCCGCCTCGACCAGCAATTGTCCGAATTGCGTCGACAGGAACAAGACCGGAAGCCTCGCTCCTCGGTCAATACGTCGGCCGCGCCCCGGGAGGTTGTTCAGCAGGTCCCGGCACCGTCCAGCCAGTCAGAGTCGGCACCTTCACGTGTTGAAACGGGTCGCCGTTCGGCTGAATCTTCGGCCGAACGTGCAGCGCAACGGAACGCGCCCATCACTAAAAGCCGCCAGCTGTCGCCCGTTGCCCCGCGGCGAACCAAACCGGTCGAGTCGGCCGAATCAACAGCCCGCCATTCCACCCGGACGAGCGAGCGCCCCACCAATCGGCAATCACCAAGGTTGGCCGAGGTGACCGCGACCCGGCCGGAGTCGGCCCGGCCGCAGGTCAATTCGCCTGCCCGAGCCCAGCCGACGGAGATGTCCCGACGTCCGGCGGAGACGAACCGCTCGAAACCAGAGGTGGCCGTATCGACGGTCAATACGCGCACGTTGACCCGTTCGGCCCAGCGCCGGGTCTCCGAGGTGCGCCAGCCGACCCTGTCCAGTCCTGAATCGAACCTGGCCCGGCCCCGACGCTCGATCATCAATTCACCCGTCGCGCAAACGACGGCCAAGATCGAATCCCCGTCATTGCCGAATGCTTCGGCCACCTCGGCGCGCAACCCGGCTGCCCAGGCATTTGCCGTCAGTAAATCGACCACTGGCCAGGCGGGAAGTGGCCAGAGTGCCAACCTGGCCAAGGGGGCCGGCAGTTTAACCAGTCCCACGAGAATCGCATCTACGGCCACGGCCGAGCGGCGCACGGACAGCCGCAGCGACAGTGCCGTGTCCCTTTCCTCCCAGCAGAAGTCTTTCCAGGGCCGGCGGACGGCGACCGATATTTCACCCCAGTCGACCGTGCGCGCTACGACTGAGTTCAATGCCCGCCTGGCCGGTAGCCGGCAGCCCCGTTCGCGGGCGCTCAATGCCTCGGCCTCCCGTGTCGACTCCCGGTCCACGGCTGAGCGTTCCGAGTCCTCGGCAGAAAAAGGGAGCTCCAACCTGGAGTTGGGCCCCACCAAGGTCGTGATGGAGGAAATTTCCCAGCGGCGGGGAGGCGGGGGACAGCCTGAGCTTTCCGAGTCGAAGTCGGAAACCGATTCACCCTCGGGCCGAACGGCCGCGGACCAGGTCCCGACGATCATGGCCGAGGCGAGTGGCAATCCGCAAACGGTGAGCCAACCCCGTTCGGCACCCATGTCGAGCGAAAAGAACCAGCCCGACTCGATCGCCAATCGTGTGACCCGGTCCCAATTGGATACACCCGCCACGCGCGGTCTGAACGGGCAGAGTGAATCGGCCGAAAGTGCCGCCACGGCCAGCTTGGACCCACAGCAATCGGGTCGCCGGGCAACGGACGCTACACAAACGGCCCTGGCCGATCTCGATGGTCAGCGGGAGAGCGGTTCGTCTCGTGCCGAGCCATCCTCAAGGCCGGCCGTCTCGCCCGATCTGGCGGGCCAGGCCGATTTTGGTCAACCGGATGCGAACCAGGGGAGCCGCCTCAATCGTGAACGCCTGCCGGGAGAATCGACCACGGCGGATGTCCAACAGCGTTCAGCCAACGCCGAGGCTGCCTCCTCCCTGCAGCGCAGCGAGGCGAGCGGCATGCTGCAGGCGGCCCGCCCGGTGGCGGATGCTGGCTCGGGAGCGGGCCGACGTCCAGCGGACGACCCAATGGTTGACCAGGATCGGGCGGCTCGGTCCAACGATCGATCTGGCCGTTCGATCACGGTCAACAAGCCGAACCTTTCAGCCGTGGCCGACCTGGAAACCGGACCGGCAACGCAACGGGGCAGCGGTTCCCCCTCGGTCGCCGGTCCCCGTCTGACCCAGGTGATGCGCGACCAGGCGGAAATAGTCTCCCAGGGACCGGGTGCTGCGGTCCGGGTGGATGCGCCGGAAGGTCCGGCTGGCCTGGGTGAGACCCCCAGCGTCCGACTCGGGATCCGCAGTCGCCCCTCCTCGGCAGACAGCCCCAACATAGCGGCCCAGACGGAAACGAGGTTTAAACGTCCCGATTTTGGTGGTCTGCCCGCACTGAATCCGGCCGCTGTACTGGCCAAGAATGCGTTCCGGTCGCGCTCACCCGGAGCGGTGGCCAATGCGGCCCCCAGCACCGAGGCTGCCATCCAGAGTGGCTTGGAATTCCTGGCCCGTCATCAACGGGAAGAGGGGGGGTGGTCCTTGAGCGGATTTGATCAGGATAGTCCCCTGAACGAGTACCAGATTGAGAGTGATACGGCGGCCACCGGACTGGCCGTGTTGGCATTTCAAGGTGCCGGCTACAACCACCGGGAGTTCAAGTACGCCGGCCAACTCCAGCGGGCGCTGCAGTGGATGGTCGATCACCAGCAGGCCGATGGCGGACTGTACGTCGAAGCGAACAGCCAATCGAACGCCTCGGCTCGCATGTACAGTCATGCGATTGCCGCCCTGGCGTTGACCGAGGCGTATGGGATGACGCAGGACTCGGATCTGGAGCGGGCAGCCCAAAAAGCTCTCGATTACATTTCAGCGACCCAGGATCCGCAGCGGGGCGGCTGGCGGTACTACGCCGATCCCCAATTGCGTTCCTCCGATACCTCGGTCACCGGGTGGATGATGATGGCGCTCAAGAGTGGCCAGCTGGCTGGCCTGAAAGTGCGGCCCCGGACTCTGCAGGGAATCGAGTCCTGGTTGCAGGTGGCCGTTGACGCCGATACGGGATCGCAATTTCGATACAACCCGTACGCGGTCGACGGGCAGCAGATTTCCCGGGCCCATGGTCGCCAGGTCAGCCCCTCCATGACGGCCGTTGGCCTGTTGATGAGAGTTTACTCCGGTTGGCCGCGCGATGATCAGCGGTTCCTGGCCGGCGCGGAATCACTACTCAAGCAGCTTCCCAGCGATGCCAACACACGATTACGAGATACGTATTACTGGTACTATGCCACTCAGGTTCTCAAGCATGCAGGTGGAGAGTCATGGGAAACCTGGAACCAGGCATTGCATCCACTATTGGTGCGCACCCAGGTCAAATCGGGCGAGCTGTCCGGTAGTTGGCACCCGTATCGCCCGGTGCCCGATCGCTGGGGCGCGCACGGGGGTCGCCTGTACGTGACCACGTTAAATCTCCTGTCACTCGAGGTTCGATACCGCCTGCTGCCGTTGTACGAAAACACGGTGAACCAGGAGGAAGGGAGCCCGGCCGAAACCCGGTAATCAAACAGGACTACCTGGGGCTCATTGGTTGATTCGCTGTCGGATGACTTCGGCGCAATGAGCGACCTCAATCCGTTGTTGCTCCAGTGAATCGCGGTCGCGAATGGTGACGGTGCCATCGGCCAATGTTTGGCCATCGACCGTGATGCAGTACGGTGTACCCGCCTCGTCCTGTCGCCGATAGCGACGTCCCACCGCCCCTTTTTCGTCGTAGAAAACGTTGAACTCCCGCTTCAAGTCGAGGTAGATTTCCTTCGCCTTTTCCGGCATGCCGTCCTTCTTGACCAAGGGGAATACGGCCGCCTTGATCGGGGCGATGCGAGGGTGGAACCGCATCACGGTTCGCGTTTGCAGCTTCCCCTTGTCGTCCGGGGCTTCATCTTCGGTGTAAGCTTCACAGAGGAAGGCCAGGGTGGCCCGATCGGCACCTGCCGACGGTTCGATCACGTGGGGCGTGTATTTTTCATTGCTCAGGTCATCGCGGTAACTGAGGTCCTTGCCACTGCCTTTCCATTTCGGTTTTCCGTTTTCATCCAGTTGGACTTCCAGCGGACACGTCTTTTCATCCAGTTTACCCTCCATGTGACTTCGCAGGTCGAAATCCCCCCGGTGGGCAATCCCCTCCAGTTCCCCGAATTCTCCCTCGGCCATGAATGGAAAGGCGTACTCGATGTCGGCCGTCCCGACCGAGTAGTGGGCCAGTTCCGCTTCGTGGTGTTCTCGCATTCTCAGGCGTTCCATCGAAATACCGAGATCGGTGTACCACTTCAATCGACGATCGCGCCAGTACCGGTACCAGTCTGCGGATTGATCGGGATGACAGAAAAACTCGATCTCCATCTGTTCGAACTCGCGCGAGCGAAAGGTAAAGTTGCGAGGTGTGATCTCATTGCGAAAACTCTTGCCGATCTGGGCAATTCCCAGTGGCAGACGGTGTCGTGTGCTGTCCAGGACATTCTTGAAATTGACGAAAATACCTTGCGCCGTTTCCGGACGGAGATAGGCGGCTCCCTCTTCGCCTGAAAGCGCACCGACAAATGTCTTGAACATCAAATTGAACTCGCGCGGCTCGGTCAGGGTCCCGGTGTTCTTGGCGTCGGGGCCCACGACCTGCTCCATGTCTTCTACCTCCGTGAGGCAGGCCACGCCTCCATCCCATTTCAAGTCATCGACGTTCTTGGCCCGCAGGTTGAAAAACTTAAGGGCCCGCTGCTCCATCTTCTTCTGCTCGTCATCACCCGCTTCCGCCGTGACGAAGACCCGTTTGTTTTTGGCCTCTACCCAGCGCCCGTTCAGTTGATCGTGGCGGTACCGTTTCTTGGATTCCCGGCAATCGACCATGAAATCATGAAACAGATCGTAATGTCCCGAGCATTTCCACACCTGTGGGTGCATGATGATGGTGCAATCCAAACCTTCCATGCTGTAGGGTCCCGGCGCGCCGGGCAGTTGGTTCATGTCGTCGTGGCGGGCGACCATGTCCTGCCACCAGGCTTCGCGGACATTCCGTTTCAGCTCGACGCCGAGTGGACCGTAATCCCAGAATCCATTTAAACCGCCGTAGATTTCACTGGACTGAAACAGGAAGCCGCGGCGCTTGCAAAGCGAAACAATCGATTCCATCTGCATGATGTTCTGATCCCTGTTCGAATTGAACCTGAAAGGGCGACCATTCGGCTCTCGTTGCCAGGTCGAATGAATAAAAGAGTCTACCGTGATCCATGGTCTTCAGTCTACGGCAGGCGACCGACAAAAACGCCCCGGTTCCACGAACCCATGAAAAGGGATTTGCGAAACAGGCGAGTCGTGGCAGCCGAATCCCGGGATGGGGCGTACTGCTTCAACGGGGCGACCCGTCCCGGGGATTACTCGGACGGTGATGCCAGGAATTGGATTTTCCACTCAGCCAAATTCAACTCGGGAACTTGGTCAATCAGGTCGATTTGCGAGCAGAACCGAACGTCCTCGACGAAGTGATCGAAGTGATGGGTCAGCAGGTTGCGTCCGCCATTGGACTCGGCCAAAAAATCGAAAAGACTTTTCGAAGACAGTTCCATTTGATTGGCTGCCTGCCGCCAGTGATCGACAGCCAGGCGAGCCGAGTCGTCCAGGCTGTCATCCGGTCGGCCAATCCGATCCAGCAGCGCCCCTGCGAAAAGGACGTCTTCCGAGGAGATCAGGCCATTGGTGCCGGCACAGACGACCGTCACATCTTCGGCTTCTCGCAATTCGTTGGCCACGGCCGACAGGTTGACAAAACTCCCGACCAGCACCCGCCTGGCCTGACGACACCGATCCATGGCAACCGTTCCATTGGTCGTGCAGAGCACGAGCGTCCGGTCGCGCACGGCTTCTTCGGTGTATTCGGGGGGTGAGCTTCCGTGATCGAAACCGTCGATGATGAAGCCGCGACGTTCCCCGCACAGCAGCGTATCGGGCCCCCATTGCTCTCGGTACTGGTGGGCAACCGGAATGCTGTGAGCCGGCACAATCGCCCGGGCCCCGTGGGTCAAGGCCATGCAAATCGTGGTGGTGGCCCGAATCACGTCGACCACGACGACGACTCGGTCCTGCAGTGATTCGGGCTCGATCAACGATGGCAAGAGCCCGACCTGTAAACGAGGCATGGCTTATCCTGATTGGGTTCGGATATGGCTGTGGCTAAACAATCATCGTAAGTTAATATATCCTGAATGATCCGGTAATAAAAAGGTGGGCGTCTGAGTGCGGCCTGCCTCCTTTCCAACAGGTGAATTTGAAAACGATGGTGGTCGATAAATCAGGCAAGCGTGTCCAGAAGATGTTCGGTGAGATTGCACCGAGCTACGATCGGATGAACCACCTCCTGTCGATGAATGTCGACCGGTACTGGCGGCGACGCGCGGTGCAGGCACTGAGGCCTTACAGCCAGCGCCCCATCCTCGACTGTTGTTCCGGTACGGGGGACCTGGCCTTTGCCTTCGAGGCGGTGACCCACTGCGAAGTCCCCGTGGTGGCGGCCGATTTTTGTCACGAGATGCTGGCGGTGGGCGAGCAGAAGCGATGCAAACGGGCCAACAGTCGTGTGACGTTTGTCGAGGCCGACACGCAGGATTTGCCCTTTCCAGATAACGAGTTCCAGGTCGTCTCTGCCGCTTTTGGTTTAAGGAATGTGGCGGACACCGATTTGGGATTGCGCGAAATGACCCGTGTCTGTTGTCCGGGTGGCCAGGTCGCCATCCTGGAATTTTCGACCCCCCGGAGACAACCGATCAAGGGTCTTTATTCCTGGTATTTTAAAAACATCCTGCCCAGAATCGGCCAGGCCCTGGCCCGGAACTCATCGAGCGCCTACAGCTACTTGCCCGACAGCGTCGGTGAATTTCCTGCTTATGAACAGCTGGTGGAAAAAATGTTGAAGGCCGGTTTGTCCCAGGCGCGGTTTATCCCGCTGACATTTGGAATTGCGACCTTGTATGTCGGTGTTAAATGAACCCCCCGACCTGAGGCGTGTTGGTGTCGCTTTGTTTCACATCAATGCGCTGGTCAGTATCGGCCGGTTCCTGGCGCCGGCGGTCGACCTGCTGTTGATCTGATGAAGTTACCGGGCGCGGGCCCTCTTTCGCGCTCGACTGAAGAGAGCTTGCGTGCGAGTCAAACGGCCGTTCCCGCTTGAGAGCAGAAATCACACGGTTCGACGCTCTCGAGTCGGATCTCATGGAATCGCATCTCCCGCAAGTCCATTTGCAACAGCCTCCGTTCCATGCTCTGGCCGAAGCCGGCCAACAGCTTGATCGCTTCCAGCGCACCCATGCAGGCGACCGTTCCCGAGGTTGCTCCGAATACGGGGAACTCCCTTTTCCAGTAATCGGGCGTATCGGGTGTAATGCAGCGCAGGCAAGGCTTGCCCCCTGCAGGGAAGGTGGTGATCGTGGCTGCCGTGTCGTACATGGCGCAGTTCACCAGTGGTTTGGCGTGGCGAACACAGGCGTCGTTCATGGCAAACCGTTCTTCAAACAGGGGAGCCGCACCGACGCACAGGTCGACTTGAGGCACCCACTCCTCGGCCAGTTGTTCGTCGAGGTTGGCAGCGATCGGAACGATGTCGAGTCGCGGATTCAGGTCCCGCAAACGTCGCTCAATCGTTTCGATGCGCGGTTTCCCCAGCCAGTCGTGGGTCATCAGCAATTGACGATTGAGGTCCGAGTGTTTGACGTTTCCTCCGTGGGCAATCACCAGTTGACCGACCCCGGCCGCCGCCAGTTCATAGGCCACCACGCTGCCCAGCCCGCCACAACGGGAAATCAGTACGGAGCTGTTTTTCAGTCGCCGCTGGCCCAGTTCACCAAAGTCCCGGGTCCAGATTTGCCATTGGTACGTCTTGCTCTCCTCTTCGGAAAGTGACTCGGCCGGTGGTTTGGGAAGGTGGTTAGGTGGTTTCATGGTCGGGTTTCTGGGGAATGGGACGCTGTCCGCCAAGTATCATAATGTGGTTTGAACAATCCGTCGGTCGACCATTTGAAAAACAATGGTTCCCAACTCGACCGCTTCGGTCGGACTGTGGGTGATGTGCAATACGTTGACTTTCTCCTGGCGGTGAACCCGCTTCAGTAAATCCGTGATCTGCGACTTGGTGGTGGCATCGAGTGCGGCCAGCGGTTCATCCAGGCAGAGTAGCCGGGGGCGAAAGGCGAGTGCTCGTGCCAAAGCGACCCGTTGGCGTTCGCCTCCCGAGAGACCCTGGGGAAAACGTTGGAGAATATTACCAATTCCCAACAACTCGGCCAACTCGGCCACCCGTTGCCGCCGCTCGTTTCGGGGCATTTTACGGACGACCAGGGCAAATTCGATCTGTTGATCGACGCGCATGGTCGGGAATAGCACGGAATCCTGTGGAACGTATCCGACGTTTCGATCAAACGGTGCATGACGAGTGACATCCGTATTACCGAGGTGGATTGACCCCCGGGACACGGGGCGCAAGCCGCAAATCGCTTCGACCAGGGTCGTTTTTCCGCAACCGGTCGGACCCATCAGGATGGCATAGCATTCGTCCGGCAAGGTCAAATTTACCTGGTCCATTTGGAAATCGCCTTGCCGGATGGCCACGTCATCAATGCGAATCATCGGCGTCCTCCGGTTGGCCCACCCAGTAACAGCAGGCGCGTCGCGATCAGCACGATCACGGCGACCGAAATCAGGATCAAGGAAGCGACCACGGCGCCGCGCAGGTTGCCGAACTGAAAATTCAGGTAGACCGTAGTCGAGAGAACCTCGGTTTTCATCCGGGCCGTGCCGGCAAAAATCAGGATCGGTCCAAATTCTCCGAGGGATCGGGCCCAGGCGAGTGTGAAAGCGGCCACGGCCCCTGGCCAGGCCTGCGGCAGGGCCACCCGATGAAAGACCCTAAATCGCCGCGCGCCCAGCGTTAAGGCAACCAGCTCGGGGCGATCGTCAATTTGCTCGAAAGTATTTCTCATGGTGCGGATCGCAAACGCGGCTGCTACCGTGAACTGGGCCAGTACGATGGCCGGGATCTCGTAGGTGATGCCCCGGATGCCGGGAAACCCGATCCAGGAAAAAAAACTTTGCGTGGCCTGGTCCATCGAGCGACCGACGCTCGTTTGGAACAGCACCAGCAGGCTGATTCCCACGACCAAGGGGGGCAGTACGATCGGAATGTCGAGGATCGTATCGACCGACTGCCGCAGGAACCGAGCCAGGCGATTCAGCCCCGGCTTCTGCCCCAGGTGGCGTTCGATCGCGTCGCGGCCCAAGCGGGCCAGCACGTAGCCAGTCGGGACGGCGACCCAGATGGAGAAAATGGCAGCCAGGGTACAGGTGATCAGGCTGAGACAGATGGAGAAGATGACTCGCTCATCTGCCAACGAGGTTCGAATGTCCGACAAGCTGGCGTATTGAAAATCGACCACGACCAACAGGACGATCAGGGCCAGGTACAGGCCTCCCAGTCCAGACATGGAGGTCCAGAACAACCAGCTGGTCCGCCGACCGATCGAAGAACGGAGTTCGACAGGTTCATTCGCCATGGGGGTCAACTGTCTCCAGGTTGAACGGGAATTCGTTCGGTCACCAATGAACCAGCACGCATCAGTCTTTTTCCGGGGTCTCGACCTGGAACCCAGCCTGTTCAAAACGGTTTATTGTATCGGAACGGACGATCATCTCGAGTAATCGTTGCATCAGTTGCCGGTTTTTTGTCCCTTTGGAGATCGCCCAGGGCTGAACGGCCCGGGAATGCGTCGAGGGAGCAAGGGAAATGATTTCAATCTGTTGCATCGACTGCGGATCGGCCATCACGTTGGATCGGTAAACCAAGGCCGCATCCAGACCGCCGGCCAGCAACTGGCTGACCAGCGTGGGTCCCACATCGACCGTCACGGCCGAACGGGCTTCCAGTTGCTCATACAATCCGGCATAGGGGGGTGACGAAAGCAGCTGGCGGGTCAGCCAGCCGAGGGCCGACTGCTCCGGTTCGCAGATACCGATTCTCAGGTCGCTGGCCAACAGGTCCTGCGGGGACTCGATCCCCTCCGCCTGGGAACGTTGGACGGCCATCACGATCTCGTTACTGCTGATGGTCACCGGTGATTCAAACCGATCCTGGACCTGTTCCAGGAACCGGAAATCACAGGCCAGGAAGGCGTCGGGGAACAGGTCGGGATCTGTGATCGAGTTGATCGAGGCGACCAATTTTCCACAGCCTTCCCAGCGGGGGTAAACGTTGATGCCCTGCCGCCGGGCAAATTCCCGGACCTGCTGTTCCAGGACCGGCGTGAACATCGAGCCGAGGTACAGGTGGATTTCGGGGACCTCTTCCCACTGATCTCCCGGCTGGGCCGTGAAACCAAACTGACGGAATGTGGGGTTGCCCGTTTCCGGGGCCGTGGCATACCTGGCGAACTGGATGGCCAGGGTCGGGTGCCGGGTGGTGGAGACCACGCCGAGTCCGACTTCGCCGCTGAACTCATCCTGGGGATCGACCAGGGCGGCAATTTTCAGGACGGGCTGTTGGTTGGCCTGGTTCAGCTGGTTGACCGTCGTGTCCCAGAGGATGGCCGCATCCAGGTTGCCGGTGACCAGGGCCTGGGCGAGGGTCATCACGTTTTCGGCGTCTGTTTTCCGGTTCGCTTCCAGTGGCTCCAGCAGCCCGTCACGCCCGGCGACCTCCCGGGCGAGTTTGCCAATCGCCGCGCGGTTGGAGGTCAGCCCGTAGTTGAGTCCCGGACGATTGACCAGGTCGGCCAGGCTGTCGATTTCGAGTTGGCTGTCAGCGGCCACGGCAATCACGGGTCGCTGGATGGCGGCCGGAAAAATTTCTGCGATCGACTCTCCGTCTCGCCCCTTTTCCAGCAGCAGGTCATCAGCCAACACGACCAGGTCGGCACCCCGCTCGACACCCGATTCAAATTCGGTGGCGACCTGCCCGGCCAGTTCCCCCGAACCTCCGGTCCGCACGATTTCCACCCGGGCACCCATCCGTTCATTGAAATCGTCGATCAATTCCTGCACCGGCTTGGCAATACCGGAGGCACAGTAAACTCGCAGGTTGGTATCGTCGGCTGATGCCCGCTGTGCATCGGGCCGCAGACGGAGTGCCATCAAGATCAACAGGATCATTACGATGATCGACAGCATCCCGACCAGAGCGAATGGGACCTGGCCAGTCCGGGCAGCAGAGGGAGAACGACGGAGGGTCATGGCTGTGGGCTCACTTCCTTCAGGGCACCCTCTTGAAGTGACCAGCAGTGGTCGGCATGCGCGTCGATCCGTTCGTCATGAGAGGCGACCAGCACGGCCCCTCCCGCATCGGCATAGTCGCGCAACACCCGGAAGACCAGTTCACTATTTTGCCGATCCAGGTTGCCGGTCGGTTCGTCGGCAATTACCAGATCCGGCTGGTGTACCAGCGCCCTGGCCAAGGCGCCCCGCTGCCGCTGGCCGTGGCTCAGCGCGTCCGGTTTGTGCAGCGCCCAATCGGTAAGGCCCACACGATCGAGCCAGGCATCGGCCCTGTCGTTTGAACTTCCTGCCGGCAAGCGCAGGTTGTCGCGCAGTGTCAGGTAAGGGATCAGCTGCAGTGTTTGAAACAGGTAGCCGATCTGTCGGGAGCGCACCTGGGCCTTTTCGGTGTCTGCCAGCTGGTAGACCGACCGGCCCTTGATTTCGACACGCCCTGCGGTCGGCCTCAACATCGTCCCGCAGTTGAGCAACAAGGTCGTCTTGCCAGCCCCGCTCTCGCCCAGCAGACCTACTAGTTGACCCGCCTGCACATCCAGGTCGAGATGTTCCAGCACGACCCGATCGCCCGCCGGGTTGGCGTATCGATGAGAGAGGTCGGTCACATGGAGGATCGTTTCCATTCGATCAACTCTCCTTGCCAATGGAATCGGCCGGTAAGCGGGTCGCCGAAAACAAGGCCGGAAAACAGGCGGTCAAAGCGGCCAACAGCACGGCCACCCCCAGGATGGTCAATGGTTGGGACCAGTCAATGGCAAACTTGTTACCGGTGGCCTGGAATGCCTGGAGCGAAAGCGAGTAGGAGACCAGCGCACCGGCGACCCCACCTAGCAGCGCCCCGACCAGGGTCAACACGACCGACCTACCTACCAACAGCAGCATCAAACGGACCGGCCCGTAGCCGATCGCCTGCAGGACGCCCGTTTCATTGCGCCGCTGGAGAGTATTCCAGCATGTCATCGCCACGATCGCCAAGGCCAACATGATCCACAGGCTGTTCTGGATGATTGACAGGTTGGCCTGGTTGAGTGAACGGATGTTGAAGCGGGCGTCGGCCATCTGGTCGCGCCTCAGCAGGACCGCCTGGTCCGTGATGCGGGCCAATTCATTGCTCAGCACCACATCCGAATCGAGACCCGTGCGGGCACATTCCTCGCTGGTGCATTCGATCGCCTCGATCCGGCTCAGCTGGTTCGGTTTGTCGAGCAGCGATTGGGCCAGCTCCAGGTCGACCAGGACAGCGGCGTCCTGCCACGTTCCATTGGATCGATTGACGCGGGCCACCGGCAGGGTTTGGCCGGCAATGGTGACTTGGGCCGGCTCGTCGCGCTGAATCCCGAGCGCCTCGGCCACCTGGCTGCCGAGCTGAACCTGTTCTTTCTCGATCGAGCGCTGCATGGGCGACTTCGGTCGCCCCGGCATGGGAACCGAGGCCGACAAGCCGACCAGGCGGGCGGCCGATCGCTTCTGGTTAAAACCGATTTCGGTCGGTTCTTCCAGCATCGGGATGAGGTGATTCAGCGAGGCGCGATGTTCGAGCAGCTGCTGCAGCACGGCTTCATTCATCGTCTCCTCGCTGTACCCCCCTTGGACGTGATAAGCGACTTGATCGACCGCACTGGGCAGGATGACCACGTTGGAGCCGATATCCCTCGCGTTGCGGGTCATCTCTTTTTCATAACCGGAACGGTTGATGGAAAAGAAGGTGACAGAGCCAACCATCACGGCGACCAGGCCGACCAACAGGCTGCTGGTTTTGCGACGGTGGACGATTTCTCGCAGGATTAAGGTAGGTGTGCTGATCACAGTGACGTTACACCCGTTCCAGGTTTGAGACGGTGCCAGAAAATACCGATCAGGAACAGCAGGCCGAGCGTCAGGCTGCCCAACAGGAACCAGGGAATCCGCGGGGCGGCCTGTTCCCTCGGGCGGTCTGCTGCGGTGATATCCCCGGCCGGCGGGCGCGATTCTGCTGGGACAGGGGCATTCCCGGCATCCACGGTCGGTTCGGTCGGTTCGGTCGGTTCGGCCGGCGCTTCGAGTTCGTCCAGATCGTGGATGACGAGTCCCCCTCCCAGTGTGGCTGCCGGATCGATTCCGACCGCACCACCCTGCGGGTTGCTCTTCTGCAGGATCTGGGTCACTTCCGCCTGGACCAAGCTCGAGTGGGGGTCAAAATCGAGACTCGTTTCGGCCGCTCGTTCGTGGGCCAGTGTCCAGCGGTGCAGAATCTGTTGTCCATACAGCCATTCTTTGTCCAGATCGCATTCACAGTCGCGGCCACAGATACTGGCTCGCGCCACCAGTTTCTCCTGCAATTGGTCATCGGCTTCGATCGGCTCACCCAACACGACTCCCTGGCCGTACAGGACCACGACCACCGGTTTTTGAAATTCTCTGCGGATGGGTAATGGGTCAACCGATAACAGCAACCATTCTTCCTGTTTCCGTTCCGAACTCGGTAAGCGATAGAAGGAGGGCCCCTGTTCGGGCGCTTTCTCGTACGACCACATCTGTTGGGTGACCGAGGCGACGGCCTGCTCGACCGCTTGCCGGGCCACCGCGTCCTGTTGTTCGTCTCCCGATTCGATCAACAGGAACACGCACAAGCGGCGCGACAAATCATCGAGCAGGGAGGTTCGCAGAGGCGATTCGACCAGCTTGTCGATCTTCTCCTGCAGTTTGTCCGGGCTCCAGCAGCCGTACTTGCTACCTTGGCGGCTACCCAGACTGAAGCCGATCCCGGCATCGAGACTGTCTGCCTTGGCACCGCTGAGTCTCTGTTGCAATCTCTCTTGCAAGTATTCACCCCGGTCGACCCAGCCAAAATCGATATTGGTCCGTTCCAGACCGGACCGCAGGATGGCATTCCAATTTTCCAGCTGGGCTGTTGTGGCACCTTCCGGTTTCAACAACCGGAGCGACCAAGGTTGTTGGTGGCTGCTGACAAAGGCCACGTCCCGCACACTGTACTTGCACGGAATGACGCTGGCCGGGTGGAACTCCGTCCCGGGCCAGAGGAGCAGCAACAGCAGTGCGGTTCTTATCAAGCTCATTCAGGTTTTCCACCCCGCCGTTACTCGTCCGGCAGGCTTTCATTCACGCTGCGGGGAATAAAACCGATCGAGGTCTCCAGCCAGCTGCCACAGGAGCACCCCCCACCCCCCTCGGCCGAGAGGACCATCCCCTGGGCGGGCACCACGCTGATCCAGCAGTCGGTCCGCACGCGGGGAAAACGATTGACTTTGTCGTTCCGCACATCCCACCAGGTCGTCTCGCCCAGGCGTGTGAACAGACCTTGTGTGCTGAGCGAGTAACTGGAACAGCCGTGTCCGGGTGGGAATCCGCGGGTGATCGTCTGGCCACTGGCCAGGTCCATCACCTCCGGTCGCAAGTAGAGCAGTTCGCCCTGGATCGCCGGTCGGGAAATATGTTTCCCATGGTGGTTGGTTTCCCAGGCCACGCTCCGCTTCCAGTTTCGTTGGCCCGTGTTCGGATCAAACGAGCGAATCGTAAACTCCTGGGCCTTCGCTTCGGAACCGGACAGGATCAGGCAGCGCTGCTTGGCGCTGCCGCCACCGGCCAGGTAGAGGCAGGACAGGTGACCTTGAAACGTTTCCAGTGGCTGGGCCCACAGCTTTTTACCCGTTTCCATCTCCAGGCAGACCAGTTCGTGCTGCTGGTTCTCATCGATGGAAATTCGCCGTGTCGCTCCCTGCACATGCTCCGGTGTGCGGTCTTCGATAAAGTAGAGCCGTCCATCCATCACGGTAATCGTCGGGTGCAGCACCAGGCCTGGGTACTTCCAAGCCGTCTCGCCACTACTGGCATCCAGTGCGAACAACAGGTCGCCCGCTACCAGGTGAGTATCGGCTCCAGCCGTCGAATCGAACCAGTGTTCTCCGCCCCACCAATCCAGATAGGTGGCGTCCCGTTTCATGGCTGTTCCCAACAACAGCTGGTCATGGCGAGCGATGTAACCCCAGGCCTTGGAGGGATCGGGGTTGTCCAGTGGCAACTGGAATCGCTTTTGAATATTTCCATTGCGACCATCGATCTTCCATGCTTCGTGCTCGGCCGCCACATACACGGCCTCGGTGTCGGCGCACCAATTGGAACAATCGTGCGGCACATTCCAGCGCATTACGGTTGGCGACTCGACACTCCACAGGATACTGCCACTGTAGCTGTCCAGAGCAATCATCCGCTGTTGTCCTTGCAGGAACAGTCGTCCGCCCACGGCCAGCGGTGATGGCTTGCGGTTTTGTCGATCAGTCTGGTAGCGGGGGCCCGGTCTGCCAACCCACTGGGCGACCAGGTCCTGCCGTGTGGAGGCCTGGGATAAGGTCTCGCCACCAAAGGCGCTGTTGTCCGCCTGCCCGTACATATGACTCCAGTCGCCGGCGCCCTTGAGCGGCTCACGTTTCCAGGCAACCTGGCTGCCGTCGTGCAGGATGCCACCGGCCGGTCGCACCAGTCGCCTTGCCTGGTCGTTGTTGTTCTCCGACAGCACGACCGTGGCAAACGCGGCCGGTAACTGTTCCAACGGGATGGCGATCGCCGAGAGTTGTTTGCCGTAGTGCACCACAGGTTCGCCCGTTTTCGATCGTTCCTGCCAGGCCTGGCGAACCCGCTGCGACGCGGCATCCGTTTCGGTCACCAGCACGACATGGAACTGACTGCCGGCAGCCAGATTGTAGGCCTGGTCGGCCATCGATTCACCGACCACGATCGCCAGCCCGCGGGGATTGGCGGCCTGGTCAAGGATCGAGGCGATCTCCTTGGTGGGTTGGCTCTGGTTTCCGCGACCCCAGTCGAAATGAGTGTCCAAAGAATAGCTATTGCTGATTTCGGCATCGTCCGCCGCGCCACTGCGCAGTTGGTACTGGATCTCGCGGCGGTAGGGCAAATCGGAGAGGACGATCCGATGCGACTGAGTGTTGTCGGTGGAACCTGAAATCCGACGAACCGCATCGCCACCGATGACATCCGCCATCGTGGGGCAAGCGCTCCGGGTTCCGTAGCGAATTTCCACCTGTCCCGAATCGAGATAATTCGCGTAGGGCCCCCAGGTCAGGAAACGGTTCTCGACCGGTGTTGTTACGGACGGTTCCGGGAAATCGGCTTTCCGCGATTCGTACAGTCGTTGCACGCTGGGACCATCCAGCGGCACCGAATAGAGCCGCACTTCGTGCAGCCCTCCTTGAAGTGGATAGTTCTCATTGGCGTCCTTGTACGCGCCCAGCGTGAAATGGCAGGCGTCCGAATAACTGATGGGCCCCTGCTCTGCCTGGCTGCTGGCTGCCAACGAGCCGTTGACATACAACCGCATCTCCTGGCCATTGTAAGTTCCAACCAGGTGATTCCAGGTTTCGTTGACAAACGTTTTGGAGCTTTTCAGGTAAGTCAGTCCGCTGCCGCTACCGGCCAGGCCGAAAGAGAACTTGTCGTCGGAAAAACCGAGCACCCAGCCATGCTCGGTGGTGCCGTCATCCTGGATACATCCGACGACACCTCCCCATTGCATCGGCGCATCGACCCGGACCCAAGCTTCGGCAGAGATCGCCTCGCTGGGTAGCGACTTGATAAAACGTTTGTCAATCGGGAAAAAGCCGCCGTTCAAATCGACCCCTTCGACCTTATCCGATTCGCCGATCGCGATCGACTTGGCTGTTCCTGACAAGACAGCCTGGGCGTCCCCTTCCTGGTCCAGGACGTGGGCGCTCTTCAGATGGGTTGTGTTGACAGGCTGACCCGTGCCATCCCGCATGCCGGATCGATGGAACACCCAGCGATGCAGCAGGTTTTTTTCGCGCACTGCGGGTACCGGGGGTGAGGGCGCGCTCTCCTGTGTGGGGCGTTGTCCCGGCTTCCAGGACGTGGGCGCCGTCTCCGAAAACCCGTACAGCTTTCCTTGATCGGTAGAAACGATTAGCTGTTGTCCAGCCACGGCCAACCCGTAGGCGCGGCCTTCCACCTTGGCAGACCAGGTGATCTCGCCCGTTTCGGCATCGACGGCCGTCACATGATCGCGCCCACCGACCAGCAGGTGTCGACCGGAGCGAATCAGTTCCAGCGGTTCATCCACACTCCGCTCCCACTGGAGTTCGTTCCCTTGCCGTTTGGCCGCCATCAGTTTTTCGCCATCAATTACGAAGAAGAACTCCGGGTCGACCACAATCGATCGCCCCCGGGGAAATGAGGCGACTCGCTCTTTCCCTTGAAAGACACCGACTTGACCGCTGCGGGCTTCGCGGCCCCCCTCGGCACGAACCACGTCCCCCGACGGTGTCAGCACGATCGTCACGCCACCCCCACCGGGAAGGTTCCCCAGTTTCTTGCCCGTGGTTCGGTCAAACAACAACGGGGCCACGCGCCCCTGGGGCACAATCAGTCGATTCTCGGCCACCAGCAACGATCCCTCCAGTGTCGCATCCGGGTGCTCCACGACGAACGTGGGCCGGTCGGTTGAGACTTCACCCGTTGTGGCATCCACGGCGCAGATGTAAGACTCTCGCCACGGCATGAACGAGGCGGCGAAATAGGCGATGCCATCGCGGACCGTAATCCCGGTGCGGATCGGGTAGCAACTGATCAGCCGGTCATTGTTGATCAACCGCCGGTTCTCGGCGTGCTTTGCTTCGCTGGGACTGAATTTCCATTGCAGTTTTCCGCTCGACTTGTCGAGGCAGTAGGCGTAGCCGTCGTCACAGCCAAAATAGAGACGATCGCCGGCCACCGTCGGCGCCAGGCGGATGGGTCCGTTGGCTACGAAGGTCCATTGCGGCTGGCCCGTTGCCAGGTCGAGGGCAAATAGCGAGTCCTGGCTGGAGGACCCGAAAAACAGGAGCTCTCCATCGCTGACCGGGTGAAAACAGGCGTCGTAGCCCCGCATGGCGGGCAGGTCACGGATCTTGGCATAGGCGTCCCAGCGGGCCGGTCCATCCCAGGCTGGGTCGGGAGCCACGGGGGATTGCCAGGACCAGGCGGGTGCCAGCTTGGAACAGTCGAGCTGGGCTTCCGCGTTCCCCGAGCGGGCGTTATCCGCGCGGTACGTGGTCCAGGACTGTGCCTCGCAGCGGGACACGACGACTGCACAAAACAGAGAAAGAAAGAGATGTTTCACCGTTAATCTCCCGGCCTATTGGTTCGAGCGTTGAGGTCTATCTTGTACCAATTATTGGCAAAAGCCAATCATTGGACGACGGCTGCCATCCATTTTCCGCCTAACGTTTCTGGAATTTGCCCGGAATTGACCAATATTTCAAGTTCCGTCCCGAATCGCCTTTCGCTTTCGCCATCACTCCCTGATTGGATAGACTCATGGAGATGGTTGATTTTCTTTTTACGCCTCCGGGATGAATCATGTTCTGGGAACTTTATCAGCAGAATCAGCTCCGCTCAGCCCATAGCTCTGCCAGTCGGGCGCAAGCCTCGGCCCAGCAAACCTATCGGCAAATCGAACGCCTGGAAGAAAAGGTGGACGCCCTGGCCCTGGCCTGCCAGTCGCTCTGGGAAATAGTTCGCGAGTCTTCGGATTTTTCCGAAGATCACCTGTTGGCCCGCATGGAACAGATCGATCTTCGCGACGGCAAGGCGGACGGGAAGATGTCACCGATTGGCCAGTCATGTCCGCAGTGTGGGAGAAAAACGAGTCGCCGCCGTGAACACTGCATTTACTGTGGACAAACAACTGGGCCTGCGGAGGTGTTTGGACGTCGATAATAAGGCATAATGGGTAGCTGACCGAAGCCAGCCCGTTTTGCCAAGGCGAGGCCTCGTCAGTTAACTACTATCCAGGCAATCAACCGCCCCGCCAGGGAGTCCAACATGACCATGGAAACCACTTCTTCCACTATCCACTCCGACATTCGTCAGCTGGAACCGGCCTCGCTGTGGAACCACTTTGCCGACCTGAATGGCGTCCCGCGGCCATCCAAGCAGGAAGAGCGCGTGATTGAGTTCATGCGCACCTTCGGCGAGTCGCTCGGGCTGGAGACGATCGTCGACCACGTGGGCAACGTGATCATTCGCAAACCAGCTTCTCCCGGGATGGAGGATCGGTTGCCGGTCGTGATGCAATCCCACCTCGATATGGTCTGTCAAAAGAACGCCGATACAGATTTTGATTTTGATACGCAGGGAATTCGCATGCGGGTGGAGGATGACTGGGTGCTGGCTGAGGGGACCACGCTCGGCGCCGACAACGGGATTGGTGTGGCGGCCATCATGGCGGTTCTGGCGGCCAGCGATATCGAGCACCCGCCGTTGGAGGGCCTGTTTACGATTGATGAAGAGACCGGGATGACGGGTGCCCAGGGGCTCGAGGGGGGCGTGCTACAGGCCCAGATCCTGCTGAACCTCGATACCGAGGACGACGATGAATTGACGATCGGTTGTGCCGGTGGGGTCAATGTGACGGCCACCGGTCAATACACGCCGATTGATATTCCAAACGGAGCGATTGGATTCCACTTGGCCGTACGGGGTCTGCAGGGGGGCCACTCGGGGATGGACATCGCCCTGGGGCGCGGCAACGCCAATCGTATTATGAACCGCCTGTTGTGGGGCGCGTCAGCAGAATTCGGCCTGTCGGTCGTCCAGATCGAAGGGGGTGGTCTGAGGAATGCGATTCCCCGTGAGTCGTTTGCCCAGGTGGCAGTTCCCGCCGACCGGGCCGATAACTTCCAGGCATGGTTCGACCGCCAGTCGGCCGTGATCCGGGCCGAATACGTTTCGACCGATCCCGACTTGCAGATGGTGGCAGAGCCACTGAGCGAGGTCCCGGACAAGATGATTCCGCCCGCTCTGCAGAAATCTCTGCTCGGCGCTCTGTATTGCGTGCCTGATGGGATTTACCGGATGAGCCCGAGTATCCCGGGATTGGTCCAGACCTCCAACAACCTGGCCAGGGTAATGATCAAGGAGGGAGAATTCCAAGTTAAGAATCTGACCCGCAGTAGTGTGGATAGTGAACGGGCCGACCTGGCCACCGCGATTGGCGCCCTGCTGGAACTGACCGGGGCAGATATCGAAGCGGCGGGAGATTATCCCGGCTGGCAGCCCGAACCGGATTCGGCCATTGTCCAGTTGATGTCGAGCCTGTACCAGGAGATGTTCGGTGAGCCGGCCAATGTGGCGGCCTGTCATGCCGGTCTGGAGTGCGGTTTACTGGGGGCCCATTACCCGCAGATGCAGCTGATCAGTTTTGGGCCCAATATTCGTGGCGCCCACTCACCTGATGAGAAAGTCCAGATCAGCAGCGTGCAGAAGTTCTGGCGCTTCCTGATCGAGACTTTGCAGAGAATTCCTGCCCGTTAGGCTGATCGGTTACGCTGGGACCGTTCAGGCCTGAGTCTGTTTGGTTTCCGGTGAGGACGGTTTGATGGCGACCGTCTCGGGCGGTTCCTGGTGACCCAGATCGGTTCGCAGATCCTGGACCTCGGGTCGGCGCAGCTTGCGGGTTTTGGGTGGCACCATTTTTCGCATCAACTCGAGCTGTCCGAAACAGAGCAGCCGGTCCCCCGGTTCCAGGCGGTGCCTCGACCGCGGGTTGGGAACGACCGTGGTGCCGCGGTACAGTACCAGGACATTGATGTCCTTTTCCGTCAGGCCTGATTCGTCGATCGTTTTGCCGATGAACTCGGAACCCTCCGGGATGTAGATTTCGGCAACACCGTAACCCCGGCTGACGGTCAGGCGCTGTCGCAAATCAATTTCCGGGAAATCGACCTGGGCGGCAATGTAGTCGATGATGGCACCGGCGATATCGAGCCGTGTGCAGGATTCGATCCCTTCCAGGCCCGGCGAAGAATTGACCTCCATGACCTGCGGGCCATCCCGTCCTTCCAGCATGTCCACCCCCGCGATCCGCAGCCCCATGATCTGTGTGGCCCGGATAGCTGTTTGGCAGTATGTGTCATCCAGGATGACCGGCTCGGTCTTGCCGCCGCGATGGACGTTGCTGCGAAACTCCTGTCCCTGGGCCACGCGGCGGATCGCGGCGACGACCCGGTCACCAATCACAAAGGCGCGGATATCTCGACCCTTGCTCTCAGAAACAAATTTCTGCAACAGGACGTTCTGTTTGGTTGATTGCAAGGTCTCGATGATCGCCTCGGCAATACTGACCTTGTCGGCCAGGATGACGCCGACTCCCTGGGTCCCTTCCAGCAGTTTGATGATGACCGGCGCGCCACCAATTCTTTCAATCGCCGGCAGGACATCGCTGCGAGAGCGCACAAAGGCCGTTTTCGGGATGCCGATATTGTGACGGCTCAGGATTTGCAAGCTGCGCAATTTATCACGCGAGTTGGAGAGGCCTGAGGAACTGTTGGCGCAAAAGACATCCATCTGTTCAAACTGCCGGACGACGGCTGTACCGAAATAGGTGATCGAGGCGCCAATGCGTGGCAGCACGGCATCGAAATCGGGGAGCTGTTTCCCCTCGTAGAACAGGTCGGGGTCACCCTGATCAGAATCGATCGAGAACTTGAGTGTGTCGAGGACCTGGACCACTTTGCCTCGCCGCTCGGCCGCTTCACAAAGCCGTCGCGTACTGTAACAGTTCCTGCTTCGAGATAGGATGGCCAAGTTCATTGGAGTACTCGCAGATGCCGAATTCAGTCCCTCTTCAGAATTCTAATGACGGGACGATCGAAGTGTAGACAAGAAATCTAATTTTCCTGATTGAGAGGGCGGTCGGGGTTCACGCCTTTCCGTTTTGGTTTCCGCCCCGCGTACGAACGGGCCGGGTCGACGAGGAACCTGCCTCGCAATGCTTCCCTGCCCAACAACATGCGGAACCCCATTTCGCTTCGGTCGACCAGGGTCAGGTCGATTTCAAACGACCGGCCGGCCAAGCGGATCGGGATGCGGATCACGGGCCGGTTCGTCTTGTGGCCTGTGGAACTCCGGATTTCACGGTATTCCAGCAGCGGGGCCTCGGTCTGGACAAAGGGTTCCTCGGCTCTCTGGCGGGGGGCCACTTTGAAACGGACTCGCGATCCCTGTTCGCCGTTGACGATTTCCACATCGAACGCGTGCAGGCAGGAGGACCGGGCGCCCGTATCCACCTTGGCTTTGATTCGCTGGATTCCCAGTTCCGGGATGCGGACCCACTCCCTCCAGCCGAGTGTTTTCAATTCAGGCATGACAAACAACGATCCCGCAGTGGCGAACTCAATTTGGTAGAGCCGGGCCCGGGCAAACGGTTCTGCCGGTCACTGGCTTGCTAACTACTATTTCAGGAATCAAGAAAATATCCAGTCAGAATCTTTCCCGCAGGGCAATTAACGGGCCAGGCAATACAGCCACTGTTGCGTTTCGCCATCCCGTTGAAAACCGACCCGCATGTAGATGCGGTCGTTGACGATCGTCAGGCTGGCAAAACAGGATTCACCCAGCTGGTTTTCAGCCACCGGTTCGTAGCGATCGGGGTTCGGTTTGAACACAAAGGTTTTGCCTCGCTCGGTGGTGATATAGAGATGCCCACCCGCCAGGACGGGCGACGCGCTGACCGGCCCGGCCAATCGCTGCTTCCACATTTCCCGGCCTGTTTCGGCATCCCAGCAGTAACCGATACCACGGTCGCTGATACCGTAGACAAACCCGTCGTGGACCAGAAGCGATTGCTCATACACTTTGACCGTGTTGCTCCAGACGAGCTGCCCCGTACCATCCGCCTTAACGGCTACCGTGCCGCCACGGGGGAAACCGCCGTTGGCAATCACGATGTCCTGATGAAACACCATGGTGCTGCAGGTGACCTCCCAGGGGCCCTTGGCCGACCAGATCTCTTGCCCGTTTCGGGGGTCATAGCTGGTGACCCGGCTGCTGCCACTGAGCAGAAGCTGGTCCCTGCCGGCTACAGGCTGGACGATCGGTGAAGAATACCCGGTTCCCAAGTTGCGCGGTGTTCGCCAGATTTCCGACCCATCGGCTTGGTCGAAGGCAGTCAAAGAACCTTTTTGTTCACATTCCGCAGAGACGATCACCATGTTTTGGTAAAGGCAGGGAGAGGCTCCGTAGCCGAAAGGGTAACGCGAGATGAATTGGCCAGCCGTTTTTTTCCAGAGTAGATTACCGTCGTGATCCAACGCTGCCAGAACGACGCGGTCCTTGTTCCAGAAGGTGGCAAACAGCCGGTCCTCGGTGGCCGCGATGGTCGGCGAGGCGTGGCTGTTGTTCGGGTGGATCTTCGGGCTGAGGTCTCCTTGGCAGATGGTCGTCTGCCAGAGCTGCTTACCCGTTTTGCGGTCGATCGACAGGACCGATTGGGTCTGGTGAGATGCCTCGCTGGTCGTCAGGAATATCTTGTCACCAACGACGATGGGGCTGGAGTGACCTCGCCCCGGGATGGCGGTCTTCCAGAGAACATTCCTGGTTTCGTCCCACTCCGTCGGCGGTTGCTGTCCGGCCTGGGCAATCCCGTCTTTGGTCGGTCCCCGCCAGGTCGGCCATTCGTCCGTACCGGTGGCGACCGCCGACAGACTGGCCAGATAGCAGGCCAGGCCGAGAGTGATCCAAGCCGGCCGGCGGTTGCTTGCCGTGGCAGGGTCCCTCGCTGTCCGGTGCAAGCCGGGAAGTTGACGACCTTGATTCATGAAGCATTCCACCGGTTGGCGTTCCTATTGAAACTGTCGTTCTGCCCGGATGACGGTCCGGTAAGGGGCGGGATAGCCTTCCACGGTTTGGTTGCCGTCGAGCGGATCGATAAAATCGACCAGGCTTTCATAGGGAGCCAGTTCGGTCGATCGCTGCTCTTCAAAGGTGACTTTGGTGTGGGAGACGATTTCGACCTGTTTGAACCCGCTCCGCCGGATCCAGTTTACCAGACACTCGGCGGTTGGCACAAAATAGACATTGCGGGCCTTGGCGTATCGCTCTTGGGGAAACAGTGCGATGGAACCGGTCCCCGGAATCGTCTGGCTCTCGATGATCAGTGTACCACCGACTCTTACGGCGCGGTGCAGGCGCTGCAGGATTTCGATCGGGTTGCGGTGGTGGTACAAGATCCCCATGCACCAGACCATGTCAAAATCTCGATCGAACAGATCGAGATCCCCGACACCCATCAGTTCGTACTGGAGGTTGGGCAAATGCAGATACCGTTGCATCAGTTCAAACTGCAGGTAAAACGGGATCGAGGGGTCAATTCCCAGTACAAGCCGGGGCTGTTGGTGCGCGGCGCGGAACATGTAATAGCCATTTCCACAACCGACGTCGAGAATCTGTTTGCCTTCGAGGCAGCCCAGTTCCGAAATGATGCGATCCCACTTCATGTGGGATTGCCATTCGGCATCGATTTCGTGGCCAAACATTCGAAAGGGTCCCTTCCGCCACGGCAGGAGCTGGTAGATTGCCTTTTCGAGTAATTCGTGTTGTTCCTCGGTTAGGTCCAAGGGGCGACCGATGGTAACATGGTTCAGGTCGAGATGCTGTTCGACCGCGTTGGGCAGCTCTGCGGCGGTAGGTAGTTTGCCGATGGCATTGGCCTGCTCCAGAAAATGGGGGCGTTCCATTTTCTGGCGGCGCTCACGACGTAACTGCTCGACTTTGTGGAAGTCAACTTGGTTGAGTTTCGTTTTGAAAATGTCGGGTCGTTGCCAGGTTAGCATCGTAGGGAATGATACAAACGCGAAAGGGTCAGGGACCGGAGCCAAGTCAGTATTATGGTGCAAATTGATCGTTTGTTTAATGAGATCAATCCAAAACTGGGGGAATTTACGTTTGATGAAAACGTGGCCCATGTTTTTGATGACATGATTTCGCGCAGCGTCCCCCTGTACGACGATGTCCAGCGGGTACTGCCGGTGTTGGCCAGCCTGCTGGACCACCCAGTCATCAGGGTGGTCGACCTCGGATGCTCGACCGGGACCTCGCTGATCCAGCTGGCGCAGGCGTTGCCTCACCGCCAGTTGGAGCTGATCGGAGTCGACAATTCCCAGGCCATGCTCGACAAGTGCGCCGAAAAGCTGTCGAGCCTCGATATACAGCCGCAGGTGGAACTGGTGCGGGCAGACATACGTGATTACGAGCCGCGGGATGCATCCATTATCCTGATGAATTACACGTTGCAGTTTGTCGATTTGCCGAGTCGTCCCAAGCTGCTCTCCCGGATTTGCCAGTCGATCCGCCCTGACGGATTCATGCTGGTCAGTGAGAAGGTCTCTCATCACCAGGTTGCCGTGGATGACGCATTGGTCGAACTCTATTTTGAATTCAAGCGGCGCAACGGGTACAGCGAGCTGGAAATCGCCCGTAAGCGGGAAGCTTTGGAGACTGTGCTGGTGCCGGTAACGGTTGACGAGAATGGTCGAATGTTCCGGGAAGCCGGATTTGCCGAGGTGGAACTCCTGTTGAAGTGGTTCAACTTTGCCACATTTGTTGTTCGTAAATCGGCCGGATAGTATTGGATAGTCGGTCGTCGCCCCCGCTGGGTGCAGGGATCGGTGGTTGCCCCAGAGTCCTTTTCCTGCTGGGTGCTGCTTGCCAGCCAGCCCTTCGTGCTCAAGTTGATGGCGCCCTGTGGCCCGGAAGAAGAGGGGGTGGCTGATCTCGATGGGGGCTGGGATTTTCGTCTCGGTTATGAACTACGGGAGATGGCGAAGTGGCTCCAGTAGATGGATCAGCGGGCAGCTCGACAGAATCCTCAAAATCCAACCCTCGGCCGCCAGCCTCATCCTTGGCGGCAGACCTATCCCGCCTCGAAGGTCCGTTTCCGGGCAATTTTTGGGCTTCCCAGCCAAGCTGATCGAGGCCGCACCGCAGTGTCCGCTCTACCTCGCCGTCAAGAACATCAGGTCGCGTGAGCCGCGCCAGCAGCATGAGCAACCAGACGAGTCCTCCGGGAAGTAACGGCTATTCCGGTTTCCCCGGTTACGAAAACTTCCGCAGTTAGCGAAAAGGCGCAACGATTGTTGCGACCGGCGCCTGGTAGGGATATCCGCCCGAATATTTTACCCAACTTCTTGAAAAAGAGGCGTTCTCATGATGTTGCGAGCTAGAGTTCCTCTGACATGGCTGCTGGAGCATGGCCCAACACGCTTGTCGATGTCCTTCAACACACGGGTAACTCTGATGAATACGAATAAGACTAGAATCGCAGTTTGTCTTGGGTTGGCATTGGCCGTCCTGGTATTTGGCTTCCTCGCTTTGAGCGGCACGGCGTCCTCTACCCTCGAGCTGACCCCGGCCGAACAGGCTCTCGTGGATGCGGGTATTCCCGAGATTCCCAATGCCGAGATCTGCCAGGCCGCCGCCACGCTGGTCGACAACGAAATCCGAAAAACGGTTACGACCGAACGATCGGTTTCAGAGACACGCGATTTCTACGAGGCAAAGCTGGAGCAGAATGGTTGGGAATACCAGCCGTTGGAGATGAATCACTCCAGCTCCTATTGCAATCAGTTCCTGAAAGGCAACCAGGTGTTCTTGCTTTCAGCAACGCCCGCACAAAGCAACCACAAACATACTTTCGTGCAGATCAGCTATCGACGAACAATCAATGAGCCGGGCACGAAACCGAACGGGGACCAGGGTGGGTTCCGATACATGCAGCCGGATCAACGAACACGGGAAGTTGGTTTTCAGTAAGATGAGATGATCACCAATTCACCTAGGTAGCCCGGTGTGTTTTCACACCGGGCATTTTTTTTGCGCGGCCCCCGACGGGTGACGCATCACAATGGCTTCCCACGTCAGGAAGTGGTGGCCGAGGTCTGCAGTCGGGGTACCTCGTAGCCTGCCCGGTACTCGCGGGACATCATGTCGGCGGCCCGATCATTGCCGATCACCGTCTCGTCGGCTGGGTTCATCTTGATATCGGCGCCCAGGATGATGGCCGAATCGTCATCAAGACCAACACCGTTGGCGGCGAGGTGATCAATCATCCGTCGGGCTGAATCCTGGAACAGCTGCGATTCGCTCTCCATCACTTCGGTGATTTCCCGCTTGGACATCGACTCTCCCAGTTGGTGCGAGACACCGCCGGTGTGACAGAGGGCGCTGGAGAGGTGGCCCTCTTCGATCGGCGCATTGAGCAAGCTCGCGTCGTGCGCTTCGACCGCTTGCAGGAAGTTCTGGTAATGGTTTCCACCGCCATTCCATTTTTCCAGCTGGTTGTTGTCGTTGTCATAGGCCATGGCGGATGTATAACTCGGGATCACGACATAGCCGTTTTCACACTGGACAATTACTCCAATCCGGGAGCCGCGGTAATTGTCCATGTTGCCACCCCAGTTGTTGCTCTGGAATTCCTTCGCTTTGGGCAGCCCGCGGGTCTCGAAAATCAGTGGGGCCCCGGGGTAATCATGAATCACGGTCTGCGTGTTGGGTGTATCTCCTGCATCGTCGTAACCCAACCGTCCGCCGATACTGAGTACGCGGGGTGACACGGTCTGGTACCCGAGGAACCAGCGGGCAATGTCCATCTGGTGGATTCCCTGGTTGCCCATGTCGCCGTTACCCGTATTGAAGTCCCAGTGCCAGTCGTAATGCAGCCGCGGTCGCATCAGCGATCGTTTTTCAGCCGGTCCGCACCACAGGTCGTAATTGACCGACTTGGCGATCTCCAAGGGCTTGTCGAGCTTGCCGATACTCTTGCGAGGTTTGTAGCAGGTGCCAACGGCATGCTTGATTTTCCCCAGCTTGCCACTCTGCACGTAGTCAACTGCTTTGTGCAGGGACGGACTCGAGCGACTTTGCGTACCGCACTGAATCACGCGGTCGTACTTTTTGGCGGACTCGGCCAATTGCCGGCCTTCCCAGACGTTGTGGGAAACAGGTTTTTCGCAATAGACATCTTTGCCGGCAGCGGCTGCCGCGATGCCGATCAACGAGTGGGTGTGGTTGGGCGTAGCGATGGAAACCACGTCGACGGATTTCTGATCCAATAGTTTGCGGTAATCGACATACGTTTCTACGTCCCGGTCTTTGGCCCGCTGATTAAGAATGTTCTCATCACAGTCACAGAGGGCAACCAGGTTGTCTTTGAATCCATCCATGTGGCTTCGCCCGCGACCGTTCAGGCCGACCACAGCGGCGCGGATTTTTTCGTTGCTGCCAAGAATTCGTCCGTAGGAGAGAGCTGGAAGGGCTGCTGCGGTGCCGGCTGCCAGTACACCGGACTTGATGATGGTTCGCCTCGAATAGTTCATTTGGGTTTCCAATGCAAACGTGTTGAAAATGTTCGTACCTGTCCTGTTGCCTGTTCAACCGGACGGTTGAACTTCCAGGCTTGTATTGTACGCGATCCTATCCAACAACCAAACAAGGTCACTGCGGAAGTCTGGCCGGCATCCCTCCTTTTGTGGTATTTTTGCCATTAGCGACCTCTGGCCAATCGTTGTGAGGGAAACGGCTCCCTAGCAACACCTGGCGGGTCTGTTGCGAGTGGAAGATTTTCGGCTTGGTGGAGCAGGGCCTTGGGCCCCGGCCGGATGGTTTGCAATCAGCGACTGACAGTCGTAAAAAAAAGCCGCCTGCATCCGCAAGCGGCTTTCCATGGTCTTTCAAGACACCGTGGTCGTTGGAAGTTACTTCTGCGACCAACCGTTAATGTGCTTGTTGTTTTCGGACAGGTCGTCCAAAACTTTTTTGACGTCCAGACCTTTGACGGCTACGAAGGTAGCCGTAGTGGTGCCGGTGTCACATTCTAATTCTGAGATTCCTTCAACTTTGGTCAATGCGTTTCGGACCGAAACAGCACATCCGCCTCATGTCATGTTGGGCAAGTTGAGAGAGACCATTTGGGTTTCCCCATCGTCAGACATTTTCGGACTGTAAGAAGCAGTTGCCTGCTCGGCAGGTGCATCTTTGGCGGCAGCTCCGTCATCGGCTTTGGCTGCATCGTCATCCTTCTTGGCTTCATCGCCTTCGGCGTGATCGTGGTCTTCACCTTCTTCGTGATCGTGATCGCCGTCAGCAGCGGGTGGGGGGGTAGCGGCAGGCTCTTTTTTCTTTGCTTCACCGCATCCCGCCAAAATCACGGTGCTGCCCAGGAACAGGCTGAGCACCATAAGTTTCAGTGGGGTTTTCATCTGTTTATCTCCAAATTGAAATGAATCTCAGTGGGGCCAAGCAACACTTGGCTCCCATTACATTTTGTGCGAATCGGCTGCAGATTAACAGCGATAATCCGACAGGAAATCACGGAATATTGGACGCAAAGGTGATAAATCCGGTTCCTTTTTCCTTTTTCCGCCAGTTCGTACAGGAAAAACGGGGCTGTTTGAATGAGCCAGCGGACCGCAAAATGAGGTTGGGCCTTGACCGATCACGGCTGGGGAAGGGAACCAGTTCTTTGCCATTCAATAGGACATCACTTTGGTGCCCCTCTGATTTTGACTCGTGGGGTGGGGCGACACCACCTTTTACAGGCCGGAATGAAAGCCGTTATACTACTGGCACTGACGCGGGTAGAGCGGTGTTGCCAGGCACCTGGACAACGTTGGCGATGCCCCGGTAACAGGTGCCCTGCTTGAGATGGTTGCCAAGTCGGGTGAAGCGCCCCGGGTCGATCATCTTCTGATTGAGGTGAGGGTCAGGTTTCGGCGAGGTTAATTTGAGTCAGCGATATGCGATCATTGGCGGAGGGATCACCGGGCTGGCGGCATGTTTGCAACTGGAGCGTCAGCGGCCCGGCGCCGAGATCACTCTGATCGAGGCGACCGATCGCCTGGGTGGGATCCTGCAGACTCGTCACGAGCAGGGATATCTGGTGGAACAGAGTGCCGACATGTTCACCAACGAATCGGGGATCATGCTGGACCTCTGCCGTCAATTGGGCGCGGAAAGCGAATTGATTGAGACCCGCCCGATCGGGCGCCGAGCCTATGTCGCCCGGGGCGACCAGCTTTACCCGGTTCCGACCGGTTTTTCCTTGATGCTGCCCGGCCGGCCGGACGCCATCCTGGATTCGGAAATCCTCGATGCGGCGGGACGCTGGCGATTGTTGGCCGAGCGCTGGGTGCCCAGGCAAACGGGCGATTCGGATGAAAGCCTGCAGTCGTTTGCCGTGCGTCGATTTGGGCAGCAGGCGTTTGACCGCCTGATCCAACCGCTGATCAGCGGCATCTATTCAGCCGACCCGGACAAGCTGAGCATGCGGGCTTCCCTGGGTCGATTTGTCGATATGGAGCGAGACCACGGCAGCCTGATACGGGCTGCCCAATCGGGCCGGCAAGCTGGCTCGGTTGACGAGGAATCGAGTGGTGCCCGTTACCAAATGTTTCTGGCCATGAGAAACGGTATGCAGTCCCTGGTGGAACGGATGCGGAACCACCTGGCCCGCACCGAAATCATCTTGAATTGCAGTGTGAACAGCCTGGCGCCAGCGACCGATGGGACCTGGCATATCGAGACGGACCAGGAGCGCGCCGATCGGTGGACGTCCTTTGACGGCCTGGTCCTGGCGACCCGGGCGACCGTGACGGGGAAAATACTGGAGCGGCTGGATCCCAACTTGTCGCGACAGCTGTCGACGGTCGAAACGGCCTCGATGGCGATCGTGGTCATGGGGGTCGATGTGCAGCAGATCCCACGGGCCCCCCGTTGCTTTGGGTTTGTCGTTCCCGAAATCGAGAACCGGAACCTGGTGGCCTGTAGTTTTGCCAGCAACAAATTTTCCGGTCGCGCACCTGAAGGCAAAGTCCTGCTTCGCTGCTTCATCGGGGGCAGCCTGCATGCGGATCGGGTCGCACAGGACGATCATCAGTTGATCGAGATGGCGCGAAAGGACCTGGCCGACCTGGTTGGCCTGCAGGGAGAGCCCGACTTCCAACAGGTGATTCGCTGGCGGAATTGCATGCCCCAGTATCACGTCGGTCATGTCGATCGCGTGGGTGCCATGCAACAGGCGATGCGAGCCCACCCGGGCCTGGAAATGGCGGGTAACAGTTACGCCGGCGTGGGAATCCCGGTCTGCGTGGCCAGTGGCCAGCAGGCCGCCGACCGTCTGTTGGCCCCGGCTGATTCGACGAAACGGTAAGTTTCCGATAACATTGAACGGTCGACCTGAAGCCGGGCGGAATGCCCGGCTGACTGGCTGGGCCAGCTTAACCCTTTTTGCTTATTGGAAGAGATGATGAATCTGAGAAAAATGCAGTACGTCGCGTTGTGGATCGGTATAGCCGCCTACCTGGTAACGGGTGTCCAGGCACAGGACGAGGCCAAGAGCGAAGCGGGCAAAAAAAACGCACTCGATTTCAAAGTGAAATCGATCGATGGTCAAAAGATCGATCTGTCCAAGTACACGGGCAAGGTGGTCGTAGTCGTCAACACGGCTTCGAAGTGCGGATTGACGCCCCAGTATGCCGGTCTGCAGAAACTGTATGACCAGCACTCGGAGAAAGGTTTGGTCGTGCTCGGTTTCCCCTGCAACCAGTTTGGCAGGCAGGAGCCGGGGACCGAGTCGGAGATCAAGACGTTCTGCACAGAAAACTACGGTGTTGCCTTTCCCATGTTTTCCAAGGTCGACGTGAATGGGGAGGGGCAATCACCCTTCTATAAAAACCTTTGCCAGCTCGATCTTCAGCCGAAAGGACCTGGCAAGGTCCAGTGGAATTTTGAAAAGTTCGTGATCGACCGCCAAGGCCAGCCGGTTGCCCGGTTCAGTCCCCGCACCAAGCCGAACGACCCGGAGTTCCAGAAAGTGATCCAATCGGCCCTGGCCAAGTAATTTCCGTCTGCGTTATCACCCTGGAAACCGTCGCGGCCCGCGAAGGCCAGGCCCGTTTCCGGGGACTGTCCCCAAGGCTACTACCCTAAGGCTACTATCAAGAGAGATTTTTCATGAAGCGATTGAGCGTGTTAACGGCCTTTGTTTTTTTTACGGCAGCTTTCCCGTTGATGGGGCAGGAGCTGGATGCCACGGTTGAGAGTTATCGTGAGGTGGCTAACCAGTTGATCAAGGCGGGGCGGCAAGGGAACGACTCGTACCGGAAACTACAGGAATTGTGTGACGACATTGGCCATCGGTTGAGCGGAAGCAAGTCGCTGGAACAGGCGATCGAATGGGCCCAGCAATCGATGAAAGAGGATGGCCAGGAGAATGTTCATGCGGAAAAAGTCATGGTCCGCAAATGGGTCCGCGGTGAAGAGAGTTGTCATATGCTCTCACCCCGGGAAGTGGAAATCGGCATGCTCGGGCTTGGCGGGTCGGTTGCGACCCCTCCCGACGGGGTCACGGCTGAAGTGATTGTCGTCCGGGACCAGGAGGAGTTGAACGCGTTGCCGGATGAAGCGATTCGAGGCAAGATTGTCGTGTTTAATTTCCCCATGCCACCCTATTCACCGACCGAGGGTTCCGGTTACGGTGCGGCGGTGGCCTACCGAACCAACGGAGCCACCTGGGCTGCCGAACGCGGTGCGGTGGCGGCCCTGGTCCGGTCGTGTACGGCTTATTCGTTGACCACCCCTCATACCGGCGCCATGAAATACAGTGGTGGACCGGATGTTAAAAAAATTCCGGCAGCCGCCATTACGATCGAAGGCGCTACCTTGTTGGCCCGTTTGCAGGCGCGGGGTAAGCAGCCTGTCGTCCGGCTCAAGATGAGCGCTCAGGACCACGGTGAAGTCCCCTCAGCCAATGTACTGGCAGAGATTGTCGGCAGTGAAAAACCAGGGGAGATTGTCGTGATTGGTGGCCATATCGATTCCTGGGATGCGGGGACCGGCGCTCAGGACGATGGCTGTGGTTGCGTGGCTGCCATGGAGGCGTTGAACATGATTCGCAAAGCGGGATTGAAGCCGCGCCGGACGATTCGTGTGGTCCTCTGGACCAACGAGGAAAACGGGACGGCCGGGGCGCGCAGTTATGCCGTGCGTCACCAGGCAGAAACCCACGTGGCAGGCATCGAATCCGATGCGGGTGGTTTTGCTCCACAAGGCTTGTCGGTCCAGATGGAAGATGATCGGAAAGAGCAGGTTGCTGTCCGCCAGCTGAGCCAGATCCTCTCGTTGTTGGAGCCGATCGGTTCGACCCGGGTGCGACCCGGCTTCTCTGGTGTGGACGTGCAAGAACTGAACCAGTTGGGCGCGGCCTGCATGGGGCTGGAGGTGGATGGGAGGCTCTATTTCAACACCCATCACACCTGGGCCGACACGGTGGACAAGGTCGATCCCCAGGAACTGACTGACTGCACGATCACCATGGCGGTGGCCGCTTTTGTGATTGCCGATATGCCCAAACGATTGGGTGAAGAATAGGGGAGCCGGCGTCTGTTTCGGCAGAACCGCTAGAGATCAATCGCCTGGCCATCAAACGGAACGGCCAGGTTGCCGTAAATTGACTCCACCGAAGCGAGGTTGAGTGGTTCGTCCGATTCATTGAGCGGATTGACATGAACCAGGAAGGCCCGCTCCACCCCTGCCCTGGCGGCTACTTGGGCGACCGGTGTGAGACAGCTGTGCCCGGTCAACTCGGCTTTTTCTTCCTGGCCATCGGCAAAGTAACATTCATGAATGAGGGTGGTAACGCCTTGGATCTGGTCGACGTAGGGCGCCTCGACACGGGCCGTCGTGTCGGTGATGTAGGCCAGGCTGCTGGTCTCCCAATCGAACCGGAAGCCATGGCTCCCACCCGGGTGTTGCAAGGGGATGGCCCGAACCTCCGATCCATCGTGCAACCGGATCGTTTCGTCCTCAAAGGCCTGGATCGTGAAGTTGGGTCGCACTGGGAAAAGCAACGGGTCAAACAGGTGGTTCTCGATGGTTGAAACCTTGTCGGATGCCACGTGGACCGTGACCGTGACCTCATGGGAGTGCAGGACATCGTAAAGAAAGGTCAGGCCAATTACATGATCCAGGTGGGTGTGTGACAGGAGGATGTCCAGGTGTTTCGTCTCGATCAGATCACTGGCCCGGAACAGCCCGGTCCCCGCATCCAGAATGACGCCCATTTCGGGCAGCATCAGGCAGGCCGTTTGGCGAAGGTTGTTCGGGTGGTATCCGGTGGTACCGAGAAAGTGGAGCTTCACGGGATGGTTTGAATCAGGGGTAAAGACCGTTTTTCGTATTCTATCCAAAGCGGGAGGCCTGTGACAAACCTCAGGCCGAATCCAGTTTAATTTTTGCGGTGTCGATGGTCGGTCGGGGGTATCCCTCAATTGAATCCAGTAAACGACAGCCGGACGCGGAAAGCTATTTCTCTTTTCCGCGGTTAAACAGCTGGTTCAGTCCGTTTCGCCAGCCCTCTTCCAAGCGGTCGCCCACATCTTCCTGCAGGATGCGGTTGAATTGTCCCTCCAGTCGATCCAGTTCTTCGTTCACTTTTCCGCCCAGCGTTTCGCCTGCCTGTTCCAGTTGTCCCTGGACGACGTTGTTCAAGGCGGAGCGGGCTGTCTGTTTCAGGAAATCACGCGACAGGCCGGCGAGGGCCTGGCGATTCAATTTCGGTTGGGAAAGTGTGCCGGAGATCGGAATCTTGATCGATTCCCCGCGCAGTCCCGCCAGCAGCGGTTCTTTTTCAATCCAGTGGTCCAGGATGTGAATCGAGGCAACAATGTCGAGGGTTTGATCGAAACCGACGGACCCGCTGGTTTCTACATTGATTCCCTGGTAATTGAATTTCAGGTGATCATGGTATACACGTTCATCCTGCACCGCGAACTGCACAACCTGTTCCTGGAGTGTCATCCATTTCGTCTTGCGGGATTGATCGGCGATCGAAGGCTTGATCAACATCAGGATCTGATCGACCAGGGGCAATAGCTGGTGAGTCAGGGGGCCAGGCCCGATCGTCAGGTCTTTCAGGTGGACTTGGCCGCGGGCTGCGGATTGGTTTGGCTGCAGCAGAGGAACGCGGGCTCCCTGGATGGATAATCCGATAATCCCATCGGCGGACGTGGCGTCGGCCAGGACGGGTGTTGCAAATTTCAGCCACTGCCGCGTATGTTCCTCGGTCAGTTGCAAGTCATTGAGGATGACACCCTGTTGCAGGGTCAGTACGGGGTCAGCCGTACTGAGGTCCAGTCGCGGAGAGAGTTTCGCGAGATTGCCGATGATGCCCGGGGAATCGCTTTCCAGTTGCACGACCGAGTCATTCAGGCTGACCTTCAAATGACTGGGTGCGATGGGAATTTCCAACAGTTGTGCCTGCTTCCAGGCGATGTTGGTCTCGGCCTGTAATTGCCGATTGACCCAGGGGTCTGAACCATTGTCGGTTGCCTGTAGAGGTCCTTGGATCACGATATCCTGCCAGCCGGCGCCGCGAATCGTGACCAGGGGTCCCAGCCGTGACTGGATCAGTTGGCTGATCGCATCCCACTGGATGTTCCATTTGCCCTGGATATTGGCCATCCGTTGTGATTGGATCCCGTCAATCCTGCCGTTGCCGCGCAGGTCGACCAGTTTGGAGTCGACTTTGAGACCGCCAAACCAGACGGATTGAAACTGATTGTCAACAAACAGATTGGTGCTGAACAGGAGCTCGTCTTCCTGCCATAAAATGGAAGGTCCCTCCGGTAGCGGGCTGAGTGCCATCGGGTTGGCACGGGGGCCACTGGTGGGTGCCCCGACAGGTCCCGCTTCACGGACTACCAACTGGGCGATACGAGCGGAGATCGCGCCACCGAGGGCCTTGTTTTTTTCCGTGAAATCAAGCTGCCCATTGGCGATGCCGCTGACGGCAATCGAGCCGGCCGTCTGGCCCAGCCCCAGCCAGTTCCCGGCCCGTTGCAAGTCCATCTGGTAAGCGATCGGCCCTTTCAGCCGCAAGTCATCGGAACCGCCGATTGACAGATTGTTGGTGGTCAGGGCCAGGGCCGAGCTGGAGAGTGAGCCGCGACGTACCAGGACCCGGCCGGTTGCAAGTTCAACGTCGAGGTCTCCACTGGCAACGACCCGTGGCTCTTCGATCTGGAGACGATCGGCGGCCAGGGCAAACCGATTGGCCGTCGCCGTCAGCTCGCGGATCTGCAGAATGCCATCGGATATCTGTACGACGTACTTGGCGTTGAAACCACCCGCCAGGTCAAACGGCGGCAGCTCCACCAGGTTTCGCAGATGAACCAACCAGCGATCGAGTGAACCGGTCGTGGTGCAGGAGGCCTGGAGGCCGTCAAAGGGTTGGTTCTCTTGGGCGGGTTGGAGATCGTTCCAAGGCTGGAAGATCGGTTCCAGGCTCAGCGGTTGGAGAAGATCAACTGACAGGACCTCGCTTCCGACCAGCAGCCCGAGATGCCCCGCTTCGATCGAGGCCGTGCCGGACAGGTAGGGTTGGATTTTTCCGTTCAACTCGACTTGCATCTTCGGTTCGCTCCAGTGCCCAACCCCGGGCACGGAAAGGATCGGCTGTTCCACCACGAAATTTCCGTCAAATTGAAGCGGGGCAAGTTGGCCGGCCGGCGAGGCAACCCGGTTTTCCTGCCAACTGAGCCGCCCGCCGATCTGACCGGCTACCTGGTACGACGAGAGGTCCATCAGGTTGCCCAGTTGCTGTTTGAGTTCAGCCAGGTCACCCCGGAAGGTCAGGTTCCCCTGGGCCAGCGAGGCTTTGCCGACCAGCTCGAAAAAACCGGAGTCAACTGAGAGGTTCTCGATAATCACCTGGCCATTGTTCTCCGAGGCGGCCCCCGTGAGTCGCAACGGCCGATTCCAGGCGATCAATTGGTTGCCCTGTTGGGCCCGCACGTTGGCCACATCCAGATTGAACATGATTCGCTGGACATCGGATTGGTTGCGGGTATTGGCGTGGAGTGTTGCCGTGCCGGAGGTGACTTGAACATCGTTTCGGAGGCGCAAGGTTTCGGGCAGCATTTGGAGGATGCTGGCCAGGTCGGCTTCGGCGTCCAGTTCGAAGGGAGAGGATGGCAGCTGGCCTTGGGCCGCCAGCTTGATCATTTGGGATACATCGAATTCGCCGTCTACTTTCAACTTGCCGACATCGGACTCGACGGAAAATCGATTTGCCGTGATGCGCTGGGGTGACAGGGCGAGTTGACCACTGGCGCCAATGCGCTGGATCGAGATCTGGTCTGAACCGAGGTAGGCCGGGGCCTGCAGGCGAATCGCCTCGGCATTGAGTCGCTCGGTATCGAGTGAGATGTGTGAGTTCAGGGAGTCGATGCGGACGGTCAAGTCACCAGTCAGGTTTCCCTGCATTTCAATTGGACCGGACCATCGATCGAACAACGGCACGATTGCGTTCAAGGGGAACTGATCGGATTCCAGTTTGGCGTAAAGCGTTGAAGCGGTGGATTGGCTTTTGCCCGGACCGACGGCGCAGTCGATCGACAGTTTGCCTGTGCCCGAGTCGTTGGTGGGTGTCTGTAAGGAAACCAGGCAGTGAACCGAATTCTGGCCGCTGCCGATCTTGAGATTCGCCTCGATCGCATCGAATTTCTGAACGGCATGGCCGGCCGGTCCCGAGAGCGACAACGTACCACCGGTGATGTCTATTTCCAGTTGAGGAAGGGAATCCAGGGAATCAGCGTCCGCTTGCAGATACTCGGCCAAGGCCGTTTCAAGATTGCTTCCCTCCCGGGTCAGTTCGATCTGGAGTGTCGGCTTGGCCAGTTCAATCCGACCCAGTTGTTCGGACCGCAGAAAGTCAATCAGTCGCTTGGACGTTGTGACTTGGGGCACTGAGGCGATGACCTGCCCATTTTCGTCCAGTAGTTCCAATCCGCGGATGCGGATGGGAGAAAACCAGCCCGTGGAGATCGATTCCATTTGCACCTGGCCATGCAGATCGGACAGGGCCCAGTCGACCAGCCGTTGCCGGATGGGTCCCAGCAGGATCAACGAGGGGAGGAAATAGACCAACAGCATCAGGCCAGCCAGCAGGATCGCCAGGCGGCGCGGCCATTTCCTCTTCTGGGGGAGTTCGTTGGAGCTGTCGTGATTCGTTGAGGCCATGACGGAGTCTTCGAAGAACGGGTGGCAACTGTGGATACCTGGCTCGAATGACCAAGGCGTGACCGCCAGGTTGTGGGGTGTCACGGGCCCAATCATCTCCGGGGCAGCTGAATTCTAGGAGTCCAAAAGAAATAAACCTAGTCGAATCCAGGTCGCCAGGGGGGAGCACCGCCGGCTGATACTGCTAGCAATTGGCCCGATTGTCAGCCGCAGACTTTATCCAGATACCGCAGGGAGCATCCTTCAGGGGCTGCTTTATTCCTACAACCGGAAATTTCGATACAACAGTAGAAGCTTCTTGATCAGTGTTCGTCCTGCAATGACTCGCTACTACCTGGTTCTGCTGTTGTTGGCCCTGCCTTGCCTGTTTTCAGGCTGCGCATCCGACGGCCGAATCACCCATTCCATGGCTCCCGGGGTTGATGATCCCCATTGGGCGGAAGGCCCCCGTTCGGTGCTGCGCCATCGTCCACCGGCTGTCAGCCCGGATGACGATCCCAATCTGTACGTCATCGATGCGAAGGATGGCTATCTCAAACCGCGCAAGTCGAGCCCGTTGCCCGCCTCATCAGTCGACCAAACGGCGGTGCTCGATCCTCCGGACGAACTTACGCGGCTCTGTGAAACTACATTGCGCCGACAGGATCCGCACATCGGCCCCGCCCCGGATTTCCACCCGGCCGAAGACCCGCCCAGCGCGCAACCACCTGACGATCGGCAGTCGACGGAAATCGAAGGGCTGCATACTCTCGAGGACTTTGAGTCGTGGGCCCTGTCCACCAACCCGGTTGTCTTCGAGTTGCAGGCCAAACTCCAGTCGCTGCAGGGCAAGCTGGTGCAAGTCGGGCTGAGGCCGAACCCGGTGGTTGGCGTGAATGGCCAGGATATCAACGAGACGGGTGGAGCGGGCATGTACGGTGTCTTTTTCGGGCGGGAGTTGGTGCGAGGCAATAAGTTGCAGCTTTCCCGGTCGGTTGTCTGTGCCGAGATCGAGGTGGCCCAGCAGGAATTGAACGAAATGAAACAGCGGCTGGCAACCGATATTCGCGTGGCTTTCTACGACCTGCTGGTTGCCCAGGAGAAACTGGACCTGGCCAACTTGCTCGCTCAGATTGGCCAGGTGGCGGCCGACACGTCCGAAAAATTATTCGAGGCCAAAGAAGTTGCCCGCTCGGCCGTACTCCAAGCTCAGATGGAATCACAAAACGCTGTGGTGATTCGCGGGCAGGCGATTAACCAGGAGCAGGCCGCCCGACGAAGACTGGCGGCCCTGCTGGGTGAACCGGACTTGCCTGAACATCGTATCGAAGGGGACCTGCAGCAAATTTCCAGGTTGGCTGATTTTGAGCGGACCTACGACCAGTTGCTGGTAGACAGCCCGGAACTGGCCAAGCTGTTCGAGAATATTCAGCGCGCCCGGCGTCAATTGACCAGGGAACGTGTTGAGCCGATTCCCAATGTTACCTGGCAGGCAACCGTGCAATTCGATACGGTGGGCGACACGGTAGTCTCCGGCTTCCAGGTCGGCTTTCCAATTCCCAAGTACAACCGGAATCAGGGGGCGATCCGCCAAGCGGAACAGGAGGTTGCCCGGGCCGAGTTTCGGGTCGAGAAAAAGGTATTGGAATTAAGGCAGCGCCTGGCAACGGCTTACGCCAATTACTCGCAGGCCAAGATCCAGGTCGACATTTACAGTCAGGAAATCCTGCCCAAGGCAAAATCGACTTTCGAGCTGATTTCCGAGGGCTACCGGCAGGGAGAGGTCGATTTTGTTTCGTTCCTGACGGCCCAACGGACGTACTTTGATGCCAACCTGGCCTATGTGTCGGGTTTGAAACAACTTTGGCAGGAACACAATTTAATCCAAGGCTTACTTCTCAGTGCCAGCCTGAGCCATGAGAATTAGGGTTCGACCCGGACCCTCGGTGCGGACCGAGTCGAGCCAAGCGGTTGCCAGTAGGAACAGAGCCTGAAATGAAAAAGAAAACAGCCACCACTGCCAGCGTGTTCGTGTTGATCGGCCTGGCCACGGCGGCCGCATTGACCTACGGCTACTGGTTGCCCGTGCTGCGCGAATACTTTGTTTCGATGCAGGGTCGAAACGAACAGGCTGACACGCTCGACGGCGATACGGCCGACCCAGTCACCGACACTCCCCCCGGTCACGATTCGAGCCAGGCGGCTGAGTCCGAGGACTCTCTTCATCTTTCACCTGAAGCTCGGCAGAACATCGGCCTGACCACGGCCGTCGCATCGAGGCAGGACTTTACGAGGACCGTTGCCGTCCCGGCCGTGGTCGTGGAACGTCCTGGCCACTCCCAGATCGAGATCACAGCACCCATGACAGGTGTGATCAAGAACATCTTCATCCAGGAAGGGATGTCTGAGCAACCGGAAGATAATTTATTCAGCCTGAGACTTACCCACGAGGATGTGGTTGCCGCGCAGAGGGACTTTCTCAAGTTCCTGCAGGAGCGTGACGTGATCCAACGGGAGATTGACCGGCTGAAAAAGATTGGCACCGATATCATCCCCGAGCGACGGGTGATCGAGCAGCAGTACCAATACGATAAAGCAGAAGCTTCCATCAAGGCGCTGGAACAGAGTCTCATCCTGCACGGTTTGACGCCGGAACAGGTCGAGACGATTGCCCGGACCCGCGATGTGCTGAAGGAGATCAGTATCGTGGCCCCCGAGTATGAAGAGGGTGGGGGGGGTCAAAACATCGAACCGGTTTACCATGTCCAGCAGATTTCCGTGAACCGGGGCCAGAGCGTCGTTGCCGGCCAGAAACTGGGAACGCTGGCCAATCACAGTTTGCTTTTTGTCGAAGGCCAGGCGTTTGAAGAGGATGCCAAACGATTGGTCAATGCGATGAATTCAGGCCAGAACCTGAAAGTGGTCCCCGTATCGGGCCCAGCGGCCCAGGCCAGTGATTTGAAATTGTTGTTTGTGGCGGATCATGTGGAGCAGCAGTCGCGGGCGTTGAATTTCTACCTGTTGTTGCCCAACCGGCGGGTCGATCAGTCGGGTGATGTTTCCAGTGGTTCTGCCTTCCTTTCCTGGAAGTTTCGCCCCGGTCAACGGATGGAGATTCAATTACCAACGGATGAGACCTGGCAGGACCAGCTGGTTTTGCCTCCCGAGGCAGTGGTCGTCGAGGGCCCGAGCGCGTTTGTATTTAAACAGAGCGGCAATCATTTTGAACGGGTTGAAGTCCGCACGCTGTACCGGGACAAAAACGTCGTTGTGGTTGAGGATGAGGGGCAACTTGCGGGAAAGACTCTGGTCATGAGCGGCGCCTACGAAATGTACTTGGCCTTGAAGAACCAGGCTGGCGGCGGGGTGGACCCGCAGCACGGCCACAGCCACTGAGTGGAGACGGTTGCGGAATCGCCATTGGATGGAAATACAGAGTAAACGATGCTGTCTTCTTTCTTGAACGGAATCATACGGTTTTCACTGCACCACCGGGTGCTGGTGGCGGGGATTGCCTCGGCACTGGTGTTGTATGGTGGTTGGCAGATGACTCAGTTGCCGATCGATGTGTTCCCTGATCTGAACCGTCCCCGTGTGGTCGTGATGACCGAAGCGCACGGCCTGGCGCCCGAGGAAGTGGAGACTTTGGTCACCTTCCCCATGGAAACTGCTCTGAATGGAGCGGCTGGTGTGCAGACGGTCCGCTCCTCATCGGGTGTGGGATTGTCGGTGATATACGTGGAATTTGACTGGGGCACCGATATCTACGACGACCGTCAAATCGTGGCCGAACGTTTAGCACTGGTTCGTGAGCAGCTGCCCCAGGGCGTCAATCCGCAACTGGCCCCTATTTCTTCGTTGATGGGCCAGATCGTATTGGCCGGGATGATCAGCGTGCCGAACGAAAAAACGTTATTGTTCACCACGGGTCGACTCGACCCGGCTGCGACCGGGCAGCTTGACTCGGGCCAGTTGCCGGCAGAACTGAGAAAGGCCCTCGATCAACGTGGGGTTCCGTTGTCTCCCGACTTGGCCGTTGGGACGAATGTAATCGGTGAACAGTGGTCGATTCAGGACCGGGAAACGGGTCGCTGGTGGACCGCGCGGCGGCTCGATTCAGGAGTTTTTGAGATTCATCGCCGCACTTCGCCGATGGATTTGCGCACGATTGGCGACTGGATTGTTCGCCAACAGCTCCTGACAATTCCCGGTGTTTCGCAGGTGTTTGTGATGGGGGGAGAGCGCAAACAGTTCCAGGTTCTGGTGGATCCCAACCTGCTGCTCAAGTACGGGCTCTCATTGCCTCAGGTTGAGCGGGCATTGGCCCGCAGCAACCAGAACTCGACCGGTGGCTACCTCGACGAACAAGGGCCAAATGAATACCTGGTGCGGGCCCTGGGGCGGGTTCAGTCAGCAGAAGACATCCGCAATGTCGTCATACTGGAAAGGGACCGCCAGTCCATCACGCTGGGCCAGGTCGCCCGCGTCGTTGAAGGGGCGAAGGTGGCGCGCGGCGACAGCGCGGCGTACGAGCGCACGGCAAGCGATCGACCGGGCAACCACTTCCAGGGTGGACCCTCGGTGGTCTTGACGATTACCAAGCAACCGGGCGCCGATACGGTGGATGTAACCAATCGAATCGATGCCATGATTGCCGGGCTGGAAGGCCGCTTGCAGGATGACGTGACCTTGACGACCCGGCTCTACCGGCAAAAGGGTTTTATTGACTTGGCGATCGAGAATGTCGTCGAGGCGCTGCGCGATGGCGGGATCCTGGTCGTCATCATCCTGTTCCTGTTCCTGCTCAATTTTCGCACGACGTTCATTACCCTCACCGCGATCCCTTTGTCGATCGTGATGACGGCCCTTGTGTTCAAGTGGTTCGGGTTGTCGATCAACACGATGACCCTGGGCGGTCTCGCGGTGGCCATTGGAGAACTGGTCGATGATGCAATCGTTGATGTGGAGAATATTTTTCGCCGTCTGAAAGAGAATCGCAGGAAGGAAAATCCCAGGAACTCGCTGTTGGTGGTCTTCCAGGCGAGTGTTGAAATTCGCAACTCGATCGTTTTTGGCACGATGATTGTCGTGTTGGTGTTCATCCCCCTGTTTGCGCTGGGCGGCATGGAGGGCCGGCTGTTTACTCCGTTGGGGATCGCCTACATCGTTTCGATTCTCAGCTCACTGCTAGTCTCGTTAACCGTGACGCCCGTCCTCTCTTACTGGCTGCTCGGCCGGAGTCGTGCGGGGCACACGAAGCGACCGGAACGCGATTCGTTTGTGCTGGTCGGTCTCAAGGGGTTGGCCGGCCTGGTGATCCGGGCCAGCCTGCGGCTTTCCCTGCCGATCCTGGCCATCGCGGCCGTGGCGGTCGCCATCTCGGGAATCGCGCTGTACACACTGGAGAGGGATTTCCTGCCACCGTTCGATGAGGGGGCGGTTCAGATCAATGTGTTGATGCCACCCGGCACGTCGCTGGCCAAGTCGCAGGACGTGGCGCGGATGGCCGATCGACGACTGCAGGCAATCCCGGAAATTCAAACACTGGTGCGCCGTACGGGTCGGGCGGAATTGGACGAGCATGCCATGGGAGTCAATGTATCGGAGATTGTCGCCTCGCTCGATACGGACAGTCCCCGCAGCCGAAAGGAGATCCTGGATGACATTCGCCTGTCGATGCAGGAGATCCCCGGTATCGTGGTCAGTGTCGAGCAGCCGCTGGCCCACCTGATTTCCCATCTGTTGTCGGGTGTCAAGGCGCAAATCGCCATCAAGCTGTATGGCAACGACCTGGCTACCTTGCGGCGCAATGCGTCTCGTATCAAGTCGGCGATCGAGGCGATTCCCGGCGTCACGGATCTGCAGGTGGAGCAGCAGGTTGAAATCCCTCAATTGAGGATCGAGGTCCGAGGGGACCAGTTGCGACAATTTGGTCTGACCCGAGCGGATGTGACCGAGTTTGTCGAGACGGCGATGAACGGCCAGGTGGTCTCGGACGTGCTGGAAGGACAGAAGAAGTTCGATTTGATGGTGCGGCTCGACGAGTCGTTTCGCGAGGATATCAACACACTGGGCCGACTCAGCATGGACCTGCCAGGTGGTGGTAAAACGATGCTGGAAAACGTGGCCGACCTGCGCATCGGAACCGGCCCCAACACGATCAACCGGGAGAATGTCCAGAGACGTATCGTGGTTCAGTGCAACGTGTCGGGGCGCGGATTGGTGGATGTGGTACAGGAAATCAAAGAGAAAGTTGCCCCGCTGGAAAAGGAACTGCCATCAGGTTATTTCGTTGAGTACGGTGGTCAATTTGAAAGTCAGCAAAGTGCCTCGCGCCTGATTGCCATCCTGTTCAGTATTTCCCTGTTGGCGATGGTCCTCGTTCTGTACTCCATGTTTCGCAGCCTCAACCTGGCACTGCAGGTGATGGTCGCTTTGCCGATGGCCTTCATAGGAAGTGTGGCGGCCCTTTATCTGACCCAGCAGACTTTGACCATCGCGGCCATGGTCGGGTTCATTTCACTTTGCGGGATCGCCACGCGAAACGGGATTCTCTTGATCAACCATTACCTGCACCTGGTGCAGTACCAGGGTGAGTCCTTTTCGCGGGAGATGATCGTACGGGCTGGCAAGGAACGCCTGGCACCGGTCCTGATGACGGCGTTGACATCCGGCATCGGACTGGTGCCCCTGGCAATGGCCGCCGGTGAGCCGGGCAAGGAAATTCTCTACCCGGTTGCCACGGTCATTATCGGAGGGCTGATCACCTGTACCTTGCTGGAGTTTCTGGTGCGGCCTGCCCTGTTCTGGTCGTTTGGTATCGGGGCGGCCGAGCGCGCTTGCCAGGCCCAGCGGAACCAGGTGGACCTGGTTGAACCGACGATCGATCCTTGAACGGTCCCCGGTGTCAGGTGCTTGGCCGGGTGTGCCTGATCAGGCTCCGTCTTGCTGGCTGGCCCAGAGTTTCACGATTTCGACACCGACTTCACAGGCGGCCAGCATCTCGTCCAGGCAGGCCCATTCCAGTGGCGAGTGGATGTTGTGCTGGCCGGAGGAGAGGTTCGGGGTAGGCAGGCCCAGCTCGGTCAGACGGGACCCGTCGGTGCCGCCCCGGATGATCGTCTCCTCGGCCGTGCGGCCCAGGTTTTGATGCGCCTGGACCGCCAGGCTGACGGCCCGCGGTTCGGTTGCCAGTCCATCGGCCATGTTGCGGTACTGGGGTCGGACGGCCACTTCGATGCTGACTCCCGGGGTCTGCTGCTCGACGGATTCGGCCAGTTTTTCCAAAACAGCGGCGTGGTCCGCCAGTCGCGATGTCTGGAAATCACGCAACAGGATCTTCAGGGAAACACTCGCCACACCCCCTTCCAGTACGTAAGGGTGCAGGAAACCATCCCGCCCAGCGGTGCACTCGGGAGACAAGTCGGCCGGTAACTGGGCCAGGAAGTGCCCGGCGGACCTCAGGGCATTTTTCATCTTGTCCTTGGCGATCGCCGGGTGGATGTTGATGCCCGTGAAGGTAACGACAGCCAGATCGGCCGAAAATGTCTCCACGTCCACCATGTCCTGACCGCCACCATCAAACGTATAACAGACCGTGGCACCCAGCTTTTCAATGTCGACATGGTCCACGCCATGACCAATCTCTTCATCGCAGGTAAACAGCAGGCGAACCGGACCGTGTTCGATGTCGGGAGATTCGATGAGGTGATTGGCCAGCTCCATCATGATGGCCATTCCCGCCTTGTCGTCTCCCCCGAGCAAGGTTGTCCCATCGGTGGTGATAATGGTCTTGCCACGGGCATCCGGCAGTTCGGCGCAGGTTGCCGAGGTAATCACCTTGGTTGGGTCACCACTGAGTGGGATATCATTCCCGTCAAAGTCTTCGATCACGTTCGGTTTGACGCCCTGCCCTGTCGTTTCGGGTGACGTATCGAAATGGGCGTTGAAGGCGACCACGGGTGCGTTGGCCACACGGCCTGGAACCGTGGCCATCACGATGCCGTGGGAGTTCTGGGAGACGTCCTGGATTCCCATCTCCTGCAGCTGTTGCACGATCAATCTTCCCAGCTCGAGTTGCCCCGGGCTGCTGGGGTAGGTGCCCGCATCTTCACGAGCGGTCGTATCGACTTGGACATATTGCAGGAACCGTTGGAGCATTCGTTGTTGATTCATATCACTTCGTTCGTGGGTTGGTGCCTACTGATAAGTCGGCGCGGCATGTAGTAAATTAAAGGTAGCCCATTGCCTGCGGCAATTTTCTGGCCCCGTTCAGGAAGACCATTTTATGACATCTGCCAACGTTCGCTACCTTGTTTTTGACGTCGAAAGTGTTGCCGACGGTGACTTGGTTGCCAAAATCCGCTACCCGGGTGATGGCCTGAATGCAGAACAGGCGATTGAACGCTACCGGGCCGAGTTGCTGGAAAAGTACGAATCCGAGTTCATCCCGTATACCTTCCAGATCCCGATATCGATCGCCATCATGAAAGTTGACGAGGATTTGAGGTTGCTTGATATCGTGACGCTGGACGATCCGGAATACCGGCCCGAGGTAATCACTCGGCAATTCTGGCAGGGCTGGGATCATTATCGACAGCCCACGCTGGTCAGTTTCAATGGTCGCACCTTTGACATCCCCCTGCTGGAGTTGGCCGCTTTTCGGTACGGGGTCAGCGTACCGAACTGGTTCAATATTTTTGCCAAGAGCTGGGAACAACGCCGGGCCCGGTACAATCAGCAATCGCACATCGACCTACAGGATATGTTGACCAACTTTGGCGCTTCGCGTTTTAACGGGGGCCTCAACCTGGTGGCCAACCTGTTGGGCAAGCCGGGCAAGATGGGGATCGCCGGCCACATGGTCCAGGACCTGTTCGCCCAGGGCGAGATCCAGCGGATCAACGATTATTGTCGCTGCGACGTGCTGGACACCTATTTCGTCTTTCTTCGTTTTTCGGTCATGCTGGGTAAGATTTCGATCGAACAGGAACGGGAGCGCGTCGACTACGCCAAGCAGTGGCTGCAGGAGCGCGCCGAGAACGAACCGGCCTACCGCGAATACCTGGAGCAATGGCAGGATTGGCAGAACCCGTTTTTGCCGTAGGCCGGATCACTCCTGGCTGGCCATTGCCCGGGCCATCCGTTTCCGGTCAGCTTCTCTCAGCAGTCCTTTTCGCAGTCGGATATTGAGCGGCGTGATTTCGACCAATTCGTCGTCCTCGACATATTCCAGGGCCGCTTCCAGGCTGAATTGGCGCGGGGGTTTGAGCAAAATATTCTCGTCGCTCCCGGCCGCGCGGATATTGGTCAGCTGTTTTTCCTTGCACGGGTTGACCGGAAGATCATTCGATCGGGCGTTCTCGCCGACGATCATCCCTTCGTACACCTGCTCGCCCGGCGCCACAAACATCTCGGCCCGCTGCTGCAGGCCAAACAGGGCAAACCCGACCGCCTTTCCCGACGCCATCGAGACCATCACACCGTTGGATCGTTTCGGGATCTCTCCCTCGACGGGGCGAAATTCCTCGAACCGATGATTGATCACAGCGGTACCCTGCGTCGCATTCAGCAGCCGTGTTCGCAAGCCGATCAACCCCCTGGCCGGGATCGTAAATCTTGCCAAGGTGTATTCGCCCCGACTGTTCATTTCCATCAGGTCACCTCGGCGGTTGCCAATCAGCTCCATGACCGGGCCGAATTTTTCCGTCGGCACCTCCACCATCAACGTTTCGAACGGCTCGTGTTTTTGACCGTCCACCTGCTTGATGACGACCTGGGGCTTGCCCACCGAGAGTTCAAATCCCTCCCGTCGCATGGTCTCGATCAGGATGGCCAGGTGCAGGATCCCCCGGCCGGCCACGGCAAAGGCATCGCCCGTATCGGTGTGCCGTACCCGCAGGGCGACGTTCCGCTCCAGTTCTTTGTGCAACCGCTCCCGCAGTTGACGGCTGGTGACGTACTTGCCTTCTTTTCCCGCCAACGGGGAGGTGTTGATTGTGAAGATCATCTCCAGTGTCGGTTCGTCGACCGCAATGCGGGGCAACGCCACAGGTTGCTCCGGATCGCAAAGCGTATCCCCGATTTCGATCGTCTCGATCCCGGTCAAAGCAACCACTTCTCCTGCCTCGGCCCTCTCCACTTCGACCCGCCCCAGTTTGTCAAAGACGTTGAGGGAGGCGATTTTTTCTTCCGTTTGGCTTCCATCCTCGCGCATGACAATGACGCGGTCGCCGCGGTGGATAACGCCGCTGTTGATCCGACCAATCGCAATTCGCCCCACGAACTCGGACCAGTCAATGGTCGTGACCAGCATTTGAAAAGGGCCGGGCTGGACCGTCGGCGCTGGGACCTGTTCCAGGACAAGGTCCAGTAGGGGCTCCATGTTGTCATTGGCCTGGTCCGGATCGCTGGTGGCAAAGCCATTCTTGGCGCTGGCGTAGACGTAATGGAAATCGTCCAGGAACGCTTCTCCTCCCATTTCCAGGATCAACTCCATCGCTTCACTGGTCACTTCCGTGGTCCTTGCATCGGGGCGATCGACCTTGTTGATTACCACGATCGGTCGCAAGCCGACCTCCAGCGCTTTTCCCAGGACGAACCGGGTTTGTGGCATCGGCCCTTCCGCCGCATCGACCAGCAGCAGGGCACCGTCGGCCATTTTCAGCACACGTTCCACTTCACCACCAAAATCGGCGTGACCTGGAGTGTCGATGATGTTGATCTTGATCCCCTTGTAGGGGATCGCAATATTCTTGGCCAGGATGGTGATCCCGCGCTCGCGTTCCAGGTCACCTGAGTCGAGGATTCTCTCGCCCTGCAGTTGGGCTGCCCGGAATTGCCCGCTTTGACGCAGCAGGCAATCGACCAGTGTCGTTTTTCCGTGGTCGACATGGGCAATGATGACAATGTTACGGATATCTCGACGGAGTGTTTCCCGTTGAGTTGAATCACTCGATTCAGACATGCTCTGTTCCAGAAAGTCGGTTAGGGATGGAGGGCCGTCGAAAAACGGATCAACTGGTCAACCAGTTCATCGATTCTCTGTTCGACATCGGTTTCGGCGATTTCATTGCCGCTGAACGACTCTCCGGTGGCATAGACGAATCGTGGAAGAATGACGGTTCGAAAATCGAGCATCAGGCTGTTGGCCAATGCCAGGACGCCCATGTAGCTGGATTGGCCCCCGGCCGCACAGAGGAAACCGACGACCTTGTCGGTCCACGATTTGCCTGTCAGTTCGATCAGGTTTTTGGCTGAGGCGGAGAGGTTGTAGTTGTAGACCGGTGCCGCGATCAGGATTCCTCGGGCTTCCTGGATCAGGGCGTTGACCTGCTGGACGTTTGGGTCAGCGTAGCAAGGGCCCGCATCACAGGTGGGCAGCGGGAGTTCGGCCAGGTCGACCCACTGGCACGGAACCGTCTTGGATCGCAAGCGTTCGGCCGCAAACCGGGCCAGGATTCGACTGCGGCTGTTCTCACTCAAGCTGGTTGACAGGACGAGGAACATGGAGTTTTACGACGTGGATTCGGTGAACCTGGCGGTCGGATTTCAGCCGCCGGTGAAAAATGGGTAAAATGACAACATGGAAATATAGCTGGCAGGCAAAGATAGAGATAGGTTGAACTGTCAGTCACTTGTTCTCTCAGGAGTTCCCGATGCACAGATATCGATCCAATTCGGTTTTTTTGGCTGTTATGGCAGTGATCGCAGGGGGCTTGCCCGGCTCGATGCTGGCCCAGGAAGCGGATCCCGTCCCGGTTTTTGTCCTGGCCGGACAATCGAACATGCAAGGTCAGGCCGTTGTCGACATGAACCATCCGGAGCATTACAACGGTGGTCGAGGGACCTTGAACGCCCTGTTGGCTAACCCCGCCCACCAGGATCGGATGGGTCACCTGCGTGATGCGGATGGGAACTGGGTCGTTCGCGAGGATGTCTGGATCCGGTACCAGACCCCCGAAGCCCTCAAGCGGGGCGGGCTCAGCATCGGGTTTACCGGGTACGGCGGCCAGCACCACTTTGGGCCTGAATTGCAGTTTGGTCATCGGGTAGGAGACGCTTTCCAGCAGCCAGTCCTGTTGATCAAGACGGCCTGGGGAGGCAAGAGCCTGTTCAAGGATTTTCGGCCCCCGTCGGCTGGCGGTGAGGTCGGGCCTTACTACCAGAAGATGATCCGGGAAATCAGATCCGGCCTGCAGGGTTATCAGCAGGATTTCCCCGACCTGGAAGGCCGCCCGGTTTACCTGGCAGGTCTGGTTTGGCAGCAAGGCTGGAATGACATGGGTGATGAGGAAGCTCGCGCCCAGTATGCACAGAATCTGTTCCATCTGATTCGGGATTTCCGTCAGGAATTCAACGCACCCTGGTTGCCGGTCGTGATTGGCGAATTGGGAAACGGCGGTCCGACGTCGAGAGAACCGATGAACCAGATTCGCCAGGCGCAGGCGTCCGCTGCCCGCCGCGCCGAGTTTTGTGGCTCGGTCCAGTTTGTTCCGACAGCCGAGTTTGCTCGACCCGCGGAACAATCCCCCAACATCACCCATGGGCATCACTGGTTCGGCAATGCCGAGAGTTACTTCCTGATCGGTGACAGTCTGGGGCAAGCGATGCTGGAACTGGTCGGCAAACGGCCGGACAAAAAACGGGTGTTGATCCTGGGGGATTCCATCTCGATTGGCTACACGCCGACGGTGCGCAAAAGCCTGGAAGAAGAGGCGATCGTCGTGCGCCCGATGCGGAACCTGAAACAAGCGGAGAACTGTCAGGGGACCCGTTACGGGGTGGAGCATATCGATCGCTGGATGAACCTGTTGGGAGGGGAGTGGGACGTGATCCACTTCAATTTCGGCTTGCACGACATGAAACACGTCAGCCCGCAAACGGAGGAAAACTCCAACAAGAAGAGCGATCCGCCCCAATCGACGCCAGAGCAATACCGCCGTCAACTGACCGAGATTGTCCAGCGCCTCAAGCAGAGCGAGGCGCAGTTGATTTTTGCCACCACCACGCCGGTGCCCGATGGGGTACGGCCGTACCGGGCCACCACCGACCCCGATCGCTACAACGCGATTGCGATGAAGATCATGCAGGAGCACGGGGTCCAGGTCAACGACTTGTACCAATTTGCCCAACCCCGATTGGCGGAGATCCAGCGGCCGGCCAACGTCCACTTCTTTCCGCCTGGTTCGGAGGTTCTGGGCAAGCAGGTGGCCGACGTGATTCGCAGCTGCTGGAAAGCGGAGCCACCGAAGGGGGCTCCGCCGACCGGTTCACGCTAACCCCTGATTGATTCAATTTGTGGTTAACGGATTCAATTTGTGGTTAACCCCTCTCCCCTGCCCTGTGGCAGCGGTCGGGGTATGAACGGCTTGAGTGTTTTAACCGTCGCCGTGATCGACGCTTTCCATGTCCTTGAATTCAACGTCGAAGTTTCCATTGACAAAGGTCCAGTGGCCTTCTCCCATCTCCTCATCGAGCCACTCGAATTCCCGGCCGTCGTCTTGCTGGTCGGCCAGTGCGATCTCGTCACCCGACTCGTTATCCGGAGTGGGACTGTTGCCATTCAACAGGAACTGGGTCGATTGACTACCCGAAACCAGGAAATGGTTGGCACCCTGGGTGCCGTCCAGCTGAACATGTTCCAGCGTATTGTCAAAATAGATGCCGGCGAATTCGGCTCGGTCCAAACCATCGGGTTCCGAGTCATTCAGGATATGCTGGTCGGTGACGATGTAGCTGAAATTGGCTGACAACGCTCCGTCATTGACCAACAGGCTGTCCCCGGCATTGCTGGAGCCACCCACCAGATTCAAGCCGCCCCGGATCCGCCCCAGGTTTCCATGGTTGGCCACCGTGTAGGAGCCGACGACGAAAAAGTCATCTCCGTCCTCTCCATCGACCGTCAGTGTCGCGGTATCCGACACCTTGCGAATGATCACGGTGTCATCCCCCTGGCCCATCATGGCCGACAGGTTCTGGATATGCGTGGTGCCCACGATATCGAGGTGATCGGCGTCATCCCCGCCATACAGGTTCGTCGTGTCGGCAAACGAAGCACTGATCATCATCTGGTCCGCACCACCGACACCGTCGACGTTCAAAACTTCGGTCCTCGAACCAAACGCGATCCGCTCGCCCTCTTCGTACACATTGGCAACTCGAACGATCAAATCATCGACCCCCGAGGTGCCCAGCGTGGTCACGGTATCGGTCCCTTCCGTACCCGTGTCGAGTGCCCCAAACCAGCGGTTCCCAGAACCGACAAAATGGGCCGTGTAACTGTCCGAACCCTCCGAGCCATCGCTTGAGACTGGTCCCAGCGCCGTGCTCAATACGGTAATACTGTCATCGTCCAGTCCGCCCAAAACCCTGGAGTAGGTGCTCGGGTCGACCTGGTTGAGATGGAAGTCATCCATCCCTGCGTTGCCGACCATTCGCAGGCCGACTGCCCCTTCTGAGCCGTCGATATTGAAGTCGTCGTCGCCAGCTTCACCGAACATGTAATTGGTTCGCGCTGCCGTCCCGGCCATCGTGATCGAATCATTGCCGGCACCGCCAAAGGTTTCCATGTAAGCCAGCGTGGCGTCCAGGGCAACCGTCTCGCCACCCAGGGTGACGGCCGAGTTGGAGATCTGGAATGTGTCATCGTTGGGCGTGCCATAGGCCGAGAGCCGGTTGTTGCCCGTCTGGTCTTCAATTTCAAACCGGCGGAGATCGTTCCCCACAAAGAAGGCCCGGTAGATGTCGTTGCCTTCTCCCCCCGCGGCTGCCACGTTACCCAGCACGTTTTCCCGTACATAAAAACGGTCGTTCCCGGCATGGCCGTCAAACCGCATCGAATGTCGGGCATGGAGTGAAACGAGATTGTACAGGTCGACCTCGTCCGATCCTTGCAGGTTGACCCCACCCACTGAACCGTCGCTGTTGGCAAACTGGCCGGCTGCCTGGTAGTGCAGGGTCACCGGCAGAAGACCCGTAATGCTGTTGTCAGTAACCGTCACGGTCGTCTTGACGGTTCCCGCCCGGTTGGAAATGTTCAGCTGGTTGACACCCGTACCACCATCGATATGGAGATCATGGGTAAACGTGTCAACGGTGCCGGTGTTGGCGGGTGCGTCGGATGAAATATTGATGACGTCATCCCCCTCCTCACCATTGATGAACAGGGGCGCATCGAACTCGGTAATGTTGAACGTGTCATTGCCGGCCCGGCCCAGCGCACCGAATTCCTCGATGCCGGTATAGGCAACACCTTCTCCCGTGTCGACAAACGTCAGGTTGTTGATCTCAAAAACTTCATCCAGAACCGTACCTCGCAAAGAGACCCGGTCACGTTCTGAATCGACCGAATCATGGATTTCGAGGTTTCGCAGCTTGACGCCGTTGATCGATTCAATCACGTAGAAATCATCGCCGCCACCGCCGAATACATCCACGGGCGCTTTGCTGAGATCCTGAATGTCAAACGTGTCGTTGCCGTCCATCGAGTGAATAGTCATCGTGTTGACATCGATAAACGAGTGCAAAATGAAATGGTCCACCTCGTTGCTACTGGTCAACGTGAGCGCAAACGTGCCGCCATCAGCCTGGGCGTCAAATACGATTTCACCCATCCCCGAAATGCGTTTGGAAAGCACGGTTACGTCTCCCCCCGTGCCGCCGACATTACTGACGTTGAGCGTGTTGGCGCCAGCACCCCCCAAAGCGAACACCAAGCCCCCGATCGGGTCGGTGGTGCCCTCGTTCAGAGGGGCGTCCGAGGAAAAGTGGTATTGGTCATCGCCGGCCAGGCCAAACAGGCGCACCTGTTCCAACGCGTTGGACCGGACGAAGAATTGGTCGTCCTGGCTGGAGGTGTGGTAGGCATCAAACTGGTCAAGCGACAAGGTTCGACCGTCTGCCTCGTAGGTCGTGTTGGCACCATCCAGCGTCACGGTCGTGGCCAAGTCCAAGCCGCGCAGCGTGTCGAGTTCGGTAAGACTTCCAATCAGGCGGCTAATGTCCTGAAACTGATCGGTATCGTCGTCGCCACCAATCGGGCCATCCGGTGTTTCACCATCGAAACCGTCAAACGAAGCGGAAGTGCCCAACAGGAAAAACTCCGACGGCAATGGAGCGGGCGTGTCGGGTGGATCAGCTTCGTTCATGCGGTTCAGCAGACTGATCGTGTTGAAGCCTTCGCCTCCGATCACGCTGTCGCCGATCGATCCGGTTCCGGCAAATTCAAACAGGTCGTCGCCGGTTCGGCCGTCCAGGGATCCCAGCAGTTGGCCATGGACCACAAAGTGATCCCCAGCAAACCCGCCGACCAGTTCTTCTACCTGACGAAATTCGGTCTCCGTGTTGTAAGTTCCGGAACCCACGGCGCTACTGCCATCCTCGCCCACGGTCCATAAATTCTCGTCGGCGTTGTTGGTTTCGACCGTGTCAATCCCGCCACCGCCGTCCAACAGGAAGCCACCGCTCGGAATCGGGTCCCCATTGCTGTAGTCCAGTACAAAACGGTCATCACCAGCAAGGGCCCGGATTTCGACCTGTCCCAGTACTTCGTACGGCATCAGGTCCGTGACGGTTCCGTCAAATTCAATCTCCAGCAACTCGGGGTTGTCCGCATTGCGTCGCAGAACGATTGTGTTGTCCAGTTCATCGCCAGAAACGATTGGGTGCAGTTCCCGGGGGGTGAAGACTGCGTTATGCGTTGTCCAGCGGTCGACCGTGTTGGCCCACGGACCCACGCTGAAAAAACTGCTGAGTGAATCGGGGTCGTTCTGGATCGAGGAGCTTGCGCCCCAGGGGCTTACGAAATCGACCTCACCCTGCGCCCGATGGACTTGCAGACCTGGTTCCATCTGGAATTGGCCTTCCAGCTGGGTCGCCCGCTCACCGAGTCCGTTGACTGTAATCCCGACACGGGTGAAGAAACCGACCGGGGTTCCCAGTCCCGAGAAGTTGTAGCCGATGGCCACAACGCCAAATTGGTTAACCGACAAGGAGGGGTTGAAGAAATGCTGGCTTTCCCCACCCGCCTGGAGCAGTTCGGATTGAATCACTTCACCAAAAGTGTCACCGACGGTGGTGTCAATTTCAAACCAGTTGAGCACATTGACACCGCCCGATTCGGTCATGCCGCCGGTCTTGATGCCCCAGATACTATCTCCCACTTCGACCACGCCGGAAGTCAATTCCGATGTTGTTTCCAGGAAACGATCTAGTTTTCTATAAACTTGCAAAGCTCCGAATTCAAGCACCGCAAATATGTTCGAAAACTATTTAAGAAACACGAGCCTTGACGCATTGCTGGAAGACTT
>JAKVBG010000070.1 GCA_022447605.1 Mariniblastus sp.
GTCATCGAGGCGACCGCCCCTTTGCTGGCCATGTAGGGTACGCGATCATGGGACGCCTCAAAGGCGCCGATCGAGGATATGTTGACGATATTTCCCTCACCTCGCTCGAAGAAGTGGTCGAGGATGTGACGACAAAAATACCACACCCCATGCAGATTGACGTCAATCACGCGATGCCACTGGTCGTCTGTCATCTCGTGCGCCGGGCCACGAATACTAATGCCCGCATTGTTGACCACCAGATCGACCTGCCCCAGTTCGGTGATGACCTGAGCGATCGTTGAGCGGACGCTCGCTACGTCGCTGACGTCCGTTTCCGCAACCAGTGCTTTTTGCCCAGAGTTCCGTACCATTTCCGCCGTTTCTTCACTTCCTTCGACCTGAACGTCGGCAATGGCGATGTTGGCCCCTTCGCTGGCGAGTCGACATGCAATGGCGCGACCAATACCACTTCCGGCGCCGGTGACAATGGCTATTTTGTTTTGAAATCGCATAGTCTGATTTTCTGGGAATCGAGGGGTTGTCGTGCCTGGGTTTTCCGGGTGCCGGCCGTGACTTCTTGTGGGGCTCCATCATAGTGGATGCCCGATCCGGCATCCAGCGAGCGCTCCTAAAAAACGTCCACACCAATCGTGATCACTACGAGCCCAACAACCGGAGATCTCTCCATAATCTTTGCCCGAACAGGGCTTGCTGTAGGGTCGATGGTTCATGGCAAGGTGAATGGTGATTGCCAGGACCGAAACGCTGTCAGGGCAGGCCAAACCAATTCCCCGGTGGCAGCCAGTCTGGTCGGTCGCCACCTGGACCGGCCATTGTTTCTCGAGTAAAACTTTCCCAAGGTGATCATCAGGCAACCATCAGGCAACCAGAGGAAACAACCACATGGCAACCCCCGGTCCAGTGATTACGCGAGTCGCAGAAGGTACCGCCGAACACCCCCGCAATGGTGGCGCCGTGCTGCTGGATCGCAAAGATGGCAGCTTTCTTCTGTTTCACATGATGGCCTACAGCAGCGATCTTCAATTAGTTGCCGGCGACGATGCGCCCCATGACATTGTACGGTTGGAATCGTTTGACGGCGGCGATACGTGGCAGAATCAGCAGATGGTGATCGCCCGCGAGCCGGGCGAAACGGCCACCTACAGTCCCACGTTTTGTAGACTCAAAAATGGCAAGCTGATGTTTCGCTATGAGCGATTGCATCACTTTGTCAAAGACGAGCCGTGGCGCCTTTCGTCGTACGCCGTTTTTACCGAGGACGAATGCGAAACGTTCAGTGACCCTGTAATTATTGTCGACAATTCGCCCCACCTTTGCGGCTCCCAGGGAGACATTCGCCAGCTTTCGACGGGGCGTATTATTATTCCCACCTGCTACATGGAGGGAGATGCGCTGCAAGACGACGGCGAGGGTCTGGCCCCGAGTAACACGAGCAAGGCAGGCGCGGTCTACAGCGACGATGACGGTCAAACCTGGCAGGTGTGCGATGGGTTTATCTACCTGCCGATGCGGGGGGCGATGGAACCTAAAATCGAAGAACTCAAAGATGGCCGACTGCTGATGGTCATGCGAACCCAACTGGGCAGCGTGTTTCAGTCGTTCTCCGAAGATGGAGGGTCCACCTGGTCGAATGCACAAACAACCGGCCTTCAGAGCCCTGAATCGTGCCCTGGCTTGATTCGGATTCCTCAAACGGGCGACCTGATGTTGATCTGGAACGACAGCCCGTATCGGCCAAAGTTTGACCATTACGGAATCCGCTCGCCACTGGCGGTGGCCATCTCCAAGGACGATGGCCGCACGTGGCTGCCGAGTAAGAACATTGAGCATGATCCGGAGTGGGAATTCACCAACCCGACCGCCATCGTGACCCAGGACGGGACAATGATGATCCTTTACGAGGCCTCTAAATATCAAAGCCTCGTTCCCCCTGGAGCCTTAGGGCGTACGCGGATGCATTTGCATCTGGCCCGTGTGCATATTGACTGGCTGTATGAGTAACGCCGCGCGAAGAGGCTTACTCTTTTTGAGACAGCTTGTGTAAGAATGCCACCAGGTCAGCTGCCTCTTGGGCGGTCAGATCTTGCAGCAGGTGATCGGGCATGATCGATTTCGTCTGGCGAGTGAGTTCGTCGATTTCCTCCGCCTGGATAGTCACCCTTTTGCCATCGACCGGTTGGATCACCACCACGTCGCTGGTGCGTTTGGAAATCACCCCGGTGATGACCTGTCCGGTTTCCGTCAGTACTACATAGGCGGCATACTTTTCATCGATTTTGCGTGACGGGTCGAGCAAACTTTCGAGAATATCTCCCCGAGAGATGGTTTGGCGGACGCCGTCGCGAGAGCCTATTTCCGCGAGGTCTGGGCCTACCTGTTGGCCCCGGTCCTGGTACCGATGGCACTTCAGGCAGGTCAGGGTCTGTTCGGACAAAAAAAGCTGCTCTCCCCGCGCGGCATTCCCTTGAAGGGTTAAAATATCCTCGGCCTGGATGTGCGGGCCGAGTCGTTCTTTGCGCGCTTCTTCGCTCAGGTACCGCTCGAACAGTCGCCGGACCTCTGGTCGGGGAGAGCCAAACGCTGTCTGCTGGAGGGCCTGAGTGATCTCAGGGGAAAACTGCTCGCGGTCGATTGCATCCATAGCTGCCAGGGCGCCACTGGTGGAACCCAGGAGCTGGTCGATGGTGGCCTGGACGTTTTCATTATTTCCGTCCACCAGTTGGGCGACCGAACGGGTGATCGGATCCGCACCGCTCTTGGAATCCGGTAGCGATCCAATCCAGTCTCGCAGCAGGCAAATTCCCTGAAGGTCCACTTGATGTGACCCGACCCGCGGCATGCGCCCGCCCGAGAGCGTTGATACGCGATAATTCAGTACAGACCGGTGGGGTGCACCTGGAGCGATCAAGCGGGCATCGGCCAGTCCAAAATCGCCATGCAGGGGTTTTTCGCCAAACAGGCCAAGCTTGTCGATAGGCGTATTGAACCGCAACACCATCCGGGCATTTCCACCTCCTGCGAAGACGTGGCAACAGGCGCAGTTGACGTCGAGATACGACCGGGCCCGCTTGGTTAAGTTGGACCCAGGGTCGTTGGGGTCCACCAGTTTAGGATACTCGGCGGGCCCTTTAAACATCCATGGTGTGGTGGGCGCCTGTCGCTGGTTATCGCTATCGGTCAAGGATTCCAGTTGTGCGTCAATCAAGCGAGACTGGGCTCTGCTCTCCTCAAGGTTTGGTGGGTCAATTTTTGGAAAATCCTGGGCGATCTCCGCTCTCCAAACCTCTTGTGCCTCAGCTACCCAATCGACTTTGAATAAATGGTGTTGTTCAAAATAGCGAAGTTGGTTGACCGATTGACCGTCGTATTCATGAAGCCGGTTGAGCTGGGGAGTCGTGAGCCCGATCACGAAGGATGCCGCCCTGGAGTGACACCCCTTGCAGTCGCTCCGGCTGGGAACGTGCCAGGTCCGCTGGGTGCTGCTGGGCCCCTGGCCGAGTGGCAATTGGACCGTGGCTCCCATTTTCCCCACCAACTGGGCGTCGGTCTGCTCCTGATTCCAAAGATAGGAATAGCCTTCCCACTCGGTCTGTTGGCGGGTCAGCAGGCGCGTTTCGACCCAGCGCCGCGAGGCGGGGCTCCCGGGCTGGAGTTCCAGGGCCAGGTTCTGTACCAACACAGTTCCATCCGGAAATTCCCAGGCTCCCGAAGAACGCCAGTCAGGCAGAGGGGTTTTCCAGGTCTGGTCCTTCTGGAGCTGCGCGGGGATTGCCAAATAGTGGGTGGCTACTGCCCCATCGTTCCAGGCGGGGGCATTGATGGAATACGATATCACGCCAGGCTGCGTTTTCTGTTCGGCGACAGAAACAAACAACCCGGTCTCACTCAACCGCTGGGGGAAGGGAACCGTATTCTCGGCCGTCTGATTTCTCCGGAGACGATAAAACCCACTCTCGCCATTGAGTTGTTGGTCGGCAATCAACAATTCGCCATGGTCATCTTCGGAAAAACAGGCGATGCGCAAGGTCGTGTTTGCCAGTTCGCGCTGCCAAAGAATTTTATCTCCATCGTGCTTGACGGCCCAAATCTTGCCGGTCTCATAATCGCCATAGATATAGGCTCCGACCAGTTCGGGAAACTCGGTTCCGTAATAGACGAGGCCCCCGGTTAGCGAGCGGGATTCGGCGTGGGAGTGCTCGACAGTGGGTGGCAAAATAGGTGTCGGGCCGCGCTGGCGATTCGCATAAAAGGGATGGGATCCTTCGAAAACGCTCCAGCCGTAGTTGGCCCCCCGCTCCACCAGGTAGGCCTGCTCCCACAGGTCCTGTCCGTTGTTGCCTACCCACAGATGTCCCGTCTTTCGATCGACGGCGATGCGCCATGGATTGCGCAGGCCGTAAGCCCAGGTCTCAGGCCGTGCGTCAGGTTGTTCAAGAAACGGGTTGTCGGCGGGAATGGAATAATTGCGGCCCTCCTCTGGGTGATCGACGTCTATCCGCAGTACCTTGCTGGTGAGCAGGTCAAGACGCTGGCCCACCACGTCTTTATCCGAGTCACTGGTTCCATCGCCGCTGGTGACATAGAGCATGCCATCGTTGCCAAACACCACCGCACCGCCGTTATGTCCATCGGAGGGCCACTCAATGATGACCTTGGCGGAATTGACATCAAACCGAAAGGGGGGCTCCCGTTCCATTTGGTAGCGCGTAATACACGAGGTGCGGCCTCCATGGGCGTCTTTGAAATTGCTGCCGATAAAGACAAAACCATTGTCGGCAAAGTTGGGATGGAACGTGATGTCATAGGCAACACCAAAACTCGGTAGGTAATCAATGAGTACCTGGTAGCTATCAACATCCGGATCGGTATTGGCCTGTAGCAACCGGGCGGGCGCATAAGGTGCCGGTTCATCGACAATCAGCATCTGGTCAGTCCCTGGCACCACCCGCAGGCAGATCGGAAGCTCAAGCTTGAGATTTTTAAAGACCCGCTCGACCCGAAAGGGCAGCGGCGGCTCAGGCGAGCCGGCGACTTTGGAGGTGGTCCATGGGGCCGGCGCCGGAAGTTGGTCGAGTGTGGCATCGACCTTTCCCACAAATTCAAGTGGCGCGTAATCCTCTTTCCGATGGAAATTGGCCTTGGTGAGTGGTGCGCAGGTTGAGTGTTCGGGCTCATCAACACCCTGGATATAGTCATACCGGCACAAGGCAAACCGCCATTGTTCGCCCGGAACAGGCCGCCCTCCGGTGCACACAAAATCGGTCCAGGGAATTTTTCCTTCGACCGACCATCCCTGGTCGCGGTCCTGGTGAACATTAAGCGTTCCCTGGTGGACGACAGCCGAGGTGATATGGAAGGGCCGGGCAGAGATGCATTTTTCGAAGAATGTTTTCTCCCATTTTGGGATAAACATATCGAGTTGGGTATTGGCCGCATTCACTTGAAATTCGTAATAGCCAGGCTTGTCGGCCGCTGGGCGGAGGAACAGTTCGAAGACGTCATTGAACCAGGTTTTTGCATCGTGTGTGGTGATATCGGCAAACAGATCTTTGTCATCAAGGGAGGCAAAGAAATAAAGGTACTGCCGATCCCACAACAGCCGGGCACGAGTTGCTGCTTTGACGGCCCGCTCTCGGCCAGCTAACCACGGTTTGGAGAAATGATCAATCGTCTCGGCCTGTTGCCAGGCCGGTTCGTCCGCCTTGCCATCAATCTCGATCGGACTGGTGGCCCAGCGGCATTCGAAGGGTTTCTTCACGGGGCCGGGAAGATCGTCCTGGGAGCCACAGCCAACCAGCACCGCAGCCAGTCCCGACAGGAAATAAACAAGTAGTGCCTTCAACGTGGCCTGTTCCCTTCCGAAAGTGGTGTTTCCAAAATTCCAATCCCCTTACCAAAGAAAACTTGTGAGGACACGAAAAAACCTTGCCTCAAGCAACTTCGGCAGACAGCGATGGCCAGCAGGTCTGCAACCTTTCTCGGAACGAAACCCTGGGGGAAAAGTGTTTGGACCGTGGGGCAGTTCCCTTTGGCATCGAGTCGTGCGGGTGTCAACCGGACCGGTTCTGCGCGAAACGGGAGTCTCTCTGGCCGGAACCCTAAAAAAGGGATGAACCAAGCGGGGGGACGGACGTATTTTAGGAAGCATCGCCCGGTTGTGCGAGCGATTGGCTAGATGGATTTTAATCTAGAAATGTTTGGCCTTCACCCCGGATTGGCAGAGTGGAAGGTTTGCCTGAAGGGGGGCCGTCCCACAATTGGCAAAAACCTTTATTTTTCACCCAAGTTCCTGAGGTCATTAAACCCCATAACAAAGCTGCCCGTTCGAAGAGAACGATCCCTCCAGCCCCTGACGGAAGCAAAACGCGTCTTTTTCGACGCGCGGGAGCGAGCGTGGCCAAAAAGTTGACGCCTGTACACCAGTCGTTAAGATGAAAATAGGTTTCCTGCAGGCTGCATTTTATGCAGTCAGCTTAACCGGCCCTTCTCTTCGGAACACCAGCTATGGCTAGAACCTCGCAACACCGTCACCACCGTCGTCGATCACTGGCCGAAAACCGGCCGCTGCAGGTTGGCGAACTCGTTCCTGATTTGTTGGCGCGATATGGTCTCGCCCTGCCCGAGGAATCCTCATTGGAGGATTTTCCAGGGGATCCAGGGGGTAGCGACCCGATCGCGGCGGAGAAGTCTTCTGGCCGGTCGGGCCGGAGCCTTCCCCTGTTTGATTCGCTACCGGCGGATGGAACCTACGAACGGGCGTAAAGCCGTTTGGGTCGTATTTCTGCAGATGACCTTTTCCACTGGGGGCAGGATGCACCGGCGCGACGTTTTGCCGGGTCGGCCATGAAGCCTGTTTCCGTAGGGCCTGTCGTGTCAGGCTAGAAACGGGCAGAGAGGAACGGTTAGCATAGTGGGTGATCCTGTGGGCGGCGCTTGTTCGCTGGCCAGGCGATTTGGGAGAATTCGTCCCAGATGGCCGATTCCCAACTCACCCTCAACCATCTTCGATCATGGCTCAGGTATCGGTGCTTTGTGCAGCAGTTTTCCTTTCGGTGGTGGCTGGCCTGGCCAATTTGCTGAGTGCCGATACGATTGGCGTCGGCAAGAACCGGCAGCTTTTTTTGGATGACTACGTCATTGCTGAAATGGAAGGGCTCAAGCGGACCCTTCAGCAGCCACAAAAGCACGCCGCCAATCCTGTCCTGGTCGGTGAGGAGCCGTGGGAACAGGGCGCGTGGGGGCCCGCATCGCCGTCGGCTCTTTACGACGAGGGAAAGATCCGCCTTTGGTACCGGGCCGTCTACTTTACCCGACCGTTCAGTTTTGTCGAAGCGAGTGCCGATCCGGAGGTGCGGGTCCGCCAAATTGCCGACCTGCTTGACTCGATGATTTGCCAGATGGCCTATGCCGAAAGCGATGACGGTGTGCGGTTCGAAAAACCAAAGCTCGGCATCATCGATTACCAGGGAAGCAAAGAAAATAACCTCGTCTGGGGCCGTTATGGCGACTGGGCGAATATGGTCATGAAAAGTACCGATGGGGTAGATCCCCAGAGGCGCTATCGGGCAATCATCTGGGCAAAAAAAGAGTACGGCGGTTACTACGGCAACATCGGAATCTATTCACCCGATGGACTGCACTGGAAACTGGCCCCCAGGCCCACCAAGGGCCGGCTCGACCACGCTTATAACTATTGGTACGACCCGTTTCGCAAGGAGTGGCTTTCGCTGATCCAGTTCGGCAACGCACCGCGGACGGCAGGGCGAATGGTCAGTAAGGATTTTGTCAACTGGTCGGACCGCCAGGAAGTTTTGGCCCCCGACAAGGACGATCCGCCAGGGACCGAGTTTTATATCCCCACGATCATGATGATCGATGACCTTTACCTTTGCTTTCTCCATATCTTTCATACCCACCCCGGCGGGCCTGGCAACCGAAATCCACGCCAACATGGCACGATCGATATTCAGTTGGCGACAAGCCGGGATGGCATCCATTGGGAGCGGACCGCCGGCCGGGAGGTCTTTTTACCCAATGGAACCGAAGGCCAGTTTGATCAGTCAATGGTGATGTTCGTGGGGCCACCCGTCGAGTTTTCCGGTCGACTTCTGTTTTATTACAGTGGAACGAAGGGGTCCCACGGTTCGACCGATCGCACCTGTGGCATTGGGCTTGCTACGTTGCGTCCAGACCGGTTTGTCGCCCTTGAGCCGGTCGGCAACCAAGGGCAGATGACCACCAAACCGTTTCGCGTTTCAAGCGGAAACCTATTTGTGAATGCAGACGCCCACAACGGATCGGTGGCCGTGGAGGTGTTGGATGCTGACGGGGCCATCCGGCACGGTTTTAGCCTTGCTGATGCCAGGCCGATCACATCCGATGGGTTGGCCCAATCAACCGGCTGGAAACGGCATCGTGATCTCTCGTCGCTTGCCGGAGAAGTGGTGCGCCTGCGGTTTCGTATGAATCGCGCAAAATTGTTCAGTTTTTATTTTCGGTAAAGCCTCCGCGATTCGCTCCGCCCATTTTGAAATTTACCGCAAACACGCTTGGGCCAGGCCGCACTGGCTGGCCTCAAAACGGCGCCACCAATAAATGGGGCCAGGAATTCCGCGTAAAGACGAGGTCCGATGAAGTTTATTACCGGTGAAGAAATTTCCAAGGCGCTGAAGTTCGAAGAACTTATCGCAGAATTAAGAAGTGCGTTTCAGGGGGACGTCACGGCCCCGATGCGCCATCATCACGACTATGCGAATCCTCAGGAAGAGATAGATTCCACCCTTCTTCTCATGCCGGCCTGGGAAGCCGGAAAAGATCTTGGTGTGAAGCTGGTGACGGTTTCTCCAAATAATGGCAAATTCAATCTTCCGGCGGTGCAAGGAATCTACATTTTGTGGGATGCCCACCAAGGAACTCCAACGGCCGTCCTGGAGGCAAAGACGCTGACGAAAAAACGGACCGCAGCCGCTTCTGCGCTGGCTTGCTCGTTTCTGTCGCGTCAAGAAAGTTCCTCCTTGTTAATGATCGGTACCGGCTCGCTCGCTCCCGAACTGATTCAGGCACACAGTTGCGTGAGAAATATCACGCAGGTGTTTATCTGGGGGCGGTCTCCCCAGAAGGCGAGGGCCGTCAAAGAGGCTTTGGACCTATCGGCAGAATGCCGGGCCGTCGAAGATTATCGGGAAGTGATTTCGGAGGTCGATATTATTTCATGCGCGACCTTGAGCAAAGAGCCGTTGGTATTTGGCGACCAGCTAAAACCGGGCCAGCATGTGGACCTGGTAGGAGCTTACAAAACGGACATGCGCGAAGCGGATGACCAAACTGTGATAAAATCGGCCGTCTTTGTCGATACCATGGCCGGGATGCGGGAAAGTGGTGATATAAAAATCCCCCTGGAAAACGGACTCCTGGTAGAAGAAGACATTCGGGCCGATCTTTTCCAGCTATGCCGGGGTGAACAGGATGGTCGATTGTCGGATCAAGAAATAACCATGTTTAAATCTGTCGGCCATGCGATTGAAGATCTTGCAGCGGCCCGCCTCGTTCAAAGTAGGCTCCGTCTCCGATGAGTTCCGTTTACGACAAAATCCGATCAAGGCATGAGTTG
>JAKVBG010000071.1 GCA_022447605.1 Mariniblastus sp.
TCTTCCCGGATTACGGGGAGATACGGGAAAGGTGGTGCCCGTACCCAGGGGGTAGTTGTGGACAGCGCTGTCGATCACAACGCCGCTGGAATTCGATTTCGATTGGAGAATCTGGAACGAGTCGCTGGGACAGAGAAAGTAAGTAATGGTTTGACCAAGAACCAGTCCGTTTTGGTCAAGGTCTTCAGGATTGGCATCAAAATTGATCTGATCAAAGAGTGCCCCCGCGTCAAGGTAAGGGAGCAAAAAGGCATAAGCTGAAAAACAACGTCCCTCGCCGGCGACCAAGGTTCGCACCCGGCCCGTTGGAAAACTGCGGTGGGTGGAATGGTAGTTGTTGACTGCCAGTCCGATTTGCTTGAGATGGTTCCGGCATTGGGTGCGGCGGGCCGCTTCGCGGGCGGCCTGTACCGCCGGCAGTAACAGGGCAATCAGAATTCCAATGATGGCGATCACTACCAGTAGTTCTACCAGTGTGAATCCAGCAGCGAATTGCCGGAGGTATCGACCAACGTCAAAAGATTCAGGGCGTTTCATCGTCTTTGGCTACTACACTACATGTGGCTTGAATTTTTGATAGGGCGCTGAAACAACCAATATACAGGAAGGTACCAGCAATAGAACCGGTTTGCCGAGTTAAGAATTTAGCCGTGGGTTTCTAGTGGACGGCTTTCCACCGCCACGCGGGCCGTTTTTGGTAGGTGAAGGCCACCGAATCGGCAGGTTCCAGGCGGAAGGTTTGTCCCGAGGTTAAACCGGCGCGAAGCGTTTGAGAATTTCCCCCCGCGTCCGCGATGGTCCACTCGCTAACCTCACCCGCGGAGAGAATAAAAATGTCGACCGGATAACTGGATCGATTTACCACAGTCTCACCAGAGGCTGGAAAAGTCGGTGTGTTCACGGAAAATCCAGCCGGCTTGCTTAAAATGATGCGATTGGTCGGAGTCGTGGCATGGTTAGTAATGCCGTTAGGGAGGTTTGATGCGCGGACCGTGTTGTCTTTGGCAGAAGCTTCAAAAATGATATCCGTCCCAGGGGTTCGCTCTCTGCCGTAGAACGACAGGCTGAACTGGTTGTTCTGGGCGAATATCCGCGCGCCGGTCGTGTCCTTGTAAATTTCCGAATCTTTCAGGACTGCAAACTGTTTGGTTGCCGGATCCAGGTACAGTCCTACGGGCGCATAGACGGACATTTGAAACCGGTTGTGGTGGATATTTTTCGAGTCCACATCTCCTACCTGCAGACATGTACATGGTGCGATCGCGTGATATTGATTGTTGTACATCACTTCAATCGAATTGTTGATAATGCCGCGGGTGCCGGTCAGGAAAACTGCCCTCTTACCGGTGTTGGTTTCCTCGGCAAAAATTCGGCTGTTAACAATGGGTCCCTCGGTTGCGCTCAGCACGATTCCCGTTCCCCGGGAGCAGACGGCCGCAAACTCAAATTCGCTCGCCTCGACGACCGTTATGTCGTCTGGTCCGGGAGTACGGGGAGCGATACGAACGCCGGCGCCGCTGGAAGCGGAAACGATAAGCCCCAGCTTGTAGCGACAGTTCATTTGGCTGTCGATCACCACCGCATCGCCAGTCTTCCGGGAGTAATTCAAAATGTAATGGCCCCCATCCATCCGGAAATCCTGGTTCCATGGTATCTCTAGCGTCTCCTGCAGTTCATAAACCCCACCGCAATCAGGTTTGCCCTGGTAAACGCCGCAGCGACCTCCCCACACATAGACATCCCGATGATGCTTGTGGGCGTAGTCGAGCGCCTCCTGAATACCACCGGTCTTTGTGCCGGGTGTTTTGGGTCCAAAGTCCCCGCCATCCTCCGGCCCACCGAGCGTGACATACACGTACGGTTTTGGCCCTTCTTCGGAAGTCGATGGTTGCTTGTGCTCAGCCAGGGCGGATGGTTGCAAGCAGCAAAAGATCCCGCTACCCGGGGTGAGCAGGATCGTTGCCGCCAGGGCAAACCAGAGAACCTTTTGTGGGACTGGTCGACAGATTTGGAACACGCGAATTTTCTCCTCTTCTTGAAAGTCTGGTTGCGCATGGCCCGACTGGGCCCGCTTGGTATTTGTAAAATGGGTGTTGCAACTTAAGGTTGCGAGTCGGAAAAATCTTTAAGTCCTTGCCTGCCCGATGTCCAATGGTGTCTGCGTGAGGTTCGCCAGGCTGAGGGGGGGATGGCTTTGTTAGCTCGGCTCAACCCAATGCCGGTAGAGTGGCCTGGCTTTCTCGGGAAGCGATTCGTAGGTTTCCCGACTTAGCCGTTGCTGATCGTTTTCATAAAGTCCTGGCTCGTCGACCCACTGGCGCCGCAGCCGGCTGTTGGGATCGAGCGGTTCCAGGTTCAACCACCAGGGGGCATAACGCACCCCTACACTGACACGTGGCTGGTTGGAGGGATTGGCTGGCGCGGCGTGCCATGTGCGACTGTCAAAAAGTGCCACGCTGCCGGCGCTGCCTGTCACGCGAAACTCGTCCGGATGGGCAGCGTGCGGATCAATGCCCAGAGCCGGGTCGGTTGGGTTGGTCGGTTGCCGGTGGCTGCCTGGCACGACCAACGTTCCGCCGTTTTGTTCGGTAAAGGGGGAGATCATCAAAAGCGCAGTTAAATGCATCACAAGGTCAGGATAAGGCGCCGCCATGTGACAGGCGTTTCGCTGATTGTAGGGCCAATCGGCGTGCCATTGGGACCGCTGCTTGCCTTGTTCATTGGTCAGGAGTGTGGTGAACGAAACGCGCAGGTTCTTGCCGAGGAGCTGCTCGGCAACTGCCAGGACCTGGTCATCGGCAATGTAGCCGGCTACAGACTGGTCAAAATTGATCAGCCCTGGAACATGCGATACGTTCAACTCGCTAAACGCCTCAGCCCGGCGCCACCGGTTGGCAACAGCGTATAGCCGTGCAGCGACCTCGTCGCATTCTGCTGAGGGAATGACGTCAGGGATGACAACAAACCCTTCGTCTCGCACCTGGTTTGCCCATGTATGAATCATGTAGTTTCCATTTGAAAGACAGGCGAGGGGGTTCGGTTTTGCACGAGTGTGTCCCGACAAGCGAGTTTGTCAAATCCTTGCGACCGGTTTACCTTTTTTACGGACAGATGTGTCAAAGCAAAACAACCCTTCCAAAATTCGTTTATTCGAATTCATAAAACCACACAAACCGCCGATCATTGATCATAACTTCGCGCTGCCCGTCGCCGTCAAAGTCGGCCACGCGGGCAAAGTAGCCGTAGCCGTAGTCATCGGGTCGGCCTGGAATTTCGCCCCAGTCCTGGGCAATGTTTGCAGTGTAGGGAAATTCCACACAGCGCTCGCCGCGGCCATTGATCACGTAGGGCCAGCCACCGTCGGTAAAGATCAACAGGTCTGTATTCTCAGGTCCGGCCCCCTTGAGCTGGGTTGTGGGATCGAAGACGTGGAACTTTTGCCTTTGGCATGGCGCCGCCTGACCAAGTGGAAAATTGCGGGGCGGCGTGATTTGCCACAGCGAATTGCCAGCCAGGTCGTACAAGTCGAGCTCAGCCCGTTTTTGGTGAATAAAAATCTGCAGCGGCCCGGAGTTCTGGCAGTAATGGCCAACCTGGCAGTGCTGTGGGTGGGTTCCGCTGCGTTTCCACAGGAGCGAACCATCCGCCGCATCGACCAGGTAGGCTGTGTCGCTGGCCGCGTACACGATCACAGTTTTGCCACCGGCCTCCCCAACGGTTATGTCGTCGACATGCATTTCGGTTGCATCCCACGCCTCCGGGGGAACCGATTGGAACTGCCAGCGGCGCGAAAGGTCGGAATTCAGACATTCAAAACCGATGAGAAACTCATCCAACCCGTCGCCGTCCAGGTCGATTGCCTGGGGCACATGTCCGGAACCGAGGTGCGACTGGGCCTGTGGCTTCAGCAGATTGAGCTGTGCATCGTAAAACCAGGCAGGATTTCCATACTCGTAGCCTGGATACGCCGACTCGGCATTTTTAATAAGGAGGGTCCATCGGTCCGGGGTGTGCGCGGTGCGCGCCAGCACCACGGCCTGGGCGTTGTCGGCGAGTGCCGGGATTGATTTTTCGATAGTTCCAGATACGGCATCGATGATGAGGATCTTGCCATTCTTGATGGCAACCACCTCCAACGTGCCGTCATCGTCAACGTCAGCGACTTTTAGGGATCGTTCACCCCCGTGCGTTGCATAGGGCCGCTCTCCTTCCCAAGGCGTACCAATCTGCCAAAGCAGGTCGCCACCGGCGGTGGTCGCCGTCAGGCAATAGTGCTGCCTTTCCTGGGGGGTTTGTCGGCTCACAAAGGGTGAATGACCATCGTAGACCTTCGAGTGGAACAGCCCTGGCGATTGGAGCCACAGCACGTCGACCACACCGTCTTGATCCAGGTCATAACAAAACGGAGTTCCTCCATAAGGTTGCAGCGACCGTTCGGCGATCAACTGGAAGCGAAGCGGTGAAGGCTCTGCGGCACCCGCGGAAAGCACCAGCTTGTTTTCCCACCCCCCGAACACGCCTGTCCAGAATAACAGGATCAGGACCCCGAGAACCGGGCAGGGGATGGTTGGCTTGTGAAGTTTGTGCATCGTTTCGGCCGTGTGAAGGGCAACCGTTCCCGGCAGCTAAGTGAGGATGTCGTGAACCACTTGTCCGTGGACATCGGTGAGGCGAAAGTCCCGACCGGAGTAACGGTAGGTCAACTTCGTGTGATCCAGCCCAACGAGGTGCAATATGGTGGCCTGCAGATCGTACAGATGGACTTGATTTTCCACCGCTTCGTAGCCGAGTTCATCGGTTGCGCCGTGAGAGATTCCCTCCCGAACACCACCGCCGGCGAGCCAGGCACAATAGCCCTTGGCGTTATGGTCTCGACCATCGGCCAGCTTGCCGTTAAGGATCTGCGTATCGGGTTGTCTGCCGAATTCGCCGATCCAAAGTACGAGCGTGTCCTCCAGCATGCCGCGCTGCTTAAGATCCGTTAGCAGGGCAGCGATTGGTTTGTCGATATCGGCACACCGATCTGGCAGCTTTTTGTTGAGGTTGGAATGATGGTCCCAGCCGCCGTGCGTGAGTTGAATGAATCGCACCCCGGCCTCGGCGAATCTGCGGGCTAGCAGACATTGACGGGCAAAATTGTCGGTCGGTTTCTGGTCGATGCCATACATGGACAAAGTGTCAACCGTTTCCTCGGCGAGGTTCATGACGTGTGGAACAACCGCTTCCATGCGCAACGAAAGGTCGAGCGAATCCAAGGCACCCCGGACGCTGTGAATGGCCTGGCCACGGGCCAAAAGTGAGCGGTTCAGCATCTGGCTGAGTTCCACCTGGCGCTTGGCTGTCGTGGTTGGCGCACCGTCAGGGCCGATGTTTTCAATGGTTGCATCACGGAGCGACTTGCCTTGCCAGCCGATTCTGGTTGCCTGAAAGTTGCTGGGCAGAAAGGCACTTCCGTAGTTCGACGGTCCGCCAAACGTTCGCGTGGGATTGATGCTAATGTATCCGGGAAGGTCTTTATTCTCGGTGCCCAATCCGTAAAGAATCCAGGATCCCATCGACGGCCGGGTGAACTGAAAACTACCGGTGTGTAGCAGCGGAATCGCCAGCGGATGGGCGGAACTGTTGGTTTGCATACTGCGGATGACACACAGCTGATCAGCCTGGTTTGCAAGGTGAGGCAGGAAGTCGGAAATCCACTGGCCACTGTTGCCGTGTTGGGCGAACGTGGTGATGGGTCCTATGAGGGGCTTCTTCTTGTCACGCCCGGTTTGACCAGACCGTTTTGCCAACTCTGGCTTGTAGTCGAACATATCATGCTGACTCGGCCCGCCGTTCATGAACAGAAAAATGACCCGCTTGGCGCGGGGAGCAAGTCGGGCAGCATTTGGTGCGCGGTCCATGCCCCGGGCCACCTGGGCATGACCCTGCAGGGCTGCCCATGCCAGGGATCCAAACGCAGTGGAGCCGATGTGCAAACATTGCCGACGCGAAATTTCTCCTCTCATGTCGGACTCCTTAGCGGGCGTAATCGATGTCGACTAAATAACGAAATTCTGCGCTGCCGAAAAGAGCCTGACAGAGTGCGCTCCAGGCTTCTACCGTGGGTGACACGGTTTCGTTTGCATCGCTTTCTTCTTGCGACCGGTTTGCTGCCTTGGGCTTGTCGGGTTCGGCACCGTTGGTGTGCTTCAGCAGGTCATCGATCAGTGAAAGTGAGGCAGCTTGTTCTTCGGCCGACGGCAATCGGCCAAATCCGAGCTCAAATGCCAATTGTACACGCGCTTCGTCGCTGGCGGGCGTCTTTTCCAGGAGCAGTTCCGCCATCGCCCGCGAATGCTTGTGCATCTCCAGGTCGTTGCGGAGATAGAGGTCCTGCAAGGGGCCCGTGGTTGCCACCCGGTTGCCACTGACCAGGTCGGCAGAGGGGAAGTCAAACAGCTCAAACAGCTTGGGAGGATAATCGCGGACCACCGGTAGATACACGCTGCGGTGGTTGCTGGAGGGTCGTAGTTGGTCGAGGTTCACGCCGCGGACCAGCTGATCTCCCAGGTCGGTAACGGGCGAACCGACTGGCCGCGACAAGTCGAGCTGGCCGCTGGCCGCGAGCAGGGCATCGCGAATTGCCTCGGCCTCTAGTCTTCGTGGTGACATTCTCCACAGCATGACGTTTGCCGGATCGACTTCCATGCCCCGCTCGTCCGCGGCACTACTGAGCCGATACGACCGGCTGAGCACGATCGTGCGAATCATGTGCTTGACCGACCAGTCAGCAGAGATGAACTCGGAAGCCAGCCAGTCGAGCAGTTCCGGATGGCTCGGTGGTGTGCCAAGCTGACCGAAATCATCGACCGACCTTACTAACCCGGCTCCGAACAGGTGACGCCAGATGCGGTTGACCATCACCCGCGCGGTCAGCGGGTTTTCCGGGCTGGTGAGCCACCTGGCCAGTTCCAGGCGGCCACTTTGCTCGGCGCTGGGGGGAGGCACCGACTCAAGATGGAGGCATTTCAGGTAGCCGCGGGGGACTTCGTCTCCCAGGTTCCCCGGATTGCCACGAATGGCGATCTGGGCATTGGCTGGTTTTTTTCGGTCGCGGGCCGATACGGTATACCTGGGCCGTGGCGGGGCGCTGGCCTTAAGTTCTTCAACCCCTTTTTCGAGTGCAGCAACTTGGGCCTTGAGGGCCGCAAGCTCGGTATCTTTTTCCTCGGCAGCAGTGGCTTCGGTAGGGTCGGCGTCACCGGTTGCCGCTTGCTGGTCCGGGTTTTCGGCTACCAGGTTCAACTGTTCCTCAGCCTGCTTCAGCTTTTCCTGTTCCTGGGAGAGTTTTTCAGCCGCCTCTTTGATTTTTGTGTCGTGCGCTTCGGCGGCGATGTGCATTTGCCGGGCATTCGGGCCAATCGCAACCAGGTCGGTTGGATGCTTACTGTATTTCTGCTTAATGGTGCCGTACAGCGGAGCCGTGCTGGAAAAAATCCCCGCCAGGGCATAGTAGTCGCTGCTGGAAATGGGATCGAATTTGTGGTCGTGACACCGCGCGCAGGCCACAGTCAAACCCAACACCGATCGCATCGTGACGTCGATCAGCTCATCGACCATATCGGCGTCAAACCCACGCTGACGGTTGTTGTGTCGCTTGGGACCGATCGCCAAAAAACCTGTTGCAATGAGCAGGTCATCATTCTGTTGTTCGGGAGGGTGATTAGCGTGCAGGAGATCACCGGCGAGCTGCTCGCGAATGAACTGGTCGTACGGCTTGTCGGCGTTTAGAGAATCGATCACGTAATCTCGATATGGCCAAGCGTGGGGATAGCTGAAATTGAATTCCTTGCCACTCGACTCGGCAAACCGTACGACGTCCAGCCAGTGTCGACCCCACCGCTCACCAAACTGGGGCGATTCCAGGAGCCGGTTGACCAGTCGCTCAAAACGGTTGGCCGATTCATCAGCCATGTAGGCGCGGATTTCCTCTGGTGACGGGGGAAGTCCAATCAGATCGAAGTAGAGCCGCCGCAGCAGTGTCCGGGGTCCTGCACCCTGAACCGGAGCCAGGCCAGCCGAGTCGAGCCGTGCCAGTACAAAATAGTCAATTTCCCGGCGCGGCCAGTTCGAGTTTCTTACCTCGGGCAGTTTGGCGCGACGGACCGTCTGGAGAGCCCAGCTTTGCTGTTGCTCGGCAGCAGTTTCTAAACCATCTGCAAGACACTGGGTCAGGCCCATCAAACAAATGGCCGTGGCAGACAGGCAACGAACGAACGCAACCATGACATTACCATAGGGTGAGGCGGGAGAAACACGGTCTCCAACGGGCCGGGCTTCCTTGCAGGCGGGGGATTCTCACGAAACCGCCGCGACTCTAAGGCTATTCATGTTAACGCAGCAGCTTTGCGAATGTCAAACTCGCGTCAGGGCCGAGGGGGCTGGGTCCGGATCACACGAACAGCTAGAGAGTTATTTTTACAGGTCCGCTATCTACACGACATTCCAGGCGGCTTTTTCGATCGAGGCCACACCTTGGGCCCGCAAGGCGACCGAAAATTTGAAACCACTTGTGGCGCGAGTCAAAAAACAAAATTTAGCAGACCGTCCCATCGCTTGCTCGGGTCAGGCAAGGTCAAAGCGATCAAGATTCATCACCTTGTCCCACGCAGCCACGAAATCGCGCACAAACGCCTGTTGCGAGTCATCGCAGGCATAGGCTTCGGCGATAGCTCGGAGTTGGGAGTTCGAACCAAAGACCAGGTCAACGGCGCTGGCGGTCCATTTGACCTCACCTGTAGCGTGATCTCGTCCCTCGAAAAAGTGCTCGCATCGGGCGGACTTCTGCCACTGGGTGTTCATGTCGGTCAGGTTGACGAAGAAGTCATTGCTTAACGTCTCAGGCCGATCGGTGAAGACACCAAGCGCAGACTGTCCGACGTTTGCATTCAAAACACGCATCCCGCCGACCAGGACAGTCATCTCCGGAGCGGTCAACGTCAGCAGGTGTGCCCGATCCACCAGCAGTGCTTCGGCTGGTGTCGTGTGTTCTTTTGCGAAGTGGTTGCGGAACCCGTCTGCAGTTGGTTCGAGCACAGCAAACGAGTCCACATCCGTTTGCTCCTGGGACGCATCGGTGCGCCCTGGCGAGAAGGGAACCTGCACATCGTGCCCTGCCTTCGTCGCAGCCTGCTCAACGGCTGCGCACCCGCCCAGCACGATCACGTCTGCGAGCGAGACCTTCTTGCTGCCCGTGTTAAAGTCCGTCTGGATCGCTTCGAGCGTTTGCAGCACGTTGGTCAGTTCGGCCGGATTGTTAACTTCCCAGTCTTTCTGCGGTGCGAGGCGGATCCGTGCTCCGTTCGCTCCGCCGCGCTTGTCGGTGCCGCGGAACGTGGCGGCCGACGCCCAGGCGGTCGAGACCAGTTGGGAGATCGAGAGTCCTGATGCGAGGATCTTGCCCTTCAGGTCAGCGATGTCTTGCTCACCGATCAGTTCGTGATCGACTTCGGGGACTGGGTCTTGCCACAATTGCGGCTCGGGAACCAGCGCACCGAGACATCGTGAGAC
>JAKVBG010000072.1 GCA_022447605.1 Mariniblastus sp.
AAACGCTTCCCCGCCTACTGGCAAATCAAAATGACAGTAACGCCGGCGTTCGTTTTAACGCCAAAGATCCTGCCGAAGCATGCCAGCGCCCATGCCACAACACGAAGGCGACTATCGCCAATAAGCTTGTGGCCGGCTCCGGGATGGCCGTGGGCTGATAGGAAGCATGTGTCCCCGTCAAGTAATGCACAAGTTCTTCCGTTTTTTCGACCTCGAATTCTGCACCTGGTCGTACGATGAACTCAGAGAAGGAGTTGGTCATCATGCTGGTGGATCCGCTCAGGTCGTAGTACTGCTCGTTACTGTGGCCATAATACCAGTCGTACGTGTAGCCGTGACCGGTCCAGGGGAATACGCCGGTTTGCGTATTCATTTGCCACCACAACGGGTAAAACGCCGATTGGAAATGGTGATAGTTATTGTTACTTGACCACAACTTGCGATCGAAGGTGAGGACTCCGTTCTCGTGGGACTCGCGCCATTGGTTAAACCTTTCGCGTTCCGAGAAGTCGAGCCACGGAGTGATATCGTCTGCCTCCAGAATGGCGCGCAACTGTAAGGCACCGGACCGAATCGATGCGGTCCATTCAAACTTGTCGTCGCCGGCGTTTGTCAGTTGGTAGGAGTAACGCATGTCGTCATGCCACGCCTCCTGGCCGCTTTCGTCTTTTGTTGCCTTTGGCCCCCAGTAACCGAATTTTTCAATCTGGCTATCAGGAACCAACGCCCGGAGAAGTGGTCGGTGTTCCTGCTCGTCGAAACCAGCAGGAGCAACGATCGTGTTGTCTTTCCAGCTGGACTGGACGCTGGTGCGGGCTACGTCCTCGGCATTGAACCAAAGGTCGGCAACCCGGTAGAAATTTCCAAAACCAAGAAGGTTATTGGAGCCTGTTGGGTTGTCAGGGTTTTGAAACGTGCCGTTAATCATCCCCAGCGCTGCGGCTGCCCGGTTATAAGGGTTTTTGCCGCTGGTAAAATTTTTCGTTTTTCCGTCTGCACCGATTTCGAATTCTTTGAGGATCTCAAACTCGTCAGACCATTGCCCGTGTGCTGGCCCCTTACTTGGATCGGGATTGGTCATGTATTCTTTCAACTGACCGTATGGGGTAAGCCAAATGAGGGCGCTGACTCCCTGGCCTGCCGTTTTCTGGTAATTGCGTGCCATCGACTGCAACTCATGAGACCGGTGGAGGTCATACTGGTCATTCCATCCTGCCGTGCCGTTGTCGAATGTGCCATTCGACAAATAAAACGTCGACATCTTGACCTCGATTTTCCCATTCGGCCCAACCCGGTACCGGTCCCCGTTCGTGGGATCGGCAGCGACCCATTCTGCCAGCTCCGTTGGCGTATCGGGGATGGGATAGAGGTGATTGCTACGTCCAGCCGGAACCAACGGATCGTAAACATGCGTTTTCATCCCGGGCTGGGTAAACAATTCGGGGTAAATCGTTCTATTGGAAGTTGGATCATCGTCCGACCAGTAGTCTCCACCCTGCAGAAAATAGGAGGACCTTTGGTAGTTCGTGGCCGTATGTTCCTGGCTGAATCCGCCATTGGACTTATTCCAATAATCCTCGCCACTGGCCAACACGATGGCCGATTGCCACGAAGGGAGGCAAGAAAGGGCGAGCAGAACAATTGAGTACAAACGCACTAGTCACTCCTGAAGAAATCGAGACACCAACTTGATACCGCTTTTAGCCAGGATACTCGAAAACGGGCTCAACGCCAGCAGGCCGCCTCGCCGCCCACAGGCCGGTCGATGACGGAGATTGTCCGCAAGCTAACCACGAGGGCTGCCGTTTGGCGCAAAACACAGGGCCCACAATAATCGATATCGCAGCGATCCCCAGTCTGCAGCTCCTCATCCGAGTCTCTGTTGGTTCCAACGCCTGGAGTCCAACCCAAGCGAATCTGCGCCCTTGCAGATATGCGCCCATGTCGTGGTGTCAATCTCGATGCCGTTGGCCTCGTGTCTTTTAGCACAGCGAAATTCCGGTTCTCCCGGCAGCTGAATCTGGCCCACTTCAGGATCGACTTGACTACTTAATACATGAGCGATCAAAACCTCCAGGTCATCATAATACTCCTGGAAGTCGACAAAATGTTCGATGTTGAAAACCGTTATCAGAACCCCGTTACTAATCATCGCACTCTCACCAGAAGCGCAGCCTTCGCCACTTAGCGCACCGCCTAGGATTTCCACCATCATACTCAGGCAATAACCTTTATGGGCCGCAACTCCCCCGAGGGGCAAAAGGGCTCCACCAGCCCGGCTCAAATAGTCGCTTGGATCGGTCGAGATTTTACCGTTGCGGTCGGTCAACCATCCTTCGGGGACGGCCTCATTCCGATTGCGGTAGACGCGGACCTTGCCTTCGGCCGTGGCGGCAGTTGCCATGTCGACCATGATCGGATCGCGATCCCGGCGAGGCGCGGCGAAGGCAATCGGGTTGGTGCTCAGTTTGCCGTCGGTACCGCCGTAGGGAGCAGTCTGACGCCCCAGAGATCCGGCATTCACGAACAAAAGGCCAATCATCTCGTTGGTGGCTGCCAGCAGCGGGTAGGCTCCGCACCGGCCGATGTGGCACGTGTTCCGCAGCGTGACCGAGGCGACGCCATGGCGTCTCGCCTTTTCGATGGCAAGCTGCGTGGCAAAAGTAGCGCCTACTTGTCCCATCGCTCCGCCGCCGTCGACAACCGCGGTCGACGGCTTTTCCCGAACGATCCTGGGTCGACCGGTCGGATTCCAACGTCCATCGCGGATCGCCTCCAGGTATTCGTAAAAGCGGAGCGTACCGTGGGAATCATGGCCAAACAGACTCGACCCAACCAGGTGGTCCGCCACAGTGGCCGCGTCCGTCTCGCTGCACCCGAGGGCGGAAAAAATCTCGCGGCCAATCGACGAGAGAGTCTCTGGAGAAAACCGTGGCATCTCGTCAAGCATCCTGGAGATAGGGTGAAGTGCTGCGTCGGGGAGTCCAGGCCATCAGGATAAACGTCCTAAAAGCGTCGATCAACTGCCAGCCAACCGCAAGAGGCGCCTGCCGGTGGTCATGATTGATGAGCCCCGCTGTCGTAATGGACGACAGTTTTTATCCCATGCTTTCGACGGTTTTGATAGTGCCACACCGCATCCTCAGGCGAAACCCGGTCGGTAAAGATCTGGTCCAGCGCGGGCCGGTTCGTGTCTGCAAGCTGGGCCAGGTCCTTGAGTGCATCGTGGAAATCACGCGGTGCCGAGTTGACCGAACCAATAAAAACGTGGTTTGCCAGCAGGCTGTCACGCAGCAACGCTCCAAGGTTGACTTCGCTGGGCTGAGGGCGGCGCGAACTGCCAAGCCAGACCATCACTCCGCGTGGGGCAAGCGACTGCGCGGCGTTTAACATGACCTGTTCATTACCGGTGCATTCGAGAATTAAATCAAACTCGACTGGTTCGCCACTGCGGCCGGCTCCTTTGGGCGAAAGTGTCGTGGTGTAAGTGGCATCGAGTTGGTTCGCCAGGCTCACGCGCGAGCTCTCTTGGCTGTCGCGCCCGTAGAGGGTTACCGGCCACTTGCGACAGGCGCAAGCAAGGAGCCCGGAAAACCCGATCGGCCCCATGCCGGTAACGAGCACCCTTGGGGGTGGGTCCTGCCAGGCCTGTTCGCCCAGGCGGGCACGCTGAACGATGAGCGATTCGTTGATCCCCTTCTCGACAATCGAAAGGGGTTCGGTAAGGACGGCGTAAGGCGCCAGCTGCGGCGTTACGGGCAGGAGATAGCAAGCCTGGTCCAACCAAAGAGGTCGCCCAAAGCCATGTTCGTCAAAAATACCCCGCTCCGTAAAATCACCAAGGCCGAGCATATCGGTGCGGATCGCTGATTCGCGCAGGGGGCGTCGGACCAGGGGAACTACCAGATCCCCCGGGCGAAAGGTGTCGACACCCTCTCCCACTTCTTCGACCCGGGCCAGGCACTCATGGCCGAGAATCAGATAGTTTTGGTTTTTCGGTACGGCTGGTGCTAGAGAGGAAAGAATCTCGCGATCGGTCCCGCAGACTCCCAGTTCAACCGTCTGGCAAAGCACTTCACCCCGCCCAGGAGATGCCGGCTGGGGATGCTCAATCAACACGGGTGTTGAGGAGCCAGGAGTCGCAGCAATGGCAAGCATTATTTTGATGGCATATTGGGTTTTGGGGAGCGGAAGCCGGCGGCGGCCCGAGTTCCCTGTTTTAACGGTTAAATCCTAGGAGGGGAAGGTAAAGGGGATCGGGTCGTCCAATTCAAAGGCTCGCCCCGTTTCTCGATAGTGACGGGTCAGGAGACGTTTTGTAAACTGTTTTGGTTGGTCGATTAGGTCGCCTGGAATTTTGCTTCTAGAAACAGTGATGGTCTTCTCGACTTGGAAACCTGTTGGCAAAAGGAAATTCACAAAGGTGTCTCTATGACGAGTTGGATTGACCCTACCTTTTCCTACGATACAGACGATCATCACGAGTATCGTGAGATGGGGTATCGTTTATTCGATTCGTTTCTGCTGCCCGAGGCAGTAGCCCACTGTCAGGCAGAAACCGATCGCATGCTTGGGCAACTACAGCCGGGCCGGTCTCCCGAAAATATGATTTCATGCCACCACCAGGAACAATGGATTTTTCGTCTTGCAGAAGAGCCGCGACTGCTAGATATGATTGAGCGACACGTCGGCCCAAACATTGTGCTGTGGTCTTCTCATTTTCTTATCAAGCCACCCCGCACTGGCAAGCTGGTTCCCTGGCACCAGGACACGCCCTATTGGGACTTGGATGGACAACTTGCCCCCGGTGTGTGGATTGCTTTGGACGACGTCGACCGCGAAAACGGTACGATGTCGGTGCTTCCTGGATGGCACAACAAGGGCGAACTCCCACGGCGCGATTCCGGCGGAGTGGCGTTCTCTGAAGAAATCCAACCCGATGCCTTGCCCGCCGACCTGGAAACAGACTGTGTTGAATACCGGCTGCGGGCAGGTCAGATGGCGATCCACCACACGATGATCCCGCACACTTCCACACCTAACTCCTCGAACCGATACCGGCGGGTATTAGTTTTGCGCTACATGTCGGCCGACGGCACGGTCGGCGCGAAGGAATATGAAGATTACCGCACGGGCGAAAAATTCGCCCGCGAATGCTTTTTGGTCCGTGGTGAAGATGTTCGCAAGCGTGGACTCCGGCGGTCGCCGTTCTAATTCAGAATGTGCATCAGGCTAACAAGATACCCTTGTTCGGTGGCTCGAAATAGCTGTCGGCTCACCGCCCCAGTTGGATAAGGAGTGGATCGATAGGGCAAGATCGTCCTGACGGGTGCACCTGAGTTTCTAACCCACCCTCCTCCGGAGGATATCAACGGCTGCTGGCTTTTCGAGTCGTCCCTGGCAAAACATTAGGAACGACCATTTTTAGAACGGTGTGCGTCCCTGGAATGGACCAGTTGGCGGATTACAAACCAACTGATTGGCACCACTGGCAGTGCGATCCAGAAGGCCATCTTCCAAACAGGGTCCTGGGCAGGGGCGACCTCCAGCGGAAAAATCGCGGAATAAAACGGGCCCTCCGGTTCGGCTACCAACAGTTTCACTTGCCAGCGGCCACTGAAGGGGACGATTAAGGATGCCGCCTGAAAAAGTGGGTTGGTTGCATTGGATCGCGTTGCCTCCGCTTCCAGCAGAGGCGTGGCGCTGCCGGGGGGAATAAGGGCAAACGTTGCTTTTACGCCCGAAACATGGGTCAGTTCCTCAAAGTCTTGGACAAAAAGGCTCAGGTCGATACGCCCCTGCCGCAAAGGAACCGGCTCCGCAAACACGGTAAGCCGGTATGCGGACGACACGCCTGACCAGCAAACGCGCCCCCCGTCGGCAAGGAGCCCGCCGGGATCGAACGTGAACCACACAGCGGCGACCACAACTATTTGCCAGACCGGTATCCGCATCGATCAGCCTCCCAGCACCATCGTGCCACGCATTTGCATCGGCTGAAAAAAAATCCAAATCCCAGTGACAAACAGGCCTGTCGAGAGCGCAGCCCAAGGAGTCCACGCCTTGACCACCGTCCAAGAGAGCTGGTCATCGGCGACGGCAATTCGATAGGCCACGTAGAGCGACCCACACAGCCCCACATCAAGGCACAAAATCTCCCAGGGCAGGATCCAACTGAAAACGTCCCCACAACAGGCGCAGGCCAGGGCCGCATCGCCAAAGGTTGCCAGGTGATAATCGCTCAACATCCGGGTGCCCGCGGCCCACAAGGTACCGGCACTGGTAAACAGGTGAAACGTATAATGGGCCGTCCACATCGCCAGTGCCAAAGGCACGAGCACCATGGCAAACTGCGTAGCCGTTTCGAGGACTCCCCTCTTGGAGCCACTCCACCAACGGCTGACCGCGGCAACCGCCAGCAGTACGACGGCGGGAATAACGGCGAGCGACAGAACCATCCCAAGGGACACCAATACAGGCCGGCTGATTAAAGGGAGTTCCGCCTGAACCTGCTCTTCAAGGCGGACCACAGGTTCGACCATCCAGGCGGCATTCACAAAGGCGGCGCTGGCAAGAATCGTCAACAGGGCAGCCACGTCGGTCCGACGGTACCAGCGGACCTGCGTTGACGGCATCCCTCCGGCAGTCAATTGACCACTATCGACAAAGGCCAGCATGCCCACATTTTCGTGCGGGCAGGCGTGGACACAGTCGAGGCAAAATGTGCAGTCGAGGTTACCCGTTTTTTGCGGCTGAAAAAGTTCCATGTTACATCCGCTCCCCTGTGGCCCCCCCCGGATGCAATCTTTGGTGTCGCACGTGTGACAGACATTCCCATCGCGCACGGCGACCTGAAGTGGCGAGAAGATCGACTGAACAAAATTAAATTGGCCGATTGGGCAGACGTATTTGCAGAATGCCGCGTCGCGAAACAGCCCATCTACGGCAAAGGACGCGACAAAATATCCGACCACAATCCAGGCAGTCCACCAAGGGGTGTCCCACAGAGCAAAGGCTTCGTAAGCCCAAAAGAACACGATCAATAGCGCCACCGAAAGCCACTTGCTCCGGAGCCACCCGGGCCAGTTCCAGTTGGTTCGAAAGAGTGTTTTTGCCAGGCTGCGGGGCAGCGTAAAGGGACACGCCATACAAAAAAGGTTGCCAGCGACCACCAGGCCAATGACCAGCAGGCCTCGCCAGTGAATCCAGGGGGTGACCCCTGCGAGGTTCAGAGAGGTCGCCTGCGGACCCCACAGCCCATCGATGACAATCAGTGCCGCAAGCAGCAAGAGTACGGTCTGCATCGTCGGGCGAAAGGCCTTGCTTTTCAGGACCGCTCCGACAAAAGGCAGTTTAAAACAATCCCACACTTCCGGGGAGGCTCGGGTGGATTTCTTCGTGGCCGTTCGCAGTTTCGAAATTCGCAACGCCGTTTTCTGCCGTTCCCGCACGCCAGCGGGAAGCCGCCGCCCGGTTCCAGCCATTTGAGGTTGCGGAGTTTCATTCCAAAGTTCGGCCGCGACCCAGGCCACCGCAAGAAGGTAAGCGACTGAACCGGAAAACCACATGAGTGCCCCGGCGATCGCCTGGTCGTCCAGCGGCGCAATGTTCCAGAGTCGGGGAACTGTCTCGTAATGCGGATAATAGAGTCGGTCGCTGAAGGTGAGAAGTCCCGAAAAGACCGTTCCTTGCAAACCGGCCACCAGCAGGTAGGGAAGGACGATCCAACGGCTCAGCGTCGACCGATTTGGATAAGGCCCAATCACGACTCGCCAGAAGACGATCGCTGCCAGGAAAAACGAAGCATGTTCCACCTGGTGCCACGTTTGGGACGTCAAGGCCGCCTGGTACAGCGCAGGAAGGTGCCAGGTCCAGGCGGTAACGACGAACAGACCCAGGGCGACTGCCGGGTGGGCGAGCAGATGCGTCACCCAACGGACCAGCGGGTCGCGAAGGATGGGAACGGCCAGATGGCGGCGCAAAACTTTTGGCAATCCGACCAACAGGGGCAATTCAGGATCGGCCATCCATACCAACGGAGGGGCGACAAACATCAACAGGACGTGCTGAAGCATGTGCATTTGAAGCAACAGGGTCGAAAACGGTTCGATCGGGGACTGAGTGGCCAAGCCCACAGTGGTGACCCCGAGCAAAAACGCTGCCAGACGCCACGGGCTGAAACGCCGGGCACCCCGCTGGCGGAGTCGAAGCCAGCCGCGCAAATAGATCAGCGCTGCAAGCACCAGCGCCAGCGTCAGCCAGGCATCAAATTGCCACGAGGTCCAGAATGCCTGCCATTCGGCTGACATGGGGATGATCCGTTGAGGAGACTTGGGACTGCGAGCCAGCCGGGAAACCGCTTCACTTTTAACGGCCAGGCTCCTGCCCGCCGGTCACTCGTCCGACGCACCGGCCGAGAAAGTGGGTACCACCGGCGGTGGCCGGTTTGGCGGGCGGAGGGAAGCCAGGAAGTCAACCAGGGCAGTCACCTCGGCATTGGTTAATTGTTTACCAAAAGCCGGCATATTACCATCGCCCTGGACGATTTGGCGTACCAATGCTGGCCGGTCAAGACGCAAACCGACGTAGGTCAGGTCGGGGCCTCGCTTGCCACCTACACCATCAAGACTGTGGCAGTTTCGGCAAGTTTTCAGCTGCAACAAGGTTGCACCTTGCAACTGGACCGGGGTAAGTCGCTTGACAATGTTTGGAGGGACCGCATCCTTGGTCCACGCGTTCATGATGGGAGACCACGGCTCTTTGTAACCGAGCCAACCCAAAACGAGTAACGAAAGGAGAATAAAGATCACCGACATACAGGCCACCGGACGGCTCCGCCAGTGGCGTTCCCCGGTACCTGTCCAGAGCGGGAGCAACACCAGGCCAATTACAATGACCACCGGCGCGATCAGAATAATCCACGTCTCCAGTGACCGCGGGCTAAGTGCAAGCACGGCAAACAAGGGCAAAAAGTACCAATCGGGTACGGGGGAGGCTGCCACGTTGGCCGGATCGGGTGGCAAATTGGGCCCGTTGGGACCATCGATGGCCGCCAGCGCAAAGACCAATAGCAGGGTTGCCCCAATAAAAAACGCATCGCGGGCGAGTGGACCCGGAAAAAAGGGATCGCCCCGTCCGCCGCCGATTAATTTTTCGTAGTCTTCGTCATAGGTATCTCGGTCTACCGGTTCGCCCTCGGCAGGCGGTTCGGAAATACCCTGTCGAACGACCAGGTAAAGGTGGACCGCCAGGGAGCCGATCAGCAGGCCGGGGATAATATAGACGTGCAGGGCAAAAAAGCGACTCAGGGTTTCGCCCCCAATCATGGGCCCCCCCCGCCAGAGTGGGCCCAGCGCAGGCCCGCCAAATGGCACCCGGCCCAGCAGAGCCGCCCCGCCCCCCCGGCCCCCGGACGCGTTGGCCTCCC
>JAKVBG010000073.1 GCA_022447605.1 Mariniblastus sp.
GCCCATGCCGCCGCCGCCCATGCCGCCCATGCCGCCGCCGCCCATGCCGCCGCCGCCCATGCCGCCGCCCATCATGCCACCGAAATTGGTTCGTGGGGCAACAAGGTCACCTACATTGTAGACGTTGGTGACAAAGTACTCGGGGTCACTGGCAACATCCAGCGAGATGATTTGCAGCGTTTCATCACGTACGATGAACGTTGCGTTCTTTTCTTTGAGCATCAGTCGCAAAGCGTTCTTCAACCGGATGCCCGTTACTTTGAAAGTAATCGGATCATCTTCGGTCAACGAATCATCCTTGGCCGATTGGTCGAGAATCACGTTGATCTGGTAATTGTCTCGCAGTTCGTCCATGACTTCGATGAACGGGGTTTCGTCGTATTCTGCGTCGAAAGGCATGTTCAAGGCCTTGAGGATTTTTTCATCGTTGAAGTTGCCATCCAGACGAACGTCCTTGTACTTCGATCGCAGTGCTACTTTTCGAGCCCATTCTGCCGGGTCCGGGAACGTCAAAGGTTGGTCCGGTTTCAGCAGGCCAACTCCAGCACGTTCAGCCAGATAGAGCGAGTTGATGAAAGCCGTTTGGCGGTCACGTCGCATTTGCCATTGCAATGTCTGGTTGACGACAATTCGTCCCATTTCAGTCGCTGCAACCGCTTCGGGCATTTCCGGATCAAGTTCAAAGGCCATGAACGCCACCTCTTCCGCATTACGATAATTTGTCATGCGCTGTTTGAGATTGACGGTGGGTTCTTTGAGCAGTGTTTCAAACCGGTTGATCAAGCTGCCAATTTCAGCCTGGTTCAACTCGTATTCATCGATCGTTCGATTGATTTCCAACGCGGCGGCTTCATTTTGCTGGGCCAACGCGAGGGCATCATCAAATTCCATTTTTCGCCGCCGGGCTTCCATCAGGGCCGATTCAAGACGGGCTCGCATGTCGACCTGATTTTCAGCAGAGAGATCAACGGTCTGATCCAGGACGTCCAGCATGGACTTCATCCGGTCAACGGCTTCGCCTGGGGCGTCAGCCATTTCGGCCCTGGCCCGTTGAAGTTCGAATTGAACTCGGGCACGAAAGCGATCGTTGATAACACGAATTCGGTCTTCTTCGGTCAGGATCAAGGAATCCGATTGCTTGCGACCTGACTGGATCAGGTTGTCCAGCTCCTGTTTGGTCGGCTTGTTGCCGTTGAGAATCAGGTCGCCCTGGTCCTGTGCTTCTGTGGTCTTTTCCTCATCCTGAATGGCGGGTGCGCCCACACCAGGTTCGGTGGTTACCTTGATCGGGCCGTTGTTGCCGACCTTGGCAGCGACCTGCGAGAGGGCTTCCGCAACCGGGTCATTCGGGTCCGATTCGATAGCCGCTTCGGCCAGAATCTTGGCTGACTCGGTGTCGCCATTGGCCAGTGCCTGGCTGCCCATCTTGGCCAATTCACGGGCGTTATCCGACATGACGCGAGCGATTTCGCGTAAGCCGGCAGAGCCGAGGGCCGGTAGGGTCATGCCGTCATCTTCACGGGCCATGTCGACCAATTTGGGCAGGAAGGCAAAGTCGATGCTCGATTCCTCGGTGGTCAGGGGCCAGTTCATGCGAATCGGTTGACCGTTGATTTGCCCTTCAATGACGATCTTGATGTCACCATGGCCGTTCAGGCTACCAATCAAAACCGTATCCCGATCGGTTCGCAGTGGTGGAACCTGGGCCGGGTAGACTTCGTTGACCATCTCGGAAAATTGTGATTTCGTAGGCCAGAAAACGGATCCGTGGACTGTTTGAGCCAGCCCTTTGGCACCATTTTTCATCGCCAGATCATCATCCGTGTCGATGAAGAGATTCCCGCCGGTGTTGTTGGCGAGGGCCGCCAGCAGCTCGATATCCCGTTCCGGTCCAATGGCATAGCTGGAAAAGGAAATATGATTCTGGGTCATCCCGGAGACGGCTTTAGCAAACTGGCTGTTGTTCAAGAATCCATCTCGGCTGACGCCGTCGCCGATGTAAATAACGTTCCGGTTTCGTTGTGAGTCATTGTTGAACTGGCCAACCGTTGATTCGATCATCGCGTTGATATCGGTTGATCCCAGGGCAACCCTGTTTTCCAGCTTGGTAATGGCGTTGGCAATTTCCGCGCTGTCCACCCGAACAAATCCGCTTGTCAGTTCGACCGGATCAATGTCCATAGCAACCAGTTTCACGCGATCGTCACGTGTCAGGCCGTTCATCAGGTGCTTGAGCGTTGCAATCGAGTCTTTCTTGAAAACACCTGTCTGGCTGGCAGAAGTGTCGACAAAAATCACGATATCGCTAGGCAACTGCTTGCGTGCATCCAACTGGGGGCTGAGGCTCAACGCGAACGAGGTTTCCCCTTGGGCATTGTCAAAAGTAGCCAAACGCGCGGTTTCGTTACCGAATTCATTGAGAGAATTGGTAGCGGCAAATGACGGCACGCTCACGGCCATTAAGGCAATAAACAGCGCGACTCTGGTCGAGCTAGACTTGGACATATCAAAAACTCCAACACCGAAAAAAATAAAGGGCTTCATGTTTTTACCAACATGTTCTAACAAGCCCGGCCTTGCGTAAATCAGTCGAGAGGCCTCAAGCGGTCTCCCTTACCTAGTTTATTTACTCCCCGAAGGGGTGATACGTAAAAAAATCTTTTTTGCCCGTCTTGACCCATTTCCCTGAACGAAAAATCGTCAAAACAAGGCAATTGCACGGCGTGCTGCATCAATTCACCGCACGCTGTTGCGAAATCACCCAGCTTGCGAATAACCCTCAAAACAGGTTATTTGAGGCCAAACGGTGATTTGCGGTTCGTTTGACGAGCTCGAAACGTGTGGGAAAACCTGCTTTTTCGAACCTTCGTGTCCGTTTTGGCTGGTTTTCCACTCGTTTTACCGAGCTTTGGCAAACCGGTTTTTCCGGCCTGGCAAGGGCCAGAACGGAAAGACCATCTCACATAAAGCAAACGGTATGCCACCATTTGGCAGCCAACCACTTCCATCGATCGGAAACCGTCTTCTTATCCCCAATTCCGTGAAGATAAAAACATTGTTTCTGACTTCTGGTTTATCGAATCAAGACCCTCTTTTTGGTCACTGGTAAACGGAAATACCTCAGTTTTGCCTTATGACCGAGGCCAATAAACGTTTAATCATGCCAATAAGAAAAATTGTAATCATCTATTTATGTCGAACATCTGTCAGGGCTGTCGCGTTCGGTACCAAATTTCCACCAGGATCAGTAGTGGGTCGGTTTGTCGTTTTCACGAATTACCTCTTGGGGGTGTTCGGCAGCTTCGTCCATGGCATTGGCCACTCGTTTCAACTGGATGGAAAGCCAGTTGATACGAGTCGCGAATCCACGTTTCATTTCAGACTCTGACTGTTTCTTCCGTTTGATCTGCATTTCCTTCTTCACCGATCGAGTCCATTGCCTGACCATTGTTCCAGGCAATGTCTCGCCATAACTCCTGTCAAGGACGTCGATTTTGTGGTTCAGCCAGGCATTGGGTGAATGGATCAATTCCGTTTCCATCGCTTCTTTCAACATCCAATGGGTGGCGATCGAAGACCAGCAGGTGGCCAGGCCGGATTGGCTTTGCTTTCCGCTCTGGAGGGACCCTGAATCCAATCGGGTGCCTGATGGCAATTTGTTCCCAGTCAGTTCAGCCGAATAGCTGTCGGTGAACTGTTCCAGAACGGGCCGGATGGAAATCTGGTAGGCCTCGGTGAGGGCGGGCCAATCGGTACGTGTTGCCAGCCATTCTCTTAAAAGGGGGCGTGGGTCGGTCAGGAAGGAGGCCAGACCTTGGTTCGGGTTAACAGGACCGGATACGGCCGGAGCACCTTCTGGTGCGGTAAAAACAATGTTCCACTGATCGCAGTCACTGTAATATTGCCAGTAAGGGTCCGGGATGAATTGATAATTTGGCAGGATCCGGGGGTCAATATCGAACGCGGGCCCTGTTTCCACGGAGACGACCCGTTCAATGCGGAACAGGTAGCATCCACTCGGGGGGCAGCCAGGTTGGACGGTCCCCGATGGAGCGGGGGAGCCAGTCCGCTTGACCGTCTTCCTGGCCGATACCAGGGTTGCCTTCACGCCGGCGGGGGACGGGTTGTCGGGGGTTAAATCGATCCGGACGATCAAGCATCCGCTCGGTTGACCAGCGCGTCCAGCGCGTAACTTCGTAATCACTTTGTCCGCCGGATGGTCGTCGTTGGATGATTGCCTAAGGCTCGATTTGGCTGGTTGCTCGAATGTTTCTGTGTCGAGCGCCTGGCTGACTTGGCGATTCAGGGAGATGATCGTGCTCTGGATCAGGTTGTCGTCAACTTGCGTTCCGGCGGGCGGCAGGGGCAGGTTGAGGGAACTGGCGAACAGCAGGCTGGCCAGCCAATGGATCCACGGGTAAGCCATTATTTGCATCCTTGTATCAAGTAGCACTGGAGGACGTTTTCAGATTCCTGGCATTCCATGCTCAAGGTCAAGGGCTTACTTGCCAGTAGAGTTTTCGGCTATTTGAAATTGGTCTCATTGCAGAAACTTTACCGGCAGGTGAATTTGTCCAAATCAGAGTTGCCTATGCGCATTGGTCAGGTTGTGACAACTGGAAAGAACGAATGAGGTCCCGGCCATTGCCGGGTCGGTTCGGTTGTCGTCTGGCCGGCGGTGGGTTGGCCCTCAAATCAATTAAAGGGTTTGCGACGGTTTTAACCTTCGCTGTTGGGAATCCTGGGTTGATTTATCCAGGAAGGAGAACGGCACGATTTTTTCAGCCTCTATGCTGAAACAGGGTGCGGTTTGCGCCCGGAGATGATATCTGACGGCACCCTTTCCCCGCTGAATCGATCTACGCCTGATTGATCATTTGTTTTATATTTGGCAGACACGGCCGGTTGAATTCGACAAAGCGAGTCCTGTTTTCTGAATCACCTCATTTGATATTGATATGTTGTCGCCCGAACTACATCCATGGATCGCGCTCGCTGTCGTTGCCACGGTTTTCCTGGTCTTGCAGTTGCGCCGTTCGGTTCCGATTGACCTGCTGTTCCTGGGAGGCGTCCTGGTGGTCGCCTTGGCCGGGATCCTGACTCCCGCACAGGCTTTGGCTGGATTTTCCAATCCTGCGGTCCTGGCCATTGGCGGTTTGTTGGCGCTTACGGCCGGTCTCAAGAAATGTGGAATCCTGGACTGGATCGGCCAAAAACTGCTGGGGAATGCCGAAACGGAATCCTCAGCCCTGTGGAGATTGGCTTTGGCCTTGGTCAGCAGTTCGGCTTTCCTGTTGAACACGGCCGTGGTGGCCATGATGGCGCCGGTGGTCACCAAGTGGTGTCGCCATCACCGGATCTCTCCGTCGCGACTGTTGATGCCTGTCAGTTATTTTGCCATTCTCGGTGGAGTTTGTACGCTGATTGGAACGAGCACGACGCTGGTAATCAACGCGCAATTGTACGAGGTGCAGGAGAGTGGAGAGGGATTCCCGGGGGTCGAACCGCTCTCCCTGTTTGAGTTGGGCGCCGTGGGGTTGCCCTGTGCCATCGTCGGTGGACTGTTCGTCGTCCTGGTCGGGCCACGACTGTTGCCCAATCGTACGGACTTGGTTCATCAGCTGGATGACCGCCGGCGAGAATACATGGTGGAAGTCCGGGTGCAGTTTTCCTGCAAGTTAATTGGAAGAACCATCAAGGATGCCGGCCTGAGGAATTTGCCCGGTTTGTTCCTGATTGAAATTGACCGGGGAGGTGAGGTGATCACACCCGTATCACCCGCCGAAGTCCTGCAGGCAGAGGACCGTCTTGTGTTTGCGGGTGTGGTGGAGACCATTGTCGACCTGGAAAAAATCCCGGGTTTGATCCCAACGGCCGACGATACCTATGTGAATGACCCTCAAACTCGTCGTGCTCGTCACTTGACCGAGGTGGTCCTGTCGCGAACGTCTCCCCTGATTCGTTCCACATTGCGAGAAGCCAATTTTCGTGAGCGGTACAATGCCGCGGTGGTTGCCGTTCACCGAAATGGTGAGCGAATCACTTCCAAGATAGGTGATATCAAATTGCGGTCGGGTGATACATTACTGCTGCAGACCAATGTCGATTTTGAGGCTCGTTGGCGCAATAGCCCTGACTTTTACCTGGTCAGCAGTGTCGCCGATAGCGAACCGCTGAGTCATGAAAAACTGCCGATTGCCTCCTGGATCTTTATCGGCATGCTTGGCTGGTTGGTACTCGGCAGTTTCTTCGGGAATGGTCAATCCTGGTCGTCTCCGGCCATTGTCATTCTGGCCGCGGTCGCCGGTTTCCTGGTGACGCGATGCATGAGCATGAATGATGCGCGGCGCGCTATTGATATCCAGTTACTGTTGACCATCGCCTGCGCCATTGGCCTGGGGGCGGCCCTGCAATATAGCGGTGCGGCTCAAATGGTCGCGGATACCGTGGTTCGTTCCGTGGGTGAAAATCCGTGGCTGTTGCTGATCGTTGTCTATGTCATGACGGCCCTGTTGACCGAGATGATTACCAACACGGCTGTCGCGGCACTGATGTTTCCTATTGCGCTCAACGTGGCGCTGTCCGCCGAGGTCAGTCCTCGGCCCTTCATTATTGCGATCAGCTTGGCGGCCTCGCTGGCCTTCATTACCCCGATTGGTTACCAGACGAACCTGATGGTGATGGGACCTGGCGGATATCGCCCTGCCGACTTTCTTAAACTGGGTCTTCCCTTGTCAGTCCTGGTCGGATCGACGGCGGTCCTGCTGATCCCGCTGGTTTGGCCCTTCCAGTGATGGTGACCGCAAACGGCTGGCCGGTTTCCAAACGGGGCAAAGGTTGTCAGCGAGCTGGAAATGCTAATAATCTTCCTGATGGGCTCGCTTCACGTGCCGGGCGATCCCATTTTGTCTGTTGGCATCGAGGGAGTGCGGCGTGAAATTAACCGTTCTTCCTTTCCTGTTGTTGAGTCCATCTTGTTGAAAGGACCGAAGCTTGCCGAATTATGCCGTACTGATCGCAGCCGCGGGACAGAGCAGTCGTTTCAATGATCCCGGCTACAAGAAGCCGTTTATCAAACTGCAGCAAAAACCGGTCTGGTTGCACTCGGTGGAGAAATTTCAGAAACGTAGCGATGTCAAACAGGTGATCATCGTGGTTGCGCCGGACGACGAAGAAGAATTCATGACAAAATTTGGCGCCAACGTCGCCGTGCTCGGTTTGGATGTTGCCCTGGGGGGAGAGGAGCGTACGGACTCGGTCAGGAACGGCTTGCAGAAAATCAAGGAGGAGATCGACTTGGTGGCCGTGCACGATGCGGCCCGGCCTTGCGTTTCGGAGGACGATATCGATTCCGTGTTTCAAGCGGCTGAACAAAAGGGCGCCGCGACGCTGGCGATACCAGTGACCAGCACCTTGAAGCGGGTTGATGGAGATCGGCAGATTGAAGAGACGGTCGATCGATCCATGTTATGGCAGAGTCAAACCCCGCAGGTGTTCCGCAAGCAGATCCTGCTGGATGCATTCGGTGAATTGGGTAACCAGCGGCCAACGGACGAAGCGCAACTGGTGGAAATGACGGGTGGCCAGGTCACCGTGGTTCCGGGTAGCCCGTTGAATATCAAGATCACCACCCGCGCCGATTTGCGGTTGGCGGCGGCCTGCCTCGACGCGGCACCCAAACCGAAATTCGACGCCCCGTTGCACCCGTTTGCCGACGACAACCTGTTCCGCTAGTGATACGTGCGGTGGTCAAAGGAAAGGGGGCCGGGTACGCTCCGCCAGACGGTGCGTCCCCCTTTAATCCCACCACCAGCGGCGGGCGATTTCGGTTGGCTCCACTTCGAAACGGAGTTCGGACAGCCTCCCCGTGTTATCGGTCCGGGTTCTCGCCGGCTGTACGACCTGCATGGCGTCAAACGAAATGCCTCCGCTGACGCCTACCAGCGTATGCTCGAGTGTGGAACGCTGTTTGCGCTCTGAAATTACCCGATGATTCATAACGGATTCTACTTCGTTGGCCACTTTGCCGAGACGTGGATGGTGGACAAATTCACCGGGGGATTTTGGATTGCCAAAGAACGTCAGGTGCCAGTCAGCCCGTCGGTCCAGCTCCTGGTTCCTGATCAGCGCCGCCACGATCGACAGGTCGAACAGATTTTTCAGTTCCCGGTAAATCGGATAGTGACCTGATAATTTCTCGAAATGCCGGGTGAAGTCCCTGGCAAAACCGGCCGTTGGTCCCTTCGATTTGCCCGTATGAACTCGGTTGCCAAACTGGTCCAGGAGTTCATTCTCGCTTAACACCTTGACGCCGGTTCCACCAAACGTAAAGACTTGGCGGTCTTCATCGGTCACCACGTCGTCGTAATCCATCGTGAACCACCAGCGGACAACATCCATTGGGATTCCCTGGCTGTCCGGCGTAACTTGCAGACGCTCAAGGTAGCTGGGTACTTCGGGGATCGACTTTTCCAGCCCCATGCCGACCAGTTTCATGCGGTAATCAGCTTCGACCAGTACGCGTCCGGCATGGGTCCGGGGATCGATTCCAAAGACCTCAATATCCTGCAGGCCGAGGGTGTCGCGCAGCTGTTTGCGCCAGGCCTGACCTCGCAAGCGGGAAGTCGCCAGAAACTCCTGGGTGGCCACCAGCGCCGGCTGGCGCGGCGTGATCTTGCAACCATATTTACCGGCGTTATCCCAGGTGTTTCTCAGGCAGACGACCAAGTCATCGAGTTGCAGGGTCGGCTTGCCCGTCTGGATGTTGATGGCCCTGCCAATCTCGTCTCTTTTCCATGGCCCGGCCGGACCGGCAATCAGGATATCACCCGTTTCAGGGACCAGGGCCAGGTATTGGATGGCATACAGCCCGGCCAGGTTTTCCATCGCCTCGTCGAGCGGTTTTCCCTGAGCCGCCAGGATCTGGGCCTGTTTTTCCAGCCGATTCAGGGAGACCTTTCGCAAGGGAGATTCTGCCGAGAGATTTTTCCTGGCGGGTCGTTGGCCGCCCAGGGGTTGCAACTGTTTGAGATTCGATTTTCGGTCAATTCTCAATCGATGTAGCGCTCCCTGGCTGTCAACGTAGACACCGGCCGGAAAAACCTGGATCGTTCCATCACCGTTCGTGTCATCCCATCCCTCCGGGTC
>JAKVBG010000074.1 GCA_022447605.1 Mariniblastus sp.
GATTCGGCCGCGGTCCTATTGAGTGGCCAACCAACTTCAAAAGTCATGTGCCCTTCGTACCGGGGGCCAGGCCTGCTGGACAATCCCTGGGTGGAAATGCTCACCAAGGCCGCAGCCGTCAGCTCCTCGGTCAACCTGGACGACGAGGTGTACCTGCAGAGTGGTGTAGGCCCGGAGATCTGCTTTTGCGAACGTTGCGTGGGCCGCTGGAACCATTGGGTCACTGCACACCAACCTCAGCTGGCCGGACCGGTCCCGCAAAAATTTTACCAGCGGGCGCACAAGTATCCGGCCCACTACGAAGCATGGCTACAGTTCCGCTGCGAGCTGATCGCCGAACGGTTTGGCATTCTGCGGGACGTTTTCCGTGAGGCGGTCGGGAAATCGGGCGCAAAATCCACCCCCCAGATCGAACTGGGCGCATTTACGGGTGAAGAGAGGTTGATCGCGCTCTCGTCGATTGAGGCCTTAAGCGATGCGCTCGACTTCATTTCACCGATGATCTACGAAGACGCCGATGGCGTGCGGCAACAGGTCGCCAAGATTGCCCCGGTCAGCGCGGGAAAACTCGTGGTCTGCCTGGCGCCTGGCTACTGCATCAGTCCGGCCGGCGATGCCCGCTCGCAGGTACTGGAGACGGTGATGGGCGGCGCCAAGGGCTTTGTGGCCTGGAACCTCGACATTGGTCCGATCACCACCGGCCATCTGGCCGATATGTCCGAGGCCGTCAAGATGCTGGCGCCGGTGGAGGACATTATTCTCGATGGCCAGAGCGAAGAAGGCATCACGGCAGACCGCCCCACGACCCATGTGGTGACAAAAAAACTTGGCACCGAAAGGGTCGTGTTGATCTCGGATTACACGCCTGGGACCTACCAGGTGAGAGTCACCGCACCTGGTGAGGCAACGCTGGAAGTGGTGGACCTGTTTACCAACGAGGTGATTGCTCGTCTGGACGCGGCAGAACGCAGCTTCGCGGTGACCTTACGACCCCACTTCCAGGCACGTCTTTACCACCTGCGGCCCAAGCGCGAAAAATAAACCTTCGCTTGAAGTGGAGCGCCGCCGAAAAGCCTACTCACTTAGGGCCTCGCCCCCTTGATAGGTCGAGAGGGCGCGCCAAAACGGACGATCAACCGTGTCCCCAAAGAACCTCACATGACCATCGACAAAGGCAACGTTCACCCCACCTGGGTGGTCACTGCGGGCTGCCGCGTGGGTATCTTTACCTCGCTTGGGCTGATAATCGCAAGGTAGCCCATGCTCAGGCATGTCGACGCACATGACCTGCCACATTGCGTCGCCGCTGCTGGAGTTTGGTGTGAGCCAGTGCGTATAGGAGGCCGTTCCCATCCAAACGTGAATCCACGTGCCGCGCGCGTCACCTCGGTCACCCGGGTTGTTTCCTCCCGGGGAGGGCCCGACATCGACCTGGCCAGCGAGAAGCTCGCTGATCATCGCCGTCTTGGAGGTCCCGTCAGTGATTGTTTTTAGTTTACGGCCACCGTTACCTTGCTGAACCCGGAACACACCGTCGGTTTCCATGTCGGCGGCATCGTAACTTTCCCAACTGTGCGAGGAATCATTATTGAAATGTCGATTTACGGACAGCGGGGCCTGCGTACGACTCCCAAAACTGGCTGCGTAGTTGGATCGTGCAAACCGGTTCCCTCCCCGCGTTCTCCCCTGCGCGTCGTTGCTCGGACAGACATAACTTGCAAACTGCAACCTTGCCAGATCCTCATTTCCATAAATTCCACCCTCATTCAAGAAATTGTATTGATCGTAGACCGGGCTTGCCTCAATGAAGGGCAAAATGAGCAAAAACAAGGAGTATTCGGTTCGGGCACTCATTGTGGTTGGGCTGATGGGATTGCCGTAGCGATCGGTCCCGCCGCCGGTGGTGGATGTTTTCCTGCCATAAGTGGCCCCGGCGGGGAGTTGTCCAAACGTATCTTCAAAGTTGAGGACCGCCAGTCCGTTTTGCCGAATGTTATTGACGCACTGGGTCCGTCGCGCCGCTTCACGAGCCGCCTGCACCGCCGGCAACAACAGCGCAATGAGAATCCCGATGATGGCGATTACCACCAGCAGTTCTACCAACGTAAAACCGCGGTGCAGGCGATTTAGAAGCTGACGTCGCATAGGATCTGAGCCAGGCATTGACGGAAGGTAAGCTGGGTGGAAAACCTGGTACCGGATGGCCCCTAATCAGCGATTTTACCATAAACTTCCTAACCGAAATACGGATGTCGCTGTTGGTTTGCCCTTTGTCCGATGTCGTGCACCGGGCGGCGCCTATAGGGCTTTGTGGCCTGAAACATCGACGTCAGCCAGATGACCACTAGCCATCTGGTCGACATGCTCGATGGGGCCATTAAGGTGCTGCTCGCCGGTAGAGGGCATTTTTCTCAGCAGCCAGAGCGAAGCAGCAGGCGTTGCGGCTCTTGATCGGCGACCGGTGAGTTGTCTACGGCCCTATTAATTCAGAAAAAACCAGAGATGCTTATTCGTTTACGACCTCGCCCGTATCGCAGGTCGAAATTGCACGCCAAACAATAAGATCGACCGTATCCTGGTAGAAGCGCCCATGACCATCGACGAATGCAACGTTCACTCCCCCTGGATGGTGACTTCGGGCTGCCGCATAATTCCCCCCACTGCCGGGAAGCCCACCCCCTTTGGTAGGCTGAAAATCACAGGGCAGGCCCTCGGCAGGCAAATCCACGCACCAAGTCTGCCAAAGCGCATCGCCAGCACTAGCGTTTGGTGAAAGCCAATGCGTATAAGAAGCCGAGCCCATCCAAACATGGGCCCAGGTACCGCGGAGGTCACCTCGAGCACCCTGGCCGGACCCTCCCGGAAAACTATCCGTCTGGCCGGCAAGAATCTCCCCCAGCATGACCGTTTTGGAGGTCCCATCCACAATTTTTTTCAGCCTGCGACCCGCATCCCCTTCCTGAAGCCGGAATGCACCATCAGTTTCAAAACTAGCCCCGTCGTAACCCAAACTACTCGACGAAGGAACTGCTGGTTCAAAGATCGGCACGGCATAAGGAGCCTGGGAACTGCTGCCAAAATTTGCGGCGTAATTGGACCGGGCAAACCGATCTCCGCCCCACGTTCGCCCCTGCGCATCGTCACTGGGACAAAGAAACGTTTCCAGTTGCAACGAGGTCAAATGTTCATTTCCATAGACCCCCCCGGCACTTAAAAAATCGTATTGATCGTAAACCGGGCTGGCCTCGACAAATGGCAAAATGAGCAGGAACAACGAGTACTCGCTTCGAGCGCTGGTTGTGGTTCCGCTGATGGGATTGCCGTAGCGATCGGTACCGCCGCCGCCGGTGGTGGATGTTCTCCTCCCATAAGCGGCGCCGGCGGGAAGATGTCCAAACGCGCCTTCAAAGTTGAGCACCGAAAGTGCGTTTTGCCGGATGTTATTGGCACACTGGGTCCGCCGCGCAGCCTCGCGAGCAGCCTGCACCGCGGGCAACAACAGCGCAATGAGAATGCCGATAATGGCAATCACCACCAGCAGTTCCACCAGCGTAAAACCACGCTTCAGGCGTTTCAGAAGATGATGTTGCATACGATGTGTGCCAGGCATTGACGAGAGGGGACTGGGCGCAAAACCCGGTACCCAACGGCCCCTATCAACGATTTTACCATAAAACTCCTACCCGAAATACGGAGTTCGCTTGTTGGCTTGCCCTTTTTCCGCAGGTCGTGCCCAGAGCGGTCGCGGGGCCGTCTAAGCGAATCTTGAAACTGGAGTTTACCCCTCGCTTATGTCGGGTAAGCCGACCCGTCCATCCAGCGACCAAACCGGGTGCACCAGCAACCAGCCAGACGTCGCGAATCCATCCAGGCATCTTCAAGAAAACACGATTCTTATCGAACAATTCTTGAATTCAACCTTTACGGACCATAAGGTTGACGGAATCCGTTTTTTGGGTATGCTGGAGATCAGATAAGTCCACATTTTTTCGACTCAGAATACGAAAAATTAGCCGCGCCCAGCGCGACACTCAAAGGGAGCCATTCTGATGACGTTGCCAAAATACGTAGCCGTCCTGCCAGCTATCTTTGCGTTATCGATCTTTGTGCCGGCCTCTCAGGCCGACCTGCTCCATGAAGGTGACAACGATCCGGTCGACGAAGGCTGGGCATTAGGCAATTCCACAGCAGGCTACGCCGACTACACCGGCAAACCCAACTGGCGCCACACGTATGGTTCGGGAAGCAACTTTTATCGCCAGATCGGCAGCTGGCCTGCCAGCGGAAACTCCGCCATTGAGCAGTTGTATGAAGACCCGACGGGCTGGACTGCCACGTACGAGATCCACCTGCTCGAAGCAGCGCACCTCCATGAAGCCGCCTTTGTTGCCCAGGATGCGACCAACCACTTTTACATTACCCTTTTCGATGGCCTGGGACTTTACCCCAAGGGAGCCTACGCGTCCTGGGGAAAAGCAGCAGGTGAAGGAATTAATGATGGAGTTTTTGCCGACACGGCGGTGAAAATTGGCAATGTCGATCCGACCGATGGATTTCACACCTATCAAATCGTCCTTGACCCGGGTACTGACACGGGTTTCCTCACTGACGAGAGTCAGGGGCTAGTTGGCCGCCAGGACGACATTATTTCCTACTATATCGATGGCGTGAAGGAACTTGAGGTGCCTCGCTCGGATTTAAATTCTACAGGGGATCGGGCAGAAATGATCTTCGGCCGTTTTGGGGGGGCGAATAATCCTGGAGGAAATGCCGCGGCGAGTACCGATTTCCTTAACGCTTTAACTCGCCTCCAGCCGGGCATGCACCCCATCGATCCGATAGGGCCTCCATCGGGTAGCCTGATTGGCGATTACAACAATAGCGGCACCGTCGATGCGGCCGACTACACTCTCTACCGAGACAGTCTTGGACTCGACAGCAGCGCGCTTCAGAACAACGACATCGCCGGCAACATCGACGTTCCCCACTACACCCAGTGGGCAGGGAACTTTAACAACACTGCTAGCGCCGGCAGTAGTGGGGCCATTCCTGAGCCATGCAGCTGCGTCTTAGTGACCCTGGGACTGCTCGCTTTGCTGGCCCACCGACCTCGCCAGTAGGCCCGTCGGTTTACCCGACACTCGTTTCGGCCATTTCTTTAAAACCAGACTTTCCGCACCTAAGGAAGATTCCGCTATAGCGTGCGGGGAGGTCTGAACCCAACAAGCAACCTCCCGATCGGACAAGAGGAGTTTTACGGATCCGCCTCAGGGGAGAACGGGCTGTTTCTACGGATGGGATCCTCCTGAAGGGCTCCTACTGGACCGGCCCTACTGGACTGGCTCTACTGGACTGGCTCTACTGGACTGGCTCTACTGGACTGGCTCTACTGGACAGCGCAAAACTCAATGCCCTAGCATGAGGTGCCAAAAGAGCAGGTGCATTTTGTGGGGAGCCCTACCGGTAAACCCAAACCCAAGATCCAACCTAAACAAGAGCCGACCATGACCCTACAGCGACCTGTTGTCACCATGATTCTCCTGGCAATTGGGACAAGCGGGGGCATGGCCGACAACTGGACCTCCTGGCGCGGTCCTACCAGCAATGGCATCTCCACCGAACGGAATCTGCCCACGTCCTGGTCGCCCGACCACAACGTCACCTGGCGGCTTGGGCTACCGGGGCCAGCCGGGGCCACACCGGTGGTGTGGGAGGACCAGATTTTTCTCACCACCGTCGACGGCGACCAGTTGGTCCTGATCTGCGTCGGGACCGATGGCACCCAACAGTGGAGCCGCCAAATCGATCAAGGCAACCAGGATGTTCGCGGTGACGAAGGAAACTACGCGTCGCCCTCCCCGGTGACCGATGGGCAGCACGTCTGGACCTTGATGGCCACGGGAAAACTGGCCTGCTTCACCATGACCGGAGAACCCGTCTGGGACCTCGACCTCCAGGAACGTTATGGAAAATTCGATATTGCCTTCGGTATGGCAGCAACCCCCGTCCTGCACGACGGACGCCTGTTCGTCCAATTGATCCATGGTGATGGTGACCCCGAGACCCAGGAAGCAAGTGTGGTCGCCCTCGATGCGGCGACCGGGGACCCCCTCTGGCAGGCTGATCGGGTCACCGCAGCCGCGCATGAAAACGAGCACTCTTATGCGTCGCCCATGTTGTACAATTTTTCGGGCACAACCTACCTGATCACGCACGGCGCCGACTACACGATTGCCTATTTCCTCCACGACGGGTCTGAAGCCTGGCGGCTCGGTGGGCTCAACCCTCACCATGACTCCGAGCGGACCTATCACCCGACACTCCGGTTTGTCGCTTCTCCGGCCGCTGCCGAAAACATCGTGGTCTGTCCCACGGCGAAAAATGGTCCGGTCTTTGCAATCCGGGCCGACCAGCGTGGCGATCTCACCGCCAGCGAAGACGCCATCCGGTGGATACGCGAGAAAAACACCCCCGATGTGCCTTCGCCGGTGATCGACGACGAACTTGTCTATCTCTGCCGCGAAAACGGTATGCTGCTGGTGCTCGACCGCGAAAGCGGCGAAGAGGTTTACATGGAGCGCACCCACAACGACCGGCACCGCGGTTCCCCCGTCCTGGCCGACGGCCACATCTACCTCACCGCCCGCGACGGCAAGGTGACCGTGGTAAAAGCAGGTCGCAACTTTGAAATTGTCGCCCAAAATGACCTTGGCGAAGCAATCTCCGCCTCGCCGGTGATTTCCAACGGGACAATCTATCTCCGCACGTTTGATGCGCTCTGGGCAATCAGGAATCAGTAACCGCCCTCCGAGTCAGCCTGCCAGCGGCAGGCTACTGGGCTGCGAAGACCCAGAAGATGGCATCATGGGGGGCTGTACGGGTATAGTAGCAAGAGGCCCCAAACCTGCGGTCTCCGCCGTTCGTGCGCCTTTCCCAAAAGGCACAAAGAAAAGGATCCAAATCATGCGGTTCTTCACGGTTTTCATTTTTACGGCTGTCTTCACCAACGGTGCACGGCTCGATGCGGAACCGGCGGGCAGGCTGACCCTCGCCGTCGATGGCAACACCAGCTACCGGATTGTCATTAGCGATCAGGCCGATGTGAGCACCAAGGCGGTCGCAGACGACATGGCCGCTATCCTCAAGCAAATCACCGGAGCTGTTTTTCCGGTCGTGGCAGATACAGAGCCACCTTTGCCAAACGAGATCGTTGTCGGACACAACAATCTCCGCTTGAACGACCTCGGTCTGTCCGATTTGACCGAAGGGTTCTCCTTGGACGAGTACGAAATACGTACCCTTGGCACACGACTGGTGATCGCCGGAGCGCCTCCCAGAGGGACTATTAATGGGATGTACGGATTCCTGCAGGACCATTTGGGCTGCAGGTGGTTTACCCCCGCTGCCAGCCGTATCCCCAAGGATCCTCACCTGAGGATCGACCCGATTGCCGACCGTCAGAAACCTGATTTTCTGTGGCGCACGGCAGCCTCGGTCAGTTACTGGGATCCCGATTGGACGGCCAGGAACAGGCTTAACCGCTCTCTGGTAGCTGGGGGAACGCCTGCCGTAGGCGATACGGATGCCAGGCTAACCAGCATGCTCGCGCATCACGGCGGACACGGACTCAATTACGTTCCCGCCAGCTTACACGTAGATCACCCCGAGTATTATGCCGAGCTTGACGGCAATCGACCGCTGCACCCGTCGGCAAGTCAGCGGGCCTACTGCGTCACCAATCCCGGATTTGTTGAATACATCGCAGAGTGGAGCAAGGCCCAATTTCGCGGGCAGGAAGGCCACTACGGATACCCCCCCATCATCAACCTCGGACACACCGACAACCATCTCTCGTGCGAATGTGCCAAGTGCCGAGACTCGTACGAGCGGATCGGACAGGGCGACAACAGGGTAGGCATCGCCGGAACCTATCACGAATTCTACAACAAGGTCGCCACAGAGGTCGTAAAGGAGCATCCTGACGCCATCATCGACATCATCGCCTACAGCCACGTCGGGTACGCTTCGTCGGTCAAAATGCACCCGAACATCCAGGTTACCTGGGCACCTATAGGTGCCTGCCAGGCACACGCGTTCGACGAGTGCGATGCCAATCGGGACAACGATTTAATGGGGTGGCTCAACCAGTGGCTGGAACGGACCGATAGGCTGCAGGTATGGCTTTACCACTACCAGAACTATCCCTGGATGCCGCACATGAAACTCTTTGCGGCCTCCCGAAATCTGAGGGAATTCCACCGCAGGGGCGTGCAGAGCGCATTTGTCCAATCCCCCGAAGTTGCGGAAAGGACCAACCCGGCTCCCGACGGCGATAAACTGATGGGTGGATTCAACCCGCCGCGTAACGATTACTGGACGGTTACGGACAATCTCAGGCACCTGATCTCTTATCTGTGTACGCGACTGCTTTGGGACACAGCCTTCGATGTCCGCGCTGGGATCGGTGAGTTTTGCGAGACCTACTACGGAGCCGCCTCGGCCGAGACCGAACAAATCGTCGTCTTGCTGCAATCGATCACTTCCTACGAACGGACCACGGGAACGACTTTTTCCGCTTATCCCGACGTGCACCAACCCCTCAGCAGCACGCCGCTATTGAAATGGACAGTTGTCGAACAGATGGATCGATTGTTTGACCACGCCACAAAGAAAGTTGCTGCCGATCCCGTTTTGCTTCGTCGCGTCGAGATGCTCCGGCTGACCCACCAGCTGAATATCCTTTGCTACGCACCGGCCGACCACCCGCTTCGCCAAAAAGCGTTTACCTCTTTTTTTCCGCTGGTGGAAGAACTCGGTATCAAAAGTTTTCAAAACACACCCCTGGCGGGCGGCGATACTCCTGAGAAGTTCAAAGCTCTGGTCAGCAACCCGGAAACCATTGTGATTCCTGGCCAGGAAAAGGTCGGCGAC
>JAKVBG010000075.1 GCA_022447605.1 Mariniblastus sp.
TTATGGTCAAGCCGGGCATGCCTTACCTTGATATTGTTCACCGCGTGAAGGAGGCATTCGGCGCGCCGACCTATGCCTACCAGGTCAGCGGCGAATACGCCATGCTCTCAGCCGCAGCAGCCAATGGCTGGGTCGATCGAGAGCAGACCATTCTTGAAAGCCTCCTTGCTTTCAAGCGGGCCGGTGCCGATGGCATTTTGACCTACTTTGCCGTCGAGGCGGCACAATTGCTGGGGCTGACCAGAAGCTAACAGAGAGCCGCACTTATCGGCTGACCCTTTCCGCTTGCGTGTCCCAACACCCCTTCCGCAACGAACCATGCACATCACCAAAAGGGTCTATGACTGGTCCGACTCGGAACTTAAATATTGCCGGCAACTGGGCGTTCGTCATATTATCGCAATCCTGCCCGAGGAACTTAACCAGGCTCCCTGGGAATTTCTCGATCTGCTAGAACTTCGCAAGCGCGCCGAATCGTTCGGACTGGAGATGGCAGCCATTGAGGCCCCCCCACCCGCTCTTCATCGGCCTATTCTGCTCGCCAGTCCCAACCGGGACGAAGCGATCGCCGGATTCTCTAAGTCGGTCGAGAACATGGCTCGCGCTGGCATCTACACACTCTGCTATGACTTTGCCCTGAATCCCTGCTGGGGAAGATGGCGAAACGGACTAAGTGGCGGTGGTCGTGGAGATGCTGGATTGATCAGTTTTGACAGCCAGCGCATCGAAAACGCCCCTCCCAGCGAGGCGGGAGTAGTGGAGCACGAGGAACTTTGGGAACGGTTTGCCTATTTCGCCGAACGGGTTGTTCCCGTCGCCGAAAAGGTCGGTGTAAAACTGGCCTGCCATCCAGACGATCCGCCGGCGGGAAGTCTTCGCGGTGCTGCCCAGATCCTGTCTACCGTAGATGGCATGCAACGACTCCTCGATACGGTGCCAAGCCCATCCAACGGTCTCTTGTACTGCCAGGGAACGGTTGCGGAGATGGGAGTCGATGTGATCGAAGCAACCCGGCACTTTCTCCAACAACAAAAAATCTTTGTCGTCCATTTTCGCAACGTGCAGAGACAACCAAGCGATGGCGTTAAGTTCGACGAAGTGTTTATCGACGAGGGCGACGTCGACATGGCCGCCGCCATGCAACTCTATGTCGACCACAGCTACCAGGGCCTGATTGATCCCGATCACGCTCCCGTCATGGAAACCGACACCCAGTTCGGCCGACACCGCGGTTACGCATTTGCAATCGGCTACATGACGGCACTGAAGCAGGTCTCAGAAAACGGTCGGCAACCATCATAATCCTGCCGAAAACAAATCGGCAGGCAGGGTTCCGCTCGAACCTCCGTTCAGGGATGGCTGTCACGGTTCGATGTGCAGCATCACCACATCACGCCCGGACAGGGTCCCGGCCAACTCGACCGGCGAGGTACTCCCGCCGGCAATCTTGGTTCGAACCCCTTCCCAGGAGATCGTCTCCACGGCGACCTTGGCATCTGCAGGCATGCCGTACTGGACCAAATCAAGTTCGGCACGGTAGGTCACCGGATTCGCGCCCGCATTGACTACAAAGACTGCCAACCTGCCATCGACGTCGCGAAAAACACCACTCTGGACGGCTGGAAACTCAATTCCCTCCTTGTAAACGATGGTGGGCATGACCGCCGGCTTGTCAAAAGTGACCGGCCGCATGAATTGTCCCACCGAGAGGAAATTGCGGGAAACTTCCTGCCTGTAATAACCGACCAGTTTGCCCAGAAAGTCAATCATTTCCCGGTGATCCGGATTTTGGTGCGACAGCGCGTTGTCACGGGGAGGAAGTCGCACCATCCCGATTTGCATCCCTTCGGCAAAGAGTGACGCCGATTCGAGGAAAAAGTGATCCTTTCGCCACTCGTCCTTGAACCGTTCCTGCCAGCCGGTTCCCGTAGACAGTTCCAGCCCAAATCGCAACACATAGTCCTGGTACACAGTCGCAAAGAGGGGTGCCTTGGTTTCAGGCCACAAGGTCAACTGCAGGATCCCGTCAATCACGTCGATCATGTTCTCAGTCGAGTTCTCCCCGGTAATAATTGCCTCCCGGTTTTTGGACTTTACCTTGTGATGTATCGTCGCTACCAACTCGTGCATACCGGTCGTGGCCACATCGGCTCCGGCAGCGGCGTGACCATGCCCCGGCCAGTAACAGGGCAGGGCAGCCCCCTGCATCACGTCGAGGTAGAATCCCCCCACATGCTCACGCTCGAGCATCAGCTCGGTCGTTTCCCGAAGACGGTTCCGCCACCAATCGGTCCACGCACAGGGTTGCCAGCTACGGTGCCCTCCCCAAGCCCGCAAACCACCGTAAAGATCGCGGGTAATGTGGGGCCGCGCTTCGGCTGCATACGGAGAATTCTCGGCCGGCCCCTGGTCAAACAATTCCAGCGCCAGGTAGGGAACCACTTCACCACCGGCGACTCGAAGCTGCTGACACTGGTCGGCAAAATTGTCAATCGCCGGAATCCTGGGATAATTGCCGTCAAACATATTGTGACCAGCCAAGCCGGCCCACCGGCCTTGCGTACGCATGCGGCGCATGTTGACCGGGTTTTCAAAGGCAGTCATCCCGGGAACATACCGCTCCCAGCCATACAGGTTGACCGGCAGCTTCATGCCACTCCAGTCAAGCCATTCGCGCACCCGCCCAGCTGCAAGTTCCATATTCTTTGACTTTGAGTGCGTCCCCTCGGCCGAATCGGCCAGCGTCGTGTAAAGGTAAAGCGGGGCCTGCTTGTACCACTGAGGTACATCCTGACGGGTTCGCAAGGGTCCCTGGCGACACCACGACTGCTTAAGTGCCCAACTACGGTAGATCTGACAGGCGTCGTACCAGTCGCCGCGAAACGGACCCACCACACAGTCGTAGGGTTGCGCATAGTCTTCCTCGGCATAAGTGATGTTTGGAGGAAAGTGGGCCACGCTCCAGGTAAGCTCCCGAGGCGTATTCTGGATGCGCGTGTGCGTCAGGTTTGGCGTCGAGTCCTGGGTCCCTACAAAAACCCCCTTGCTACTTTTTTGATCGTACAGTGCCTGAAACTGCATGTTGAAATCGACCGGATAAAATGCACCCCGGGTGTGGAACCCAGATCCCAGTCCGGTAGGTGCGTGAAACGGGTCCTCCACCAGCCCACCCCGCTCGCGCGGGTAAACAAACACGTTGTCGACAGCCTTACCAATCGGGGCAAACGAGACGACCGGAAACCGAACCCGCTCAATACCATATCGAAGTCCCCGGTTGCGCAGGCCCACCCTCCAATACGACATCGGGTCATCCGTCCGTAACGTGACTTGCATATCAACGTCCAGCACCCCCTCCGATTCGCGTACGTCGATTTTCTCAGCTGCCAGATGCAAAACAGCCTGATCCTGGCCAAAATCACATCGCCAGGAAAGCTTGCCACCGGCACTCGAACCAATCGAAAAGGCATCACCGGCCATTTCATCCATGATCCCCATCAGCGAATATTTGGTCAGGTGGCTATCGTCGCGCCCTACATACATTGGGTCCAGCGTCATCCGGACGTCGATTAACTCGCGTGTCCCTCCTGCCGTAGTGCGGACAAGAAAATCATGGTCCAGTTCAACGCTATAGAGACGATTCCAGTGAAACCCATTTTCGGACTCAACGATTTCCAGGCCAACCTTTTGGTTTGCAAACAAGATACTGTCGCCTATCCGCTTGACATCAATCGGGTTCGGATGGGACCGAAAAAATTGCGTGACGACATCTTCGGGTGCGGACTTCGTTTGGTGGATCACCAGGTCGTGCTCAGCCGCCTGCTGGCGGAAACCGGACAGGATTTCCGCATCCGCAAGAGACCGGTCGTAAATGCGCACCTGGTCCACTAACCCTTCAAACCGCGCCCCGCCGCTGGTCCCCTTGGTGCCAATGGTGACCTGCCCCCTGGAACCTGTTTTATTGAACTTGGACTTTGCGCTGGCAACCTGACGACCGTTGTGCCACATCCCGAGCAGTTTGCCGTCGAAGGTCACCACGACCTGCTGCCACTTGTCGACCGTAAGGGGATACTTCACGTTGTTACCGCCACCCCCAACGTAAAACAAGCAAAGCTCCGTGTTGTAGTAGGTCAGCGCAAAACTCGCCACGCCTTCGCCAAACAGATGTGCCTCCCCCTGGCCTTTGCGGGTCGGCTTGATCCAGGCCTCGATCGTAAACGGGGACTCAAGGACCAGCGGCTTTTGTGAAGTGCAGTCGATATAGTCATCCTCGCCATCGAGGCGAACCGCGTAGCCTTTGCCTTGCTTAACCCAGGAAGCTCCCGCAAGGGTCGCATGGCATCCACCGCCGGCCACGTCATGGGCAAGCGTCCCGCCTCCTTCGTCAAACGTCCACTCGACCACCGGCGGGCTACTTTCTCCCTTCACCCCACTTCCGGCCGCAAGGCCCATAACCACTCCAAACACGACCAAAAGGCTGCGACGCTTCACTGCACGATCACAAAACAAAAAACCCATATGCATAACTCCAACACTTGCGTTAATCAGTTACGGTTGCGGTGGACTCTCTGAAATTCAAAACAGCAAAAAAAGCCACTGAGCCAGAACGCCTTACCCACAATCGCCCCGGAACCAAAGACTTTGTCAACCACTTTCTACCTACTCCCGGGATCGGCCCGCTCGATCACCACTTGCACAGGTCCTGCCAGGCCAAGTGGAACGGTCAAGGTGCCGTCGCGCTCTTCGAGAATAGTTTCCGTGCCGTCAATCTCGACACGAAACGGGTCACCAACACCAGCCGCACCAGGGTTCACACCACCGTCGACCAGTATTTTGTGACCATATTTAGGGTAGCTCGTCCCAACGAACATCTGTAATGCGACCGGCCCCTGGCCGTTAAGCAACACGGTTAAGGCATCGTGGCTTGAACGCAAAACCGTAACGTTCACCGGACGCTCCGCCTCCAAGCGCACAGGAATGGGCTCGACCACGGCCGATTCATTGTCTGAGAAAACCAGTTCCGTCCGTACCCCTTCGGGACCCACGGTCGTCATGTACGGGTTGGAAATCATTTTCCCCCGCGCGTCAAAAGCATGGACCGCGTGTAACCGCTGGTCGCCCGCCCATCCATAGACTCCAGAATTCATAGTAACGATACGCTCCGGTCCGCGGACCATTCCCGAACGAATCTCCTCGAAAGTCATCGGGTACTGCTTCGAAGCCAGCGTTGGGCCCGACAGGTCGAACCGGTCCTGATAGTAAATAAACAACTCGCCCCAACTCAGTTTATCGAGTGTATCGAGATAAATATCTTTGTCGCTGTGAAACGGAGGGCGTCCCAACGCGGTCACACTGGGGCCGAAGTGAAGATGTGGACCTGACGCCACTTCCTGGTCGAAAACAATGTATTTCTCGTTCGCTATCGAACGGGTCATCATCGTGTTGTTGGCTACAACGACTCCCCCTTTGTCACGAATTTTTCGGGAGAATTCAATCAAGGAAGGCTGTGACATCAACAACACCGATGCCATCTTGCGGCGAATGGTTTGTGTCGCGAGGTCGATCTCCGCTGAGTGCCCGTCCCAGCGTCCGTCGTAACTCCACTGCCCCATATAGCCGGCCAGAAAACCGTCCATAAACACACCGTCCATGCCCAAATCGTCCATCATCACATCGACGCTGTTGATCAGTCCGTCGTGAAAACTGTTTCCGGGCACGGGATAGTAAATGTACCAGGTCCAGCCTTCATCCATTCGCTGCTGGCTCACATACGGTTCACTGGCACCCCATATTGCGTGGCTGCCGTCAGAACCAATCACTTTTGAATCTGCAAACCGATCAGGCTCATTGGTCATGTAAAGACTGTGAGCAACATGGAACATTATTTTCCGGGCGGGATACTTGCGATGGAACGCAGCAGCCTGCCCCTTGAGCAGTTGCATTTCCAAAGGAAAATCGCTGAACTCAATCCCTTCGATCGAAACTTCCGGATCGTCCGCAGCCCGACTCAGGCAATGGAGAATCCCATACTTCAAACCCCGGTCTTCCAGAAACGGTTCATCAGGTACCTGGCGCCGATTCATAGGGCCGTAGGAGATAAAGCCCAAGGCTCCATCAATCGTGCCGATGCGGTCTTCGACCTTGCGGAAAGCATTGACGAAGTCGTAATAATCACCAGAGACGGTCGGATAAACGGCCCACTCCAGGGTATACGACTTCCCTGGCCCCAGCGCAAACCACTCCGTACCCACACCGGCAGCCTCTGCCTCGGCATAAAGCACACATTGCACGACAAACACATCGTCGATCGGAACAATTCCAATCCCCGTGTTGGCGTCTTGCACAAATGTGCTGGGACTGAAGATTTCTGCCGACGCCTCGGACGATGCCCGCGTAGGCCCCTCGTAACCGCCCAACTTGGAGGCGGTAATTTGACCTGGCTTGACCGGCATTTCGTTATAAATCAAAAGACCCAGATCGTCGTCGGTGGTGTTTGTGTAGGTATCTTTCACCGAGACGTGGGTTGCAAAAACCTCCACCTGGCGGTCAACCGTGTAATGGTCGCCCTGGGCATGGGCCTGGTAGGTTGAGGATGGGCCCCCTTCCGAATCGCCAGGCGACTGAACTTCAACGCGCCAACTGGCCTCTCCCTGGCCCGGCCCCCCCAGGTAGTTGAACTGGCCATGCGGCCAGGAAATTTTTGTTTGGTACGGGTACTTCTGGCCGTTAATCTCAAGTTCAAAACCGCCCGTTTGATTCATCGAAAAACCAAACGGGGCAGGGCCCGGCGGTACGGGGAGGGGCCCCACTTGTGCGACCTCCGGTGAGGGCAACTCTGTCGCCTTGGCCGGGTAGGAGAAGTTGAATTTTTCAACCGGGCGGGCCCCCTGCTGGTCGGTGAGGGTCAACCGCACCAGATAATCTCCAGCCGGCAGATTGCTGCAGGGAACATGGACCTCTACTTCGCCCGCTTTCGGCAGCGCATCGATCACCTGGCGATGCAGCAAATGACCTGGGGAATCGGTGCTGGCAAGCGTCACTTCCATGGCGCTCTCGCCCTCTAGTGGTTGCAGGCCCCGGTAGTTCACCTCAAGCACCACTTCTCCATCGCTGAGATATGCGTAAGGCGTCAGCTTAACCCGACGAAACCAGGTTTGATCAAAGCCGTAGTCCGCTGCCTCCCTCTTGAAGTGAGCGACCACTTCCCGGCCCGATAACGGCCGGTTGTACACGCGCACATGGTCGATGCCACCGGTAAAACGAGAGCCGGCCTCTTTTCCGGAAGAGCCCATGTGAAATAAATCGCCAACCGGATACTCGGTAATCTTTGATGGCCTGCTGCCTGCCAACCGACCGTTTACCCAAAGGCTGATCGTGGTACCGTCGAATGTCCCGACCACGTGATTCCACTGGCCCAGTGCAAGTTGTCCCCGCACGTTATTGCCACCACTACCGATGTACCAGTAACACAACTCCGCGTTGTAGTAGGTAAGCACAAAACTACTCATACCCGAACCGAGCAAATGGGACTCGCCATGACCTTTGCGGACCGGCTTGACCCACGCCTCCACACTCACAGGCCCTGTAATCCCTAGCGACTTGGGACTGGGACCGTCGACGTACTGGCCTTGGCCATCGAGCGCAACTGCAAACCCACCCCCTTGCTCAGCCCAGGTCGCGCCACGCAGTTGCGCATCGCGATGATAGCCCGTCGTATCCCCGGCAACGTCTCCCTGCCCCTCATCAAAACGCCACTCGGCAACCATTCCCGCAGGTTGCTCGGCCAGGCAACCACTGCCCAACCAACCAACAAGGCAGCAACTCATCGCGATTAAACTCAAACGTTTCATGCACAAATCTCACTCATGGAAAATTCAAACAAGGGGACCTTATCAAACCGTCGCCACGGGCTGCAGGAACTATTGGTGCGCCAATAAGTAGCCCACCATTATCTACTCCCTGTCAGTTTACCAGCCCGACCCAACAACCGCGAGAACCTGCGCAGTACAGATACGATTGGGCGAACCCCAGACTTTGGGGCCTTCCGTTGACGAAAGTGGCCCCACTGCCAAATCCACCGGCCGAGAAGAAAGCCTGCTTATACGTGACCCTCTTGGCGCATCCAGACCACACTCTTCGCCAGGCCCGCCCCCAGAGAAGTTTCCGGCTGCCATCCCATTTCGTGGCGGGCCTTACTGATGTCGCAACACATGTGTTCGGAGGCAAAGAACAGTCCACGACGGTCGACCAGTTCAGGAAATTGCTGAAGAATTTTTTCGGGGTCGACATAGTCGATCTTCGGCTCGACTCCCAGTTCGGTAGCGATCTGGGCAATGTAGTCCTTCATCATTACAGCGCGCGGACCTGCAATGTTATAAACCTGGCCAATCGTTTCCGGCGACTCCAAGGCATTTCCAAAAGCACTTGCCAGGTCGGTGACATAACCGGGATGAAGCAACGCGCGTCCGTCGCCAGGCAGCAACACGGTCTGGCCATCACGCAATAGCTGAAAAAATTCTGGCGCGCGGCCCCCCCAACCCTCAAGCAGCACTGCCCCAGGACCGTAAATGTAACTCATCCGCAGCGACGTCCCTGGAAAACCGTGTTCCCGATGGGCGCGCAGCAAAACCTGATCCTGTCGAAGCTTGTGGTTAAAATTGTACACCTCATCGTGCTCGGCCAGCGGATCGGTTTCGCGAGCCGGAATCGGCGTCTGCGCCCCGTACACACCAATCGACCCGGTGTGAATAAACTGTTTGATCTTTCCCCGAAGGTGCTCGACTACGAACTCCAGGTCTTGATCATCGAGAATGGTATCGATCACCACATCCCAGACTTCAT
>JAKVBG010000076.1 GCA_022447605.1 Mariniblastus sp.
GTGGAACATGGCCAACAGTCGCTCGTCCAGCAAGACTCGCATACCGCCCAGTACACCTTGGGCAATCACCAAAAACAACGCAACGCCCCCGAGTTGGCGGACCCAGCGGCGCTGGTCACATCGCCACAACGCAGCCAGCAAAAAGATTGTGAGCAAGCCTACGGTCGCCGCCAGAAGGCGGTGTCCATGCTCGACGAACAGGTCCCAGGGGCCAAACAACCAGGTCTTCCAGGGGTACAGAAAGAGATTGTACCCGTAGGTCGAAGGCCAGTCTGGCACCGCCATTCCGGCATCGGTCGTAGTCACCAGACCACCCACCCAAACGAGCGGGAACGTCGCGCACGCCAGCACCAGAGCCCAGCGATGAGGCCAAGGAGAAACCGCGTTGTGAACCGAGTCGTCTTGCATCAAAAACTACTTTGGACATGCAGTGGGTGCCCGCGCCGGCAACGTCTCCTCAACAGGATGGAAATTTCTACGGCAATAGGGCTCCCGGTCAGTCGTCTCCTTGTTTTTCCGGCGGCGGCTGTGTCTGGGGGTAATAATCGGTTTCAACTTCCGGTGAAGCATATTCGTAGGGTCCGCGGTAAACGATTGGCTGGAAATCAAAATTACCGTGCCCTGGTGGACTCGGTGCCATCCATTCGAGCGAATTCGCATGCCACGGATTGCGGCCAGCTTTCTTGCCAAAGAACATACTGGAGAAGAAATTGATTGCGAAAATGATCTGCGTGGCCACCATCCCGATCGCACACCACGTCATGAATTGATTAAGCGGCAAGAGGTGACGAAATGTCTCGTAGTGATAGGGATCCGCCAATCTTCTGGGAAACCCGACAATGCCCAAAATATGCATCGGGTAAAAAGTACAGTTCAAGAACACGAAGGTGAAAAAGAAATGGACTTTGCCCCAGAACTCATTCATCATCCGACCAAACATCTTTGGAAACCAAAAATAAATGGCTCCCCACACGGCCATTGCCGTCCCGGCAAACAGGACATAATGGAAGTGGGCGACGATGAAATACGTGTCGTGAATAAAAATATCAACCGGGGTCGCAGCCATAAAAATGCCACTCAAACCGCCAATGATGAACATCGATACGAAGGAAAGTGCAAACAACATGGCCGTTGTGAATTGAATTCGCCCCCCCCAAACCGTACCGAGCCAGTTGAATGTTTTGATGGCACTCGGCAAAGCAATGAACATGGTCGTGACCATAAAGGTCATACCAAGCATCGGATTCATGCCAGAGACAAACATGTGATGCCCCCAAACAATAAACCCGAGTCCAGCAATGCCGGAAATCGAGTAGACCATCGGTTTGTAACCAAACAAGGGCTTGCGGGAGAAGCAAGCGATGATATCACTGACCATCCCCATGGCAGGGAGAATCATGATGTAAACAGCCGGATGGCTGTAGAACCAAAACAGGTGCTGCCACAAGATGGGATGCCCGCCACCGGCAGCCGGCAAAGCATTGTTAGCCGCCACCCCTTCGGGGAGGAAAAACCCGGTCCCAAGTTCTCGATCTGCGATTTGCATGACCCCAGCGGCGGTGAGGACGGGCAACGCAAAGGCTTGAAGTACCGCAGTGATGAACATGGCCCAAATCGTCATGGGCAACCGAAACATGGTCATCCCGGGGGCCCGCATCTGAATGATCGTAGTGAGATAGTTGACCGACCCCATCATGGAGGACACGCCGACACAGAGCAGACCAATAAGCCAGAGTGTTTGTCCGTTTAAACTGCCCGGCGAAGCGCTGTTGAGAACCGAGAGCGGTGGATACGAGGTCCACCCTGCCCCAGCCGCCCCTCCCTCGACAAAAAAGCTTGCGCCAAAGGCAAGAAAGGCTGGCCACATGAACCAATAGCTGAGCATATTGAGAGTCGGAAAGGCCATGTCGTCGGCACCAATCATCAGCGGGATGAGATAGTTCCCGAAGGCACCGGCCAGGATCGGAATAATCACCAGGAAAATCATCACCGTGGCATGCATCGTAAAGAGCACGGTGTAGAACTCCGGCGCAATCTGTCCTCCCTCGGCCGCAAAGAGCAGCTTTCCAAAAATGGGCATATCGGACCAGGGATAGGCCAACTGCCAACGGACGGCCAGCGCGAGCAAACCGCCAACCACAAACCACAACAGGGTGCTGAAGAGAAACTGCAGACCTATGATCTTGTGATCGAGAGAAAACACATACGTCGAAAGAAACCCACCAGCGTGCGCATGCTCGTCGGCATGTTCATGCGCGTGGGTATCGGCTGTTACGGTACTCATTTTCAATTACCTCAGTCGTCTGGTATTTTCTCTCATCTTCTGTTCAGCCAGGACAGGACTATTGACCAACCTTAGCCGTCGTCATGGCCTGCTCCGCTTGATAAGTTTCTGCAAGCCATTGATCAAAATCGGCTCGTGTTTGCAGCGTGAGCCGGGCCTTCATCTTGTAATGTCCCCAGCCACACAGTTCAGCACAGACAATGTCGAATCTCCCCGTATCCTTGGCGTGGAACCACATTGCCTGCTCCATGCCAGGAATCACGTCTTGCTTGAGTCGCAAATTCGGCAGAAAGAAACTGTGGAGCACGTCTTGACTCTTGATCACCAACAGGACGTCTTCCCCCATTGGCATGTGGATGTTTCCATCGTAACGAACGATGTCGTCGAGTGTATGAAGCTCTTTGTCGGGACCCGGATAGCGGACATCCCAATTGAACTGTCGCCCGGTGATTTCTGCCGTGGGTTGCATGTTCGGCTTTCGCATCTTCGCGGCAGCAAAAGCATCCATTTGATAGATGGCAATAAACAATAAAATGGCAGCTGGCACGATTGTCCAAACCACTTCCAGCGTATGCTCGCCGTGGGAAAATTTCGCAGGCTCAGGGTTGTGCGCGGCATTATATTTCCAGGTAAACTGGAACAGGGCCCACTCGGTCGCGATAAACACGATCCCGGTGATCCAGAGGATGAACATAAACAGATTATCAATGGTGATTCCATGGGTAGAGACATCCCGTGGAAACCATATGTTGTAGTAGGGCGCAACCGCAAAAGTCGCGACTCCCATGATCGGCACGAGCAAAAAGACGATACACCAAAAACGGTTCACAGCAGCATCCTTAGCATTGACTTTTGGATTTCCAGCATCCGGTTTAAGCGACCCCCGAATAGCCGGGAGCTAACTTCCCTTTGGGCTATCAATTCAACACGTCGTAATTAATGCGCAACCTCGTCGGTTGGCTGGCTGGTTCAAAGGGCAGCGACCGCACGTAATCTACAAGCTGCCAAATCTCTTCATCACTAAGTGTCCCCTTCGCGCCGGGTGTCACAGGTCCACCACCGGGCATCGGGGTTCCGGCAATGCCGGTATAGACTTTCCGATATATGTCGAGCGGCCGTCGCCCTCCCCGAAATGTCCCCTGACGCAAATTTCGAGGGATCGCGTTGCGGGGTGGAAGCAGTTCCTCCTGCACCCTTTTGTGCAGGGCAAGGCTCTGATTCAGGGCAGCCAACTCCTTCTTGATCGCCTTCTTTTGATCCTGATCCTTATCTCTCATACTGGCTTTGGTCGTCTTGATTTGACCAGGCAGTGCAGCGGTCGCTTCTTCAAAGGTCACCACCGCCTTATTCCAAACGTTGTAATCGTCCTGCTGCCCATCTCCTAATCCTGTCGGGCCATGGCATTTAATGCAGTTGGCCTTGGTCCCGTAGAACAGGACCCGCCCCTTATCGACCGAAAGCGCCAATTGCTCGGCGGTTTTGTCAGCCGGGATGGCATCTGGATCAGGATCGATCACCTGTTCGGGAGCCTCTTCCCAACCAGCGACGATGTCCGCCAGCAATTCGCCAAGGATCACCTCCCGCTGTTCGGCATCGTTGACCGGGTTGAGCGAAATGCGCTCGCCATCGTCGCCCTCACCCAGTTCGTCAAAGACGTAGCCGATGAGCGACGTTTCCATCTGTCCCCGCATACTAAGGTATTTCACATACTCCACCAGGGCAGCCACCTCAGCAGGTGGCAGCAGGGAAAACGAAGGCATCGCCGTACCAGGAATCCCATTCATCAACACGCGGTGTAAATCTTCCGTCGTTGGCCGGGCCGGATTGTAGGTTGACTTGAATTTAAAGATCGCCGGGCGATAGTCGCGCGGATAGGGATTCAAAAATTGTGCCGTCGGGCCCCGCCCGTCGCCGTTGATCCCGTGACAGTGAGCACAATGTTTACGGTACAGCCCGTGGCTTCCACCCTGCTGGTCATCCCAAACAGGACCAGCCGCAAATTGGAGTTGCTTGATGTCGAGTTTCATCTCGGGCATGACCGAAGGTTCATCGGGTGTGCCGAACAGGGCCTCGTTCACATTGGCAATTTCCTGTTGATATTTCGGGGCAATCTGGTTGGACACCATCTCGCGCATATTGCTCTGGAAGAACACCTGCTCCGGCGGGCCACATCCGCCCACAATCAGCAGCACGGTCACCAGCGCGATCGACTTGGAAGTTAGATGATGTTTTGTCATCGACTTTGTTATTTCGTTGGTTTTTCTACAGGGCAATTCTGGAAGAAGTTGGTTCGTTTTGTCCACCACGGAACAATCAATCAACTCCGAAATGCTGTTTCAGGAACATTCAGGTTGATCTCTTTCGTTTCGTCTTGCTTCAGTTGGATTTTGAACCGCCCCTTCTTTGACCACTTGTTCGCTTTCGCTTCCGGTGTGGAAAGCACCAGACCACCTCCTGGACCGGTGGCACTTTCATGCCAGACCTGAATCTCCAGTTCTTCGCCTGCTGGAAGATTGGGAATTTCAAAGGTGCCATCTTCGGTAGTTACGGCGTAGTAGCTGTTATCGCGGGGCAGTATGTAGGCGCTCATCCAAGGATGAATACTGCAATTGACCGGGGCCGGTAAGGCCTCCTCTTTTTGCGGGGTAAACGAAACCGTGTCCCCTGCGGGAATGGTTTGATTCAACCCATTTTTCTTACCTTGGATGTTCGTGTTGTGCCCCACGTTGTCGCTGTTTTTCAGTTGGAGCGGCTGCCCTACGGTCAACGGCAGTACATGGGTGAGAAAAACACATTCCTTCTGGTCATACAGGATCGGTTCTTTGCTTGGCCCGGCCGATTCGTGGACCCGCGGAGCCTTGCGAACAAAGACAACGACGTTTTTGATCCCTTTCGTAGCGCTGTCGACCAGCAAAGTTTGTTGCAAAGGAGGCTTGCCATTTGAGGTGCAGGTCGCCAGATCTTTCGTAACGTCGTAGGGGGTCATCGTGGGAGGGGTGCCGTCGAACGTAAAACGGCCCTTCAAGGTTGCCCAGCCAGTTCCGCTTGAGGCCGCGCCGGCCGCTCCGCCTTCCCCGTCGGCCCCGGACGAGGTGTCGAGCGCCTTGCGGATTTCCATCGCAGCCTGGCTGTCCGCCACGGGGCCTATATAGCCACGCTCGCCGCATCCACACGTCAGCCACACAACGCAGGGTACCAGCCAAAAACTGCCGCTTTTGATGCTGTTGGTCATGGTTTACTTTCTTCACTCACTTTTCCGACAGACTTGCATTCGCCCGCGGTTCATACCCACCGCTTACTTGATCAAACTCGCGGGAACTTCAATCTTACCGAGGTCGAGATCCGCACCCCCTTGGATATCCAACTTAACCCGCCCACGGCGATTGAGTTCACCACCTTCGTACTTGCAGTTTTTCAAATAACCTATTCTTTCCTGCCAGAACTGGAACTCATGGTTGCCAGCCGGAATCTTGCTGATTTCAAATGCGCCCGTCTCATCGGTCACGGTCATGTAAGGATCATCGCGAACGAGCATATACCCCTTCATAAAGGGATGCACGTTGCACTGCACGGGCAGTGGCAGGCTTTCCGCCTTGGAAAGCGTCATCTTTTGCGACTGGTTGGCCGCGATCAGCACATTAAATGCACCATTCTTGGCCAGAGACGCGTTGGTATTATGACCGGTGGGGTCGGAGTTGCGAACCACCAGCGGCTGACCTGTGCGAATCAGCGCGATATGCGGCACAAACTGACAACCCTTGTTATCCAGCACGACCTCTTCAGAAAGCTGCGGATCGTAGTCGGGATGAACCTCAAGGGACTGGCCTCGTTTGACACGAATATAAATCACCACGTTTGCCAGGCCACCATCTTCACCAACCATCAATGTTTCATTAGGAGGCCCAGCGGTCATGCAAAACTGGTCCTTGGCAGGCTTAATCGGCTGCGACTCTGGGGCCTGGCCATCAAGCACAACCCGGCCTGAGAGCGTTCCCCAATCGGCAGCCATGAGCCCACCTGCCTGCCCTATTAAAACCATAGTGACGACGACAGATATCAAGAAGTGACAAATCGTTTGAATCATGGATCTCTTCCCACTCATGATTGCTATGGCAAACCTGTACCGGTCAGGTCGCTTGCGGATTGATCCGGTCGTGGCTCGGAAGCCTCAGCCGCCTGATCTCCACCCTCGGCCGGGGGAGCTTCCTTGACCATTGACTTGATCGTTGTTTGCCGGGCCGTGTAATCGTCGTAGTTCATCAAAAGATCGACCAGCCCATCGAGCTGATTCACACTGGTGCCCGGAAACAGGGCCTGGCTAACACCACCCAAATGGGGGGCATTGGGGTCGAAGGGAATGTTTACGGGCATCCCCGTGTAGGGGAGCAAGTGACTTGGATTGGCAATCCAATCGCGCACATAAGTCGGCCGCAACCGTTGGTAAACATTGGCCAGTTGAGGACCCTGGGTTTTGATGGCACCCTTCGGGGCAAAATCACCCACCGAATGACATTTGACGCAGTAGTTGCCGTCGGTCACGATCTTCATGGCGCTGTCCATCCACTCGGGATGGGCGTTGTCGAGTTGCGCCAGGTAAGCATCGCGGCGCCGCTCGCTGTATTCGTACGGCCAATCGGCATCATCCTTGGCGGCAAAATAATTCACCAGGGCGCTGGCCTCATCCGAGGACATGTGGAAGTTGGGCATCCGCAAAACCACCGCCGGGCGAATCGGCCCAGGATCCATCAGAAAACTGTGCAGCCACTCGGTCTGAACTTTCCGCCCTTCGCCTAGCAAAGGTGGTGGCAACCATCCCCACGCTTCAGACCCCTTGGCCTGCGGGTTGGTTTTGTGCTCCTCGGCAATGACCCGGGGGAACAAGTAACGGGCAAGGTCCCCGCCGTTGGCAGGAAATTCACGGCCATTTTTCGGCCCCCCCGAAGAGGCAGCCGGAATCAGGAGGTTTTGCACACCTACCTGCCGTTCGTAACCAGCGACAACTGCGTCGCGATACGGTGTAAATTCGTAAAACGGTTCCGACTCGTCATCGTCCGCTTCAATCGGCACCCCATCTTCGTCCACCAGGCTGGGGTGGCCCGTTTCCTCGCTCATGACGGGCATCCCATGCAAGGTCACGTTGAGCAAACCGCGCCGATCAAGTTCCAGGGATTTTGCAATCTCTTCACCAGAGGGTTCCGACCTCAGGAACGGATACTCTGGCTTGATGGGCGGTTCTTCAAACCAACCCGGCTCAATCCCAAATTGCCAGCGCTCCATATCAAGCACGTGGCACCCCCCGCAATTGTATTTGTGCAGCACATGGCGTCCTTGCACAATGGCTTCCTGGCGGACGTCCGGGCGATAGATGAATTTTTCGGCAGGAGGTTCATTGACCAGCCCCAGCACAAACGTAATGATCGCTTCGCGCTCTTCGATGTCGAGCGGGAACAAAGGCATCCGGAGCCGCTCATCATACCGCTTGTTGCGGGTCTTCTCGTAATCGTAGGAGCGCGGCTGTCGAAGTTTTTGCCAGAGGAAACCTTGTCGATGGTGCCCATTGAGCGACTGCAAGTAATAACCCGTATCGTCGTCGTACTCAAGCGGATTGACTCCATGATGGCCAGCGTCGGCATGGGCAGCATGGTCTTCACTGGCATGGCCCTCATCGGCATGGTCTTTCGCAGCCTGCTCGGCGAGTTGCTCGGTCACTTCCTCCACCCCGTGGGTGGAGAGAAATTTATTGATGTTTTCGAAAGCCAGTTTGGCAGGTTCCTTGCGGCCCCACTCGGCCAGCGCCGTGCCGATTGGCTTGGAGGCTTCCTGGCCGGGAATGTCATGACAACCAAAACAGCCATAACGGCCGATCGATCGCCGGGCAACATAGTCGAGTTGCTTGGCCACGCGGTTCTGATCGTTAAGGTCGACCAGCACACGTTCATCCCCTTTGAGGCTGGCGGCTTGAACTGCGGGGATTCCGTCGTTGGCGTACCCCTCGGCCCGTGTACGGGGAAATGAGGCCGAAAGCCATTCTGTGGTCAAGTCTTTCAGAGCCGCCTTTTCATCCACCGGCAAAGTCTCGGCGGGGACGTCTTGCGGTTTCCAATCGTAAGGCACTCCCATCAAGTAGGCGACGATATCGGCAACCGGATCAGTAACGACCCCAGTCGGCTGACCGGCGGGATCGGTTTCGACGATCGGATCAAGATACAAATCGGGCATCACAGTCCGCGGGTTATAACGGTGCGGCTGCTTGATCCATCTGTAAAGCCAGCGCCTTCCCGACTCGGAATCGAATTTTGCGTAGACCCCCTAGAGTTTGGGACCTTGGGTGGAAGCGATCCGAGGGAAATCCTGGTGGGAA
>JAKVBG010000077.1 GCA_022447605.1 Mariniblastus sp.
CGCCAACGTCACACTGGCAACCCTCTCCTCTGGTGAATCCGACCTTCCTACCGCTTCGGCGTTAGGCCAGGCATCGGCGGAAACCGACGCAATTAAAGCTGCGAAGTTAAACCGGGTCTACTACCGGCTCCAACTGGAAAAAGAAGCAGAGCAATATCTACAAAGAGCCCGCCACCTGATTGATCAAGCCCAACTGGCTGGCATCCCGATGCTGGTACTGAACGTAGGCCGAAAGGAACACGCCCGGGATATTGACCAGGAAATTGAGGCCTCGGCTGCCGTTCTTGATACGGCCGCCGAATATGCCCGCGCCGCGGGGATCAAAATCGTGCTGGAAATGCCCCACGTCTGGCAACTGTACTACGACCTGCGGCGGTCTCAACAAATGCTGTCACACCTGAAGTCCGACAACATCGGCGTCCTCATCGATTCGACCCACTGGCACGTAAGCGGGTACAATATTGACGAGTATGTTCGCTTTTTAGGCGACCGGCTGTGGCATGTGCATCTGCGGGATGCCGCGGGAAAAGACTCCTCAGGCGGGCAGTATCAACTTGAAATAACTCCCGGTGAAGGCGAAGTCGATTTTCGCCTGCTCGGCGAAACGCTCGACCGGTACCAGTACAGCCGATCCGTGACTCTTGAAACGGAGTACAAAAACTACCACGATCCTTCCCAGGTTGATCATGCAAACCGAATGGCGTTCGCCCACCTCCAAAGCGCAGGCTGGACCCTCAGGAATGCGTCCTGAACATCCGGTTTGATTTCCTTCCTTCTTTCCCAAAATTAGGCTCACTACGATGGACCATCAAAAACTTTTCTTCGCGCTCCTCATCACGATTTCCACCGGCGGCCGGCCACTGGCTGCAGAGAACACTTCGCCCGCCGAGGGCAAAGTCCAGGTTCAGATCGTCGAGGGAGGCGAGTCGCTCGTGCCGGCTGCTGATTGCCGGCGGATGCTCGTCGGGCCAGGCGTCAATCAACCAGACCCCTACCCGGGGTATGGTGGGTTTGTGGGCTGGGAAGCACCGCTGCGGCTTTCCGATGGCACCCTGCTGGTGGTCTTTTCGGCCGGCTACTGGCATGGTTCCCTGCCCACGCCGCTCAAAATGCCCCAAACGCAAATGGATCGCTGGCACGGTCTGGGAATGCCCAAAGGGTTCCAGGCACCCCGCGGAGGGCGGGCGATGATCATGCGGTCCACCGACAACGGCCGCAGTTGGTCCAAGCCCAAAACGCTCGTCGATACTCCTTGGGATGACCGGCATCCCAACCTGGCCGAACTACCCGATGGGTCAATCCTGGCCACGTTCTTCACCACACCTGGCCAGGGAAACCCGTTTGTTTACCCCGAGCGGGCACGGCACACGGGCCTGCTTCGCTCAACCGATGGCGGCCAATCGTGGGAAAAAGAGCCTCGCCGGCTCCCTTCGCCGCTGGCCTCCGATGGAACCGATGGGCCGGCGATCGTGCTGGCGGATGGTTCGATCATGGTCGTCGTTTATGGCCCCCTTACCGATGGTGATCCCGATCGGCTGGCCGTATTTCGATCGACCGACCTGGGCGAATCCTGGAGTTTGCTGTCGATCATCAAGACCGATCACCACCTCAAAGAGCCCACAGTTGTCCAATTGGCCGATGGACGCCTCGTGGTGATGGCCCGCCCCGAGGGAGACATTACCTGGTCGGACGATGGGGGCCACACCTGGACACCTCCGGTGACCTTTGGAATGCGGATGTACGAGCCGGGTCTATTGGTCCTGCCCGACGGAACCCTGTTGTGCCTGCACGGCTCGTATGGCGGCGGTGGTTTCCGGGCCCTGCTCAGCAGCGATGGAGGCCATACCTGGAAAGCACCTGCCGAGGACTACGGCTTTGCTGTCGACAGCACCACCTATGGCTACGGCAAAGGGATTGTGCTGCCCGATGGTTCGGTGTACGCCGCCTACATTCACACCGGGGGGCACCGCACCGAGGACGCCCGGAACAATGCCATCTGGGGGATTCGGCTAAAGGTGCGGCCCGATCAGCAAGGCATCGACCTGCTGCCAGCCGTGTGGTAGCAAAAGGGGCCCCACCACAACCTCCTACAGCCCGGAGACCATTTCTTCGCCTGCCTTGGTCCCCAGCGCCGAGAAAGTGATCATGTTGATCCGCTGCTCGAGAAACCGCACACTTCCGTCGCCCATCACAAATTGTGCGCCGCCCGGGTGATTGCTGCGAAAGCCGCAACCCATGAACAAGCCGCGATAGGGCGAAACCATGTTCCCTGAGGAGTCGAGGCTGTAGTCGTAATACATGTTGATTCCATACACGGTCCCCGAAACGCTCCAGGGGGCCATCCAGTGGGCAATTACCGCACATCCCAGTCCTTCAGTCCGCTTCTCGTAGGTGCTCTCGCCCACGAACAGGGTGTGGGAAGTGCCGTCAATGACTTCGGCAATCCGCACTGAGGTGGGGTGGGCCCACAACATGCCTAACTCGGGCCCGGTCTTCTTGCACTGCGCAAAATGGCCACCCTTATTGACGGTCGTGTGTTCATCTCCTTCACAGGGACATGCGCCCCCGGCACAAACTCCGCACCGTGTGGGTTCAGAAAGATACGAATGGGCCACGTTTCCGGCATTGCCCCGATAGCTGGCCAGCGCAACAACCCCGTCCCGAGGGCTCACCGACCAACCTTGGTTCCGCTGGACCGGATACCCACTGAGGACCTGCGGATGCGTTTCACTGGGACAGTAATAGCTGGGTACCGGAACCTTTTGCTGAGGCAAAACCTCCATCAGATCGTTAAACGGCATCTCCCCGCGCACACTGAAAATCGGAATCGTGTCATACAAGGCCTCTTCTTCCATGTAGGGAAGCAGCATCACGCGCCAATTATGGCTGTGATTCTGGTCGGCGGTCGTGTCGTAGTTGCAGGTTCCCGACCTGCCACCTGAGAGCCCGCCGCCAAAGGGAAATTTGCCGTGGGCCGTGTGATAATTGTGTAGCGCCACGCCGATCTGCTTGAGGTTATTGCTGCACTGGGAGCGGCGGGCCGCCTCGCGCGCTGCCTGCACAGCTGGAAGCAAAAGCGCCACCAGGATGCCAATGATAGCAATCACCACCAAAAGTTCCACCAACGTAAAGCCGCGCATGTTGCGTTTCTGCTGCCGGCAGCAGCCAACCGCCTGGCCCGGATACATGGACCAGAAAGAGCCGCTGACCGCGATCGTTGATGGGTTGGCTGTGGTCATATTGATCCGCTTTCAGTGCAAACGTCCGCCCCGCTGGGCGGTCTCTTTCCCTTACGGACTCTTTCCCTTACGACGGCGTCTTCCATCAGACTATCAACTGTAACAAATCTCCACAAACCACATTCAGCCAGGCTAGCGTTTGGACTGTCGCACCGCTCCGCCTCTGATTTCTAAGCCCCCCCGAACGTGAAAAAAAACGGCCGCCTGCTGCGCCAGCAGGCGGCCGTTGGAACGGCATATTTTTAAAGGTCACCCAAAGCCCTTCGGGGCTCAGACGCGTCGTCTGATGCCCAGCAGGCACAGGCCGGCTGCGGCCAACAGGCCCATGGTGGCCGGCTCGGGAATCTTCGTGACGGTAATATTATCAAAGATCGTCACGCGTGCTTCGGTGCTGCCACCGGCACCACCAACAACCAGGTAGAGATCATCCCAGCCAATGCCCTGGGTATTCATCGGAAACGTGCCAATGTTCTGCCACGCGCCACCCAGACTTACGTTGCGAACGTCGACCACGGCCGAATCGTGACCCCAGGTGGTGTCGGTCGGGCCTTGCGTGGCCCCGCCACCAAGCCTGGCCATGGTCATCCGGAATTCGCCCCATCTCCCTTTTGTAACATCGGTATCGATACCACCGGAAGACGACTTTCCGGGGCTGTCCTGAATCATGTTCACATAAATCTTGTTGGCACCGCTGACTCCCATTTCCATATGCATGGAAACTTCATCTGCACGGCTCGCGCCGGAGACATGCCGGTTGTCGCCAACCCACAATTCCGCAAAACCACTGGCGTGGTTGATCTGGAACATCCCACTGACCTGATCACCGACGGCAAGTGAACCGATCGGAATGGCCACATGCTCATAGCCGGAGCCAGGCACGAAAACCGCGGCTTTGCTGTTATCGGTGCCAAACTCAGACCTGATCTGGGTGTAATCGCTTGCCGGTGCAGCGTTATCAACACCATCGGCGGTGATCCAGGTTCCCTGGCCCACCAGAAGTCCGTCGTTGTAATTGTCAAAATTTTCGACGATCGATCCGGCGGTCGCCAGTGATACGAAGCCCACCAGGAAACCAACCGCAGCGACACGCACCGCGGCATTTTTAACTTTTCGTCTCATTGCATCTTCCTCCACAAAAAAACACTGTTTAAGTCAAACACAAAAAATCTCTGACATCGAACTTCAAAGAACCCAGCGACTGTTCCGCCAGGCAATGCTTAAAGCAGACCTTCTCTCGGGCATTTGCGCCTGCGACAACCGGCCGCCGCCACACCAAAGAACACCCATAACAAAATTCCTGCAGGCTCCGGCACCGCCTGACCTGATCCCGTGCCCGAATTCCCAAAACGGGCAAACCACATCGTATAGTCGAGTTCGTTAATCACACCGTCGGAAACTCCATCGGCACCTGTCCCGGGAGTCACACTCTGGCCCAGGGTATCTGCCCACAGCGTGTAATCCGCGGCATCGACCTGGCCATTGCCGTTGTAATCGCCGGGAATCGCACTGCCGCCTGAGCGAAGCACAAGGTCCGAGCCGTTGACCACAAGGCTAAACAAATCCGCAGATGGCCCAGCAAGCGACAAACCTTCGTCGGTAAGCAGAGCCGACGTAAGCACGGTGAACTCCTGGCCTCCGGGTGGACTGAACCCATCAATGAGCGAAACCTCCAGAGTCCCGTTGACGGTCGCATTTCCATTGACCGCCAGCCAATCGTATTGTTCACCCTGCGTCATACCACCGATTTCAATTTGCAGCGTACCGGCGGCTTGCTGCTGAAAGTCACCACCAACGGTCAACTTCCCTGGACTCTGGCCCGGGGCAATCGATCCACTTGCGTTGGTTAAATGTCCACCAATCGTTCCTGCCCCAGAAACGGTTCCGCCTTGCACATCGACGGTGCCGCCACCAGAATTTAGCTGGTTGTTGATCAGGATCGTTCCTTCGCCTGTCTTTAACAGCGTGTTGCCCGCAAGGTTCAGTGCGTTGTTAAAACTCAAGCTGGTGTTGGCCTCCACGTCGGCGGTCGTATCGTCTGCCAGGTTCACCACGGCCTGAAACTGGTGCCCCATCCCCCCATAGGCCCCCAGCGACGGGGGACCAAAAGCATCTTCGGGGTCCTCGGCATCATCCGGGTCGGTCGCCAGGGTCACACTTTCGTGGCCCGCTACCACATAGGGCTGCACTGCGCTGTTAAATTCAACACGATTGACGGTAACCGGACTGGTAACCACCGCCACGGTCGGATCGGTAATCGATGCGGGAGCCCCAAACAGGGCTGTCTGTGAGTTTTCGCTCGGGACGCGACTTGGTAGCCAACTCAGCGGACTGGACCAATCTCCCATTCCGTTGGCCTGCCAGGTGTGCCGATTGACGACCCCGGAACTAGCCTCCAGGTTGAGGTTGTCAAAGAGGGTGATATGCGCCTCCTGACTCCCTGATTGCCCGGCAAGCACGACGTACATATCGTCCCAACCGATACCCTGGCTGTTCATCGGAAAACTGCCAATCGTCTGGAAGGGTGTGTCGAGGCTGATGCTACGCGCCTCCACGGTGGCCGTATCGAGTCCCCAAGTGGTTTCTCCTCCCACCTTGTCGAGCGTCATGCGAACCTCGGCCCAGTGGCCTCGCCGTCCGGCCACGGCCTCCGCCAGTTCAATATTGCCCGTATAGGTCTTGGTCGGCGAATCCTGGATCAGGTTGTAATAGTAATTATTTGTGCCGCTGATCCCCATCTCGATATGCATGGAGACTTCATCGCCTGCGCTATCGCCGGTGACATGCCGGTTGTCGCCCACCCAAAGTTCGGCGAAGCCGGCCGGATGGTTTAGCTGGAAACTCAGGCTGATCTGATCACCGGCGGCCAGTGAGCCCACACTGTGGGCGATGTTCTGGTAAGGGGCTTCCGGCTTGAAATAAACTCCATCCGAATCGCCCACTCCAAAGGATTGATGGACATAGGCACCCGAACTGTCTGGCGGGTTCTGATCCAAGCCATCAGCGGTGAGCCAGCCACCCTGTCCGGCCAGGGGAATTTCTAATGCCGGAGTTGCGCCATAAGACTCGAAGTCGTCGCTGAAAGCATCTCCGCGGGTGATCGTTCCGCAACAGAGCGCCACCAACAACATGACACAGAAAAGCAGATTTGACGGTCGTTTCATTGCCAATCCTAGTTTGCGAAGATTGCTACCCTCTTGACTCAAAAGGCGAGCCGCTGAGGCCGGACCAATACAACTCAAACCGTCGTCCCGAGAGAAGACCTTGCGTCACTCTCGATACCCTTCCAATCCTGGAATAATACGGACGGTTCCCGTTCCTGCCAGTATAGCCAACTTGCCACCGAGGCTGCAGTATTTCCCAATAAAACCGGAAAAAACATCTACCCCCGTCAAAGATCCGGCGGCTGGCGGGATCGCTTTTTGTCAGAGACGGCCCGTTTATCACGCAAACGGGCTTCCTTCGACCCTTTCGAAAGGCGTTTTTTCTTGCGAACCTTCGGCGGCTGGGCGACCGCCAGGATGAGGGCGCGCACCTTCTGGAGTGCGTCCTCAATATTGCGGCCCCTCTGGCGATACCGCTCGCTGGTTAGGACCAGCTCCCCGCGCTCGGTCATTCGGCGCCGATAACGGGCCAGAAAACGGCTGCGCACCGCCTCGGAAAGACTCTCCGACTCGGTCACATTCCAACGCAAAACCACCTTGGTGCTCGTTTTGTTGACGTTTTGCCCACCCGGCCCGGAACTGCGAACAAACGTCAAGCGGAACTCCGCACGGGCAATCGTAATCTGGTCGGTGACGACAAGCGGGGGCAATACAGCCATGGATCAACAGCGCGGGGCGACATCGGTACCCGCAGTGGCGCTGCGCTAGCTCAATGGTGGAAAGGGCTAATTGAACTGTGGACAGGCAGACATAAATTTCGCAAACGCAAGTTGAGATTGTTCAAGAATCGTCCAATAGCTGGCCGGTTCAATTTCACATCCCATTAACTTCACATCGAAATCGCCTTCATAGCCCGCCTCTATTGCCGTGGCGACCATCTTTTCCAAAGGGAGCTGTCCGGTACCCAACCGGCACCGTTCCTGGTCGATGCTTGGTGCCACGCGTCGATCCGCCAGGTGAATCAGCGCAAGCTGCGGCACTAACCGGTCGAGCAGGGACGGCGTGCACTGGTGGAGCGGAAAATGGTACGTATCGCACACCATTTTCAAGTAAGGCGTATCGTACTGCTCGACCAATTCAACGGTTTGCTCAAGATCGGTCAGGAAGGTCCATTCGGTGGCGCACGCCGGATGCATTGGCTCAATCGCCAGCGGCACCTCCACGACTTCGGCAATCGGAAGCAACTCGTCCAGCGCTGTGCGCACCAACCGGTTCGCGTGACGAAGGGTATGGTTATTTCGGCCCCCAGTGTAAAGGACCAGGCATCCTGCCTCCACGGCCGCGCTAACCCGCAAAGCGTGCATGGTCTCCTGGACGCTTTCACGGAAAGACCGTCCATCACTCCCGGTAAATCCGCCCGCCCACAAGACGCTAGAAACCTCTAAAGAACTTGCCGCCAGCAGGTCGATTCCTTTTTCCTCTCCATAATCGTTGAGTTTTTGCAGCCAGATGCTGACCGACTCGTAATCGGCTTCTTGTAAATTCTCCAAATCCTCTTCGAACGACCAGCGGTAAGTCGTGATCTCGCTCATAGACAACTTCTGCATGGTCTGTTGATCTCCGAACGTACTCAATCGACAAAAGTGGGCTAAAACCAGGAAAACACCAACGGCTGCCGCCGAAGATCGCTTGCCGCTGGTCACTGACGTTGCCGAGCGTGAGTATGGGATAACCGCCTCAGGAAGTAAACCGGAATCGTCGTTGCCCAAAAAACGGCGCGCCGACCGACCGCCAGCACTTGCTAGCAATCCACACGACTTGCAAGAAATCACCTCGCGCGAGTGGTCGCGGTCCTTTCCCGGCGGGTTGGACGATCGCCGTGCCCCCCCCGTTTCGAAGTCCCTGGGACGTACTGCATGCTCGAAGTTAAGCAGGCCGTAGAGCGGGACGATACGAGTTTTACAAATTCGTCAACGATTTTGTACCGGAATGTTCAGCCGCCGTGGCGTCAGGAACTAGAAGCCTCAGAAAAGGGGGAAGTTCCCCACCCCATTTCCTTTGCCCCCATAGAGAGCCGTGCTAGAGTGCCTATAGCAGGGGGGA
>JAKVBG010000078.1 GCA_022447605.1 Mariniblastus sp.
AGTACCAATCTCCAGGCTCGTATCACTTGAGCCTCTACATCGTCCCCCATATCTGCCTCGAGACGCTGAGCCAGGGCAGTGCTCTGCGCATGCACAAAGTGATTGTTCATCAGCGCAAGTGCCTGAGGCGCAACTGTCGTTACATCGCGCTTTGCGCATGGCAACGTTGTATCGCTGAAATCAAATGTCGTCATCAACGGCAGCAACCGGCTTCGACGAGTCACCATGTAGATACTGCGGCGACAACGATCCGACAACGAGGAGCGGCCCCACGCGTTCCCTTTATTCGATAAACCTTCGAGGGCTTCTGAACTTGCCCGAGGATAGAAGCTTCTTCCACCTACCGATCGATTTAACTGTCCACTTACTTCGAGCATCGCATCACGTAATGCCTCAGCATCAAGTCGTCGCCGATTCTGTCTCCAGAGCCGTCGATTCCCAAAGTCCATGTCCACGTAGGAATCCTGTTCCGGATGAATCGATGCCTGCCGGTAAACGCTGGACATCATGATTAGCTTATGGAGCCGCTTGATCTTCCAGTCTCCGTCCATGAATTCCGCGGCCAGCCAGTCGAGCAGTTGCGGATGGGTGGGTGGATCGGACTTGAATCCGAAATTATTGGGGGATCGTACTATCGCTTTCCCGAAATGGTGTTGCCAAAGTCGATTCACCAGCACGCGGGCAGTGAGCGGATTCCGCTTTTCGGTAATCCAGTGGGCGAACTGCAACCGACGGTGCGATGTCTTGCTCCCGGCCGGCGGCGAATAAAGTGGACGGTCAAGCTCTGGGATAGCGCTAAGGAATCCTGGCTCAACCACCGCCCCAGGACGATGTCGGTCGCCTTTGATCAACAGGCAGAAAGGCTCGGGCACGGAGCTCTTGTCAGTCCAGCCAAAAACATCAAAGCCAAGTTGCTCAGTGCTGGGACCTCCGTGGTGACTCTGGCCGATATAGCCGGCCCAAAAAAAACTGGCCAGGCGGTAATAGTCGGTCTGTCGGATCGGGTCGAATTTATGATCGTGGCAGCGAGCACACTTGACGGTGAGTCCCAAGAATGCCGAACTCGACACATGGACCATGTCTTCCAGCCGTTCGTAGAGATAATCAGCCGGATCATTGGGCTCATCGTTCCAGGTGCCCGCACGAATCATCCCAGTTGCGATCACCGTTTGTTCGTCACGCCACGGCACTTCGTCTCCGGCAAGTTGTTCAGCCACGAAACGATCGTAAGGCATATCGTCGTTGAAGGCACGGATGACCCAATCACGATACCGCCAAATATTGGGTTTCGGGTGATCTCGTTCATATCCGGAGGATTCCGCGTAGCGGACAACATCGAGCCAGAATCGAGCCCAGCGCTCGCCATAATGTTTACTTGAGAGTAGTTTATCAATGAGCCGTTCGTAAGATTTCGGTGATTCGTCTGCGACAAAGGCGTCACTCTGCTCGGGTGTCGGCGGCAGCCCCAGGAGATCAAAATAGACGCGGCGAATCAATTTTCGACGCCCCACCGGCGGCGCCATGGCCATTGCGTGCTCCTCAAGACGCGCCAGTATGAACGCATCGATCGGATTTTGGACCCGATTCCCGGCGTTCACTTCCGGCACTTCAGGGCGCTGCACCGGTTGCAGTGACCACCAATCAAGCCCTGCCCGAACATCCGAGGTTGTGGCAAACGGGTTAAGGGTCAATTCCTCTGGCCAGGGACTTCCCGACTCAATCCAGAGTCGCAGTACGGCGATTTCCTCCGCCGAAAGTTTTTGGGAGATTTCGTTTTCTGTAGGCGGCATTTCACCGGCAACGATTCGTTTGAACAGGTGACTTTCATCCGGCTTTCCAGCAACCAGTGCGGGTCCCGTATCGCCGCCCGCCAACAGGGCAGCTCGGTGCGTGAGGTTGAGCCCACCCTCGACGGTGCTTTCGCTGTGACATGTCAGGCAGCGGAGCGTGAGGATTGGGGCGACCTGTTCCTGGAAGTCGACATCTTCGGCACGGACCAGCGGCAGGGCGTGGGCCAGCAGTAACCCTGCAACCAGCAACGTCCAGCGAAAAAAATGCGCGCCAAATTTGTGGCAGCAAGTGCAAGATGGGAACAGGGAGTGGGCCATCACTTCAAGCTCTCAAGTCGACATCGGCCTGCAAGTCGACATCGACCTGTGGCGCAAAAGGCACTTCTGCAAGAGAGAAAGTCTATTTTTGACTTTACTCGAAAGCCCCCGACAAATCAATCTGCGATGATTTTCAGACCGGTGGGTTCCGCCTGGTGTGCGTCCTGCAGGCCCCGCCTGGAAGGGTCTGCCTGCAGCAGTAAACCAAGCGTACCCGGTTTGAAGGGCACCAGATCTCAAGAGAAGAACGACCGGCAGAAGATCGAGGTTGACCCGCGGTTTTCTTCAACCAAGGTGGAAGTGCGAATTCTCAAAGCGGTTTGATGCGGATATTTCGGAAGCGGATGTTGTTGGGCTCACCGTGATCTTGAAGACCAATAAAGCCTGCGTCAGGACGGTCCTTCATGGCCGAGGTTTCCAACTGGAGATCGACAATCTTTTTGCCATTGAGTTGGACCTGCAGGTGCTGGCCTTGGCAGGTAATAATCATGCGATTCCACAGGCCGGGTGGCAGGGACCTGTTTTCTGACGCGCCCACAGTACGAATAACACCACCATGGTCGTGGTGAGTCATTTCACCCTTGTGTTCGCTGGAGTCAAGAATTTGGACTTCGATTCCCGTGTTGACCGGGTCCTGTACATCACCTACCCGAAAGAATACGCCACTGTTACCATCGGCTGGATATGAGTACTGCAGGTCAAGCATGAAGTCCTTGTATTTTTTTTGGGTCCAAAGGTAATCGCTGTACCGTTGCCATCCCTCTTCCCCGGGACGAGGATGGATGAGCAGCATACCATTTTTCTGCGGGAGCCAGTTTCCGGTGGTTTGCCAGCCGGAGAGGTCTTTGCCGTTGTAGAGCAGGACGTAGCCCGCTGGCTCAGCCACTGCCTGTGCAAGAAAAACTACTGGAAGGGCAACCGCCAAAAGCACACTTTTCATTTTTGTCATCCTGTATCGATTTCGATGGGGGGTGCCTGGTGTGTGCGCTGCTGCGATGGGGCCTGTTCTCAAAGGGGCTTGATCCGGATGTTTTTCCAGCGCACTTTGGCCCCCTTGGGCCAGCCAGTTCCGCCATGTACTTGTACGGCAATGGAGCCCTTCTCCCCAAGCAGTTGATGGACTTTCTCGCGGTCGTACTGCGGGTGCTTGTAAGTGGCCCCGTCCAATTCGCAAATCTTCACTCCGTTGATCCACGTGGTGATGGTTGGATATTTTCCGGTGCAGCGAACTTTAATCGTATTCCACTGGCCGACCTTCCAGGCTTGGAGCCACTCGTCGGGTGTGCAGGTATAACGACAGCCATGTTCTGCTGGCGCCTTGTGGTTGCTGGTTAAGAGGGAAGTAAGCTGGCCATCTTTGACCTTGCCGTCGATGTCAAATGCACGGCTGTTAAAACCTCCCGTGCCTTCGCCGTAAATGTGGCCGATGTTTCCGCCATCGTGAAAATCAACCATCATCTGGATGCACTGGCCACGGTCGTTGCTGCGAAGGAAAAGTCCGGAGCATGGTCCCCAGTCGTGATTCATGTCGATCAACAGCTCAAAATCTTCAAACTCCGAATCGGTCAGCAGGATGCCCCCATTGCCTGAGCCGGGTGGGTCCTGTTCACCCACGATTGCTCCCTGATCGACATACCATTTGCCGCCAGTGCCATGGCCAATTGGTTTGGGGTTTTTGTGCCAGCCGTTGAGTGTCTTGCCGTCAAAAAGCCGGATGTATCCATCCTGATCCGCGGACCGATCCCTGGTCTGCTGGCCGCTTGCGGAAGGAGCCCCACAAAGTATGGCAACCAGAGTTGGGATCCAAATCAGCGTGGAAAGAAGGGGAGGGCGACTTTTTGTTGAGCAGGCCATGAAGGGTCCTGAATTTTAGTGGTGATTTTGGTGGTCGGTTTAGTAGCGCAAAAGACAAAACAGGGGAGCTCCGACTTGGAGTATTTTAGCGTGTGCTGAATGCCTGACCAAGCAGGCCGCTGGTGCCGGCTGGAGCCAGCGGCGGTTTGGCCAAAATAAAATTCAGCAGAGGAGATTGCAGCCGATGCGCGGGCAGTTGTCCGTTCGCCCGAAACCGCTAGCTGACGATGGAGCCAGGCCGGCAGGAAGCAAGTCGATCGCGATACGGCCGCAGGCAATACGTAAGGGTTGCGGTCAACAGAAGCAGCCACCCGGTGGCCGGTTCGGGAATCGTGTTTGCCCCTGAGCCAGTTGCAATCGACTGGCCAAACTGGTTCTTCCAGAGCAGGTAGTCGGCCCCGACAACGGTCGCCGCTCCTGAACCGTTGCCTCCCAGGACTGCAGCATCCAGGCCCAGATTGTCCTCGAAGATGGTGTAGTCGGCCGCATCGACGGCGCCGTCATCGTTGTAATCGCCAGCCAGGCCCGGAGGCGCCGGCGAAGCGAGCCGGAGGCCAAACCACTGGTAGGAAGCTGCGTAGGGAAACGAGTAAAGGTTGCGATGGCCCGCGCCGGAACTGTCCGAGTCGTAGTACCACGCTCCACCGCGGTAGACGGGGAAATTTTTTCCGAATGCCGGTGATGAGCCTTCTGTCCATTGATAGATAAGCCCCTCCACATCCTGCAGTCCGTAATGGCTTTTTGCAGTGTTGTAGGCACCCACCTCCGTGAGATAATCTACCGAGTCATCAAAGATCGCTCCGGTTTGCCAGTAGGTCTCGTTGGCAAATCGCAGGTTGGCACTGGTGGACCCGCCAGAGGGGGCTTCAGCAACTGGGGGGGCATCGCTTTGCACACCGTATGCCCAGTAGCCGCCGGTTCCGTTTTTTGTAGGATCGTAGTAGGCGGCTTTGTAAAATTCATCTTCGCTGGGCAAAAAGACCGTGGCATCCGCTTGCCGGGGTGGCAACTCACCGGTCGCGCCATACAGGGTCAAGTCGTACACGCCATTTTCTGTATCGGCTGCGCCTTGCCCGTTGTGCATCCAGTTCACAAACCGCGCGCCGCTATTCCAGTTGATCCAGGTTGCCGGATAGTTTGCCTGTCCGCTCTTTGCGCTGTACTTGCTGCCAGCAGAGGCTGCATCGGTAAAAGCAATTCCGCCTGTGTAGGCGGTGCCCGTTTGGCCACCAATGGTGCTGCTGGTCATATTGAAGTTATAAATGCTGCCCGATTCATTCCAGAAGGGGTCGGCTGCCGCTCCACTTGGATCGACTGCGTTGAGAAACTCGGCATACTGGCTGTTGGTAACGTGATGCTCAGCGATGCGGTATGTATACCCAACCGCCCCGTAGCCAGTGGTATCGTCGGGCCTGCCCCCCTTGTCCATGATGCGGGTATCGGCCAGGTTTCCGGGATCTCCCACAGTCACCCAGTCGAAGGTCACCGCGGCTGTTGCGGTGGAGGTGAAACAGAAAGACAGGAGACTGGCCAGTTTCAGCAGGCAGGTTCTGTTCATGAAATGAGTTCGCATAATCCTGGCTAACTTGCTCCCTGACCAACTTGCTCCCTGACCAACTTGCTCCCTGACCAACTTGCTTAGTGCCCGGTGATCGTCCGACGTCAATTCGCATGGATCCAAACCCGTGCCTGGTAAGGTGGTAACGAATTGAGCAATAGGTTTGTGCAGTTCTGTCGGCAGTTCTGTAGATAGTGGGCCGGTCACATAAATTAAACTGCCGCCGCAGGTTCGCCCAACAAGGGGCGAACCAAACGGCGGCAGATCAGTTCAGAACGGTTTTGTCCGTGCGCTTGGGCCGCGACTATTTGCGGCGGCGTCCGGCGACAGCCGCAAGTGCCAAACCGCAAAAAGCCAGGGCAAGGCTGGTCGGCTCAGGAACCGCCGATACCCGGACCAGATCATATCGGATTTCACTACCACCGGCCGAAGTACTCCTGATGTAACCGGATGCTTCGTCGGAGCTGTCGGTCCCGGCAAAGGACGATACGTATTGGCTGGTGCCTGGTGCCCAGGCTGCAACCCACCGAACACCAAAGTTCGGGTTGTTATCGTAAGCGGTGCCTTCAGGGAAGGAGTAACTGAGATCATGCATGTATCCGTTGCCTGTTCCGTCAAGGATCAGGCCGTCTACGGTATTGATGGTGACCAGGCCGCTGGCGTCCACGCTGGCTGTGCCATTGGAACCACTTATCGTGGAACCGGTGCCGCCGGCCACGGGGTTCCAGGTGGTACCGTCGGCGGTGGCGAACATCTGGTAATGGCGGGGTGCGCGGTAGCCCTGGGCAAAGTCCCAGGTCACAACCGGAGAGTGGTTGCCGGCCGTGCTGGTTTTAACTTCCCACCGCCTGCTCTGTGTAGCGGGGTCATCCGCCGGTTGTGGGCCACTACGGTTACCCGAGCCGTTGTTCGGTCCACCGTTGATGGTTGGCTGGTTGGCGTCGTTGGGCGAACCAGTTTGGACTGGAAGTGCGCTGGTCCAAGGGAAAAATGATCCAGCGCTGGTGCCGGTGCCTGTAGAGGCATTGCCTGGGCCGGATGACGCGTTGAAATTCCATTCGGTCAGCATCGTCGCCGAGGCGCCGGCAGCTAACACCATACAGATCGCAATTGCGGCGAAGCATCGCAACAATGCTGGAATAAAAATTTCCGCCTTGGTAACTCGCATGAGTTCTCGTCTCCCTAATCAGGTGTGAAAAATTTTAAGGGCAGAACGCCCCAAAATAAAACGGTGTACGTTGGTCGCACACAACTGTTATCTGCACAGTTTACATAATCCAACTTGTTTTACCAATAAGTTGCCAACTGTTTTTTCAGTAAATTTTGACTCTGGCAAAACGAATCGCCTGGACATGCGGTCAGCCGCGGCCAGCGATGGCCGTGATATTTCCGGATTTTTCCAGGGAAAAGCGACTTCCCGACATTTGTTTGCGGGAATTTTGCGGTGCCGCCACGGACCGCTCCTTCTTGGCAAGCAAGGGTTCGACCCAAAAAATATACGGAAACTCGCTGGATCGATGGCCGTGATATTGGCCGCTGATTCTTCTGAGTCGACCACAGTCCTTCACCGGCACTAATTTTGCGGCGCTGCTGCGGGCTGTTCATTTTCAGCAAGCAAGGTCTCGATCGCCTCTTCAAGTTGCGCGCCCATCAGATTCTTGTAGCGAATCACGCCGTTGCGATCGAGTACGAAGATGGTGGGAAAAGATGCAATGTTCAGTGCCTTCTTGAACTGGCTATCGGGGGCAACCCACCAGTGATCCCACGGCATGGGGGTTTGCTCGAGGAAAGTTTCCAGGGTTTCCTGGTCTCTGTCGCAGCTGACGCTCAGCAGGGCAAAGGGCTCGCCAGAAAACCGCTCGACCATTTCGCGTTGGTGTGGAATCATGCGGTTGCAGGGTCCGCACCAGGTAGTCCACACATCCAGAACCACTACTTTTCCGCGGTAGTCGGTGATCTGTCCGGTGCCACCCTCAAGTTTTTCGCCACTTACCTCCGGCAGCACCTTACCAATCGCCAGCAGGCGAATCTCGCGCAGCTTGTTGATGGACCAGGTGCGGGCGTTCAAGTAGCGGCCCACTGGAACGCCCTCCAGGTACCTGTCTTCAGACATCGTAATGACGATCTCTTTCATCTCTTGCGGTCGGTCATTGCGGCGCAGGCTCGCAATCAGTTGGGCCCCTGCCGCCCAGCGGACTTTGGGGCTGAAGGTCTTTTCAAACAGGGAGTGCAGGAAGGTGTCGGTCATGTCGCCGCGGGGGAGCCGCCGCAATGCGTCGATGATTTTGGGGTCGGAGGCATGGTACTCAAGCAGCAGGGCAAGTGGATCGAGTTTTGTACTTGTCGTTGAGTCCGTGTCGGGGTCGACGGCGGCATCGGCCAGCAGTTGTTCCACCTCTGGGGTGCCCAAAAACCGGCAGAGAAACACCAGCGCGTCGAGTGCCGGCGTGTCTTTGGGGTCGGCAGCGACGAGCTGTATTAGCGCCCGGGCAAAAGTGCGAACCGATCGGGGCCCCGGCTCGCGCCGTGTGGCAGCTGCTTTCTCTTCAGGCGTTCGTGCCAGGATGAGGCTGTCGGTATAGCGGACCGCCATGTTCTGGTAGGCATCGATCAACCGTTTTACTTCAGCGGCCCGGTCGGGTGTGTTGGAGCCAGCGCCGGATGCAGCGGGAGTTTTGGGTCGTCCAAGCTTGGCGAAAGCCGGTTTTTTCTTCGGCCCGCCCAGTGGCGCCGAGGTGGCTTTAGGAGGGGGTGAGAGTTGGGCCGCAGGCGCCGGTTTTGGCGATCCAGCGGTTGCGCCTAAAGCTTGGGTAGTAGCGGGAGTTTCCGTGGTCGAGACAGGCGTTGCCTGCTGGGTGTCGGGCTGGTTTTCAGCCTGGTTTTCGGCGCT
>JAKVBG010000079.1 GCA_022447605.1 Mariniblastus sp.
GTATCACGGAGACGTATCACGAACGGACGAAACAGGGTTAAGGGCCCTGTTTTTTGATGCGCCTCGGGGTCTGATGGCGTGCAGTTTTTGCAAGGCGGCACGTTGCAAGTTGCCGATGAACGGCCGACAATGGGCGGTGCCGATCGGGCAGCCGTGTTGGAATTGGTCCGCTCGGCCCACCGCTGTGCCAGGTAACTCCCGCCCAACCCGAATCCTGTCTGATGAATCAACCCTCCCTCAGTCGCCATGACGAACCGCATCGGACCGGCCGGATCGGCTGGTTGCGGGCCGCCGTGCTGGGGGCCAATGACGGGATCCTCTCGACAGCCAGCCTGTTGGTCGGGGTCGCCTCGGCCGATGCGACGCAAACCAGTATCCTGATTGCCGGGGTGGCCGGTCTGGTGGCGGGTGCCATGTCGATGGCGGCTGGGGAATACGTCTCGGTCAGTTCCCAGTCGGATACAGAAAAAGCGGAGCTGGTCCGTGAAAGAAAAGAGCTGTCCAGCGAACCGGAAGGGGAGTTGGCGGAACTGGCGGGGATCTATGTCAGCCGTGGGTTGGATCAGGAATTGGCCAACCAGGTGGCCGAACAGTTGACCCGGCATGATGCGTTGGCCGCCCATGCGCGGGATGAACTCGGTATTTCGGAGACGATGGCGGCCCGGCCGATCCAGTCAGCCTGTGCATCGGCCCTGACGTTCGCCGTCGGTGCCGGCTTGCCCCTGATGGCCGCCGTTCTGGCGCCGGTTGCCTGGGTGGCGGTGGTCGTTTCGACCAGTGCTCTCTGTTTTCTAGCCTTGCTCGGGTGGCTGTCCGCCTGGGCGGGAGGGGCGCCGAAGGGCCGGGCCGTGTTGCGAGTGACGTTCTGGGGTGCCCTGGCGATGGCCGCCACGGCCGGGATCGGCAAATTGTTCGGCGTGGCAACGTAACCCGGCAAACTAGGCGATCAGGTCATCGATCACGTGACCGTGTACGTCGGTCAAACGGAAATCGCGACCTTGGTAGCGGTACGTCAAGCGGGTATGGTCGATCCCCAGCAGGTGCAACAGCGTCGCGTTCAGATCGTGCACGTGCATCGTGCCGGGGGTCCAACTCTCCTTGCCCGGTTGGGGCGTGAGCGGCTGGCCCGCTTCGTCGGCGATGTTGTAGCCGTACTCGTCGGTTTGGCCATAGGTGATCCCCGGCTTGACCCCGCCGCCCGCCATCCAGACGGTGAAACAACGGGGATGGTGGTCCCGGCCGTAGCTCTTTTCCGACAGACCACCTTGGCAGTACGCCGTGCGGCCAAATTCGCCACCCCACACGACGAGCGTGTCGTCGAGCATTCCCCGTTGCTTGAGGTCCTTGATCAGGGCGGCCGACGCCTGGTCGATATCCTTGCACTGCGATTCATGTTCCCCGGGCAAATTACCGTGGGCATCCCAGCCGCGGTGAAAGATTTGGATATTCCGGACGCCCCGTTCGGCCAGTCGGCGGGCATTCAGGCAACAGGCGGCAAACGTCCCCGGCTGTTTCGCCTCTTCGCCGTACAGTTCGAATGTCTGGGCCGTTTCCCCCGACAGGTCCATCAGTTCCGGGACGGACGTCTGCATGCGGTACGCCATCTCGTGCTGCTTGATGCGGGCCAGCACTTCGGGATCGGCAAATTTACGGTGTTGTTCCTGGTTGAGCGCGACCAGCGCATCGAGTTGGGCCCGTCGGTCGGCGCGGGAAACGCCGGCCGGGTTGCTCAGGTAAAGGACCGGGTCGCCCTGGTTTTGCATCAGGATCCCCTGGTGCTCCGACGGCATGAAGCCGGTTCCCCACAGCCGGTTGAACAAACTCTGTTCCGGGAAGCGGGTGCGGGCGTGCATGACGACGTAGCTGGGCAGGTTCTCGTTCATCGAGCCGAGGCCATAACTGAGCCAGGCGCCGAGGCTGGGGCGACCGGGGATCTGGCTGCCGGTCTGGATGTAGGTGATGGCCGGGTCGTGGTTGATCGCCTCGGTAAACGTACTGTTGACGACACACAATTCCTGGGCCACCGTCGCCGTGTGGGGCAGCAGTTCACTGATGTAAACGCCCCGGTCCTGGTTGTCGTAGCGGGTGAACTTGTACTTGCTGGGACAGAGCGGTAGTCCGTTCTGCTGGTTGGCCGTCATGCCGGTGATCCGCTGGCCATCCCGAATCCCGGCCGGCAACTGTTGGCCGTACATCTCTTTCAGCTTCGGTTTGTAATCCCACATGTCGAGCTGGCTCGGACCGCCGCTCATGAACAGGTAGATGACCCGTTTCGCCTTGGCCACATGATGCAGTCCGCCGTTCAGATCGTCGCGGCCCGGCGTTTCGTCGGCGCCCAGCGGCTGTCCCAGCAAGTTGACCATGGCGGCCGTGCCCAGCCCGAGTGCGGCGCGGCCGAAGAGTTGGCGGCGGGTGGTCAGCAGCTCGTTTTCGCGAATCGGGTTGTCGGGCATCGGTTTTATCCGTTAATAGAGTTGGATCACGGTATCGCTGGCCAACAAGGTCGTCGTCACCTGGGTCCAGGCGGCGACCTGGGCGGCATCGAGTTTCTTGTCACGCGGTGCGTCGCCATAGGCGAGCAACGTTTCGGCGGCCGGTTTGTCCTGTTGGAAACGCTCCTGCATGGCGGCCAGCAACGAGAGGCAGGTGGCCCGCTCGGTGTCGGAAGGGGCGCGACAAGCGAGCAGCCGGAAGAGTCGTTCCAGGCGGGCGCCCTCCTCTTGCTCCTCGCGCACGAGCCGTTCGGCCAATTTGCGGGCCATCTCCACTCGCTGGGTCTCGTTCATCAACGCCAACGATTGCAGCGACGTGTTGGTCGGCGAGCGGCGGACACAACTCGCTTCGCGGCTGGGTGCATCGAACAGCGTCATCATCGGGTGCGGGCTGGAACGTTTCCAGTAAACGTACAGGCTGCGTCGGTAGAGCCGCTCTCCCTGGTCGGCGACGTAATTCTTCGTGTTACTGCCCGGGTGAGCCATGGCCAACCACATGCCGGGCGGCTGGTACGGTTTGACCCCCTCGCCCCCCATCGTCGGGTCGAGCAATTCGCTTGCCCAGAGACCGATATCCCGCAGGACTTCCGCATCCAAGCGGTAACTCGGACCGCGCGCGAAGAGTCGGTTTTCCGGGTCATCGAGGTCGGTGCGGTGGGCCGAGTTCTGACAGAAGGTTCGACTGGTGACCATCATCTTCATCAACCGCTTCAGGTCCCAATCATGTTGTTGTAAATCGACCGCCAACCAATCGAGCAGTTCCGGGTGGGTCGGTTGTTGGCCCATCACCCCAAAATCCTCCGGCGTGCGGACGAGACCATCCCCAAAGACGCGTTGCCATACCTGGTTGACCATCACCCGGGCCGTGAGCGGATGGTCGGGCGAGGTCAGCCACTGGGCCAGTCCGAGCCGGTTGCCGGGAGCGCCGTCGGGCATCGCGCCCATGCCGGGCAGGACGGTCGGTTCGAGCGGCTCGCCGACCGGCAGATCGTACTCGCCCCGTTGGAGCAGCCGGGTGGGACGTGGTTTCGGTAAATCCCGGGCGATCAGCGTGGTGGTGAATTGCTTCTGGGCGTTGGTCGAACCGGTTTGCACGACTTGGGCGTAGACCCGTTGGTCACGCTGCCCAAACGGTCCATGCGGGTCGGCCAACATCGTGAGCCGTTCGTCGAGCGAGCCGTTTTGCCAGCGCTGCGTTTCCCCCTGGCTGAGTTGGAGGTGGTCCAGATCCTTTTCCGCGTCGCTGATCAACTTGGCCCGCGCTGCTGCCAGCTCTTCCCATTCGGTCCAGGCGACCTGGTTGGCCGGGGCCCGCGCGACGGTGCCGTACTCGTACGCATTGCCGTCCATGGCCGGTTCGGCCGTACTGTTGAAGAAAGCTAACAGGCGGTAGTAATCTTCCTGTTCGATCGGGTCGTATTTGTGGGTATGGCAACGGGCGCAGGTTAACGATTGGCCGAGGAAGACGGTGCCGAAGGTCTCCACCCGGTCAAAATTGTTCTTGGCCTGGAATTCGTCCGGGATGGCACCCCCTTCGCCGGTGGTCGGGTTGAGCCGGACAAAACCGGTCGCTACCCGTTGTTGCAGTGTCGGGTTGGGCAACAGGTCGCCAGCCAATTGCCAGGTGATAAAGTCATCGACCGGCAGGTTGTCGTTGTAAGCCTTGACGACCCAGTCGCGGTACGGGTAGATCCCCCGCCGGTTGTCCAGGTGCAGTCCATGGGTGTCACCGTAGCGGACGGCGTCCAACCAGTAACGGGCCTGGTGTTCGCCAAAGCGAGGGCTGGCCAATAATCGATCGACCAGTCGCTCATACGCTCCCGGTTCGTTGTCATTCAGGAACGTCTCCAGCCAGGCCGGTTCAGGCGGTAAACCGGTCAAGACGAGTGCGGCGCGGCGGGCCAACGTTTCGCGCGCGGCCGGTGCGGCCAGTGCTATCCCGGCCGCCTGGAGCGGTGTCTCGATAAAACCATCGATCGGATTGGCGTCGGCAGACGCCGGTTCAGGAGCCTGTTGGATCGGTGCGACGAGCGCCCAATGGTCGGTGTAAGCACCCCCTTGGCGGACCCAACGGTCGAGCAGCTCGCGTTCGGCGTCGGTCAACGGATGGGTGGCATCGTCAGGTGGCATCGGGTCATCGGCCGAATGGATGCGGACCAGGATCTCGCTCTGTTCCGGCTGATCGGGATCGATCGCTCGGCTGCCTCCCAGATCAACCGTCGCGCCGGTGTACGAGTCGAGACGGACCAAGCTGTCATCCTGGGCATCGGGCCCGTGGCAGAGGAAGCATTTGCTGGAGAGGATCGGCAAAACCTGGCTGGCAAAATCGACCGGTTCATCTGTTTGCGCACGGGCGTCATCCCCAAAAAACGGACTGAGGGCGAACAAAAGTGCGGCAGCGAAGCGAGTCTTCATCGTCGGCTTATTCCTTCGATGTTTTGTCGAGTGGCAAGAGTTTGACGTTCTTGTACCAGACCTTGTGGCCGTGATCCTGGAAACCGAGCTGGCCTTGGCGGGCAAAATCCTTCACGGCTCGCGGTTCCTTGTTCAATTTGTATTTATGTTTACTGCCGTCGACACACTGGCCGGGTTGATCGAACTCGTCGCAGTCGATGGCACAGACCGGCTCACCGTTGACCTTGACCTCGACCTTCGGACCGTGGCAGCGGATCTCGACCTGGTTCCATTGGCCGGTCGGTTTTCCGGCATTTTTGGTGGTGCTGGCCAGATCGTAAATCGCGCCGAACTGATGCTTGCCCGTCTTGTCACCTCCCATGACCTGGATCTCAAAACCGGTGTGGACAGGATTTTTCGGGTCCTCGACACGGAAGAAGATGCCCGAATTGCATTTCGGGTCTTCCCAGCGGACGTCACACTTGAAGATGAAATCACCGAAGGTCTGGTTGTGCATGACGATGTAGCCGCCCGATTTGTACGGCATCAGGCACCCCTCTTCGACCGGCGTGGCGATCGGTTTCCCGTTGTTGCATTTCCAGCCTTCCGTGTCCTTTCCGTTGAACAGGAGTTGCCAACCCGCCTCTTTCTCAGCGGGGGAGAGTCGGTTGTCCTCGGCCGAGGCAAAGGGCGATAGCAGCAGAGGTGCCGCCAGCAACAGGGCGACGAGGGAACATCGTTTCATCGGAGTCTCCAAACGTGGGGGTAGAACAACGATGATTATTCTAACACGATTTGCCAGCGCGAAAACGCGCGGGACGCTGTGCCCGCTGGCGGGCAGGTTAATTTTGCGGATACGACCGGTTTTTGTAAGATCCGCAAGCGATCCGGGATCCGCACAAGCGACAGAGGGCCCTTCGATCGGGTGGTTCGCTCCCCGGTTCAGCGCCCGACGTCCGTCGCCGCAGGTTATCGTTGCTTCCTTTCCCCGGATCCCGCCGCACAAAGGTCACAGCGGGACCGACCGTGGCCGAATCCCGTCACGGACGGGAACGATTCGATCAGTCGTTATCGGCCGAGCCGCTCTCCTGGGCCGCGGCCGCGCGACGCGCCTTGCCAGCCGCCCGAAACGACTGGAAACAGGCGAAGACGTATCCCGCACACAGGAGGGCCATGATGGCGAGCATCACCTGGCCGAAACGGCTGGCATCTTCCTTGAACAGCGTCATGCCCAACCGGCCGACAGCTGCCAAGACGCCGAGTAACCCGATCAGCGCCGAAACGTGCATCAGGTGTTTGCCAATTTTCGGTTTCCAGGCGGTGAAGAGACCGCACAGCAGGATCACGGCGCCCACGCCGGCCGGGATCAGGGCCGTGCCAGGTTTGTCACTATCGCTGTTAAAAAATCCGTAGAGTCCATTGGCGATCAACAAGATCCCAAAGAGGATGGCCGTTTTATACATACTCGGTTTCCTTAGTGGTCGTCTTTTCGGTCGTGTGAGGTGACGGTCTGGTCCACCGCCGTTGGTTGTTCAATTGGATCGTATCCCACGAGCAGGACTCGCTGGGAAAGCAAACGACCCGTGCAGGGACCGCCGCATTCTACGTTAACCGTGGTTCGTTTGGCGATGTCACTCCTGGTTGCCTTTCCGTGTTTGACGGAATAACCACGCTTTCAAAGCGGGATCGCGGTAAGCCTTGTCCCAGCTATAGTGGTTGACCCCCGGGTATTCGGTGTACTTCGGCTGGCCACCCGCCTGCCGCAGGGCGGCCACAATCTGGCGGGAAACGTCGACCGAGATGACCTGGTCGTCATCGCCATGAAAAATCCAGAGGGGGAAGTTGGCAAATTGTTTCCCTCGCTCTTCGTCTGAAATCTTCATCAACCAGTCGCCGGCACAAATCGGTACGGCCGCCGCAAAACGATCGGGGCGTTCTATTAGCGATAGCCAGGTACATTCGCCGCCAAAGGAGAGGCCCGTCACATATTCTCGATCTTTGTCGATCGAATATTCCTGTTCGAGAGAATCGAGTATCGAGTGAATCGCTTTAATACGTTGGTTCATATTGTCCGCAGCTTTGTCGGGTTGGTCTTTGTCTTTTTTGGTTTTAGACGGTATTTGCGGAGCAACGATGATGCACGGGTAATCTTTTTGGGAATCGGGGAGATACCATTCTCGTACGCAAGCCCCTTCCAGATTGGCCCGATTGTCAGCACCCGTGCCACCCCCGCCATGGTGAAACAGGACCAACGGGTATTTCTGTTGGGCGTCGTAATTGGGTGGCACAAACAGGCGATACTGGATCGTCTCGCCGTTGGCCCCCTCGAACGAACGGGCTTGGTAATGGTCGAAGATCGTTTTCCGTTTGGGGCGGCGGGTCGATTCAGGGTCTTTCCCTGCCCCTTTACCATCCGATTTCTCTTTGTCCCAATCTTTCTTGTCGTCCCACTTCTCTTTGTCCCAGTCTTTTTCCTTTTTGCCGTTCCAATTTTTTTCTTTGTCCCAATCCTTCTCTTTATCGCTCCAATCTTTTTCCTTGTCCCATTCTTTCTCTTTATTGCTCCAATCTTTCTCTTTCGAGAAGGTCGATTGCAGTGCTTTTGCCTCGGCGGCGCTGAGCCGTTTGCCCACGACTGTCGCGTCGTAGCCGAGCAAACTAAACGTGCCTTGCAGTTTCCCTGCCTTGACCATCCCTCGGAAGGTCAGGTTGTACTCCCGGTTGCCATCGAAGTAGTATTCGAAGGAGACTTTCTGGCCGTCGTTCTGCACGTTTCTCAGTTTCGAAACCTCGTCACTGCCCGCTTCACGGATAGTTCCCTTGCTGTCGGGCCGTACGATCAGGATGTTCTTCGATACGCCGTCCCCCTTGCCCCAGTCGACGTCGACCTGCCAGGTTCCGACCAGATTTTTGCCAGGTTTTTCGTTCGGATCGGTCTGCTGCGAATCGGCGGTCGCCGGGCAGACGACGGCGATCAAGGTCATGAGACAGGTCAGCCAGGAGATCGGTTTCAGCATGGGAGAGGTAAACCTTTTGATGGAGGGGGGAGTCCGTTTTTGAAGTCTTATCAGGATAAACGACCCGTGCCTGAAATATAAGGGGAACGTCGTGCGCAAAATGAACGGAATCGGCGCGGTGTCGAACCGTCATTCGATCGCAAAAACTT
>JAKVBG010000008.1 GCA_022447605.1 Mariniblastus sp.
GGTCCCCGGGGACTGGAACTGATCCAGCGGCTGGCCTGGTTTTTTGACGAGCCCTTTGCCGATTCTTCCCTGATACCAACCTACCTGGTCTGTGAATTTGCCCGCCAGCACAACAAGGTTTGCCTGTCCGGTGACGGTGGCGATGAACTCTTCTCGGGATATGCCCATCACCGGGTCGGTCGTCAACTGGATCGATGGCGCCACGTTCCCAACTGGATCAGCCGGCTGTTGTTCCGTTCCACCAGCAGGCTGGCCCCCTCCCATTCGTGGATTTACGAGTGGTCCAGTCGCCTCGCCCTGGACCGGGACCGTCGATTGCTCTCCCTGGCGAGACTGCCGGACCATGAGAATCGGCTGTCGCTGCTCGGCCCGGCTTACCGCACCTCGCGCGAATCAAGGTTCTGGGCCATGGAGCAATTTGTTGACCGCCTGGCCGACCTGCCACCCGTCACCCGCGCCCAGATGTTTGACCTCTATTTCTACTTGCCAGGAGACATGCTGGCCAAGGTCGATCGATCCAGTATGGCCAACAGCCTGGAGGTTCGGGTCCCATTTCTGTCAAAATCGCTGACAGAATTTGCTTTGTCCATTCCCGAAGAGCAGCGATTCCAAAACAATGAATTAAAATACATTCTGCGACAGCTGGTCGGTCGTCAGTTCGGGACGGAACATGGCAAGCGACGCAAGCAGGGGTTCTCGATCCCCTTGAGCCGGTGGCTGCAACAATCGGGAGCCGCTGAAATCAAGGAACGGCTGCTTGCATCGGAGCCGGTCGAGAACCGGATTCTCGATTGCCAGGCAGTACAACAGCAATTCAGCGAATTCGAGAAGTCCAGGGATAAACCCTTTCGACAAAACCGGGCCGCAACCAACATTTTCAGTTTACTGACGTTTGTTGCCTGGTGGGACCAACACTATGCAGCCTAACCTGACCCCAACCCTCATACCCGGCCACCTCGATCCACTGCGCCGGCAGGTGCGCCGGACCAACCGGCTAAACCCGATGTTCGCGGTTGCCTACTTCTGCCTGTTTGCGGTCTCGGTCCTGCTGGTCGTCAATGCCCCTGAGTCGAACACGATTTCACGCGCCTACTGTGCCGTTATCCTGGTAACGGTTGGGTTGATCCTCGGTCTGGTGTTCCTGCGCAAACTGACCGAGCCGAAACCGGTCAACTGGCTGACCCCGGAAACGGCCTTTACCGCTTCCTACGTGGTCGTGCACTTCCTTTATATCCTGCTCTGGTTAACGGGCGTCTACGATCTGGGTGACGAAATCTGGTACTGGCGGCAGGCGGACTGCCCCGATGTTGTCTGCAAGACGTTGGCCATGTGCACGGCCTGCCTGGCCGCCTTTCATTGCGGCTTCTGCATGCTTCGATGCCGCCTCCCGGTCACCAACGATTACCGACCGTCAACCCTGTCCGGCTGGCAACGGTTGGGAAAAGTCATGACCCGCACCTCGCTGGTGCTGTTGGCCGTGTTCGTCGCCCTGATCGGCTCGGCCTTCCTGGGGGGTAATTACAGCGGGTCCTCTTTTGGTTTTCTTCCCAACGTCGTCTTCCTGATCTTCCAGGGGCTGATCATTGCCTCGGTAACGGTCATGGTCCTGTCGCGGGCTTCCATTCGAAGTACGACTCGCAAGCTGATGGCTCTGGACCTGGCCCTTGTTCTGTTGGGAGCATTTGCTTTGCTGTTGCACGGCGATCGCTCCCTTTTCCTGGTCATCATTGTCACGGTCGTGGCGGCCATTTCCGAATTCGTCAAGCCAATCAAGTTGCAAACGGGTGTGCTTGCCGTGATTGGCCTGTTCATGTTGTTTGGGGTTTCGCAGATTGCCCGCACGGCAGACGATCGTTCGATATTTGCATTTTATGACGCGGGCCGGGAGAACTGGGACAAGTCATTTGAATTGTCGGCACGAACCTTCGGTGCCAGCGGTCTGTGCGCGTTTGTCGCTGTCGACTGGGCCCCGGAGCGACACGACTACTATTGGGGCCAGCTGAAAACCAATGACCTGGCCGGGCTGGTTCCGTTCGGACGAAAGCTTTTTGGGGTCACCCAGTCACCCGACACCAGTTCGTCCCACCTGTTCACCTTCCTGATCCAGGGATCGACACGCCGTGTTTCCGGCTGCGGATCCTCCGTGTTCGGGGACATCTACCTGGAGGTCGGGTTCTGGGGCGCCTGTCTGTTTTTCATGTTGCTCGGTCTGTTTTATCGCTTCGTGACAGAAAAATCACGTTCCTCCCGCAACCTGTTATGGAAAGTGGCCTTCATTGCCCTGATCGCCGTGTCCGCCATCTGTGGACGCTACGGCATCACCAGCCTGTTGATTCGTCACGTCGGTTACCCCGTGATCTACACCGCCTTTTTTGCCTTTATCCTGGGCGTCAAACTGGTCGGTCGACCTGGGAATTCTGTCTCGGCGGTGCGGTATTGAAAGCCCGGATCCAATCCGGTCGACCCGGCACGTGCAGCCCGTATCCTTTGAATGATCTTTTGAACCTTGCCTGAACCAATTCGCATCATCTGCTTCGTTACCACGCTGGACCAGGGAGGTACCGAGCGAAACCTGGTGCAGTATTGTCGTTCGATCGACCGGTCCCGGTTCCTGCCGGAAGTCTGGTACCTGCACGAGACCGAAACGACCCTCCGGCCCTTGCTGGAAGAAGTGGGGATTCGCACGGTTTGCCTGGGGGCGCCCAAGTCGTTCAGCCCCCTGTTTCTGCTCAAGACGGCCCGCCGGTTAAAACATTCGGGTGCCGACTTGATCCACCTGTTCCTGCCAACTGTCGGATACTACGCGGTGGCTAGCCGGTTCCTTTACCGTTCAAAAATACCGATGTTGTATTCGTGCGGAGGGGTGCAGCTACTGCTTCCGCTGCAGGGTGCAATGATGAAATACGGGCTGGGGCGCTATTGCTTCCCGGTTGTCGGCAACAGCGAGGTGGTCCTCGATTTCTGGCGGGATATGAACGTGGACGAACAGCACTTACGACTGATTTATAACGGTCACGACCTGGCTCGTTTTTCCGTCCAGGTCGATCGACAGGGGCAACGGAAACAACTGGGGCTCGACCCGGAAGTGCCGGTAATCATCACGGTGGGCAGGCTGGTAGAGAGCAAACGTCACGTCGATTTACTGGACGCGTGTGCCGAGCTTGATCGTTCCGGGTTCCCCTGCCAACTGCTGATCGTGGGTGACGGTCCCTGCCGGGATGCGCTCGAGCAAAAAACGGAGCAGCTCGGCCTGCAACCATACGTGCAGTTCCTGGGCACGCGGGAAGACATCGTTCCCCTGATGCGGGCGTCTGACCTGTTCGCCTTTCCCTCGGAGTCCGAAGGGTTGCCCAACGCCGTGATTGAAGCCGCTCTGTGCAAGTTGCCCATCGTCGCGGCCAACATCAAGCCGGTACGGGAAGTCATCGAAGATGGTCGCAGTGGCACAACGGTACCGGTCCACGACGCAGGCACCCTGGCCAAAGCCATCAAGACTGTTCTGTCTGATCGATCCGGTTCACAACAGATGGCCGAGATCGCATTCCGGGAGGCCGCCCATAAATTTGACCTGCAGCGGACGATTGGGCAGCTTGAAGCCGTCTACCACGAGGCACTGATTGGCAAGCGGGAGACCGTTGCGCCCGGGGGGGCCCCGTCATGAAATCTGGCATCTGGAAACGGCTGACGGCCACTTCGCTGTCCAACCGCTACTACCAAGTCACGAACGGCGCGATCAACGCGATGTTCGGCAGGCACCTGGGGATCACCCACCTGGTCGAATACCCGCGCTGCGGGGGGACGTGGATTCGGCATTTGCTGCAAGACGCCCTCGGCATCCGACAGTACGCCTACGATCGAAGGCTCTCCAAGGACACGATCATCCAGTGCCACAAACTACCCAGCTGGATGATCCGCCGGGCGATCGTCGTTTTTCGCGATCCGCGGGATGCCATGGTCTCTTTTTACCACAAACAGGTCCACTACGATCAGAAGTTCCGAGGTCAACGACCCTTGGCCATTGGCACCTACCGTCACGACCCGCAGCGCGACCTGCAGGATGATTTTGTCCTGTTTCTCAAAGCCCAGCTGGCCGCACCCGAGCATCCCCGCTTCAGCTTCCGAGAGTTTGCGACGCGGTGGCTGGCCCAGGACAATGCGTGCTATGCCAAGTACGAAGATTTCAAGACCGATCCGGTGGAACAACTGGGACGCCTGGCAGAATTCCTGGGCTGGACACCCCCACATGAAGAACTCGAAAAGGCCGTTGAAAAGAACTCGTTTGCCAACCGGACCCGGCGCCGATCCGGCACGCTCCGCACGCCGGGCCAATCGGACAATCACCAGTTTGAGCGTAAAGGGATTGTCGGTGATTGGCAAAACCTGTTTAACCAGCAAGCCCGGCAGGTGTTTGCGGAGTTTGAAGGTGAAACATTGCTGACCCTCGGTTACGAATCGGACCACCAGTGGGTCGACGCCTTCCCCGAAGACATTGCGAACGGATCGTGAATTGAGCTCTCCCCAACCTGTCATCGCGCTGAACATGACCACACTGAATCAGGGTGGTGTTCTGCAACGCGCCGTTTCCTTCATCGAAAACATGCCTACCGGACTGGATGCTTTTCAATGGCGACTGTTTATCTCGAAACGGGTGAAACAGGAACTGGACCAGCGCGCGATCCAGCTCGATTGCCCCGTCAGCGTGTTTGAACATTCGCCGGCGCGGCGTGCGTCGCTGCGACACCAGATCGCCCGGGCCATCGACGCCACCTCGCCCGGACTGGTCTTCACTTTCTGTGGGCCTTCCTACTTGAAACTTTCCGCGCCCGAACTGATGGGGGTAGCCGACGGCTGGGTCACTCACAGCACCCGCCAAGCGTATCGTTCACTATCGCCTTGGCAAAACCGGCTGGGCCTCTACCTTGCCTCGCGCTACAAGCGGGGCTGGTTTGGCACCGCCCAGCAGTGGATTGTGCAAACCGAAACGGCCAAACGGGGGCTGGCCGAGCGGTGCCACGTCCCAACGGACAAGATCCATGTCGTCCCCAATGCCCTGGCACCGTGGTACCAGACCGATGAGCCGATCGAACTGCGACAGGCAGGCCAGACTTTGAGGATTCTCTATTTTGCCGCGCCGTATGCCCACAAACGTCACGCTTGGTTGCCGGCTATTTGCAAGGTAATTGAAGAATTAGGCGAGCGAAATTTTGAAATCGTTATTACAATCGATCCCTCCAGTCCGATTGCCCAAAAGGTGATGGCTGAGGCCCGGCGGCTGGGCGTAGCAAACCGGATTGTCAACCTCGGCTCGGTGCCGGTTGCCGACGGCTTGAACGTCTATCGCGGCGCCCACATCTGTTTTGTGCCATCGATCCTGGAGACTTTTTCAGCCACCTACCTGGAAGCCATGGCTACCCGGACCCCGATCGTCGCCTGTGACCTCGATTTTGCGCGCGAAACGTGTGGGCAGGCCGCGGTCTATTTCGAGCCGGCCAGCCCCCGGGATGCCGCCCGGAAGATCCTGGAGACAGCCACTGATGCCGATCGGTGCCAGCAGCTCGGGCAGCTTGGGCGGCAACAACTGTCCCGTTACCCGGATGGAGAACAACAGATGTCCCTGTACCGGGATTTGATTCAGAAAACAGTCAACCACCTTAACCCTAGCCAGCCGAGTCCATGATGTCTTCGTCCGCTGAAAATCTTCGCAGCAAAATCGAGTCCCAGTCCGCCCTGATCGGCGTCATTGGCTTGGGGTATGTCGGGCTGCCCTTGATCGACGCGTTCTTTAAAGCCGGTTTCAAGTGCCTCGGTTTCGACGTCGACCCGGCCAAGGTAGATGCCCTGAATGCCGGTCAAAGCTACATCGCCCATATCAGCAACGAGATGGTGCAACAGTGGGTCGAGCAGGAGAAACTGGAAGCCACAGGCGACATGCAGCGTTTGGGTGAGCCGGATGCCATCCTGATCTGTGTCCCGACACCCCTGACCGAGAGCCGTGACCCGGATCTCAAGTACGTCGTACAAACCACCGAGGCGATTGCCCAGGCAGCGCGACCCGGCCAACTCGTTGTGCTGGAAAGTACGACCTATCCTGGCACGACGCGGGATGTTCTGGTTCCTGTCCTCGAGTCGTCGGGGCTGGAGATCGGGCAGGACCTGTTTGTCGCCTACAGCCCGGAGCGGGAAGATCCCGGCAACGAAAAATTCGTGGCCGCCACCATTCCCAAGGTGGTGGGAGGCTACGACGAGCCGAGCCGCGACTTGGCCAATGCACTCTACGGCAAGGCCGTAACCAAGACGGTACCAGTCGATTCCTGTGAAGTGGCCGAAGCGTGCAAGATCCTGGAAAACACCTACCGCAGCGTCAATATTGCAATGGCCAATGAACTGAAGATCCTGTTCGATAAAATCGGGATTGATGTCTGGGAGGTGATCGATGCAGCCAAGACAAAACCGTTTGGTTTCCAGGCGTTTTACCCCGGGCCCGGACTGGGCGGTCACTGCATCCCGATCGATCCTTTTTACTTGAGCTGGGTCGCCAGGAAACACGAAATCCCCACGAAGTTTATCGAGCTGGCAGGCGAGATCAACACGAGCATGCCCCTGTACGTCGTTCACAAGGTTTCCGAAGCATTGAACGCCCAGGGGAAACCGATCCTGGGCAGCCGGATTGGAATCCTCGGTGTGGCCTACAAAAAAGACGTCGACGATCCCCGCGAGAGCCCTTCGTTCAAGCTACTGGAGCTGCTCGGTGAGCGCGGCGCCGAGCTGAGCTACTCCGATCCCCACATCCCTCGATTGCCCCGTATGCGCAGCTTTGATGTGCCGGAAATGGAGAGCAGTGAAATGACGGCCGATTATCTGGCCGGGCTGGATTGTGCCCTGATTGCTACCGATCACACCGCTTTTGATTACGACTTCCTGGTGCAACACTCCCAGTTGGTGGTGGACACACGAAATGCCACCAAGCAGGTCACGGAAGGTCGGCATAAGATATGGAAGGCCTGAGGCAGGGCTGTGGCCCAATAAGACTTTATCCCATCCACCCAGAAACTCATTGATTATTCATGTCGCTGTATACTGAAAATTTCCACCAAGCCGATATCTCCAACTGCTCCTTTCTGATCACGGGCGGCGCCGGTTTCATCGGTTCCAACATTGTCGAGTACCTGGTCCAACACGGGGCAGGGGAAGTTCGCATCCTCGACAACTTGTCGGAAGGGAAGCTGGAGAACATTGCCAATTTCGTGGAGCTGCCCAACGTCCAGTTCCTCGAGCTCGACATTACCAATGAGTCCGATTGTCAGAGCGCCTGTGCCAACATTGACTATGTTTCCCACCAGGCAGCACTCGGCTCGGTTCCCCGATCGATAGAGACTCCACTGCTGACCAACGCGGCCAATGTGACCGGGTTCCTGAACCTGATGACGGCAGCCAAGGATGCCGGGGCCAAGCGTTTCGTCTATGCCAGCAGCTCGTCGGTTTACGGTGATAGCCCCGAAATGCCAAAGGTCGAATCGCGGGTCGGTGACCCGCTCTCACCGTACGCCGCCAGCAAATACACCAACGAAGTGTATGCCGGTACGTTCGAGCGGTGCTACGGCCTGGAAACGGTTGGTTTGAGGTACTTCAACGTCTATGGTCCCCGGCAAAAACCGGATGGCCCCTACGCAGCCGTGATCCCCCTGTTCATGGACGCCCTGCTGGAAAACAAGGCTCCGTTCATCAATGGTGACGGAGAACAGTCGCGTGATTTTACGTTTGTATCCAACGCGGTTCAGGCGAACATCCGTGGTATGTTTGCCAACACCCCCGGGGCCAGTGCGCGGGCCTATAATGTGGCGGTCGGTGAACGGGCCACCGTCAACCAGCTGTTTGAGACCCTCAAAGGTCTAACCGGCGCCACCGTTGACGCTGTTTACCGCGACCCCCGAGACGGGGATGTAAAGCACTCGTTGGCAGATATTTCACTGGCCCAAGAGTACCTCGATTACCAGCCCTGCACCCGCTTCGAGGAGGGGCTGGAAATCACCCTGGATTGGTTCAGGAAGCGGTTTGGCAACGGTTCGGTTAAACCGTGAAAATCTCCGTTGTCACTGCCGTTCACAATGGTCGCCAGACAATCCAGGGCGCCCTGGACAGTGTCCATGCTCAGAGTGACTGTGCCGTTGAACATATCGTCGTGGATGGCATGTCCAGCGATGGAACCGACCGGGTGATTGATGACAACCTGCCCCGGATTGCCCAGCTGATACGCGAGCCGGACCAAGGCTGTTATGACGCGATGAACAAGGGGATCGCGGCAGCGACCGGCGACATCGTCGGATTTCTGCACGCCGATGACCAGTTGGCTGGCCCCCGGTCACTCCGTCTCATCCGGGACCAATTCCAGGCCGGCAATTTTGACGCAGTCTACGGGGACCTGGTCTATGTCAGTGCCAGCGATCCCGATCGCATCGTCCGCTACTGGCGGGCAGGACCGTATCAACGAAAGCGATTCTGGCGGGGCTGGATGCCACCCCACCCGACCGTATACGTGCGAAAACGGATCTATGAGGCGCTAGGGGATTACCGCACCGATTTCGGTTCGGCAGCCGACTACGAATGCCTCGTCCGGCTAATGGTCAAAAACAATATCCGCGTCGGTTATGTGCCAGAGATCCTGGTTAAAATGCGATTGGGAGGCAAAAGCAATGCTACCCTGGGCAACCGGGTTGCGGCCAATCGGACGGACCGCCAGGCCTGGGTGGAGAACGACATGAAACCACCTTTCGCCTTGCGGATCTCCAAGCCGTTTTCAAAACTGTCCCAGTATTGGCGGCGCCCGGCCAGACAGTCTGGCGACAACTGATCCAATCACTCGGCAGCGATCGTGTCGCTGCGTTGGTTGCAGCAGGCACCCCGATTTTTTAGATTTTTTATTTAACAGTATCTATCAGCGAAAACCTGTGAAATGACAAAGTCGACTTTGGTTACTGGATGCGCCGGGTTCATCGGCTCACGTGTTGCCGCGCTGCTGATCGAACAGGGACGGCCGGTTGTCGGCATCGACAACCTGAACCCGTACTATGACGTGTCCCTGAAGCAGCACCGCTTACAACAGCTCGAACAGTTGCCCGGGTTTACGTTTCAGGCAATGGACCTGGAAAACCGGGAAGCGGTGGCAGGCCTGTTCCGGGAGTACGAGATCGACAAGGTGGTCAACCTGGCGGCCAGGGCGGGGGTGCGCTACAGCATGGAGAACCCAACCGTCTACATGACAACCAACGCCCTGGGCAGTCTGCACCTGCTCGAAGAGATGCACAAGCATGACGTTGGCAAATACATGTTGGCGTCAACCTCTTCGTTGTATGCAGGACAGTCGATGCCATTTACGGAAGACCTGCCCGTCAACACACCGATCTCCTCTTATGCCGCTTCGAAAAAAGCGGCCGAATTAATGGCTTATTCCCATCACTTCCTGTACGGCATCGATGTCTCGATTTGTCGGTACTTCACCGTTTATGGACCGGCCGGTCGACCGGACATGTCGATCTTCCGTTTCATTCACTGGATTGACCAGGGGCAGCCGATCGAGTTGTTTGGGGATGGAACACAATCCCGGGACTTTACGTTTGTCGACGACATCGCGCGGGGCACCGTCGCCGCCTTACAGCCGGTCGGCTACGAAATCTTCAACCTGGGCGGAGGCAATCAACCCGTATCGCTCAACACGATCATCGAAAAGCTGGCTGCGCTGTTGGGCAAGCCGGCCCGAATCAACCACCAGCCATTTCACAAGGCAGACGTCGACTCGACCTGGGCCGATATTTCCAAGGCGGGAAAGCAGCTGGACTGGCGCCCGACAACGGGACTGGACGAAGGCCTGGAAGCGTCTGTTCGCTGGTATCGCGACCACCTGCCTTGGTCGGCCAAAATCAGCCTGCAGTCACCCTCCGCGTAACTCCAAGTGTCCCTGGCTGGCGAGCCAAAATTCTGTGCGGTAACCGCCCGCGGTTCCTCCCTGGTGAAGCGAACAAACCCTTGGTTTCGCAGACTGGTTTCGATCGCCGCACGACAAACCGGTTTCGATCCGTGGCCCATTCACCGTTACCCCAACAACCCGTGGCGCTACAATCGGTGACTGGCCGTTAAGGCCCCGCTGGGGACGGGCTATAACCCGCATATTCCCTAAAACAATCCTGGCTGTTGCCAGGGTTTGAACAAAGCAAAGCGATTAGGGGATCCGCTTTCAATTCTGGTTTCACATCGGCAAAGATGCAGGCATAATGGACGTGATACGCAGATGGGAAGCTTATAACCCGAGGCGCAGGCGGGACGGTTGCCCGCCAACCGGTCCCCAGCTGTCGTCCAACTGTTGTCAAGATGAAATTCAATCTTCTCGCGGCCGCCCCGTTCGTGTTGTGCCGGTCCCGTGAGACGCCATCAATCCAAGCTTATCTTCCATGTCCTCCGCATCCGTTGACCACACTGACCGGAAATCTGAAGAGTTGTTTGGCGCGCGCTGGCTGAAAAAAATCTGGGTGCCTTACGCAATTGCCATGTCGGCCCAGCTGCCGATGCTCGTACTGTATGCCCGCGAGCTGTGGAGTCGTCCCCATTACCAGTTTGCACCGTTTGCCGTGCTGGCAACTTGCCTAATCGCCTACAACCGATGGCCTCGGGACAAGCAGCCCAAGTATTACCGGAGCTCCTGGAGCGCTTGCCTGTTTGCCATGGGAATTATCTGCTGCCTGGCAGGTTACATCTTCCTGACCCCCTGGTTTTCCGCCCTGAGCGTGATGTTGTTGACGTCCAGCCTGTTTGCCAGGACCATCGATTCGGAAACGGGTCGCGGGATGGCCGTCGCGTCGCTTCCTCTGTACGTCGCACTGATCATTCCGAGCGGCGGTGACTACACGCTCATCAACTGGCTGCAGCGGATCAGCGCCTCGGTGACCAGCGCCACGCTGGATATTTTCGGGATGAACCACCACCTGTCGGGAACGTTGATCGAAATCCCGGGCAGCCGCATGTACAACATCGAGAACGCCTGCAGTGGCGTCCAGTCGTTTTTTACCTTGCTGTTCGTGGCCGTCGTGTTTGTCATCTGGGAGCGGCGGCCCATGTTTCGCAGCCTGGTTTTGATCGCGGCGGCCGTGGTCTGGGCCATTTTCATGAACTCGATTCGGATCATCATGATCCCGGTTGCCGATTACTGGTGGGGCCTGGACCTGTCGACCGGGTTCCAGCACGAATTACTCGGCTATGGTACGTTGACGCTTGGTATCCTGCTGTTGCTCAGTACCGACCAGGTGCTTCTATTCCTGTTCGGGCCCGGCAACAACCCGGAACAGAAAAAGGGGCGCATAACCCGATTGCTCAGCTCCCTCTGGTCAAGCCTCACCGAACCTCAAACGGACAACCCCTCCGGTCGCAAACGAAAGACGGGGCGACGATCCATTTCCATGCTCGGCCTGTATGCGATCTGGTCAGCCGCCATTCTGATGTTGCTGGCCGGAGCCTTCCAGTTTGTCGATGTGGTTCGTTCCTATTCCCGGCCGAAGTACAGTGTTCAATTTTTCTCGACGGATGTGACCAAACCGTTCTCTCAGGACGACCTGCCCGAAACAATGTCAACGATGGGTCCCAACGGTGAAGATTTGAATTGGACGCAAATTGATTACCGGCCGCAAAACCGCTCGCGGGGAAGCGACCTCGGCTTGCGCTCGGATACCTGGATTTACGAAACGCCCGTGCGGCGTCTTCGCTCAACCATTTCCATGGACCAAACCTTTCCCGGCTGGCATGAATTGACAACATGCTATCGAAACACGGGCTGGACATTGACGAAACGCAAGTTGCTGTACAGCAGCATCGAGGTCGACGGCGAGACCGTTCAATGGCCCTATATCGAGGCGCATTTCCGCAAGGACACGGGGGAATATGGCTTCCTGCTGTTTAGCCTCTTTGACGCATTTGGTGACCCGATGTGGGCGCCCCGCAACTGGGGTACGTTGAACTCGTTCTTTATCCGGGCGCAGAATCGGTTGAACCACCGAATTCGTGGCAGTCTGTTTCAAAGCGAGACTTACCAGACCCAGGCTTTTGTGTCCCAGTACGGAGAATTTTCCCAGCAGGCAATGGACGAAATCCGCAGTCATTTCCTGGTCGTACGTGAACTTCTGCGCGAGGAATTCCTGAGCAAGCGCGCCGGCAGCCAAGTGGTCGAGGCGATTCCACCGACCGAGACCCAGGACGCAAGCACTCCCTGACCGGTGCCGGGCCACGGGGCCTCACCCGCAACGATCCAACCATCCAACCCGTTCGTATTGATGCCTGAACAATCAAATAACGAATCGCAGCACCATCGCGTCCCCCTGATGCTGATCGGGATAGCCGCCTTGTGTCAGCTGCTCTTCTCCTCGATTTACTGGTGGATCCTTCTCTCCCGCGCCGGCTACGAAAGCATTCCTTATGTGTTGGCCGGCAGCGGTCTGATTCTGGCTGTTCGCCTGTTTCAGAATTTCAAGAAACGAGCCTCCTTCCATTTTGATCGGCCCACCGCCTGGTACCTCACCGGCGCTTTAGTCTGCAACGCCTTGCTGCTGGTGTTTGCCGATCCCTGGTTGCTGGCTGCCGCGCTGGTCGGTTTCTTTTTGGCAATTGAAAATGGTATTCGTGGCGAAGATGGCAAGCGTTTGTACGGGGGTGTCGTTTTGCCTCTTTTAGCCCTGCTGCTCCCTCTGTTTTCGATCGACATGGCGATCAACGACCGCCTGGGCCTGTGGGGGTTCTATTGCGGTGAACAGATCCTGCGCGTTCCCGGCATCCTGATTGCTGACGAATCAATCCCCTTTCGGATCAATGACGATCTGCGGATCATGCCACTCGATTTTTCGATCGGCTCCTTGCTGGGCGTTCCGTTCCTGCTGGCGATTGGGCTGACCCTGATCGGGCTGTATGCGCGAAGGCTGTTTCACGCGTTCCTGCTCTGTGTGGCGGTTGGTTTCTGGTCCGTATTTGGGCAAACGTTGTTCCTGGTCACCCTGGGGGTCTGCTTCCAGTTACTCCTGGTCGATGTAACTGCAGAATCCGCCTCGTTGATCGAAGCGCTGATTGTCTTGCTCACTGTGTTGTTGATCATATCGACCGATCAGTTCCTTGCCTTTTGGTTGGGGCCAGTCACCAGAGAAAGCCTGGACTCCTCTTCGGACCTGGTCGCCCGCTCGGGGCGCTTCTGGAACCGGTGCTTGGCCAGCCGTCTCCCGCAGGAACCGAACCGTCGTCGCCCCGACTCACCTGGCGAGCCGGGCAAACGGTGGGTCGCCTGCACCCTCCTGTCCATCCTGCTGGGGGGCATCGGGTTTGCCCGCTTCCTGGCAGTTGAGAAACCGGCCTTGGCCCAGCTCCCCCCTGCAATCGAAAAGGATGACTTCCGAGTGGAGCCGGCGACCGACCTGATTCGCCAGGAAACGAAACGGCGAAACCGGACCAGTGCCACCGGCGCCCTGGAGCACCGCTGGCACTATTACTACGATGGCCTTCAGTGCCTTGTCTCCGCATCGGAACTGGAGGGTCGCTGGGCAGATCCGGCGGCCGAACAAAAGCGGCGCGACTGGAGTGTTGAGGAGGTTGCGTTCGACGGCGGCGTGGCGCAGATCAAGTTATCGAAAGAGAGTGGCGAACAGGGCCTGCTGTTCATCAAGGAACTCTCGTCCGCTGACCGGCTCTCGTCCGACCCGTTGGGGCATTTCCCCACTTGGGGTTCGCCCGCCTTGGTCGACATGTTCCTCTCCAAACGTGTTTACGTGAAGGTGTTCATTCAATTTTTCGATGAGCCGGATGCCCAGCTGATAGATCAACTGAAGCACAACCTGGATCGCCTGCAATCGACATTGGCTCCCTAATGCCTGGCTGGACCGCCGAATATTGCCCGCTACTTTTTTCTGGAACATTTTCATCTAGAATGTCATCTTTGTACCCGTTTGCTGAACCGGTAGTCTCTCCATGGTGATCGATACGGCCATTGTCCCCGTAGCAGGACTGGGAACGCGATTGTTGCCGCTCACCCAGGCCATTGCCAAGGAACTTCTCCCTCTGGCGGGCAAGCCGACCCTGCAATATGTCCTCGAAGAGTTGTGGCTGTCTGGTGTGCGACGGACCATCCTGGTCACATCACCAGCAAAATCCACCATTGCCGATTGTTTCCAGCAGGATGCGGCGCTGGAACGTCACCTGCAGGAAACGGGAAAACCTGAACTGGTCGAGCAGCTCTGGTCTCAATCTCCAGCAGCCGCCATGCAGTTGGAAACGGCCATCCAAACCGAACAGCTGGGCCTCGGACACGCTGTCGCCGTGGGAGAATCCCTGGCGGCCGGGCAACCCGTGGTTGTGGCCCTGGGGGATTGTGTTATCGATTCGCCTTCCCGCGGGGGTGTCGTCCAGCGAATGATTGACCTGTATGACCAGCACGAGGCCGATATTGTGATCGCCTTTGAATCGGTATCACCCGACAAGGTCGACCGGTTTGGGATTGCCGACCCGTTGTCGGATGATTCCGTCTTTCAACTGGCTGACCTGGTTGAAAAACCAAGTCCCTCGGTAGCGCCCAGCAACCTGGCCGTGGCCGCCCGTTACGTTTTCAGCCCACAGATTTTTGATGCCCTGCGCAGCACCGCGCGGGGCAAGAACAATGAAATCCAGTTGACCGATGCCATCCGGCAGATGATCCATTCGGGAGCCCGGGCCTGGGGGGTACAGCTGGAAACGGGCGAGCGCCGTTTTGACATGGGGAACCTGGAATCCTACACTGAGTCCTTTATCCATTTCGCCCTGGCCGACCCGCGTTTGCGCGAGGTGGTCAAACGGGCAGGCCGGGAAGCAGGATCGCAACGTGAAACAGATTAGTCGTCGCGGCTACGCGCGGGCGGGACTGCTGGGCAATCCCTCTGATGGTTATCATGGCAAGACAATCTCCCTGATCGTCGGCGATTTTTCTGCCCAGGTCGATATCGCTTCGGCCGAGCGGCTCACCATTCAGCCCGCGCCTCATGAGGGGCTGGAATTTGAAGGGATCGAGCAGTTGGCTGGCCGCGTCCAGCATGAGGGCTATTACGGGGGAGTTCGGCTGCTCAAGGCGTCGATCAAACGATTCTACGAATTCTGCCTGGCCGACTCCGATATCGACGGAGAAAACTTCCGGATCCAGTACCACAGCAATATCCCCCGCCAAGTCGGCTTGGCCGGTTCCAGCGCTATTATCACGGCCGCGTTGCGGGGGCTGGCCGACTGGTACCACGTCTCGCTGGAGCCACAACTGCTGGCATCACTGACCTTGAGCGTGGAAGCCGACCTGGGCATACCGGCCGGCTTGCAGGACCGGGTCATCCAGGCGTATGAAGGTCTCGTGTTCATGGATTTTACCGAGTCGCAAATGCAGACCGAACGAGGGCTGTCCTATGGAAAATACGAACGGCTCGATCCCGCACTGCTCCCCCATCTGTATGTCGCCTTTTTTACCGACAAAGGCCAGCCAACCGAGGTGTTCCACAACGATCTCAAACGGCGGTTCGAGGCAGGTGATCCCGCCGTGGTCGAGGCGATGAAACAGTTCGCCGACTATGCCGAGCAGGGCCGTGCCGCCCTGTTGGAAAACGATCATGAACTTGTTGCCCAGTTGATCAACCAGAATTTTGATTTGCGCCACCAGTTGTGCCAGCTCCACCCGGAACACGTACGGCTGGTGGAACAGGCCCGCGCGGCGGGTGCCAGCGCCAAGTACTGTGGCAGTGGGGGCGCGATTGTGGGTACCTACCGGGATGCCGAGATGCTCTCGCACCTCAAGAAGAACCTGCAGTCAATCCAGGCGCATCTTATTCAACCGGAGGTCGGTCTGTTTCAGAGTCCGACCGACCGCTAGTTTCGTCACTGCAACCGTAGCCCCCTCCGCCGGGCGTCTGCAGGACCAGCCGGTCGCCGGCCGATACGTCAACTTCACACTGGCTGGGTAGTTGCCGGACGTTTCCCTCGGCCGTGATCACCTGGTTCACACCCGACTGGCCCGGCTGGCCCCCGGCGATCCCAAATGGCTCGGTATTGCGGCGACTGGTCAACAGGGAAACGGTCAACGGCCGGCGAAATTCAATCTCGCGGCAAATGCCGTCACCCCCCCGGTGACGACCGTGACCACCACTGTCCTGGCGAATCGAAAACTCCCGCAGGATAGCCGGGTAACGCTGTTCCAGAATTTCGGGGTCGGTCAGCCGCGTGTTGGTCATATGCGTATGCACGGCATCGACACCGTCGGCCTGGGGAGTCGCCCCCGAGCCTCCACAAACCGTTTCGTAATAGCCAAACGTTTCATCACCCATCAACCAGTTGTTCATCGTCCCCTGGCTGGCCGCAGCGAGCCCCAGCGCCCCGAGCAGAACATCGACCACCCGCTGCGACGTTTCCACATTGCCACCGACCACGGCCGGGCTCTGCCGGGGATCTGCAGCGGGAACCGGGTTCAAGAAACAGTTCGGCAATCGGATCGTCACCGGGCTGAGGACGCCCTGGTTAAGCGGGATATCCTCATCGATCAGACAGCGCATGACATACATCACGGCGGCCGAGACAATCGCCCGGTTGGCGTTCAGGTTGTCCTCGCACACAGGGTCGGTACCGGCAAAATCGATCGTCAGGTCGTCCCCTTCGATCCGGATCTCCACCCGGATGACGGCCCCGTTGTCCATCGAATCCCGAAACCGGTAAGTCCCGGACTGGAAACGCTCTTGCAGGGCCCCACGGACTTTCGCTTCGGCCGCTTGCTGCATGAACTGCATGTACTGTTCTACCTGGCCCAGAGAATATTGAGCCACCAGTTGCAACAGGTCGTTCTGACCTCGACGATTGGCGGCCACTTGGGCCGCAATGTCGCCGATATTGTCATCCGGCGAGCGGGACGGATACGGGGGCGCCGTCAACAGCTGGCGCAGCTCATCGAAGCGTTCCTGCCCACCAGAAATCAACTTGAAATTCTGGATCAGCACACCCTCTTCTCCCAGGACATGCGCATCGGCAGGCATCGAGCCAGGAGCCTTGCCGCCAATTTCAGCATGGTGAGACCGGCTGGCCACCCAGAAGATCAAGTCTCCGGTCGACGGTTCAAATACGGGGGTCACCGTTGTCACATCAGGCAGGTGGGATCCCCCCTGGTACGGATCATTGGTCAGAAACACATCACCAGGCTGGACCTCCGGGTTGAGCCGGATCGTCGAACGAACCGTCTCGCTCATCGCCCCCAGGTGCACGGGGATATGAGGCGCGTTGACGACCAAGTCACCCTGGCGGGTAAACACGGCGCAGCTGAAATCGAGGCGTTCCTTGACATTGACGCTGGTCGACGTTTTCCTCAGCGCGATTCCCATCTGCCTGGCAATGGCAGAAAAATGACTATTGAATATCTCCAGCTGAACCGGGTTTGGCTGGGCCACCGATTTCGGGCTGCTCCCGTCCACCGCCGGTTCGAGATCGTCCACCCTTTGCAGCAACAGGCTGCCATTGGACTGACCGACTGCCACCCAGCCCGGATCCACCACGGTGGTCTTGAACGGGTGAACAATCATGGCGGGCCCCGGGATGGGGTCACCGGCGACAATCTCATCAAACCGAATCGGCTCGTTCGGCGCGATACCCCCGGTCTGGGGTGCCTCCACCGATTGGGATTCCAAATTGGGCAAGGGAGCGCCCCGCACCAACCCCTCCACGCGGGCCGTCACTACCTCAATCGGCCGGGACTGGGTGTAGCCGTACAACCTTCTGTGGGTTGACTCGAAACGGGATTGAAAATCACCGTCTTCCCCTTCGGTAATCGTCAGGCAAGGATCCGTACCCGCATACCGCAGGTCAAGCTGGTTTTTGCAGACCACCGCATCCTCTGGATTGCCATCACGAACCAGTCTGCCGGTTACCGAGTCGCGCAACTCCCCGAATACGGCTCGCCGCTGGTCCGGGCCCCATTGGGACAGGAGCTGCAACACCGAACGGCTGGCATACCCGGATTGATCCGCCAGCTGGATCCCGACCGCACTCAGAATGCTGGATTGCGGATGATCCAGGATCCGGCGGATTTTCAATTTATCGGCAACGGCACAACAGTGCTGGGAGCCGGCACCGCCGAAGGAAACCAGCAGGTAGTCCGCTGGGTCGTATCCCCGGGAAACCGAAATGCTGCGAATGGCTGATGCCATATTATTGTTGGCAATCTCCAGGAAACCTTCGGCCATTTGTCGGATCGTCAAATCAAAGCCGGCCTGCTGCACAGCCTGGTGAACTTCCAACAGGCGGTGCTGAACCGCCTGTTCATCCAGCGGGATCGGGAATTCCTGGCGCGCCACTCGGCCCAGGAACAGATTGATATCGGTGATTGTCAGCGGCCCGCCACCACCATAACAGGCGGGCCCCGGGTCGGCCGAGGCACTGGCCGGACCGACCTGCATCCTTTTGCCGTCGAACCAACAGATAGAACCACCACCGGCCGCGACCGTTTCGACGGCCAGGACGGGTGATACGATGCGGACACCTGCCTTGCGCGATTCAAATTCGTGTTCAAAACAACCGTCATAGCGAGAGACATCCGTACTGGTCCCCCCCATGTCAAAACCGATCACCCGGCTGAAACCGAACTGTTCGGCAACCCGGGCTGCCCCGACGACACCGCCGGCCGGGCCGGAGAGAACACTCTCTTTGCCGGAGAAGCGTTCCCTCGAAACGAGGCCCCCCGAGGACGTCATCAGTCGCAAACGACTCTGCCGGCTGAGACGGGCCTGGATTTCGTCCAGGTAACTGCTGATCACCGGATTCAAGTAGGCATCCAACACACAGGTTTCCCCGCGGGAAACGATCTTGATCGAAGGGGCCAACTGACTGCTCACTCGGACCGATTCAAAGCCGACCTCTTCCGCCACCCGGGCCACTTGCCGTTCGTGGTCCGGCCACTGGTAACTGTTCATCAGGCAGATCGCCACCGATTGAATGCCGGCCTGGCGCAATCCCGACATCTGCCGGTGAACCACTGCCAGGTCCGGCGATCGCTCGACCGTGCCATCGGCCAGAATCCGTTCGTCGATCTCAATCGTCGATTCGAACAGCGGAGCCGGCTTGACAATCTCCAACTGAAAAAGATCGGGCCGAGCCTGATCACCAATCAGCAGCAGGTCTCCCAGGCCCGCGGTGGTGACCAGGGCTGTCCTGGCCCCTGTGCGAGTCAAGAGGGCGTTGGTCCCCCGGGTTGTACCCAAGTACAAGTCGCAATCGGGCAGTGGTTGCGCGATTGGTAAATTAAGCATGCTGTGAATGGCCAGCAGCGGCGCGCTGATGCCAGGGTGTAATTCGTAGCGGGTGCCTGCCGGCAGCGGTGGCAGGGCATCACATCCAAACAGGCCTTGCCGAAAATCGACCACGGTTGCCCGGCAGAACGAATTTCCTGAGTCGTCCAAAAACCGGACCGTCGCGCCATTCCAAAAACCGTTCGACTTTTCGCTTTGTTCCAGCCCTGGAAACTGATTCCCCTCGACCCGTTCCCGCAAAATGCCCCGCGTCACTGCCGAACTGAGAACTTTGGTAGCGAGGCAATCGCCTGCGGGTGATTCGGCCAGGCAGTCGGTAAACGTACCTCCCACATCGACCCAAAACGACCAGCGCGACACGCGGTTTGCAGCTCCACTGTGGGTCATCAAGGTTCAATCCGTTGCAGCTTTTCCCAGGCAGAACAACTGGGTGTCCGTTCGAAAAAAGAGGCAGCCGTTGGCAATGGCAGGGGTCGACCGGGACTCCTCGCCGAGCGGATTGATCGTCGGCTCCTGAAAATCTCGCAAGGCGGGCAGCACCAGCACATCGCCCGACTCGGCCGTCACGTAGACATGCTCGGCCGTGGCGACCGGCGATCCGGAAAACCCCTTGGCCACCCGTTTCTTCCAAACCACTTCACCCGAAGCAGGATCGACACAGGAGGCGATCCCCTTGTCTGAGAACAGGAACACCAGACCGTTGCAAACGATCGGGCAGGGGACATAGTTGGCCGCCTGGGTAACCTCGAACAGCTTCTCCGCCCCCTGATCACCGAGTCGAGCAGCCACCAGGTAATTGCCGCCGCCCCCGGAGCCCGTGCTGCCCAGCACAAGGTTCCCCTCCAGTACGGGCGAAGCGACCGTCCGCATCTTGAAGGCCGGCATCTTCCAGTTGAATTGTCCCGTTTCCGGGTCCAGACTGAAAAAACCTTCGGCCGTGCTGCAGGCGATTAACTGGTCTCGGCCGTCGAGCGAAAAGACACAGGGCACCGAGTAGTTTGCCCGGGTGCTTGCCAGCTCGGTGGTCCAAACGTCTTTGCCGGTCAACCGATCCACGGCAATCACCCGGCTCTGGCCTGGCTCGGCATCGGCCGGCAAGCGTTCCGCTTGCTGGGAATTGATCAGGACCACCTTGTCCCGGTAAACCATCGGTGAAGCGCCGAACCCGTGCTGGGAGACCCAGCGTCCAAAGTCGCGGCGCCAAACTTCCTTGCCTTGATGGTCCAGGGCGACCAGGTAGGTGTGATCCGGACTGGCGTAGGTGACGTACAGGTGGTCCTGGTCCACAGCCGGCGTACTCGATGCGTAACTGTTGCGACGATGGATCCGGTATGGTTCGGAAGAAAAACTGGTTTTCCAGGCCTGTTGACCCGTGTTGACATCCAGGCATTCAACAAAAAATTCGGCCGTTTCGGAATCACAGCTCGTCACAAACAGCCGGTTGCCCCAAATGACGGGGGCACTGGAGCCAGAGCCAACCAATTTTTGCGTCCAACGGTAATCATTGGCCGTCCACTTCTGCGGTAGACCGGTCGCTTGCGACTGGCCCGTCCCATTCGGCCCACGGAAACGGGGCCAATCTTCCGCCTGACTTGGCAGCGGGTCCGAGACAACGATCAAACAGGCAATCAGCCCGGCCAGGACATATTGGAAACAGGAACGCATAACAAACCGCCTCAGTCAGGAAAGAATTTGTTTCTATTTTGTCAGTTGGCTCGGCCCGACACAAGGAAGTGCATTTGATTACCTGTCATTTGGCGGCACCAATCCAGTCACAAATTCGCCAATCCATCCAGTGACCATCCGGGTCGGGTCCAGCGCGGCCCAGGAAACCCAAGTGCCCGCCGTAACGAGTGGTGACCTGTCGGATTTGGGGTGACATCGGCCAATGGGAATACATCTCAAAGGGCACGACCGGATCATCTCGCGAAGCCAGGATGACCGTCGGCACCCGGACCTGGCCCAGGAGCGGACCGGAACTGCATTGTTCATAGTAATCTCGCGCGCCCCGAAAACCCCAAACGGGCCCGGTAAACTGGTCATCGAAATGGACCAGGCGATGGGGAAGTGGATGCACATGATTGTCGACCAACCCGGCTACCCTCCGCCGACGGACCGCCAGGTTCTGCTTGATCGTCCGGACGAAATAGTAATCGTAAATTCGGTTGCCGTGGAATTGCAGATTGGCGCAGCTCCAGGCCAGGTCCACCGGTGGCGATACGGCCACCGCCGAATCCACAAAGCCGGGACCGTCCGACGACCACTCACCCAGTGCCTTGAGCAGGATCGAGCCCCCCAGGGAAAAGCCAACCAGACTGACGGGTGATGCGGGGCTGGCTCGATGAACGTGTTGAACCACGTCCCTCAGATCCTGACTGCAACCCGCATGGAGATGATGCTGCGAAATCAGGGCGCTGTCACCCTGCCCGCGGAAGTCGACCCGCACCGTGCGCACGCCCAGGGCGCGCAACTTGCGCGCCGTTCGAACCATGTAGGGCGAGGCGTGGCTGCCGCACAAACCGTGCATCAGAATGGCGATACGAGACCCCGGATTCCATCGCTCCGGAACATTGTCATGAACGACCAGCCGGTCCGCATCCGACAGGTTGACTACTTGCCGGCTGGCAACTTCCCGGTCCGCTTGGCCGCGGAGGAACACGGCTGCGATCGTCTGCAGGTGGGGATCCCGCATAAAACGTAACGGCTTGAACGGAGGACCGCTGGCAATTTCCATGCGCTACCCGGCGAGGCTCAGGTTATTGAATGTGCTCTTTCGATTCCAGCAACTGGATGATGGCATCGACACACTCGACCGTGTCCAACTGTTCGGTATCGAGTACCAGGTCAGCCTGGGCCGGTTCCTGGTAATCAAGCTCGGCCCGTTCCGTTGTCTCTCCATCACGAGCTTCCTGGTTCCTGGCCGCACAAACTTCGGCCGAAGCTTTCAGGTGAACCACCAGGAAATGGTCTCCGCCAATTACCTCGGCCGCTTTTTCTCTCGCCTCCTCGCTCGGCGCCACCAGAGCCAAGATGCAGAGCAGACCGTTGTGATTCATCAGCTTGCCAAATTCAGCCGCGCGTCTCAGGTTTTCTGAACGATCGGATGCGCTGAAACCGAGGTCCCGGCTGATCCCCAGACGCATGTTCTGCCCGTCTATGACCACCGCGCTGCGACCCCTGTCAAACAACTTCCGCTCCAAACCGTAGGCGGTCGAAGATTTCCCTGCGCCTGGTAAACCGGTCAGCAGGATAGTGACCGGCTTCTGGCCATAGCGGGCTACCCGCTCCTGGGAAGAGACGTTGCTGATTTCTCGGGTCAATGATTCGCTGCGCGGCTCTTCGTCCCAATGCCCGGCCTCATCTTCACTCGTCCGACGGTCCAGGATCATGCCGGCGGCGACCGTCACGTTGGTGATTCGGTCGATCACGATGAACGCACCTGTCGACTTGTTCCTTCGGTATCGGTCAAAGAAAACCGGCTGGTTCAACGAGACATTCACTCGGCCGATCTGGTTCAGTTCAAGGGCCGGCGAGGGCTGACGATGCATCGTGTTGACGTCCACGCGGTAACGCAGGGTGGTGATCGAGCCGGGGACCGTCTTGGTGGTGTGTTTGAACAGGTACTGGTTGCCGGGCATCATCGGCTGTTCGGCCATCCAGACGATCATGGCGTCAAATTTCTGCTCCGTCTTCGGGACGTTGCCCGGTCGGACCAGCATATCGCCCCGGCTAATATCGATTTCGTCGTCCAGCGTCAACGTGACACTCAGCGGCGCAAACGCTTCGTCCCGGCTGCCATCAAAGGTCACAATATCCTTGACACGGCTCGTTTTCCGTGAAGGGAGCGACATCACTTCGTCGCCCTTGCGAATGATCCCGGAAGAGACTGTTCCGGAGAAGCCGCGGAAATCCAGGTTGGGCCGCAACACATGCTGAACGGGAAACCGGAAATCCTCCAGGTTGCGGTCGGAGCCGATGTAAACGCTCTCCAGGAAATTCATCAACGTGCTTCCCTTGTACCAGGGCGAGCGCTCGCTCAAGTTGACGACGTTATCCCCCTCCAGGGCAGAAATCGGAATGAAGTGCAGGTCGGTACTATCAAGGCGGGAGGCAAATTCCCGGTACTCTTTCTGTATCTGTTCGAAAACCTGTTCATCAAAATCGACGAGGTCCATCTTGTTGACGGCCACCAGGACATGCTTGATACCCAGTAGCGAGGCGATAAAACTGTGTCGCTTCGTCTGTTCCAACACCCCTTTGCGGGCGTCGATCAGGATCACGGCCAGGTCAGCTGTCGAGGCACCGGTCGCCATGTTCCGCGTGTACTGAACATGTCCCGGCGTGTCGGCAATGATGAACTTGCGCTTGGCCGTGGAAAAATATCGATACGCCACGTCGATCGTGATCCCTTGCTCGCGCTCTTCCTTTAGCCCATCGGTCAACAGAGCCGGGTCAAACGAACCTCCGGTCGTGCCGTGGGTGACCGATTCCTTTTCGATCTTGGCGAGCTGATCCTCGTAAATCATCTTGGAATCGTACAGCAATCGGCCAATCAAGGTGCTTTTGCCATCGTCGACACTACCACAGGTTAAAAACCTCAACAGCTCTTTCTGCTCGTGCTGCGCCAGGTAAGCGTCGATGTCCGATGCGATAAGATCCGATTGATGTGACACGTCTACGTTCTTTCAACAAGCAGGCCCCAGGGGGCAACCTCAAAAATTCCGTCATTCGGCCGAATGAACGGTTGTCTTAAAAATAGCCTTCTTCTTTCTTTTGCTGCATGGTCCCCTCGTCATCATTATCAATGACGCGGCCCTGCCGCTCGGAAGTCGTGGCCAACAACATTTCCTGGATGATCTCCGGCAATGTGGTTGCTTCTGACTCAACGGCTCCTGTCAGCGGGTAACAGCCCAACGTGCGGAAACGAACCATCTTTTCTTCCGGTTGCTCGTTCGGCTCCAATGTCAAACGATCATCATCCACCATGATCATCACGCCGTCCCTCATCACCACCGGTCGCCGGGCAGCAAAATAGAGCGGGACAATCGGGATCTTTTCCAGGTGGATATACTGCCAGACATCGAGCTCCGTCCAGTTGGACAAGGGAAACACCCGGATGCTCTCGCCTTTGTTGACCCTTGAGTTGTAGAGGTTCCAGAGTTCGGGTCGCTGGTTTTTTGGGTCCCAGCGATGATTGCGATCCCGGAACGAGTAAACCCGCTCTTTGGCTCGCGATTTTTCCTCGTCCCGCCGAGCACCCCCAAAGGCCGCATCGAACTGGTGTTGGTCGAGCGCCTGCTTGAGCCCTTCGGTTTTCATCACGGTGGTGTGCTTGCCACTGGCTACCAGGGGGTCCAGCCCCAGGGCCGCCCCGGCCTGGTTGACGTGCGTGATGACTTCCAGGCCCAGCTCCTGTTTGGCGTATTCTTCGCGGAACTTGTACATCTCCTGGAATTTCCACAAGGTGTCGACGTGCATCAACGGGAACGGTGGTTTGGCCGGGTAGAATGCCTTGAGGGCCAGGTGAACCATGACCGATGAGTCTTTCCCGATCGAGTACAGCATGACGGGGTTACTGAATTCAGCGACTACCTCGCGGATGATATGAATCGATTCAGCTTCCAGCTGCTTGAGATGGGTCAGTTGATAGGAATTGCTCATCGTCTCGGGCAAAGGACAGGAATTGGCTCGTGGAATGGAATCCTACCAATATACTTGTCGGGCAGATGATTACGACTGGCATATTCCGTGTTTACCGCCACGGGGGCCGTAAATTGACGGGTGGGATCAATAAACGGGTTAAAATGGGCGGCTTGCTACCGGCCCAGGCGTGGCTGTAACAGATCGAACGCCTCCAGGACCTTGGCCCGGTGTTGGCTGCCAAAGACGAGGACGATCAGCTGGCTCATGAGCTGCTGCTCGTCCTGTGTCAAAAACGCCTCTCCTCGGCCGATCTGTGCAATCGAAACAAACTCATCCATTCGATCCGGCTTGCGACAGGTCACCGTGCTGACAACCCCGCCCGCATTTCGAAAATCGGATACCATTTTTTGGCACTGTAGCAGGCGGGATGCCCGGGGCGGGGCATCGCCAAACAGCAGAACTACTTTGCGGGCTCTGGGGCGAAATGGGTTCTTTTCGATCGACCATTGCAGGCCGTCATCGACGGCCTCCGGGTCGTCTCCTCCACCCGAAGCCTGGACATCCCGCAGAAAGAGAACGATCTCACCCAGGTTGTCCGTCAAGGGCAGACCCTTGACGACATACGCATCGCCCTGATCGCGATACGTACAGATCGAAATCCTCGTTTTCGGTACCAACCGGAACAGGACACCGCCGATCCGCTCAATCTGGTCTTTCACCTGGTCAATCTCACCCTGCATGCTGCCGGTACTGTCAAACGTAATGACAATATCCAGCCCGACCTTGTTCAGACGCGTTAAAAGATCCTGAAAATTCTCCGGGTTGGTTTCCAGCAGAGTCGGCTCCGCTGGAAAGTTGAGCTCAAGCGGGACCTGGCCGCCTCCACTGGGTGAATCGAGTGGTTGGTCACCCTGACTTTCACTGAACCGGCCGGTCGACATCGTGATGATCGGCCGGCTGTCCATCGATTCGGCCAGTCGTTCCCGTTCCGAGTGTTCCAGCTCGAACGACTCAAATTGACGCTCCACATCATCCGTTAGCGATTGTCGTGGCAACGACCCGATCCACACCGCTTCCCCTCCCGGCGCCGGGCGGCCGTCGAACTCGGCCCACGGGACCATGGTGAACACGATCAGGATCACCAGATTGATTCCGACCGCCCCAAACCCGATGAGCGCGCTCTCGACCCATCGATTCGGCCGTGGGAGGGATCGGTACTCTCGCACTTGACCTTGGTTTTTACGGGGCAGCATCACCGTGGCTCGGCAATGCGGACACTGGCCCTGTCGGCCAAGCTGGTCAGCCGTAATGGAGAACCGTCCTCCGCAATGACTGCACGAAATATTCAAATCGTCTTCCGGTTTTTCTGGGAGCGGGATTCAATCATCCAGCGGGCCAGCCATAACCGGCCCACTACTCCATGGTACGGAATGGCGGATCAGATGCGAGATAAAAAACCCGCGGATTGTCTACGGGCGCAATTTGCGGGTCCTGTGGACGATCGGGCAGGTCGCTGGCCGGGCGACACCCGGTCGTACAAGGCAACCCCGACAGGAAGGAAGCTCGCTCATTCGATCCGGTAAGGGCTGTCCGACGTGGACGAAATCCGTCCTGAAGATTCTCCTTCGCGAACCGAAAATTCGCCCCAGACCGGCATCGATTTGGAGATGGTCAGAGCGCTGGCCAGGGTCGTGTTAAGACGGCTCATGAAATCGTAAACGCCGCTTTTGCCCGTGTACTCGACCGTCGCCTGGCGATTGAAAATGATGTTGTCCATCTGAGCGGTGCTTTCCGTGTTGGTCGCCCTGCCGGCAACCACCCAGTTCAGCAGGTCCGACCCCTTGGTTTCCACCAGCACTTCGTCGCCGCATTTGAAATTACCGGCGATCAGCACATCATCTTCGCTACGGCCGTCCTCGCGAATCGCCAGGAAGAGGTCGGCCAGGTGACCCAGCTCCTGCTCCGCTTTTTCTGCATCCAGTTCCAGGTTGGCCAGGGTAAAGGTAAACGCCTCGTCCGCGGGTGCATTCCTGGCCCGAAACCAGGCCACGAGCGGTTCGTGGGTCAACAGGCGATCCGGATCGTTGACCGAGTACCAGTGGGAATGGTCCAGTGCAATCGAGTCCTGATCAAATACGATGGCAAACGTCCGATTGCGGTCGCGTCGGTCGACGAATCGGTAATTACCGAGGTTATTCTGGTTCAGATAATTGACGATTTGGCTGGTCATGTCGAGTTGATCGTCATCCTGGATGGCCACCACGTCGAACTGCCTGATAATCTCAGACAGGTTTTGGATACGTTTGCGATCGTTCAGTTTTCCCTTGCCATGAATCTTGAAACTGGCGACCCGAATCGTTTCCCCCTCGATGGCGGCCGGCGCGCTGGAAGCACTGTTGATAGACACCTGCCGGAAAGGGATGGCCGCACGTGGCAGGGCCGGCTGGTCCTCGGCAACCGGGGTGGAGGAAAGCTGGCTCGACGAAGGTTGCGTCAAGGGAGCTTCCTCTTCCAGGCTCGATTCGATCCCTGCCTCTTCGATGAAGTGCTGGCGGGCCAGTGAAAGAGCGTCCGAGACGCTGTGAATCTCGTCGCGATGATACAGAGCCCAGGCACCTGCAACCAGCAGTAAGGCCAACACTAATGTCTTGAGGAATCGTTTCATGGAATCGAGAGGACAGAGGACATACAACAACCAACCTCCGTCTTGATCGACCAGAGACGCACCCCCCAGCCAATGGTTGGCCTGTTATGACGATTAAGACGCGTCCCGAAGGTGGAGCGAGCCCCTCAGCCGGCCTGAATGACTGCCCGAATCGGCACAAATGGTACAGTCGCAACGGCCGCCCGGGGCCTCGGCAGCGGGAAGACTTTGATCTGGGGGAAGGCTACAGGTCTTCCGGGGATTCCAACGGCTGGGCTTTTCGGTAATTCCGCAGTTCGACGCTGGCCACACGACCTTCCATCGCCGGGCGAAAGAAGATCATGAGTGCGGCCGGCAAATACCAAGCCATGAACAGGCCGCCTCCAAAGCCATGCCAGAACTGAACCCCAATCATGATCGCGCAGCTGCAGGCGATCAGGGTCCCCAGGTCCTTGCGGATCGGCCAGAAGACAAAGGAAATGCAGAACAGAAAAAACGCTACCAGAATCGGCAACCGATAGGAGCGGTTCCAGCCCAGGCCCCATATGCCTTCCAGGCCATCCATCATCGGCAACCAGAACCCGAAGGTTGCCTGTAACTGGCTACCAAAATGAGACAGGTCGGATGAGGTCATCAGCAAGCCGCCAATGCAGACCGACAGCGCAACGACGACGCCCGTGACAAACCGCTTGACCCCGTTTTCCCAGTAAAAACTGATCCACAGGGGCAACAGGAAGAGGGGATAATAGGAGACGCCGGTCGCCAACCCGATGAAAATTCCGGCGATCCACGGCTTACGGAAGCAGACCACCGCCCACACCAACAGGGCACCTGGCAGCACGTGCAAGACGGCTCCTGTGTATAGGGTCGTGTAGGGCAGCATCAGGTAGATGGTGGCCATCCCGATACCGATGGCAAAACTGTTGAAATGGTACAGCCCGATCAGGATCAAGCCGAGGATCAAGGCCGTCTGCCCGACAATCGCCAACGACTTGGCTGCCGCCCGATATTTCGGTTCGTTCTGGGGCCGATCCGCATCGGTCTCCAGCAGTTGTTCCCCCGTATCGAATGTGGGGATGACTGGAAACAGGTGGAATAGCGGGAAGCCGGGGCCATGGCGTTGCAACTGGGCCGTTTCGCTCTGTTCGGCCGTCTCCCGCTGGAGCATCTTGACCGCACTGCGCGCCCCGGACATATCGTCGTCACTCACCCCGACCGTGATAATATTGAAGACCAGGAATGTCAGCAGACTGCAGGCCAGAAATATCAAAGCGCCGATCGACAGGTTCGGCAGCAGGACCGGACGGCGAACCAGCACCGGGTCCAACAGCATCCGCAACATGATCAGTGCGCCGACAGAAAATAGCCAGATGTAGCCGTAACGCTGGCTCCATTGCCCCCGCTCCTGTTGCCTGGCCCGCCGGGCCTCCTGCACAACCTGCTGCGGATCTTCCGGAGCCTCAGCCGACGACTCTTGCTCGGCTTCACCCATCGATGAGTCGCCCAAGTTTGCAGGCACGTCCACAGGTTCGGCCGGTTCCGTTTCAGCATCGGCCACCACCTGGAAAGGCAAGCTCTTCTCCAGCTTGAGACCGTAATCGATCAACAGGATGCCTGGCGCCAACAGGATGATCAACAACAAGTCGAAGTTGCGCACACTCCAGAAGCGATTGAACTTGAAAAACAAGGCCAACATCAACAGCGACGACAGGTAGGCCCAGGTTGAATGGGCAATCGGTTGATAATCAAACGGTGATTCGTTCATCCGTGATTTCTGGACAGGGAGCGCTTGGTAATGTTTGCAAAAACAACGGTCGTCCAACCATCAGGTTAACCCCAAATGCCCTTCACGCAAATTAGAGGCACGGCCCCAGTAAAAACGGGAGCCTGTTTTGCCGTGCTTTTAAGGGCTTTACAGGTAGTTCAGCAACAGGCAAAGACACAACACGATGGTGGCCCATACGGCCATCACGCCCGTCGTCCAGGTGCCCCCCAGAAGGCCGCGCTCACCGAACCGTTGCGACAAGCACTCGAGGAGTCCCTTGAGATCACGCATGACCCAGCCCCGTACCAAGCCGTCTGCCTGTTGAACCCCGCGCCCAATCCAGCCAATCAGCCGGGGCAACAGACGGCGATAGATCCAGTCCGTGTCGAGATTGATTCGGCGCAGCTCGGCCGGATACAGCTTGGTCAACATCAGCACCACAAACGCCAGTGCCGCGAATAGCAACAGCTGAAGTTGGGTCACGACATGCGGCCAGGTGTACGGCTCATAGTCGGGCAAGGTCGGCAAGTAGCGGTACAGCCAGGGGAAACCGACGCCCAGGCCGATACAAAACGCGGCTGCGATGCCCATCGCCAACAGCATGTTCCACGGCGCTTCTTTGGGCCGCTTACCCGAGTCGTGTGAGAAGAAAGCGAAGAACGGAATCTTGATACCCGAGTGTTCCATCACACCGGCCGACGCGATCAACAACACGATCCAAACCAACAGCATATGTTCTTCGGCAGCAGCCGTAATGATCATCGACTTACTGATGAATCCGCTGAGCAGCGGGAAACCGGCAATCGACCCGGCACCCACCATGCAGAACACGGTCGTCCACGGCATCGACTTGTACAGACCGCCCAGCTCGGTTGCCTTGACCGTCCCCACCCGGTACAGCACCGCGCCCATCGACATGAACAACAGGGCCTTGTACAGGATGTGGCAGAAAGCGTGCGCTGCTGCCCCGCTAATAGCCAGGTCCGTCCCGATACCAATGCCGACGACCATGAATCCGAGCTGGTTGTTGAGGCTGTAGGCCAGCACTCGCCGCAAATCGTTTTCAATCACGGCAAACAGGATCGGAAACAGCGTCATCACGCACCCGATCCAGATCAGCGACTCGGTCCCGGCAAATCCCCGGGCCAGCGAGTAGATCGCCAGCTTGGTGGTAAAGGCACTGAGGAAGACGGCCCCCGTGACGGTCGCCTCGGGGTACGCATCCTGAAGCCAGTTATGCAACAGAGGAAAGGCGCACTTGATGCCGAACGCCAGGAAGATCAACAATGTTCCGGCCGACATGCTGGCACCCGGCTCCACCAACAAATCGAAGCGGATCGACCCCGTTTCCACGTAGCGGACAATCGCACCAGACAACAACAGGACGCCCGAACCGACCTGGATGATCAAGTACCTGATCCCCGAACGGTACGAGCGTTCGGTATTGCTGGCCCAGACGAGAAAGACGGACGAAATGGCCGTCAGCTCCCAGTAGAAGAACAGGGTAATCAAATCGCCAGCGCAACAGGCACCGATCGCACCACCGGCGTAGACCATAGCGGCCACGTGTTGTTTGGCATCCTTCAGGTGCAAGGCATAGATCGCCGATACGATGGCCGCGATATGAAAAATAACACCGAAAATGCGGCTCAGCGGATCGATCCGCACCAGCACCAACGACTGGCCAAACAGCTCGATCTGACCATACTCGCCACTGGGCGTTAACAGAAACAGCACCAAACTCCCAATCGTCAACACGAGGGCCATCGCCGATTGGGCGCTGCGCCAAAGGAGTGGTATCAGCAGACCGCCCACAATCATGAGCGTGCCGGGGGGCAGGCTATGAATCATAGTAGTCCTCCGGTCGCGAGACGAATATCCGCAGAATTTTTCCCAGCATGACGACCACGACAAAGGCGGCGAAACCGAACCAGGCCTGGAACCCGAACCAGGTCTCGGCGTCAAAATGAGGATGGTCGTTCGTGTACAGGAACTCGGCGCCGAGTGAGGCCAGGCAGGCCACCACCAGGCCGATGATCAACAAGCGAATGTTGGCCGGCTGGTAGAACCAGCCCTGGGGCGCTTCACTCATTTCGACTTGTTCTTTTTCATTCATCGCTTACTGGGTCACCTTCGTAATGGGCAACAGGACCTCGTATAACTGGTTGGCCAGGAAGAACAGGACAACCGTGCCAACAGCCGTACAACAAAGAGGCACCACACACATCAGGGGCGCTTCCTTGAACTTGAGCGGTTCACCCGTCGTCGGTTTCATGAAAGCGCGGATCGGGATCGGGATCAGGTAGGCAATGTTCAGCAGGGAGCTGATCATCAGTGCGGCCAGCAAAAACCAGTGATGGGTCTCGACCGTGCCCAAGGCCAGGAACCACTTGCTCCAGACCCCGCCGCCGGGCGGAAGTCCGATAATACTGATCGAGGCAATGAAAAAAGCGCCCATCGTCAGCGGCATCGCCCGGCCCAGGCCGCGCATGTCGCTGATGTCGGTTTTGTGGGTGGCGACATAAATGGCACCCGCACAAAAGAACAGGGTGATTTTGCCCACGGCGTGGGTCACGATATGCATGCCGCCCCCCATCACGCTGGCGGGCGTGGCCAAGGCAGCGCCCAGGGTGATGTAGGCCAACTGACTGACGGTGGAATAGGCAAGCCGGGCTTTCAGGTTGTCCTTGGTCATGGCCACCAGGGAGGCCAGCAAGATGGTCGCGCCAGCCAGGTAGGCCAGCCAATCGCCAATATGGGTTTCACTGATCAGGTCGATCCCGAACACGTAGATCGCCACCTTGAGGATGGTGAAGACGCCGACCTTGACCACCGCCACAGCGTGCAACAAGGCGCTGACGGGCGTGGGGGCTACCATCGCCGCCGGCAACCAGCGGTGAAACGGCATGAGAGCCGCCTTGCCAATCCCGAAAGCGAACAGGGCCAGCAACAGCGCCAACTGCCATGGCTGGACGTTGCCCGATTCCAGCGAGTCCTGCAAGATTCCGCCCGGCTGGAAATCGAGGGTGTGGGTGATGCTCCAGGTCCAACCGATAGCCATCATGAAAAAGGCGATCGAGGTAAATAGCAAAATGCCCAGGTAGGTGCGCCCGCCCCGTTTCGCTTTTTCGGTTCCGTGGTGCGTCACCAGGGGGTAAGTGGAAATGGTCATCAGCTCGTACGCTACGAACAGCGTGAACAAGTTGGCTGAAAAAGCGGCCGCCAGTGCGGCAAAAATGGCAACCGCAAAGCAGGCAAAGAACCGTGTCTGGTGCTGCTCATTATGGGAGCGCATGTAGCCGATGCCGTAGACCGTGGTGACAATCCACAACCCCGAGGCGACCAGGGCGAACACCATGCCCAGCGGCTCGACCTGGAAAGCGATGGAAAATCCTGGCAGCAGGGTGCCCAGCAGCCACTCGGGCCGACCTCCCTGGAAAACATGGTCGGCCAGGCAGCAGACAAAGTAAAACAGCACCGAGGACAGGATCAGCGTCACGCCATCGCGCAGGTTGGGTGACCTGCCCAGCAGTCCAATCAACAGCAGTACCAACAGCGGGAAAGCAAGCGAGATTCCGATCAACAGACTGGGAGTCAAGTTCATGGCGAACCTCCCAGCAAGGCTTGGGCGGCCTGGCTCGCAATGCCCACGGAATAAGAGGTCCAAACCCCAAAGACCAGGATGCCAATAATCAACAGGTAAGTCGGGACCAGCATCGACCAGGGCGCCTCACGGGATGACTTCACCGCCTCGGATGGTTCTGAAAAATAGAGAATTTCTACGACGCGCCAGACATAGACCACCGCCAACAAAGAGCTCAGCAGCATCAGCCCCGCCACCAGATAGGAGGCGTTGTCCAGGGCAGCCGTCAACAACAACCACTTACTGACAAACCCGGCCGTCAAGGGAACTCCGATCAGGCCCAAACCGCCCAGCACCCAGGCGAACGACGTCCAGGGCATCGTCCTGGAGGCGCCGCGCAGATCTTCCAGCCTGACCGAGCTCAGGCGGAGAGCAAAACAGCCGACGACCAGGAACAGGCCACCCTTGATCACTGCATGATTGAACATGTGAACAATACCACTGGTCAGCCCGTCCTGGTTGTTCATGCTGATCCCCAGCAACATGTAGCCGACCTGGGCGATGCTGGAATAGGCCAACAAACGCTTGAGGTTTACCTGGTAAATGGCGGCCGTCGAGGCGACAAAGATGCCGATCAGGGCAAAGGCTGTCAGGAAGACGTCCAGCCCGTGCACGTCGAAGGCAAACTGGGGAGTAAAAATGCTGTACACGATCCTGATGAAGGCATAAACCGAAACCTTCGTCGCGGTCGCCGCGATGAAAGCCGTCACGATCGAGGGGGCATAGGTATAGGCGTTGGGCAGCCAGGTATGCAGGGGGAAGACGGCCATCTTGATGCACAGGCCAACCGTCATGAACGCAAAGGCCACCAACATCGTCCGTGAACCGTGGTCATCGCCCAGTTGCGTGGCCATGTCGGCCATGTTCAACGTGCCGGTCAACTGGTAGAGCAAGCCGATGCCGATCAACAGGAACGTGGCGCCAATGGTGCCCATCACCAGATATTGAAAGGCGGCCAACGGTGCGCGTCGACTCCGGCCCAGGCTGATCAGGGCGTAGGAGGAGAGCGAGGAAATTTCCAGGAACACAAATACGTTGAACAGGTCGCCCGTAATGCAGATCCCCAGCAACCCGGACAGGCAGAGCAGGTACATCGGGTGCACCAGGTAGTGCCGCGAGGGATCCACCTCTTCGTTCAGGCTGCGGGGCGCATAGGTCAGGACCACTGCGGCGATGCCCGTCACGAACGACATCACGAACGTGCTCAAATAGTCGGCGACATACTCGATCCCGTAGGGCGCCGGCCAATTCCCCAGTTCGTAGGAGATCGGGCCGGTCTGCAAGACCTTGGCCAACAGGAACAGGGACAAACCGAAAGTGGCCCAGCAGGTCGCCAAGGCAAACAGGTAGACCAGTGTGCGGTTGAACAGGAACACGCACAACGGTGCCGCAATCAGCGGCACGATAACGACCAGGACAGGTAGATGCTGTTCGATCACGACTCCCGATCCAGTGCTAGAATGTCATCTTCTTCAATCGATCCGTAATCTTCACGGATCCGCACAATCAGGGCCAAGGCCAGGGCAGTGGTAGCCACGCCGACGACGATCGCCGTCAGGATCAACACGCTGGGCAACGGGTTGGAATACGCCTGGTCCACCTCGGCCGTCTTCTGGATGATGGGGGCCGTGCCCGCTTCCATCCGACCCATCGTGATGTAGAGCAGGAAGACCGAAATCTGGAAAATATTCAGGCCGATCACGGTTTTGATCAGGTTGCCACGGGCGATCACGATGTAGAAACCGGTCATCATCAGAACGATCACGATCCAGTAGTTGAACAGCCCCAACACACTACTAATGTCCATCGACCGGCTCCCGACCTGCAAAGCAGTAAAAGATCACGGTCATCACGGAAGTCACCGTCACACCCACGCCGAGTTCGACAAGGAAAATTCCGAGGTGCTGCCCTTCGGGTAGCCAGCCTGGCAGGAAATGGTGCCCCAGCACGTCATAGTCGAGGAACTTGCCTCCCAGCAACATGGTCGCCACGCCGGTGCCGGCATAGATCAATACGCCGAGGGCAATCAACCGCTCGATGGCCGGTGGTGGCGCCACCTTGTGCAAGGCAGGCAGGCCAAACACGAGTCCGTACAGGATCAGGCCAGCCGCCAGGATGACGCCGGCCTGGAAGCCGCCGCCGGGCCCAAAGTCGCCATGAAATTGAACGTAGAAAGCAAACAGCAGGATGTAGGGCATCAGCAGCTTGGTGATCACCCGGATAATGGGGAAATTATCCATCGCTCTCCTCCGGTTGAGACCGGTTGCTTGACGCGACGGACAGCTTGCCCGGCCTGCGCAAAATCAACAGCACCGCGATGCCGGCGGTGAAGATGACGGTCGTCTCGCCGAGCGTATCATAACCGCGGTAGCTGGCCAGGACGGCCGTCACGACATTCGGCAGTTCGCCATGCATGTCGTGATCCGATTTCTCAATAAAGCTCGGTTCCATCCGGGTATGGACGGGCGACGTCGGATCACCCACGTGCGGCATGTCCAAGGTCCCATACACCAGTGTGGCCCCGGTTACGACCACCACAATCAGCGGCAGGATCGGGAATTTCTTGATCGGTTTTTCTTCTCGACTGGTCAGGGCCAGGGTGCTGAGTAGCAACACGGTGGAGATCCCGGCGCCGACGGCTGCCTCGGTAAAAGCCACGTCCGGCGCGTCGAGAATCAACATCCAGGCCGCGCCCAGGAAACTGTAAATCCCGGTGAACATCACCGCGGCCCACAGATTCCGGATTCTGGCTACGGCCACGGCGGTCGTCGCCAGCAGCAGAAGCACCAGGATGTCAATCAGTTCCAGCATGACCATCACTACACCCTCATTCCGCCTGATCTTCGGTTACGGGGGCCGTTGCCGGCTCGTGGCTGTCCAGGACCGGCTCCATACCCTGGGAAATGGCCGACTTGGCCAGGGCGTGACAGGAGGTCGGGCTGGTGACGAGCAGGAAAAAGAGGATCATCAGCAGCTTGATCGCGATCAGACCATCGCCGGCCTGCAGCAGCAGGCCCACCACGATCAAGGTCGCTCCCAAGGTGTCGGTCACCCCCCCCGCGTGAAGCCGGGAGAAAAACTCCGGAAAGCGGACGATCCCGATTCCACCCACGATCGAGAAAAATGAACCGAGGAGCAGGAACACCCAGCTGGCAATATCGATTACCTCGAAGGCCATGGTCACTGGCTCACCTCCCTCGGCTTGTCGCCAAACGAGCCGTACTGGGAAAACCGCAACAGGGCGACCATTCCAATGAAATTCATCAAGCTGTAGAGCAGGGCCAGGTCGAGGAAGTCGGTCCGGCCCGAGGCAAAACAGTAGACACAGATGAACAGGACGGTCTTGGTACCGAACATGTTGAGTGCCAACACCCGATCAAATACCGTCGGCCCCAGCATGGCGCGAATCAACGCCAGGGACATCGTGATCAAGATCGAAAGTGAGGCGACAAAAAACATTACTTGGTCTTCTCCAGGCGACAGACTCTTCGGTCCATGTTGCCCGACAGGTCCTCCTCGGCGCCCTCAAACGAAAGCGCGTGAACCTGGATCTTGTCCTCTTCCATGTGGACCGAGATCGTTCCGGGGGTAGCCGTAATCGAGTTGGCCAGGATCACCCTGCCCAGTTCCGTTTGCTGGTGGGCCGTCACCTCCACCATCATTCTTTGCAGTTTCATGCTGGGCGACAGGATGATCTTGGTCACGGCAATGTTGCTGACCACGATCTCCTTCAGCAGCCAGGGAAAGTAGGCGATAAAGGGACGCAGGCCGAGTTGCACCGGGGCGCCTTCTTCGTCGACAATTTTCATGCGGATTGCCAACCAGACACAGAACAGGCAGGAGAGCAAGCCGAGCACCAACAGGAAGTAATGGTGAAAGCCGGCTTCCCAAACCTGGAAATGACCAGACCAGACCAGCCAGGAGGCGAGCAGTGCCAAGAGGATGGAAACCTTGTACTTCATAGTCAGTCGGGGGCCGGGGGTCGGTCCATACCAGCCCGTACAACCTGGGCTGTTTGGAGACAATATAATCACCGACTCCCACATGAAAAAGACCAGTCGCGACCCGTTTTCGGCCTTCCTCAGATACGGCTGGCCCCGGCCCGGGGCGGATCGGGGCGGGATCGGGGTGGGAATGGGGCGTTTCCGCAGCCAGCGGCCTGGCTCAGTCTTCCGAACCAGGGGCCGGTCGAATCTTGGTAAACGTAATCTGATTGCCGACCTGGTTGTGGACCACCTGGTTCATGAAGGAGCGGATCAGGAACAGCCCGCGACCGCCAACCTTCTGCACATTCTCGGCAGCCGTGGGGTCCGGGATATCAGCCGGGTCAAACCCGCGCCCTTCATCCGAAATCTGAATGCAGACGTGCTGGTCCGAAAACTCCGCTTGCACACGCACTTTCCGGTCGCAGTAAGGTGACTGTTGGCGGCGTTGCTGGATTTGCCGATAGTATTCCGCGTCGTCACCGTCGCGGAGGTCGGCCGAAACTTCCAGATTGCCATGATGCATCGCGTTGACCAGAGCCTCGTCGATCGCCATCCCGATCTGCAATTGGTCGCGACTGGACCAGGCCGGCATCGAATGCTGGAGGTGTTCAATCAGGGGACCGATCAGGCCCAGATCGTTCTCCAAAACAAAAGCGAGGTTCGTGGGAATGGGCTGGTTCTTGACCACGGCCGACGCAGCCAGGTGTTGGGACAGCTCCAGAACCTGGCGAACCGTTCTGACCAGATCCTTTTCCAGAACTGATTTGGGGGAATAGCTGGCGGCCCCATGCTGCAACGCCTCGATCGCCGTTTTCTCGCTCCCGTGCGAGGTGATGAGCACCACCGGCAAGTTGCTGTAATCCCGCTTGACCGCTTTGACCAGCTCGAGGCCATCGACCACCGGCATCTGCAAATCGGTCACGATCAGATCAGGCTTCGACTCCGGCAACATGGCCAGGGCCTGGCCGCCATCGTTGGCAAACTCGATTTCCATGTCGGCCTGTTGACCGAGCAAAGCACCAATCAGGTGGCGGTCGATCGGGTTGTCATCGATGACCAGTATTTTTACCACGCGCAACACCTCTTGCTCGGAACCCAGCAAGCCCTCGTTCCCACAGGAACAACCGTCAACCATTGTTGACCAACAACCGATCCGGTTCAATCTTGGAATTGACGAATATCGACAAACCCACCCGATTCGACCGTCGATTCGATCCGGTCGAACAGACGTCTCAATTTGGTCCCCACCACCCCCGGTGTCGGCATCTGGTCAGTGCCTCGATGACTCCTTAGCACTTCCAGCGATTCAAAGCGGTCGTCGGGGGGGTGGCTGCAGAGGTATTCCTGCATGGCCGTATCGACCAGACCGGGAGCTACTGACGCAAACCAGGTGTCGGGTTGTTCGCGGGCGTACAGTTGGATCAACATGTTCAGGGCCGATTTCGAGATGGCATAACCGTTCCAGCCCCGCTTGCCGTTGACGGCCGCCCCGGAAGAGATACCAATCACGCGACGGATCGTGAGCGGTTGTCGAAACAGCGCATCGAGGACCCGTTTATTAGCCCACACGTTGATATCCATCAGCGCCCGCAGTTCCCCCAGAGAGACCGCTTCCATATCCGCCATGCGGCCGATCGCGCCCGCATTCAAGACAACCGTATCAAGTCGCTGGCAACCGCCCAGGAGTTCCGCCAGGCCGGGACCGACCTCGGATTCGCAAACCAGGTCCAGCGGTCGGAAAAAAAACTGTGGATGCTGCTCCAGCCCAGCAGCGGGCGGACGGCGACTGACCCCCCAAACCGAAGCGCCCCGCTGCAGATATTCAATCGCCAGGCCCTCGCCGATACCGGAGCTGACCCCGGTAATCAAAACATGCTCGGATTTATCAACCATCTCTACTCTCACCAGTAACCCGTTTGCCAACCAGTTCCATCCCTGTTGCCGGCCAAGGCGCAGTGGCCCATCGATCGGCCCGGCCGGGAATGGAGGCCCAGCTTTGTCGCATCGACTACTCGACACCCTCCCAGTCAAACTCGGTGGAATAGGTCGCCCGATCCTTGGTCGGTCGCCGAGCGTAGATCCGGACATATTTGAGGGGGTTGTACCGCAAGTCGAATGTCGCGCCGGTTCGGCTGACAAATCGATGCAGTTGAAATCTCCGCTCCTCGCCCGCCGGAATCGGTTCCCGTTCGTAAATCTGGTAATGCCGGTTGATTTGGATATTGAGGTGGGTCCAATCCTGGTCGCTCTCGTTGCGAATCACCAGATCAGCCGACGGGACCGCAGGACGCTCGGTATAGTCCTGCTGGTAGAAAGTTGCCGACGGCAGACCCTCGGCCGAAACGGACGCCTGGAGATCCCCCTCGTGGACTTGGGGAAGGTAGAGAAACATGACTGTGATCAGCCCGACCGGGATGACACACATGGCCACCAGGGTCGTGGTCAGGGCCCGGTGGCTCAACTTGGGCGCCCGTTGATAGGAAGTCGATTCCAGGCCGGGTGGAATCGCTTGGTCGGGGGAGGGTGTTTCCGTCTTCGTCGTGCTCATGCTGGGCCGTCCTTCCTGCCACCGTTTTCGGGGAATCCACTTGGCTATTTACCGGCGCAGGTCAATTTCAAGTATAACGGTAAGTGACCTTTTTCATCATGCCCTAATTTGCGACTCTCCATGCCGCGAGAAACCGATCGTTTTATCGTCAATGCGACCTGGCTCATCAAGTTGAGGTGGGTTGCTGTGATTGGCCAGATGTTGACGGTCATCGCGGTCATTTTCCTGTTTGGTATCCAGATTGACATGCTCTGGGCACTGTGGACCGTGATCGGCCTGACGGCCGCTTCCAACCTGGTCCTGCTGCTCTGGTTTACCCGCTGGTCAACGAGCCAGGATCGGAAACGATTGAACTGGGACTCGATTCTCGGGCTGACAATGGTCATGGACATGTTTTCCCTGACCGCGCTGTTGTTCGCCTCGGGGGGACCCAACAACCCGTTCTTCCTGTTCTTTTTCGTCAACCTCTGCCTCTCCGCCCTCGTTCTGAACCGCAATTGGGCCTGGGGACTTAACCTGTTGGCCCTGGTCTGTTTTGCCTGGCTGATGTTTGACCACCACCAGATCAAGGAACTCGATTTTGGCGATTGGCTGTTGCCCTACCGTGAGAGCGGTCAACTGACCTTGCCCCAACTTGGCCTGCTCGTCGCTTTTTCCGCCTGTGGCAGTGTGATTGTCTACTTCATGACGCGTTTGACGGCCGAATTGCGGCAGCAGCAACAAGACCTGGAACGAGTCCAGGAAATGCAATCTCGCAACGAGAAACTGGAGGCCCTCGGTACGCTGGCCGCGGGTGCGGCTCACGAACTCTCCACGCCACTCTCCACGATTGCCGTCGTCGCCCGCGATGTGGAGAAGGCCTTCCAGGAGAACCCTCCCGATTTTGAGGGAGCCGACAGCGTGGTCGAGGACGTTCACTTGATCCGCAGCCAGCTGGACCGTTGCCGCAAAATCCTGAACCGCATGTCAAGCCGCGCGGGCCAGCCGGCTGGAACGGAGTACGAACAGGTCACCATCGAAGAACTGGTCAACGCGGTCCTCTCGGAATTACCCGAAAGCCGCCAGGTTGCTGTCGATCTGGATGACTCGCTGGCCGGTGAAAAGATCTCGGTTCCCCTGGATGAACTCGGCCAAGCCCTCCGTGGCCTGATCCAGAACGCCCTGGACGCAGGGCCCGAATCGGTCCATATCAACATCGTACGGGCCAAACGGTACTGGCTGTGGATGATCGACGACCGTGGGCCAGGCATGACACCGGAAATTCTGAACCGGGTGAGCGAACCATTTTTTACCACCAAGCAGCCGGGCAAGGGGATGGGCCTCGGTTTGTTCCTGGCCGAAAACGTGATCGGTCGGCTGGGGGGTGAGATCCAAATCGAATCGACGCCGGGCGAAGGGACCCGGGTCGTGGTCCGCATCCCGGAGGAGCCCGTCAGGGGATTGGAACATTTTAACCGGTAAAAACAGGAAGGAAGGACCGGGCAGGCCTGAAACGCAAACCGTTTTCGATTCTAATGACAGCCAGACACGGTTGTTCCTGTTCCCATCAACCCGCGAACCCTGGGTGATCCGAGCTACCATGAACGATGAAAACACCATCCTGGTCGTCGACGATGACGACGTTCTTCGATCGCGGCTCGAAAAAGCCTTCAGCAGCCGGGGCCTCGTCGTTTACACAGCTTCCGACTACGACGAGGCGATCGAACTGGCCCGGGCCAACTCTCCGGACATGGCCGTATTGGACCTCAAGATGCCGGGGCGGGGTGGCATGGAACTGCTCCGGGAGATCAAGCAGCTCTCGCCGTCGACCAAAGTGGTCATGCTGACCGGCTACGGGAGCATCACCAACGCGGTCGAGGCGGTTAAACTGGGCGCCCTGAATTACATCACCAAACCGGCCGATGCCGATCAGGTCCTGGGCGCCTTTGGGGCACCCGCCGAGCCGATCGAGCCGGCCGAATTCCCGCCACCCTCGCTCGCTTCGGCCGAATGGGAGCATATCCAGCGCGTGTTGGCCGACTGTGGAGGCAACATCTCGGAAGCGGCCCGTCGGCTCGATATTCCCCGCCGAACACTCCAGCGAAAACTGAAAAAGAACGCTCCCTGAGCCGGTTTAAGCCGTTTTTTCCCATCCAAAGCGAGCCTCCACGCCTCGCCCGGTCGGCCGGCAGAGGCCCCCAGCCACCCCGCTGCCGCCTCCTCTCTGGAGGCGGCTTGCAGCCGCCAAGGCAACCCGCCCATTCAGGTCTCCCTGCGACCCTTGACCAGGGCGGCCAAAACGGGGTTTTTTGGCCCGCCGAACCCCTTGACGACTGGCCATTTGAAGCGTAAAAAACCGACATGAAAAGTAATTTACCCCCCCAAAAGTATGCGACGAATTACCACGTCGATTTTGATATTGGTTTTAATTAGATTCTGCAGTCAAATGCGAGTGGGGTTCCGCGCTCGATCCGGCGCATCCAGGGTGGCCATTTTGGCGGCGCTGAACAAGGTTATGAACCTTGTGAAAACGACGACTCTCTCGATTCGATTTCTTTTGGATTGCACACAATATGCAAGAGTTTCACTTTCCCAACTGGGTGAACAAATTTACGTTGATGATGATGGCCGGCGGACTGCTGGTGGCCGGTTACTTGGCGACCTGCCTGTTTGCCGCCATCAATCCGTCCATCATCAACATCGGGCACCAGCCGACCCAGCCGGTTCCATTCAGCCACAAGCTCCACGCCGGTCGGCTGAAAATGGATTGCCGTTACTGTCACAACACAGTGGAAAAAACGGGACATGCGGCCGTACCCCCCACGGCCACCTGCGGCAATTGCCACGGGGCCGACCTGACCAAGCCAGGGACAACCCTTGGGGTGGTCCACCCGGACAGCCCGTTGCTCAAACCGATCCGCGTCAGCCTGGAAACCAACGACCCGGTCCTCTGGACGCGGGTTCATGATCTGCCCGACTTTGTCTATTTCAACCACTCGGCTCACGTTAACCGGGGCGTCAGCTGCGTTTCCTGTCACGGCCGCATCGACAAGATGGAAGTGGTCACGCAAGTAGAGCCGATGTCCATGAAGTGGTGCCTCGATTGCCATCGCAACCCGGCACCCAATATTCGCGACCCGCAGCTCGTCACCAAGCTCGACTTCAAGAGTGACGACCCAAACTACCACGAGACCTGGGCTGAAAAACTGGGGGTCAACCCCAACACGAATTGCAGCACCTGTCACCGTTGATGAATTCGTTGATTCCCCTGAGAAAACATATCCATAATCGTAGCCAGTAAAGCTCGAACAACATGAACAGACCGAAACTCAAAGCCGACACCAACATCGAACAGATGGAACAATCGCCCGAGCTGCAACAGGCAATCGAGCGTGATTTTGGATCAGCCATCAGCGAATTGCCGGATGGATTTTCGCGGCGCCGTTGGATGCAGCTGATGGGCGCTTCGCTCGCCCTGGGAGGGATGACGGGCTGCCGGTACAAGGAAGAACAGATTGCGCCGTACGCGTTTCGCCCGCAAAACCGCGTCCCCGGTGTATCGGAAAAATTTGCCTCCACCTTTGATTTTGGCGGAGTGGCCCAGCCGTTGCTGGCCACCTGCTTCGATGGCCGGCCGATCAAGCTGGACGGGAATCCGGATCACCCAAATTCCCATGGCGCATCGACTTCTTACACGCAAGCTCGAATTCTTGAGCCTTATGATCCGGAGCGATTGCGAACCCCGATGCGAATGAACCAGGCCGAATCGAAACCGGATGCGGTTCACAATGAACAGAACTGGGAAGCGCTGCAAAAATTTGCCCAGCCGTTGTTGAGTGCTTCCGATCTTTCCTCGGTCGCCTTTCTCTCCGAACAGATCAGCTCGCCCAGCCTGTTGAAACTGAAGAAACAGCTGGAAGCCAAGGGGGCCAAGTGGTTTGTCTATGCCCCAATCAACAGCGACCAGCAGCTGGCCGGATCCAGGCAGGCTTTCGGCAAAGCATTGCGGCCCCACTACCAGTTCGACCAGGCAAAAATCATCCTGACACTCGACGCCGACCCGCTCAACATGGACCCCAACGGACCGGCCAACGCGCGGGGTTTCGCCCTCAACCGCGATCCGGACCAGGAAAAAATGAGCCGCATGTATGCGGTCGAAAGCCAGTTTACCTTGACCGGTGCAGCGGCCGACCATCGCATGTCGGTCACCAGTGCCGAGATGGCCGGTTTTGTCGGTTCCCTGGCCGCAGCCATTGAAGCGACCACGGGCAAGATCAACCCGGATCTCCCCTACCGCGAAAAGATGTTGGCCTGTATCGCCCAGGACCTGGTCGATCACAAGGGCGCCAGCATGATCATCTGCGGGGAACGCCAGCCGGCCGAGGTCCACGCCGCCGTTCACGCACTGAATCACAAGCTGGGCAACCACGACAAGACGATCCTGTTCACTGAATTGCCCGAATCGGACACGCAGAACCACCTGAAAGCGATCCAGGATTTTGCCGGCGGCACGTTTAAAACGGCCGTGATCGTGGGTGGCAACCCGGTCTATACGGCGCCTCGCGCTCTGAAGATTGGGGAGGCGATCAAGGGGATTGGCAACACGATCTACCTCGGACAGTACCGTAACGAAACGGCCCGCTGTTGCCAATGGATCGGCAACCCGTCTCATCCCCTGGAGGCCTGGACCGACGGTTATGCCTACGATGGGTCCGTTTGCATTGGTCAGCCGCTAATTCGCCCCCTGTTCAACAGCCTGTCGGAGATCGAGCTGCTGTCGACCTGGATGGGTTTGAAGACGACCGACGGCATGACGATTGTCAAGGAAACCTCCGGCCTGGCCGACAACGAATGGTCGCAGTCGGTACACGATGGTTTCATCAAGGATTCAGCCTCTCAACCAGTCTCGGCAGCGCTGGCCGGTGGTGTCAAAATGCCAGCTGCCACCAACGGCTGGCGGGAGGATTGGGATGGTTCCACGCTGGAGCTCGTCTTCACGCCGAGCAGCTCGGTGTACGATGGCCGGTTTGCCAACAATGCCTGGCTGCAGGAATTGCCCGATGCCTTGACCAAACTGACCTGGGATAACGCCTTGCTGGTCAGCCCCAATACATACGACGTTTTAAAGAAAAGCGGCATCCGGACGCAGATGATCGCCAACGTGACGGTGGGAGATGAAATGGTCGGCTTGCCGGTCCTGATTCAACCGGGCCAAGCCGACGGCTCGCTCGGTGTGGCGATCGGTTATGGACGAACAGCGGCCGGGCGCGTAGGGGGTGATGGCTGGACCGGGGTGGATCCGGTCGGCGTGGATGTCAATCCTCTGCGAACCGCCAAGAACTGGCATTTCACTTCGATCGAGGCGCCTACCGAGACGGGCACCTCGTACCGGCTGGCCCTGGTTCAGGACCCCTGGAACATCGACTCGGTCGGGCGAAATGAGATCCAAAATCGAATGTTCATGAACAAGGACAAGCGGGAGTCCAACCGGAGTTCGCTGGTTCGGGAAGGGTCCTTTGAGAGCTACAAAGCGTTCCTGGCCGAGCACCCGATCGAGCATTCTGACGACCACCACGAAGACGATCATCACAACGGCGATCACCAGGACGGACACGCATCGCGCCCGGCCAAATCGGGCGCCCTGCCCGTCATCAACAATGTCTCGTTCCTGCAGCCTGTCGAGGACGACGATCATGGCGACGATCATGGCGGCGATCATGGCGGCCACGGGCACGCGCACTGGCCGGAAGCGTTCCACTTGCATCACCAGAACTTTGACATCACCCCGGGCGCTCGTCGCGTTTACGAATTTCGTCCCGACGAGGGGCCAGAGCAAGGTCACCGCTGGGGCATGACGATCGACCTGACCAAGTGTCTTGGCTGTCACGCCTGCGTGGTCAGCTGCCAGGCAGAAAACAACATTCCGGTCGTTGGCAAAGACGAGGTGTGGCGAGGTCGTGAAATGCACTGGCTGCGAATCGACCGCTACTACGGCGACAACCTCTACAACAGCCAGGCCAAAGACAAGATGGTGATCCACCAGCCAGTGTCCTGCCATCACTGCGAAAACGCGCCTTGTGAAACGGTCTGCCCGGTGGCGGCGACCGTCCACAGCTCGGAAGGTCTGAACGACATGGTTTACAACCGCTGTATCGGCACTCGCTACTGTGGCAACAACTGCCCGTACAAGGTTCGGCGATTCAATTACTTCAACTACACCGATGCGGTCACCTTCCTGAAGTACCCAGGCGCCAACAAGATGTCCGACGCCGACCTGGCGATGCAAAACCTGATGATGAACCCCGACGTGACAATTCGCAGTCGTGGGGTCATGGAAAAATGCACTTACTGTGTCCAGAGAATTCAAGCAGCCAAGATCCAAGCCAAAAACGAACATCGCGAAATGCGACCGAACGAAATACAGACCGCCTGCCAGCAGGCCTGTAGCACGAATGCCGTCCAGTTTGGCGACTTGGCAAACCCCAAGAGCAACGTTCGCAAGGCTTACGACAACCCCCGTCGTTACGCGATGCTCGACGAATTGAACGTCATCCCCCGCACCTCGTACTTGGCGCGAGTTCGGAATGTAAACCCGGCCCTGATGGAATTTGATGACCGCGATGCAATTCGCGGCTATGCAGAACGACACCCCGAGCCTCAGCCTCACTAACGGAATGGCCTGGCAACCAAGACAAGAAACCACTCTTACGAGAATTGAATAAATGGCGACAACGGTAGAACCCATTTTGGACAACACGCTTGACGATCCGGACCATCGCTCTCCCCTGGTGCTCGGTGACATGGATTATGCGGATGTCACGGACAAGGTCTGCTCCATCTGGGAAGCTGACAAATCGCCCAAGGTCTGGTGGCTCGTGTTGATCATGGCCATCTCCATGTTGATGATGCTAGGCGGCTGCATCGGCCATCTGTTAATGAAAGGTGTCGGGGTCTGGGGGAACAACAACCCGGCTTACTGGGGCTGGCCAATCGTCAATTTTGTTTTCTGGGTCGGTATTGGCCACGCCGGTACACTGATTTCGGCGATTCTGTTCCTGTTCCGCCAGAACTGGCGAACCAGTATCAACCGGGCTGCCGAGGCCATGACGATTTTCGCCGTTATCTGTGCCGGTACGTTTCCCGGGATCCATATCGGCCGCGTCTGGGTCTTTTACTGGTTGTTCCCGGTCCCCTCGGAACACCTGGCAATGTGGCCCAACTTCCGCAGCCCCTTGTTGTGGGACGTGTTCGCCGTCTCGACCTATTTCACCGTCTCGCTGTTGTTCTGGTACATGGGGATGGTCCCTGACATCGCCACCTACCGGGATCGCGCCAAGAGTAAGATACGCAAACTGGTGTACGGGCTGCTGTCGCTCGGCTGGACCGGGTCCGCCCGGGGCTGGCACCGCTATGAAGCGGCCTACGTAATCCTGGCGGCCTTGGCAACACCACTCGTCCTGAGTGTCCATACCATCGTTAGTTTCGACTTTGCCGTCTCGCAAGTACCGGGCTGGCACACCACGATTTTCCCGCCTTACTTTGTCGCCGGTGCAATTTTCTCCGGGTTTGCCATGGTGGTTACCTTGCTGGTTCCGGCCAGGAAGATCTATGGGCTGCAAAACCTGATCACGATCCGGCACCTGGAGAATATGAACAAGATCATCATGGCCACTGGTCTGATGGTCGGCACGGCCTACGGGATCGAGTTCTTCATCTCCTGGTATTCCGGCGTCGCTCCGGAGCGGTTTGCCTTCTACAACCGCGCGTTTGGTAACTACTGGTGGGCATACTGGATTATGGTGACCTGTAATGTATTTATTCCGCAGCTGTTCTGGTTCAAGTTTTTCAGGACCAACACGATCGCGATGGTGGTCATTTGCATCTTCGTCAATGTCGGGATGTGGTTTGAGCGGTTCGTGATTACGGTCACTTCGCTCTGCCGCGACTTTTTGCCGTCGAGCTGGCATTATTTTCATCCCACCGAGATTGACATCATGATGTTCATTGGCAGTTTTGGATTGTTCACAACACTGTTCCTGCTGTTTTGTCGATTCTTGCCCATCATCGCGATTTCCGAAGTCAAAAGCATCCTGCCGATAAAAGGCAAAGACCACTAACCAACCCATTTTTGTGACCCGTGCGGCCTGCACAGGGAGCCCAATTGATGACAGAAAAACAGAACCAAGAAATGGAAGATCAAAAACTGCTGGGGCTGTTGGCCCAGTTTGAGGACCCGGTTTCGCTGGTGCATGCCTGTAACGAAGCCCGCGAATCGGGCTACAACAAGATCGATGCGTTTTCACCTTTTCCGGTGCACGGCATCGACCCGGCCCTCGGTATCCCTCGGACCATCCTGCCCTTCTTCGTCCTGATCATCGGGCTGACCGGCTGCGCGGTTGGTCTGGGCATGCAGTACTACGCCAATGCTGGCGACTGGTCCGACCTTTTCCCCGGTTACAACTTCATGATCAGTGGCAAGCCGTTTTTCAGCTTGCCAGCCAACATTCCTGTCACGTTTGAAGTAGTCGTCCTGTCGAGTGCCATTGCCACGTTTCTCGGTATGTGGGCGCTCAACCGGCTGCCGCGCCTGGCCAACCCCCTGCATCGCATTTCCCGGTTCAAGCGGGTGACCAATGACAAGTTTTTCCTGCTGGTTGAAACCAAGGACCCCAAGTTCAGCCGTGAGGAGACCGAGTCCCAGCTCAACCAGTGGGGCGCCTCGGTGATCGAAGAGGTCCACGAAGACCTGACCGACCAGCAGCTGCCCAGTTGGCTGCAACTGGTCGGCCTGATGACGGCCTTGATCCTGCTGATACCCCCGGTCCTGATTTTTCGGGCCGAAGGGATGACCAACCGGAAGCCGCGACTGCATGTCATTCCAGATATGGATTGGCAAGAGAAATACAAGACTCAGACACTGGCCCCCAACCTGGGAGACGAGAAACACCCGGTCTTCCTGTTTGTCGATGGTCGGGCCATGCAGGAACCGATCCCGGGCACCATCGCCCGCGGTAACCTGTACACCGACAGCGAGTACTACCGTGGCATCAAGTCCGGCACCGAGTCGTTCGCCACGCTCCAATCGGCCGGCGCGCGAACCGGCTTGCAGGATGATGCATCGCAGGACAAGTCCGGCCAGGACAAGCCCGACCAGGATCCGACCGCCGATGAAAAACCGGCCGAACCGGCCGAACCTGACTGGGTCACCCAGTTCCCACCCAACGTGAACGTGGACCAGGCCCTGTTGGAGCGGGGACAGCAGCGATTCAACATCTATTGCTCGGCCTGCCATGGTTACGCCGGCAATGGTGACGGTCTGGTCAATGCCCGCGCCATGGCGCTGGCGGCCTCCGGGCAGGCGACCTGGACCACGGCCAAGTCACTGAACGACCCCGAGATCATCAAGAACCCGGTCGGTCGAATTTTTGACACCATCTCCAATGGGCGGGGAACGATGGGGCCGTACAAATCGCAGATCCCCGTGGAAGATCGCTGGGCAATCGTCGCCTACGTTCGCGCTTTGCAAGGTACGGGTCTCCAGCCGGTAACGGTCACGCAGGCAGATGAAGAGACGGTGGAAAAATAGAGCGGCGCTGGAAACAGGCGGCCACAGGAATTAACGAACTCACTAAATCAAACTCAATACTACGGTTAATTTGCGATAGTCACATGCACGAAGTACAACCAGCAAAAATCACATCGCCGGTCGTCTCCCTGAAGGATAATTATGTGCGGCTGATCCCCATTGCGTTGGCCGTTGCGGCGGCAGGCATTGGTGGTGCGCTGTTGCTGTCGCTGGACATGCAGCGATTTTCTTACGCCTACCTGACCTGCTTCTGCACATTGATGTCGCTCTGTTTGGGAGGGCTGTTTTTTGTCATCGTGATGCATCTGACTCGCGCGGGCTGGAGTGTGACCGTACGGCGAATCGCCGAGATCATCGCCATGTGCACCCTGCCGATGTTCATCCTCTACCTGCCGATCCTGATCCCCCTGATGATGGGTTCGGACGAAGTCTACATCTGGAACGTGGAGGGTTGGTCGATCCACGGGGATGAAGCGCACAAACAGGAAGTGCTGGCCGAGGCCAGTTACCCGCCGCCGATCGAGGAACTGAAGGCGATGTACCTGAATCGATGGTTTTTCGGTGGTCGCATGATCGCGTACTTCCTGATCTGGGGGGCGATGGCCTGGTTCTTCCTGGGTAATTCGCTCAAGCAGGATCAGACGGGCGACAAGAACCTCACCGCCAAAATGCAGAAACACAGCACTTGGATAATGATCGTGTTCGCCGGCACGCTCGTCTTTTCCTCGTTCGATTTCGAGATGTCACTGTCTCCGTTCTGGTTCAGCACGATGTGGCCGGTCTATTTCTTTGCCGGTTCCATGTTGAGCGCGCTGGCGGCCATCACCTTGATCGCTATTTGGCTACAGCGGACCGGGCGGGTGACCGACGAGATCACGGTCGAGCATTACCACGATCTGGGAAAACTGATGTTCTCGTTCGTCGTTTTCTGGGGCTACATCGCGTTCAGTCAGTTCATGCTGATCTGGTACGCCAACATCCCGGAGGAGACTTTCTGGTATGCCTGGCGCATCAATCCGAATTCCGCAGGCGTCATGACTGGCTGGCAGTGGTTCTCGCTGGTGTTGCTGTTTGGCCACCTTTTGATCCCCTTGCTGGCACTGATGGCCCGCACCGTCCGGCGAAGCAAGAACTTCCTGCTCTACGCCGCGATCTACCTGCTGATCATGCACTGGATTGATCATTACTGGATCGTGATGCCGCAGTACTCCGAAATTGTCTCGCACCCAACCGGTCCGGCGGCGGGGCTTACCTTTCACTTCAACGCGCTGGTCGACATCCCGTGTGCCATCGGAATGGCTGGCGTGTTTGTCGCCCTGTTCTGCCTGATCGCCCGGGATCGGCCGTTGGTGCCGCTCAAAGACCCGCGGTTGGGCGAAGCCTTGGCCCACCACAACCCGTAAGACGATTTTTATTCACCTGGAAACCGTTAGAGAATTAACCGATGACAACCGAGAAAGCGAATCACGACCATCAGGACGACGACGCCCACGGCGCCGGGAAGCCTGAAAAACCAGGTTATGACGACCTCAACACGCCGGTTATCCTGCTGGTGGGGGTGATCTCTACCATTGTCACTTTTTTGACCATCGCCTTCGTGCAGGGCCTCTGCTACAAGTGGCAAGGCAGCTTCATCCGTGAACGAATTACGGATTACCCCAACACACCGATCAACGAGCAGATCGATAGCCAGAAAAAGATGCTGACGGGTGACTTGCCCGGCACGATTTCGATCGAAGACTCCATGAAAAAAGTGATTGCCGAGTATGGTCAGAAATCGGCCGGAAGCTCTAACTGACCGAAACCATTCGAACTCCCGGAAGCTCTAACTAAAATCAAACTGATGCCACGCCAACTACGTTCAATTCGAAAGGCTGCCTGCCCGCTGGTCGCGATCGCCATGCTGGCCGTGCTGGCATTGCCGGCCAATGCCCAATTGAATCGGGAGCCGGAAGCGACGCAGGGAGTCGAGGTCGTCTCCAAGCTGGGCGACATGCTGGAGTTGGACACCCGTTTTCACGACGATCACAACCATTACGTTCGGTTAGGCGATTTTTTTGAGGGGAACAAGCCGGTCATCCTCTCGTTCAATTATTCCGATTGTCCCAAGCTGTGCAGCGTTCAGCTGGAAAACATGACGCTGGCCCTCTCCCAACTCGACTTTACGGTGGGTGAAGATTTCGAGGTCGTTTCGATCAGCATCGACCCGCTGGAACAGACCTCCCGGGCCAAGGAGACCAAGCAGGTTTACACCAAGATGTATAACCGCCGTGGCTCCGAAGATGGTTTTCACTTCCTGGTGGCCGACCCGGATACGATCCAGTTCATGACCGATAGCTGTGGCTTCAAATACAGGTACATCCGCCGCCAGAAGCTCTATTCCCATCCACCCGTTTTCCTGCTGATCTCGCCCAAGGGAAAAATTGTCCGTTACATTCACGGGCTCGATTACAAGCCGGTCACCGTTGAGCGGGCCTTGATCGAGGCGGCCGAAGGGAAGATTGGCTCACCCATCAATCAACTCAGCTATGCCCTCGGCTGCTTCGTTTACGACGAATCAACCGGGCAATACACGACGCAAATCATGGGCATCATGCGAATTGGCGGCGCGATCACCGTGTTCGCACTGTTAGTCGCTCTGGTGCCCTACTGGTTCTTCCGCCGCAACAGCAACCCGGCCACCGCATTGCCAGGTCAGCCGGAAGAGATAACAACCCATCCATCAACACCTTGACACTGGTTTTGATTCCATGAATTTATTAACTCCGTTATTGGCCCAGAACAATATCCAGGATGTCGACGGGATCCCGACGCCGGAATCCTCGATCGAGCACGTGGGTAGTTACTGGTTTCCCGAACAGGCCAGTACGTTTGCCGGTGACATCGATTTCCTGTACATGGCGATTTTGTGGATCTCGACCCTGTTCTTCGTGGTCATTATCGGCGTCATGGTTTACTTCATGTTCAAGTACCGGCGCCGCGAGGGTGTCGGCTCGGAGCCGAGTTCGTCCCACAATACGGCCCTCGAGATCTTCTGGTCCGTCATTCCCAGTATTATCCTGGTCTGGATCTTTTACGCCGGAGCCAAAGGGTTCTTCGAGATGCGGGTCCCCTTTGATGATGCCGAGGAGATCTACGTGACGGCTAACCAGTTCAACTGGAAATTCGTCTATCCCGACGGCGATGTTTCCAAAGAACTGCATATCGTAGTGAATCGGCCGGTCAAACTGGTCATGCAATCGGACGATGTGCTGCATGCCATGTTTATCCCGGCCTTTCGCCAAAAAAATGATATCGTCCCCGGCCGTTACACGTACGCCTACATGAGGCCCACCAAGGTGGGGGCTTACCGGCTCGCCTGTGCCGAGTACTGCGGCGAGGGTCATTCCCGGATGAGAACGGTTTGCGTTGTTCACAAGGATGAAGCAGACCGAAAAAACACGACCCAGTGGGAAAACGAGAAACACCCCGGCTGGGTCAATGGTGAGCGACTGTTCCAGATTAACTGTTCCGGCTGTCACAGCATTGACGGCACGGTCAAAACGGGTCCCGCCATCAACACGATCTGGGGCACCGACGAGCGGCTCTCGAATGGTTCCACGGTCAAGGTCGATGAGAACTACATTCGCGAGTCGATCCTCGAGCCGAGCAAAACGCTGGTCGAGGGCTACGGGGCCACCGGGACGCTTTCCAAGATGCCCTCGTTCCAGGGCAAATTGAGCGATGCCGAGATTGGCTACCTGATCGATTACATCCGCTACCTGAAAGATCCCTCCAAGTTCCCGGATCGGGATACGCTGGTACAACCCCCGGCGGCCGACGGAACCGGCGCGACGAGCACAGTCCCTGCGGACCCGCCGGCGGATACCAAGCCAGCGGACAGCCAACCGGCAGAAAACACAACCGACGGCGATCCACCCCAGGACGACCAAGCGTCCGACGGCTCGACCGATCCAAAAACGGACAACCAGGACCAAGAGAATTAACCCATCAAGCAGAGCATGCTTGCTTTTAAATAGAGGTCATCAAGATGGCAACCGCAGCAGAACGAAAAAAACTCTTTGGGCACGCCGAGAACAACTATCTCAACTGCACCAAGGGAATCCGCTCCTGGATATTCACGCTGGACCACAAGCGTATCGGAGTCATGTACCTAGTTGGCGTGACGCTTGCCCTGCTGCTGGCCGGCGTCTTTGCGCTGATCCTGCGCCTGAACCTGTGGACCAACACGTCGGAACTGTTGACCGATGCCCAGTACAATCAGATGTTCACGCTGCACGGTGCCGTGATGGTGTTCGCCTTCATTATCCCCAGCATCCCGGCCGCTTTGGGCAATTTCGTCCTGCCCATGATGCTGGGCGCCAAGGATGTGGCCTTCCCCCGTTTGAACCTGTGTAGTTTTTACCTCTGGATCCTGGGAACCGGGTTCCTGCTGTGGGCCATTATCTCGGGCAAAGGACTCGACACGGGCTGGACGTTTTACACCCCGTATTCGATCCAGACCGACACCGGGGTTATCTACGCCACCTTTGGGGCATTCATTCTCGGGTTTAGCTCAATCTTCACGGGGCTCAATTTCCTGGTGACGGTCAACACGATGCGGATCCCGGGACAGGGCTGGTTTAAAATGCCACTGTTCCTGTGGGGCCTGTATGCCACGGCCATTATCCAGGTACTGGCCACGCCTGTGTTGGGCATCACGTTGCTCCTGTTGATCGCCGAAAAAGCGATGCACATCGGGATTTTCGATCCGAAGTACGGGGGCGACCCGGTGTTGTTCCAGCACTTCTTCTGGTTCTACTCCCACCCGGCCGTCTACATCATGATCCTGCCTGGCATGGGTGTTATCAGTGAGCTGATCGCCGTTTACAGCCGCAAAAAAGTGTTTGGTTATTCCTTTATCGCGTTTTCCAGTGTCGCCATCGCCTTGCTCGGCTTCCTGGTTTGGGGCCACCACATGTTTACCAGCGGACAATCGATCGTCGTCACGCTGATCTTCAGCGCCATCACGTTTACGGTCGCTATCCCGTCGGCGGTCAAGGTGTTTAACTGGCTGGCGACGATGTACAAGGGTTCGATCGCCTTGACGACGCCCATGTGTTACGCCCTGTCGTTCATTTTCCTGTTCGGCATTGGCGGGCTGACCGGCCTGTTCCTGGGAGCCCTCTCCACCGACATCCACCTGCACGACACCTATTTTGTCGTGGCCCACTTCCATTTTGTGATGGTCGGTGGAACGTTGACCGCCGTGTTTGGAGGCGTCTACCACTGGTGGCCCAAGATGTTTGGCCGGATGTACAACGACAACCTGGGAAGGCTCAGCTGCTTCCTGGTCTTCATGGGTTTCAACCTGACCTTTTTCCCGCAGTTCGTGATGGGTGCCCGGGGAATGCCTCGACGCTATGCCTCGTACGATCCCGAATTCACCATCTTCCACCAATGGTCGACTGCCGGTGCGATGGTGCTGGGAATCGGCATCGTGTTGGGATTTGGCGTGCTGGTCTATGCCGCTTTCAAGGGCCCTAAAGTGGCCGGCAATCCTTTTGGAGCCGCCTCCCTGGAATGGCAAAGCAGTTCACCGCCCGATTTCCACAACTTCATTCACCAGCCCATTCTCCACGATCCATATGACTTTGAATCCATGATTTACGACGAAGAGCTTGATACCTATGTTCCCAAGGAATTCATGGAGCCTGACAAGCAGCCGGCAACGGAGCCGGAGCCTCAAACCCACTAGTCCTTCACTGTTGGAATGAACATTGTAGTTCATCCGATTCAGACAACCGAAACCGTTTTGCCGATTTGCCTCGGAGCCACACATGGCCGTAGTAGAACCTGAACACGAAGCACACGATGATCATCATGATCATGGTGAGTTTATCGCCCACCACTTTGAATCCGCAGAGCAGCAGTTCGACTCCGGGAAGCTGGGAATCTGGTTGTTCCTGGTAACGGAAGTCCTGTTTTTCAGTGGTCTGTTTGTCGCCTACACCCTGTACCGGGTCCTGCACCCCGAGATTTTCGATCAGGCGCATGTCTTCCTCGACAAGTACCTCGGGTTTGCCAACACCCTGGTCCTGCTGTTCAGCAGTCTCACCATGGCCGTCGCCGTTCGTTACGCACAACTCGGCAAGAACCAGCATGTCGTCTGGTACGTGCTGGGAACGATGGTCTGCGCGTCGGCGTTCCTGGGAGTCAAGGCGATTGAATACACGCACAAGTGGGACCAGGGAATCATGGTCCGCAGCTACTTTGACTACCATGCCGGCCACCACGAAGCGTCGATGCCCCTGGCTCGCGCCCTGGGGGTCTCGGATTATCTGATCTGGATAAGCATCGTTCCGGTCCTGTTGCTCGTCGGTTTTGCCCTGTTTGCCGTTTTCGCCAAATTGACCGAGAAGGCAAACGCGGCTTTCTTCTCGGCCTGCATGGCGATTGCCATCGGCGGTTACTTCATCGGGGCCCTGGCCGGGCATTTCTACATGGAACTCACCGATGGGGGCATCGGGGGGCGTTCGGAAAAAGCGGCCGCCCTGATGGCGTATGAAGACGAAACCCACTCCGATCACGAGCATACAGACAAGCCGGCCGATCATCACGACGAGAGTGCGGCCGAGCAGCAGAAGGAAACGAGTGAGATCGCGCCGTATGAAGGTCCGCAAAACGATGAGTTTGACCAGGACATCGGCATTTTCTTCAGTATTTATTACTGCATGACGGGTCTCCACGCGATTCACATCATTGCCGGGATCGGGTTCCTGGCCTGGATCCTGTGGCGGTCCATCCTGGGACACTGGCGAAGTGATTACTTTGGGCCGTGCGACTATGTCGGCCTGTACTGGCACCTGGTCGACCTGATCTGGATCTACCTGTTCCCGTTACTGTACCTGATCGACTGACCCTGATCCGTTGTCAACTTACAACTCCAACCTGTTTTAAAGAAGCACCAACATGTCACATGATCACGACGGCGGTTTTGCCCATCCGGCTCCCCCCAAACTCCTGATTACTGTTTTCATTGCCCTGGTCCTGTTGACCATCCTGACACTGGCCATGTCGAGCATCGACCTCGGGTTGATGGGGGCTTTCGGTTTCTGGATCGCCATGTCGATCGCCTCGTTCAAGGCGGCCTTGGTCCTGCTGTTTTTCATGCACATGTACTGGGACAAGCCGTTTAACGTGCTCGTGTTCCTTTCGTCGTCGCTGTTTGTCATCCTGTTTATCGGCTTGACCCTGATGGACTCGAGCCACTACAAGAATTCCGTCGACGAATACCCGCGACAGCCTGATCCACCCGCTTTGTCACCTTGATTCGCGCCCCGGGAGCGGGGCTTTGCACCTGGTTCCTGCCATGCTTAAACAGTCGCTCAGTCTCGTTCCCAGTCGCCGTGATCTGTATCAGGCCAAACTGGTGTTCTACCTGTTCATCGCCTCACTGAGCATGTTTTTCATTGCCAGCCTGTTGACGTATTACCTGGTTCGTGTGCAGTCCTTCCAGCCGATTCAACGGTCGTATGAGGCCCTGGCAATCCCCTGGTCATTTTGGGCCAGTACAGGCCTGTTGTTGCTGGTCAGCCTGTTTTTGCAACGGGCCAGCTGGATGGTCCACAGGGAGCGGCAAGCTGAATTTCGTCGCTGGCTGCTGTGGGGCTGGTCAACGGCGATCGTCTTTCTTTTTGTTCAGGCGATCGGCCTGCAGGAACTGTTGGCCCATCATTTCACCCAGTCTGATGGCTCGACCAAGATCTACGGCATGTCATTCACCCTGTCGTTGATCCACGTCCTGCACGTCGCCGGAGGGATTGTCTTTCTCGGCTATATCATTGCTCAGGCGTTTCGCAACCGCTACGATCACGAACGCCACTGGGCGGTCGACCACTGTGCTGGCTATTGGCATTTCCTGGATGTCGTCTGGATCATGATGCTGGTCCTGTTCATGGTCACCGGGTAGTCATTGGAACGGGACCGGTGGCCCGGGAAATCGGGTATACTTTCTCATCCACCCCTCGCTAGCCAAGCAGGCCCCGCATGTCGTTATTTGAAGAAGCCGAACGTGAAAACCTGGCCCGCGCCAAGCCGCTCGCGGCCCGCTTGAGGCCCCGCTCGCTGAACGAGTTTGTCGGACAGACACACCTGCTGGGTCCGGGCAAACTGCTGAGGCGGTTGATCGATCAGGATCGGCTCGGTTCGGTCATTTTTTTCGGCCCGCCCGGTACGGGAAAGACCTCCCTGGCAAGAGTTTTGGCCCACGAGACCGATTGCCATTTTGAGCAGCTGAGTGCCATTTTACACGGGGTCAAAGAACTGCGCGCCGTACTACAAGAGGCGGGCGACCGGCTGGCGGCCGGCGATGGCGGCACGGTCCTGTTCATCGATGAAATCCACCGGTTCAATCGGTCTCAACAGGATGCCCTGCTGGCCGACGTGGAAGAGGGGGTCGTCACGCTGATTGGCGCTACAACCAGCAACCCGTTTTTTGCCGTCAACGGAAGCTTGGTCAGCCGCAGCACCCTGTTCCAGTTTGAGCCGTTGTCGAGCCAGGAAATCACTGACCTGATCCAAATGGCACTGGAGGATCGGGAACGCGGTTTAGGGAGAGAGGGCGTTGCGGTCGACGAAGATGCCATCAGGCACCTGGCCGAGGTCTGCGATGGCGATGCGCGCCAAGCGCTCAGTGTACTCGAATCGGCCTGCCTCTCACTGTCCGAACCGAAGCACCTGACACTGGACGTGATCCGTGAAGCGATGGCCCACCGAGCCATGCAATACGACGCCTCGGGTGACGAACACTATGACTGTGCGTCTGCACTGATCAAGAGCATTCGTGGCAGCGACCCGGATGCGGGCATCTACTGGTTGGCCCGCATGCTGGAGGGAGGGGAAGACGTCCGCTTCCTCTGTCGACGCCTGATCATCCTGGCCAGTGAAGATATTGGCAACGCCGACCCGGCCGCATTACCGCTGGCCGTTGCCTGTTCGCAGGCGTGTGAACAGATTGGCCTGCCGGAATGCCAGCTGACGCTGGCCCAGACGGTGGCCTATCTGGCTTGCGCCGACAAGTCAAACGCCGCGACTCGGGCCATCAGCAGCGCGCGACAGGATATCCAGCAAGGTCGTATCCTGCCCGTACCCAGGCATTTGCGAGACGGCCATTACGACGGCGCCGAGCAACTGGGGCATGGCCAGGGCTATATCTATTCGCACGACCAACAGCAGGGTGTGGCCGCTCAGGATTACCTGGGCGTCGAGCGCGAATATTATCACCCGGTCGACCGTGGCCATGAGCAGGTCCTGGCGGAAAGACTCCAGGCGATACGGCAAACACTGAGGCAGGGCAAAGAAAAAGCCAGCCACGGCCCAGCTACCTGAAGCGAATCGCCTGCTAGCAGACGGCCAACCACCCGCAAGCGGCCGATCTCAACAATTGGTCTAGATCGCTGGCGGTAGATTGCATAATATCCGCCGCGCTATTTTCCTGTCTGGCCGTTCACGCCGAGCAGTGGGAGCTCAACCTCCCACAAGCCGGAACAACGTTGACAGCCAGGGCAGTGCAAAACCAATGGCCGCGAGGATGACCAGGATGACGGCGAGGCGGAACAGCCACCTCGGCTTATTACTCCAGAAGGGACGCCCCGAATCGACAATATACTCACCGCATTGGGGGCACATGGGTACATCGTCATAGATCTCTGCACCGCAAGCGGGGCAGGGGATGGAACAATCATCGTCGACGTCAAAATATTCGTCGCACATGAAAATAGCACTAGGGAAAAAACAAATCGAGTTCCGGGTCACACGAGTTTCCGCTGTTAAGCGGCCGTCAGTCAAGGAGGACTGCAGTGGATTCACTAAAAAACACAATGGTTGCCGTCATGTTGCTGGTGGTGACCTACGGAGTTTACCAGGTCGTCAACACGCCCGATCCTGACTCCCGAGAAGCCGCCCAGATGGAGGCCGCCGGGGAGCCCTCCTTGACGATCGAGCGCGAATCGATTCCGAAAACGGTACTCGACAGCGACTCCCTGACAACGGACATGCCCGACTCTCCCCGCCGCCATCTCCAGGACGACCTGGCCCCCGCGCCGCTGCCGGAAGTCCAGGATCAACCCAAACTCCTGCCCCGAAAAGAAGAATTGGCCGAGCTGGAGGAATCGCTGGAAATGCCTGTTGGTTCAGCGGAGGTCGACGATCTGGTTTACATCCAGCCGAAACCTCTGTCACCGCCACAACCTGCCGTGGAGCCCGAGATCGCGACCGTGGCAGGCGCCAGCAATTACGACCCGACAAAATTGCAGGCTGCCTGGCCGCTGGTGGAACAGCTGGTCGGCGAAGGCAACTATCGACTCGCCTTGCGACAGCTGAGTGGTTTTTATCCCAACGCGAGCTCGATGGACGAAGCCGACCAGCAGAAACTGTACGAATGGCTCGACTCGCTGGCGGCCAAGGTCATTTATTCGACCGAGCATCATCTGCGAACCTTGCCCTACATCGTCCAGCCCAATGATTCCCTGGAAAATCTGGCCGAGCGATGGCAAGTCCCGGCCGATTTGATCTACTTTGTAAACCGGGCCAAGATTCCAGACCGCAACGCATTGCAACCGGGCAACGAGTTGAAAATGATCAGCGGCCCCTTTGACGCCGAAATCGATCGTTCCACGGGTACCATGACGCTCTTTTGGAAACAGCTGTATGCCGGCCGTTTTACCGTTCAAATCGATTCTCCAGGCAGCCTTAACCCGGGTGAATACGGTGTCGTCAGCAAATCGGTCAACGCGGTCAGCCATGGCCCGTATCATATCGGCCTGGACAACGGAATGAGCCTGCACGCGCTGGCCCCCGGTTCGGCCTCATCGATTGGCCTCAGTGAGCAACAGGCCCAGGAGGTGTTTGCCATCCTGTCCGAGTCCTCCAAGGTTCGCATTGCCCAATAACCCGGGGCCCGGCCAAAACCCCCGCACCAAGCGGTGAAGCGTCTCCTGTCAGGCCAGGCTGGCATGGCTCGCGGTTGCACGATTCGGCCAACCGTGAGGGATGGGCGTGCGACACACGCCCCCAGCTGACGCGGAAAACGTCAAGGTGAATCATCGGCCGATAGCTGGTAGCTGGCCCAGAGAATGGGCGGCGCATTCGTCTCGGCCGGCTGGTCGCCCGGCAGGACAATCGGCTCCAGGTAACAGCGAAGCCACGCCTTGGCGACTGGATTGTCCGGGTGCTGTTCGTTCCACTGCTGGACAATTCTCAGCAACAATTGCTGACGAATCTGCCGGTACACTTCGAGTTTCTCCGGCGGCTGGGAAGGAAGGGTGGTCAAGTTCCAGTGCAGGCGTCGCCAATACTGGTTTTGCATCGCATCGTAGACAGACTCCGGCCGCTGGCCGAGGGGAGCGACCTGCCCGCCAAACAGCTCCACCTGCCGCCCGTCCATCAGCGTAGCTCCGTATTCATACCACGGGTTATACAAGGGCGGCACATCAAACATCCGGAACTGCTGAATCGACATGGTTGCCCGACCAAATCTCTCTACCCAAGCGTTGACTGCCAGGGGCCGACCGGCGGCCTGATCGTTGGTTGTGGAGTTCTCAGGAAACAAGAAGAGCACGTTCTGCAGCGTCATGTAGACCAGGAAAAGGGCTGCGATTCCGTTGGCCAGAGCGCTGGTCCCCCAATCGCGTACTACAGGAGCCGTCGCGGAACTGCTTGCCTTCCGTCCCTCCAGCAGGTCCCAAATTTTCCCCGGTACAAAAACGACCCAGGCCAATATGGCGACCATCGAAAACAGGCCGATCGACATGGTCAACCAGATGCACAAATGAAGCAGCCAGAACAGGCCCATGAAAAACCCGCGAAAGAACTGGCTGTAGCGAGGCACAAACAGCAGAACGGGACCGAGTATTTCGGCGGCCAGGGTCAATAGGGTCACCAGCTGCAGGACTTCGGGATACTGGGCCAACCATCGACCGGCAGGCTTGACGTACATTTCAAAATTCATGACGTATTGCATGGCCGCCCCACCCGTCCAATAAGGGTTCCACTTGGCCAGTCCGGAAAAGAAATACATGTAGGCGACCTGCAGCAAGAGAGCGGCTGACGCGACGCACAGCACGCGACCCGAGAAAGAGCCCCGTCGGCCGCTCATCGCGTCGACGGACCAGACAGCCGAAACCGGCAGGAATACCATCCAGAACAACGTCATCCTCAGCAGGATATGGCCGGCCGTCAGCAGGAGCGGGTTGCTCGTCTGCAAACTCCAGATTAACACCAGGCAGGCCATCGTCATCCAGCGTGTCCGATATCCCACCAGCAAACCGACCGCCGAGATCAGCGTGAGAGCAAACAGCAGGCAGGCAAACCACGGGCTGCCGTCGAGCCAGTAGAGTGACCAGTAGCCGGGCCCCAGGAATTCGCTCGCCTGGGAGGATGTCAGCACCCCATCGTCGGAGTGAAACAGGCGGGCCCAGCTAACCCGGCGAGCCACATCCAGAATCACCATGATTGCCACGCCGATCCGCAGGACCGCCAGGGATCGGGTGTCCACTGAAAACAGTTCTTCCCGCCAGGGGGGTGGTTTCTGTTCCGCCCCTTCCGATCGCTCTTCCCGTTGATCGTTCATGAATTCAGTCAGCAGGCCGCCTCGGATAAGGTTGGGTGGGACCCTCGTTTCACGTAATACCGCAGGGGTAGCGGCGCGCTTTTTCCTACAGGCAACTCACAAGCCGCCAGGTGGTCAGCTCAAACTGAGCATCCGTTGGACATGCTTCTGATTATCGCTGGTACAGGTCGTCAATGAAAGTAACATGGTCGTCGACCAGCAACCACCCCGTTCACCGCGGACTTGCCAGTGCGGTTGAACCACCGTGGATTGGTGAATCAGCTCGAAGCCGCTTTCCGATTGACTGACGGTCTCAATCGGGTAGGCCCAGATCCCGCCTGGGCGATCCATTGAAAAAGCGATCTGCAGCCCCAGCCACTGGTCGTTTAGGCCAATCCCCGTGACCTTTTGCAGTGCCAGAGGATTGCCCAAATGCCCCAGCACCTGGCCATCTGCCGCCGAGAAAAAGCGGTCCGGCTGATCGGGTGGCAAGCCCGCAAAATTGAACTCGACGCCAAAATGAAAACAGGCCTCTGGTGGAATTCCCTCCAGGCAGTAATCGATTTTGAGCTCCGACTGACCGTTCTGTAAAGTCATGCACTTGGTCAACTTCAGCGGCACGCCCCAGGCGTTGCCCAGCCGGCTGAGCTGCACCCGCACCTGCCCCGGATCGGTATCCGTCACGAGGTCAAACGGACCATCCGCAAAATCGCCACGCTCCCGGGCCCTCCCCTGGGCGACCGCGTCCAACTCAACACCCTCGTCCCAAAAATGGTCAACCAGACTCTTGGGCTGGCGATGGTCGTAGTGGAGCCGCTGCTCAAGCCCCTCCTGCTTGAAGACGATGCGGTCGTGGATGCTACTCGCCTCGTCGGTTTGCCGATCTTGCCCTGCGCGAACTTTCTGGTGATACGATTCAGGACGGCGTTCGAGGGTGGCCAGCAAGTTGTGGCCCAGGTCGCGCAGGTCGAGCTCGTACATCCGGCCACCGCGGTGAGGAGCAAACCAGGCAACCAGACGGTCATTGGCCAACCTGACTTCATCAAAACCATCAAAATCAAAATCGTCCTCGACCGCTTCCACCCACGGCTGTCCCTCCCGCTGCGCGCGTTCGACCAGACACTCGGCAGCCAGCAGGTTCCGGTAAACCGCATTTCGCAAATGCGGCAGGTAGATCCCGCCAAACGCCCCGTGCCAATAACTGCAATTGCACTGGCCCCGGTAGAGCAGGTCCCGAGCGCGGTCCAGAACCCGGGCGGGAACCGGCGAGGCGCTGGCTTGTTCAACGAGACGACTGACGTACATCATGCGAGCATACATCTCGTTCGACTCGGGGTACTTCACCTTGAAATTTCGCCAGTAACCACCACTTAGAAAAGGCTGTACCCGTGGCCAGCGCTCGTCGGTCGAAAGGTCCTGGTTCAGCTGGTCAAGCGCCACCTGCTTTTGGACCGGCATCGCCCACTCGTTCATTTCTCGATAACTGGCATCCGGTAGATAAATCTTTCCCTGCGGCGGCGTGGTATCGACGGCGTCGGCCAACGTGGTCGTCGTCAACCAATCCCGGTTGCTGGTCAGCGCATCAAAAAACGCCCGCAGCCAGCCATCCTGATAAACGTGTTTGCGGGTGTCGGGCCAGGTGCCAAACTTTTCGCCATCATCACCAAAAACCAGAACGCCGCCGGGCCGTTGCTCCGCCATCTGGCGACAGAATTCGATCGTTCGCTGCGGATCCTGGAAGGGGATCAAATATCGCAGTTTTTCACTGCCCGGAAAAACGCGCAGCGTGTGACCCTCATTCTCGGTAATGTAATAACCGGCCAACTGGTCCGGGTTCAGCCCGGCCCGTCGAAAGTGATCGTCATCCAGCACTGTGTACTCGATCTGGGTGCGGGCCAGGTCGGACGTCAGTTCCGATTCCCAGACCCGCTCTGGTATCCACAAGCCGCGGACAGGACCGCCCAGAGTTTCTCGCAGCCAAGCTGAGTAGCTTTCAATCTGCCCCCGTCGATCGCGGCCGGGGATCATCGTCAGGATCGGCTCATAGAAGGCACCACCCACCATTTCGATCCGGCCTCGGGAGACGAGGTCCGCCAGACGGGAAAGGTACTCGGGATGGCAATCGCGCAACCAGACCGCCAGCGAACCACTGGTGTGGAGCGAAAGCCGAAGATGCTCGTAAGGCTCAAACAGGTCGAGGAAAGGGAGGTAGCTGTCCTGGTAGGCCGCCTCGAGCACCCCCTCGAAATTCCCAATCGGCTGGTGGTTGTGCAAGGCCAGGCAGAGCTTGATCGAAGGCGCTGTCATGTTCCCTGGCTTCCCGTGTGGCCAGCAGCCTGGCGATTCGATCGCATTCGCTTGGCCGCCGTTTCCGGTGCCACCGGGTTCACCCAGACATCGGTTCCCAGCTCATACCCGGCGGCGCGTGTCAGGCGGGGAAACAGCTCGACATACCAGCCGACCTCCTGCTGCTCGGCAGTCGGTGCCTGGTGAAACAGGATGTTGTAAGACGGTTTGTCCAGAACTGTCTCCAGACAGCCGACATACTGTCGAAGTAACAGGCCAAGTTCTGCCAGGGGGGCAGCCGACAGCTCCGGGAAGCGGGTGCCATGCCGCGGCAGAATCCAGGTTTGAAAGGCATGACGACTGGCATAGGGACAGATGACGGTAAAGTGATCCGTTTGTTCGACCACCCGGACTTGTCGATCCGCTTCCCACTCGAGCAAGGACCGCAGCAGTGGACGACCGTGCTGGCTGTTGTATTGTTCATGCAGTTTAACGCGGCGGTGGACATATGGGCTGGCAAACGGCGATGCCATGATCTGCAGGTGGACATGTCCCAGTGAAGCACCAGCGTCCAGGCCGCAGTTCATGAAGATCATGACGTGCTTGATGGCGGGGTTGCTGGCCAATTGCCGATTGCGATGTTGGCACGCTTTCATGGCGATGATCGCCTCGTCGCATGTCAGTTCCGAAAAGCTGGAAACATGCCGGGGGGAAGGGACCACGATCTCCTGGGTGCCATCGGTGTCAAACGAGGCGTAGGGACCACCCGCAGCGACCTGGGGCGATTCGGCCAGTGATGGGTACTTGTTGGGAACGATTCGCGTCAACCATGTTTCACGACCGCCCGACCCGCTGAGCACTTCGCCGTCGTCTCCAAAGGCGACTACCTGGGAAGGCGTTTCGTCTTCATTACCACGGCAGAAGGGACAGAGGATCTGCTGCTGAACTTCCTGGCTGGATGTAAACTCCATCGGTCGCTCCCGACGGCGGCGGGCAATCGCCACCCAGCAGCCAAACACCGGATCAAATCGTAAATCTGCCATGCTTCCCAGCCTGAATTGCGAGGTCATCTCTCGTTCAGTCGATGTGGTTATTATAGCCGATGTCGGGAAGTCGGGCGCAGCCTCGTCACTCGGCCGGGGGCGATGGGGCAGCTGAACCTGTACGCCGCCCAGATGGCCCGTCACCCTTCAGAAGGCGAGAGGGGGAGCATCCCCTCAATGGCAGCAGCAATTTCAAGCCGCATCGCTGCCAGGTCCAGGTGGGGCAGATGGAGACGGGCACCCTCAAACTCGATCGACGGAACAACACCGCCTGGCTGATGGCAGAGGACCAGCAACTTGGCCGTCTCCAGGGCTCGGTGGGCGTCTGTCGGGCCCCGCCAGATGACTTGCCACTGCCCCGGGTCCAGTTCAACCGCTTCATCCGTATCTCTTCCCGCGAGCTGAATCTGCCTGTTTTCAAACGATCGAGCCAATTGGTCAAACCAATCGCCGCCAGGTCGCGGTTCATGACCGACCACCACAATCCGGTTGCTGCGACGGTCGAGGTGCCCCAGCAACTGCTCAATGGTACAGCCGCAGAGAGGATGCTTCATTTCACCCGCAATTTCGACCGACGGCTGCAGGACAAATCGGCGGCAGGCCATGCGGGGATGGGGAATCGTGAGTGCTTCCGATTCGATTCGCTGCTGATCGTACAGCAACAGGTCAAGGTCGGCCGTCCGACTCCCCCAACGCTCTCTTCGCACTCTCCCGAGATCGGCTTCAATCCCCAGAAGTTTTTGGTGGAGTTCAACGGCCGGCAATTTCGTCACACAGCGAATGGCAGCATTCAGATAGGGCGCCTGTCCGGGCGGACCGCCCACGGGCAAGGTCTCAAGCGGCTGGCTCACCCGAACGCGCCGAACCCCGGGCACTGCCTGAAGCAGGTCGGTCACCTGCGACAGCCGCGCCGAGCGGTCGCCCAAGTTCGAGCCAAATGAAATCAGGCAGTCTGGCATAGCGAGTCGATTCGGCTGGCGCACAAAACAGATCACAGCGCAACAAAAAACGACGTCAGGCTTCCTAGCCTAGGCGTCGCTTGATTAACGGGTATTGTTGCCAATCCGCGTTAATGTTGTAACGGAGTCTGGTAACCATCCTGGTTTACCGTGGATGGCAAACAACCACCTCTTTTTAAAAGAGTTAAGTCGCACGATTTCCTTATACTTGCCACCTCTTACCGTCACCGCACAAAACCGGGTGAGGAGTCCGATCCACAACGTTGCACGTTGTCGACTATCGTTTCCCTCGGTCGCCGCCACCCAAATTCGTGGATTCCGAGCTGGCTGCGGCACTCTTGTTAGTCGCTCAGGTTGATTTAGCCGCAGACGAAACATTGTTCTCAAGAGAAACACACCGCTACTCCTGGGCTGGCCAGGGCTCTTGGTCCATCATGTTTAATATGAATGCAAACTGCGATAGAAGCAGGTGATCGATTGAGTTTTCATGTTTCGTATGGGCCATTTTGTGATCCCCGGTTCAATTGTCAACTAACGTGTTGACAATTTTTCCATTTCATTTTTTTTCACCAAAACTGGTTGACGTATCTCGCCGGCCGGGTTCCTTTTTCTTATGTCAAAAGTAAAGCTATTTGTGTTTTTGATTTTGAGAACGGGCTTCTTTCCGTCGTCAACCCCTCAATAGATGCTTAATCTTTCGATCAAAAAAAGTTTTTTTCCATAGACGGCTAATAGCGCCGAATTAAATTACGGGTGTTGAAAAGATAAGAGGTTTTTATAATTCACCGCTATCACTTTTGAATGCTGGAGTCGATTCTTGGAGATCGTCTACTATCCACACCCGACTTTGCGGTACCCGTCTAAAACGGTCCGTCGGGTTGACCGTGAATTGCGATCGATCGTCCGCGAGATGTTTGAATTGATGTACGATGCGCGGGGGATCGGACTGGCGGCCAACCAGGTCGACTTGCCCCTTCAGCTGTTTGTCGTAAACGCCAGTGGTGACCCGGAGGGCGGGGAAGAGCTGGTGTTTGTGAACCCGGTGATTGACCAACCAAAAGGGTCCGGCGTCTCGGAAGAAGGCTGCCTGAGCATTCCCGGGGTCCACGCCGACGTGAACCGGCCCAGCCAGGTTCATGTCACGGCCTACGATTTGGAAGGAAACGAAATCGACACCGTGGTCGATGGCCTGTTGGCCAGGGTGATTCAACATGAATACGACCACCTGCAAGGCGTTCTGTTCATTGACCGAATCAGCGACTCCGCGAAAAAACAGGTGGCCTCTGAGCTGGAGGCTTTCGAGTTCGAGTTCCAAAGCCAGCGAGCGGCCGACAAGATTCCGGACGAACAGGCCGTCCATAAACGACTGGCCGAGATCGAATCTCGCTATTGCTGAGAGCGGCAGTTAACGGGAAACTCCGCGCGGGAAACTCCCCGCAGGAAATTCCCCTGGAAAACATGATGGGAAACCACCGACGATGCGAATTGTAGTCTTTGGTACCGGGCCATTTGCAACGCCATCGTTCGCCTGGATCAACCAGTCGTGCCATCAAGTTGTGGGGGTGGTCACCCGCCCGATTCGGGATTCGGGAAAACGCCGCAAGACGGCAGAAAATCCGGTTCGTGATCTGGCCGAGTCCCTGGGGTTGCCAATCCTCTCTCCGTTCGATGTGAATTCGGCCGATGCCATTCGGCAATTGGCCGAGTTACAACCTGACCTGTTTTTCGTTTGTGATTACGGACAGATTCTGTCAGGCGAATGCCTGGCCGCATCACGGCTGGGTGGCATCAACCTGCACGGCTCATTGCTACCCAAGTACCGCGGTGCGGCACCCGTCAACTGGGCCGTCTACCACGGTGAGACGGAGACAGGGGTCACGGTCATTCATATGTCGACGAAGCTGGATGCGGGGCCCTGCTTGGTCGCCAACCAGCTGACCATCGGCGCCGATGAAACGGCTGAGCAGCTGGAACCGAGGCTGGCTGAGCTGGGTGTCAACGCCGTCTCAAGGGCCGTGCAAGTTCTCGATGACTGGGACGGCCATTCGGCCATCGGCATACCGCAGGACGCCGGGCAGGCAAGTCGGGCCCCGCGGCTGAAGAAACCGGACGGCCTGATCGACTGGGCCCAGCCTGCCGAGCAGATTTTCAACCAGGTCCGGGCCTTCCAGCCCTGGCCCGGCTCGTTCAGCCAATGGCAGGGCCAGCAGCGGGCCCCGCTGAGGGTTATTCTCCACCAGGTTGCCTGCGTCGAGTCGCGGGGAGGCCTGCCGGGCGAAGTCGTCGCCGCCGATCCAGGGCAACTGGTCGTGCAGACAGGGCAGGGCGGGCTGCGACTTTTATCCCTGCAGCCCGCGGGAAAACGGAAGATGGATGGCGAGGCCTTTATCCGGGGCTACCAGCCGCAACCTGGAGACCTGTTCGGCCCATCCTGAATTGGGAACCGCGCTGACAGGTGATCAACCATTTCCCGGCAACTACCGGCCTAGCGTGCGCCGCCGCCGCCGCCCACTCCAAAGCTGGGCAGGTTGCTAGGTCGGTTGAGCGGTTGACCGAAATAAGCACGCGACGAAGGGGGGCGCCACTCCGATTGCTGGGCATTGTTGGTTTGGCCACCGTTGGACTGGGCCCGCGTAAAGCGTCGGTAAATGTTGTAAGCACCCTGGTCCTGGCGCTCCAGATCCTCCGCATTGGCGGCTGTGAACTTCGAAGTGACACCGATCGACAGCTCGATATCACTGTTGTTGAGCTGTTGAGGGAACAGGTCGATGTACTCCCCCAGTTCTGGCATCCGGTTCTTCAGGGAAGCCAGTTCCTTGGGACCATACTGTTTCGTGATTTCGATGTAGATCCCTTGTTGTGGGTCTTCCACGATCTTGATTTTGCGAGACGACTCCTCAACTTCGATCGTCCTCACGCCATTGACTACCGAAACCCGGGGGCCACTGTTGGAAGAAAAGCCACCCGCATTGCCAGAGGTCGAGGCGGGCTGATTCCCTCGGAAATTGCCGCCACCACCGCCGAAGCCGCCTCCGCCGCCACCGAAGCCGCCACCGCCGCCACCGCCGCCGAAGCCGCCGCCGCCGAAGCCACCGCCGCCAAAGCCACCGCCTGGGGCAGCACCAGCGCCACCGCCGTTGTTGCGAGGACGGTTATTGGCCGCTGGAAAGTTGCCGCCGTTTGCGCCGGCAGCTGTTGGAGGTCCGCCCAGGTCGAGGCCGAGCATGTGGTCGCTCGTGACGACCGGTCGCTTGTACGGTCTTGGTTCGTAAGGCCGTTCGTATGGCGTGTATCTCTCGTAAGGGTTCTCGCGACCGTAACCACGATTGTCATCCTGACCTTGTTGCTGATCCGTTTGCTGGCCTGCCTGCTGGCCTGCCTGCTGTCGGGGCACGTCGTCCCCTTCAGGGCGAACCGACTGCCCTTGGCCCTGCGCGCTCAGATGAGCAATGGGGCAGATGGTGAAAACAAGCAGGGCAGACGTGCTGATCAGAATCTGGATCGATTTCATGGTTTCCCTCGAATGATAGACATGACTCGCTGAGGTATTGTACCTCCTGTTTCCCGGCCTGTCGCTTGGAAAATGGACCGGATCAAGGTGGGCTGGCGCAAAAGGGGCAGATTTTGCAGGGGACAATCCGCTGAAAAGCTATCGCAACGGTCAATTATTACATGTTAAACTGGGCCGTAACCGGCCAGGTCCCCCGGAGTCCGTGTCTGCTTTTTCCTGCACAAAGAGCGGCCCCGACTGGACAGCCAGCCGGGCGAACCCGCATCCCAAGCCACGAATCGATTGCCTAACGATCCATGAAACCTCCCCACCGCCTGTACATTGAAACGGTCGGCTGCCAAATGAACATGTTGGACAGCGAAATGGTCGTAGCCAGCTTGCGGCAGCGGGGCTACGAACTGGCCGGCTCGCCGGAACAGGCTGATACGATCCTGTTCAACACGTGCAGCGTTCGCGAACAGGCAGAAAACAAAACGTACAGTGCGCTGGGCCGTTTAAAGCAGGAAAAGCGGTTGCACCCGGAGAAGATCGTCGGCGTGATGGGATGCATGGCCCAAAAGGACCAGCGCCTGATTTTTCAGAAAGCGCCGTTTGTCGATCTGGTGGTGGGGCCGGGCCAGCTGCAACAGATCCCCGATTTGATTGAAAAAGCGCGCACCGAGGGAGGACAGCATACGGCTCTCAGCCTCGGGCGCCGCGATGGGGCCGTGAAAGATATCAAGCGGAGCCACGAAACGTTTGACCCGCTGCGCGACCCGACCATGCGGCCAACTCCTTTCCAGGCTTTCCTCAGAATCCAGATCGGCTGTGATAAGTTTTGCACCTATTGCATCGTGCCGATGACTCGCGGGCCGGAACAGGGACGACCACCCAGCCAGGTCGTTGGCGAAGCAAAAATCCTGGCTGAACAGGGGTGCAAAGAGATCACCTTGCTTGGCCAAACGGTCAACAGCTACCAATACCGCGATGGCCAGCAGACAACCCGGCTGGCCGACCTGCTGGCTCAACTCCACGAGATCGACGGGATCGAGCGAATCAAGTTTGTCACGAACTACCCGAAAGACATGACCTACGACCTGCTCCAGGCAGTGCGGGACCTGTCCAAGGTTTCTCCCTATCTGCACGTTCCCCTGCAAAGCGGATCGGACCAGGTTCTCAAGCGGATGAAGCGGGGTTACACGGTGGACGACTACCGGCAGATGATGGCCCGCATCGACGAGACACTGGGTGAGCAGGCAGCCATCTCCAGCGACTTCATTGTCGGCTTCTGTGGAGAGACCGAAGAGGAGTTTCAGGCCTCGGTCGAGTTGGTGAAGGAGTGCCGATTCAAAAACAGTTTTATTTTCAAATACAGCGAGCGGCCAGGGACCCGCGCCTCGGACAACCTGCCGGACGACATCCCCTTCGAGGTCAAAAAGCGGCGGAACAACGAGTTGTTGGCCGTACAGAACCAGATCAGTGAAGAAGACAACCAGGCGTTCCTCGGTCGACAGGTCGAGGTGTTGGTGGAAGGCCCCAGCAAGAAGGCAGACCCCGCTGCGGAGTCCAATGGCGGGCCAATCCAGTTGACGGGCCGGACCCATTGTGACCGGATCGTCGTGTTCGACGGGAATGAGAGGCTGGTTGGCCAGACGATCCCGATCGGCATTTATGATGTAACGGCCCATACCTTGTTGGGAGCCGTGGTGACTCACGAATCCTCCGGCGGCCTGGTCAGCCTGGCCTGATACCACCAACCTGCCCCCCACCCCGGAGCGACTGATGCATCTTCTGTCCAGCCGACCGACCCGACGCCGGTTTCTCGAGGCTTCTGCCGCGCTATCCACGTTGGCCTTCAGTCCGCTCGCCTGGAGAGACCAAAATCAAACGGACGAGATCACCTGGTACAACGCGCAAGAGTGGGGCGTGGAAGGGAAGGGCTTTGCTGATACGGCCCGCTACTATGACCGGCTACCGGCGCGAGCCGAGGCGCAAGTGCGCAAGGCGGTGTGGGACCTGAGTCGGCATTCGTCCGGCATGAGCACCCGTTTCAAAACCAATGCCCGTTCGATCCATGTCCGGTATCGATTGTCCAGCCAACAACTGGCCATGCCTCATATGCCGGCCACCGGGGTCAGCGGAGTCGACCTGTACGCCCGCGATGAGGCTTCCGGCGGCGCCCAGGACCTGCCTGGCCGTTGGCGGTGGGCCGCCGTGGCCATGCCCCGATCTCAGGAAGTCAGCACGCGGCTGATCCGACTCATTCGTCCGCGGGCCAATGATGCAGCGCGGGACTACCTGTTGTACCTGCCCCTTTATAATGGAATCGAGTCGCTCGAAATCGGAGTCGACAAGCAGGCGCAATTCACAGGGGTTGCCCCTCGGCCGGAAAAACCGATCGTGTTCTACGGGACCTCCATCATGCATGGCGCCTGCGCCTCGAGGCCCGGCATGTCGATCTCCTCCATCCTGGGCCGCCGACTCGATCGACCCGTGATCAATCTCGGCTTTTCCGGCAACGGGACGATGGAGACCTCGGTCGGCGAGTTCCTGGTCGAACTCGACCCGGCCATCTACGTGATCGATTGCCTGCCCAACATGAACGCTCAGCAAGTCAAAGAGCGCTGCCAGGCGCTGGTTGACCAGCTGCGCCAAAAGCGCCCCAAGACACCAATCCTGCTGGTGGCCGACCGGGTCAATGCGGGGGCCTGGTTGCGAACAGGAAGCGAGGAGTTTCACCAAGGCAACCGCCAGGCGCTGCAAGCCGAGTACCGCCAAATGGTGGCCGAAGGCCGGGACAACCTGCACTACCTGGACGGCCAGGAGCTGATTGGCAAAGACGGAGAAGCGACCACGGACGGTTCCCACCCTAGCGATCTGGGCATGGTCCGATATGCCGACGCTTATGAACCCGTACTGCGCCGCCTGTTGGCCGCGGGCCAATAAGCAACCGCACCGGCCGACAGGCGGGGGCTCGTTAACGACCGCTCGGCGGGCCGCCAACCGGGAAGGTCGCTTCGAGAAAAGGAGTGACCTTTGACCAGAGTGCTGCGGCCGCCTCGAAATCGACCTCCATCACCTTGAGCTCCCGGCTCGGCTCGACACGGGAGGCAACCTGACTGTTGAGATTCAGCGGGATTTGCGCGCTGGGCCCGGCGGCCAGCCGCTCCTCGACCTGCTGCTGCAGCAGGTAATCCATCAGGCGTTGCGCCTGGCGGAGATTCGGGCCCCCCTTGATCAGCGCCAGGGTGTTGGGAATCAACAGTGCCCCCGGTTGGTCAGGCTGCTGGTCAGGGAACACAATGGCCACCGGCGCGCCGTTTTCTACCTCGATAATCGCATCATCCGTGTCGGTCAGACCGAACGCGTACCGGCCCCGGGCCACGTTCGTGGCGACCTGTTTGTTCCCCCCTTCGATCTGCGCATGGCGGGCGACCTGGCTCAAAAACACCTTGGCCTCTTCCTCGCCCAGTTGGCTGAACAGGACGGCCGCATGCGTGGCGGTCGTGCCAAACAGCGGGCGGGCCATCCCGCAGTTCCCTTGCCAGCGCGGGTCGGCCAGATCGGTCACCGAATTCGGCCAACTGGCCCGGTCGGGTAACAGGTCGGTGTTGATGATCAGCACCCGGGCTCGAGCGGCAAAACCGTACCAGTCACGATCCCGGGATACAAAGGAGGCCGGGTACTGGTCGGCCAGCGGGCTGTCGTATGGCACCAACAGGCCTTGCTGTTTCAACCGCAACGTGTGCAGGATCTCATTGTTCCAGAACAGGTCGCACCGCTGGCGCCCAGATTGGCTGATGATCTCGTTGGCCAGTCCCACCGTCTTGGTCGACTCGACATCGTACTTTGCCAACACGGTCCCATCCGTGTCGGCCTGGAAATCGTCGAGGATCGGCTCTGAAAACTCCTTGTCGAGGGCCGTGTAGACCACGACCTCGTTGGGTGAGTGTGGCAGACACCCAGCCAGCAGCAGGCTGGTCAGACCGAAGCCACTTAACAACCATGATTTTCCTGTTTTCATGCTGCCTCGGTTTCACAAAAAAGGGGACCAAAAAGAGCCGACCCCGGAGCCGGGCCGGGTCCGTTCACCGCCAGTACAACGGTAATGTTAGGCACTCGGCCTCGAATTGACCATTGATTTGCTGGCAAAAACGGGCCGGCACAAACTGGGTCGGCTGGATTTCCCGCCCGGCCTTGCCACAATAACAGGAGTAGCCCCTCCCGGAAAAAAGGATGACGACCCTGACCCACTACGACTGCCGCCTGCTGGCCGCCCTGTTGGCCATCCTGTTGCCCAGCCCGTTGACCGGCGATGAACCGGTCTTCTACGATCCGGTCCAGATCGAGGTGGAGGGCTGGACCGTTCAGGTCGATCCGGCTTTGATGCGCAAAGAAAGCCAGGGCGTTCGGGAACAGGCCCTGGCCGCACTGGGCAACCACCTGCAAAGGGTCAAGTTCATTGTTCCCGGTAAACAGCTGGCCAAGCTGCAAGCATTGCCGATCTGGATCGATCTGGAACATCCGGTACTGAAAAACATGCAGTACCACCCCAACCGGCAATGGTTGATTGCCCATCAACATGACCCGCGACTGGTCAAACATGTCCACATCCCCCAAGCGCGGCAGCTTTACGCGCGTAACATGTGGGCCAAGCACCCCTACGTCGTGCTACACGAATTGGCGCACGCCTATCATGACCAGGTGATCGGATTTCAGGACGAGGCGATTGAACAAGCTTATCGCGCCGCCCGCAAAAGTGGTCGCTACAACGAGGTCCTGCTGCACACAGGCCAGGTCGCTCGGCATTACGGTATGAATAATGCCAAGGAGTACTTTGCCGAATCGACCGAAGCTTATCTTGGCGTCAACGACTTTTACCCGTTTGTCCGGGCCGAACTGAGAGAACATGATCCCGACATGTTTCGGTTAATGCAGACTATTTGGGGCTCGGTACGGTAGGCTAACCATGCGACATTCCTCCCTTACTCCTGCTCTGTATTTGGCCCTGTGGGCTGGCATGTGGCCGGCCGCCTGCTGGGCCCAATCTCCGGACGTCTCACAGATGAGACAACTCAATCCGGCCATGCCTTTACCTTTGAAGATCGACCCAGAGCGAGTTGCCGCCGCAGGTATCGAGGTGCTCAAAGGGGAACACATCGATCTTTATACGGACATCCGCGATCGACCGGTGACCGAGGAGCTGGTGCGGGTATTCGACGCGGCCATTCCCCTCTGGTGCGATTATTTTGAAGTCGCCCCTGAACGAACGGCTCCCTACCGGGTGTCGGCAATGATCATTGCCGACCGGAATCAAACGGGTGCATTTCGCAAGGCGGGGCTAATGCCTGACGACCTGCCCGATTTCCTGGCTGGCTACAACCGCGGCCACGAAATGTGGGTTTTTCTGCAACCAGGGGACTATTACACCCGGCACCTGCTGTTACACGAAGGGACCCACGCCTTCATGCAATGGTTTCTCGGTGGCTCGGGGCCCGCCTGGTACAGCGAGGGAATGGCAGAACTGCTCGGGCTCAACCGTTGGCAGGACGGGAAACTGACGCTCGGCTACCGGGTTCGCAGTAATCTGGAATGTCCGTATTGGGGTCGCGTCAAGATCATCCGCGAGGACGTGGCCAAAGGAGACAGCAGGTCCCTGGACGAAGTCATGAATATTTCCTCGATCTCCTTTCGTCAGGTGGATGCCTATGCGTGGGCCTGGGCCGCCTGCAATTTCTTGAGCCACCATCGACTGACACGGAAGCCGTTTGCCCGCTTGGGAGCACAAGCCCGCAACCAGGGCCCCTCGTTCAACCAGGAGTTCCAACAGGTGATCCAGAAAAATCGCCGAGCGATCGAGCGGGACTGGAAATTGTACTTGGATGAAATGGTCTACGGCTACGATGTTTTGAGCGCAGGGCTTATTGAATGTCAACTGGCGGAATACACGAGTGCCGACAACCCGGGTGGTGATAAAGTCGTCGCGGTACACTCCGGTTTCAGCTGGCAGCAAACCCCCTGGCAAGTTGAACAAGGGGAAGTGTTTGAGCTGGCTACTTCCGGGCAGTTTGAAGTCTCCCAGGGCGAGAAGCTGCTTCCCTGCGAAGCGGGCGGGATCACCATCGAGTATTACCGCGGTCGACCGCTGGGCGAGCTAACGCTGGGCATCTTGACCACCGAAGGGGAAGGGCCCGCCCGACTGGTGGCCAAACCGCTGCCGATTGGCCTAGGTGGCCAATTCAGGGCGCCCGCCAGTGGTGTGATCTGCCTGCGCTTTAACGTCTCACCGGCTCGACTGGATGAAAACCGGGGAGCTCTCAAAGTCCGTATTAAGCAAAATTAGTCCCAAAATTAGTCCGTTTTCCCCTTATCAGCGCTGATTGAATCGGTTCAAAATACGAATACGGTCCGGGCAAGGACAGCCGCTTGTCCGGCCCCACCTGCAAACCGGCAACCCCTGGTCCAACGAATCGAGCCCGATGAATTTTCTGCAAACCCAAGACTCGGAAATTTTTTCACTGATCAACGATGAAGCGCGTCGACAACATGACGGTCTGGAGTTGATTGCCAGTGAAAATTACACCAGCCCGGCCGTGATGGAGGCCACCGGCAGTATCCTGACCAACAAGTACGCTGAGGGTTACCCGGGGCGACGCTATTATGGCGGATGCGAATTTGTAGATGAAATCGAAAACATCGCCCGCGAGCGGGCCAAGGAACTGTTCGGTGCGGAGTTTGCCAACGTACAACCGAACTCCGGATCCCAGGCAAACCAGGCCGTTTATCTTTCCGCACTGGACGTAGGGGATACGGTGATCGGTTTCGATCTGGCACATGGCGGCCACCTGACCCACGGCATGCGCCTCAATCTTTCCGGTAAACTCTATAACTTCTTTCACTATGGCGTACGGGCTGAAGACCATCGGATTGATTTCGACCAGATCGCCTCGCTTGCACGTGAACACAAACCTAAAATGATCGTGGCTGGTGCAAGCGCCTATCCGCGAGAAATTCCCCACGCAAAATTCAAAGAGATCGCGGACGAGGTAGGCGCCAAACTCTTCGTCGACATGTCGCATTATTCAGGCCTGGTGGCAGGCGGCGTCCATGACAACCCTGTCGGTGTCGCCGACTATGTCACTTCGACCACTCACAAAACACTGCGTGGACCGAGGGCGGGCCTGATTCTGTGCAAGAAAGAATACGCTAAGAAAATTAACAGCAGCGTCTTTCCCGGCATGCAGGGTGGCCCGCTCATGCACGCCGTAGCCGGCAAAGCCGTCTGTTTTAAAGAAGCTTTGCAGGCAGACTTCAAGACGTATGCCGCCAACATCCTGGCAAACGCCCGAGCGATGGCGGACCGCCTGATGGCGGGCGGTTTGACACTTGTCAGCAACGGCACGGACAATCACCTGATTCTGGCCGATGTGACATCCGTTGGCTCATGTGGTCAAATCGCCGAGGAAGCGCTCGACCGCTGTGGCATCACAGTCAACAAAAACATGATCCCGTTCGATCAACGCAAACCGATGGACCCCAGCGGCATTCGAATTGGAACCCCCGCCCTGACGACCCGGGGCATGGGGCCCGATCAGATGACAGAGATTGCCGACTGGATCCTGCAGGCTATCAAGTCGTCCGACAATGAAAATGTCATGAATGACGTGCGGGACCAGGTGAAGGCGCTCTGCCAACACTTCCCGGTTCCGGCCGGGGCGATTGCCGTCTGACTCGCTTGTGGGCGAGCCATGTTCAAGCGAGGGCCATCCACCAGCTTGGCCTGTTTGGCCGCATGTCTGAGGGCCGTGACGGCGGATTGCAAATCGCTGACGGCCTGTTCTGTTTGAGAATCCTGTCGCAAATTGATACGAAATGGGCGGCCCAACAATTCTCTTCCCCGCCTGCCAGCAGTCGGTTTTCGCCACGCAAAATGGGGGGATCTATCCATTTTCCCGGTCGGCGATTTCATTTCCTGTCCGGCTTTGGCACACGGTCTGCTTAAAGTTTCCCCTCCCTACCTCCGCCGTTTTCCCTGCTGGCGACATTTGACTTATTCCTATCCGGATCCTCCCTGCTTTTGGTCTCCTTTCTTTACGTTTCCTACTTAGAGGTATTCCGACTATGTCAACACGTCTCTTGACACTCTTCTCACTCTGCGCACTGCTTTGCTACGTTCCCACCGCCCAGGCCGCCAACATCTATGTCGACGCCATGGCGACCGGCGCCAACAACGGAACCAGCTGGGCTGACGCCTACACCTCAGTCCAGCCTGCCGTACTCGACGCCAACGCCATGCCTGGGCCAGACAACATCTATGTCGCCAGCGGGTTTTATGGAAGCATGGCACCGTATGTGTTTACCGACGCGGCGACCGTAACGGGCGGAATGCTTTACGGCTTCCCGACCACCTTGGAAAACTTTTCCGGGGTGTCACCCATCATGGAAGTCCAGGCCACCGACCTGGATGTTACGAGGGTCGAGTTCCGCAATTCCGTCTCCCATATTGTGGCCAGCGTCAGCGGCATCCGCTTCAACAAGTGTCATTTTCAGGGGGCCATGAATGGTTCGGTGGTGGCCAGGTGGTGCTGGATCGTCCGAGGTGCCAAGTGCGGGTTCTATGACAATCGCTCCGTCTGGGGGGGTGGAGGCATCACGGCTGAAGATTGTGATTTGGTTCATGTCGAGCAGAGCCATTTTCAGGGAAATCACACCCGCGGCTACGGCGGCGCCATCCATATCAACAACCCCGGGCTCTCGTCAGCTGGCGCGCTGGGCGGTTTCAAATGCGAAAACTCTACCTTCGTTAGCAACAGCGGCCTGCGGGCCGGAGGCGCAATTGCTGCCAAGCTGACAGCCACCAAGATGGCCAATTCGCTGTTCACTCGCAACCGAGCCCGCTTTGGCGGCGCACTGGCCCTGGCCTGCGGCCCGGCCATGGATGCACAGGCGTTCCTGGTCAATTGCACCCTCTTCCACAATTTCGCTGCCAGCCAGGGTGGCGGTATTGCGTTGTTGGATTGGGGCCCTCAGATCGTCCACACGGAAATCCACAACTCCATTCTCTGGCGAAACTGGGCGCTGCCTCCGTCGGTCCTGATGAAACAGGTCAATCGACCTCCCAATATCTTTACCCACAGCTGTGTAATGGGCTGGGGTTCCCTGCCTTGGCCGGGTGCCGCCAACATCGGTTTGAATCCCAACTTGATGTTCAACGGCGACGTGATGCCTTTTTCACCTTGTGTGGACGCGGGTGATCCGGCCGTCAATCCGACACTGTTCGATATCACCATGGCACCGAGAGTTCAAGGCCCCAGTATCGACATGGGGGCCTACGAGCAGTAGGCAAACCGCAGCCATGCCAACGCCACTTCTTTGTCCGGGCTTGCTTCGCAGGCTGCCGCCAACGGGAACCAAAACGGTTCCCGTTTTTTTTATTGCTGATGCCGACCATCACAACGGCCTCTGGAGGGAAACAGCGACAGGCCAGAGGGCGACAATTGTCCCGATCGTTGGAACCGGTAAAATCCAACCGGGTCATCGATTTCTGTTGGGAGCACTCGGCAGAATCGACCGTTTTACTTACGCGCATTCGGCCGGTCGTGGCTACGATGGGGAGACTCGACCCCAAGGGGGTCAGCCCCGGGTTCAGCAACTGGAACGGGGGTCACCCGCCAGACTCATATGGCAATATTTTTTCAGGTTGGTTAGATGATCACTTCCATCGAACGGGTTCGCAGAAAGCAGGCGATTCAAACGGCCGAAGGCTATCTCGAGCTGGCGATGGTTTTCGACGATTGCTGGCCGCTCGACTTGCCCCATCGTCAAAAACTGGCGGAACTGACGATTGCCTGCCTGGCGACCATCCGGAAACCACAGGGACATAAGCCGTATATCCTGTTCCTCAAGGGCCAGGCGGCCAGGCTGGCCGAGCGATACAAGAAAGCCGTCGCCTTTCTCGAGCAATCGGCACGACTCGATCCCGACAACATCCATGCCCTGCTGGCACTGGGATGGTGCTACAAGCGGATCAACCGCACCGACCTGGCGATCGAGGCGCTGGAAACGGCTGTGGAAGTTGATAACGACAGCGCCATCGCCCACTACAACCTGGCCTGTTACTGGTCGCTGACTAACCGCCCGCGGGTGGCCGTGCTCCACCTTTCCAATGCGCTTGCCTTGAACCCCGACTACCGAAAATTGCTGGCAACCGAAACCGACTTCGACCCGATTCGAGACGACGTTGCCTTTGTCGAGCTGACCAGCGTAATTGTTTGAAAAACGGCAATGTCCTGCCCAAACAAGTCTTGCTTGCCAGCAGCCTGACCCCTCTTTTGGCCGACCATTCCTGGTGAAATTTTTCACGAGCCCGGTTCGAGTTGATTTCTCTCGATGGTGACCAAGAATAACGGTGGCCGGCCAATTGGCCGTCTGGCAACCGGTCCCGTTCCTGATTCTCGATCTGGGAGACTGCATGAACCGCTCTTCTCCGGCCAGCCTCGTTGCTGGCGACATCATGGCTACCAAGCTCGTCACCCTGTCCCCTGAAACGGATGTGTTCCAGGGGATTGAAACACTCGTCCGCCGGCGGATATCTGGCGCGCCAGTCGTGGACCATGAAGGGAACCTGGTCGGCGTCTTTTCCGAAAAATCCTGCATGCAGGTTTTGATCGATGCGGCCTACGACGGCTTGCCAACCAACAGCGTCAGCGCGTTCATGGACTCCAGCCCGGAAACGATCCATGAAAACACCTGTTTTTTGACCATCGCGCAGATTTTCCTCAACCAGCCCAGGAGGCGATTGCCGGTGGTCGATGGCCCGCGCCTGGTGGGGCAGGTCAGCCGCAGGGATGTGATCGAGGCGGCGGCGAATTATTTTACCATCTCGGTCGAGCATCCCAGCACGCTGCTTTACCTCTCAGCGCTACGCGAAATGACGGATCCGCCTGCCGTTTAGCGGGCCAGCCAGGCGATCAGCAAGGCAGCCTGGACAGAACCGATCAACCAGAACACGATCTGGAAAGAGGCTTTCCGGTTCTTGTGCCGAAAGTAATGTTGCGCCAACAGGGCGCCTGGCCAACCACCCAGGAGGCTTAGCAGGTGGAGCCTTGTCTCCGGTACGCGCTGGCCCTGTTTCACAGCCTGTCGCTTGTCCCAGCCATACACGCCAAAAGTGAGCAGGCTGACCAGGCACGTCGCCAGCAGGTAATATTTCAGCAGCATGTCCGACACCGAGGCCCTGTCTCATTCGACCCTGAGGCCGAAAACCCGACGGTTTTTCACCTCGACCGTATAGAGTTCGTCGCTCATGGCCCCACTTTGACCCGCCAGTTCAGGAAGGCGTCGAGGAAGCCCTGGATGTCACCATCGAGCACCTTGCTGAAATCTCCCATGGCGTGACCCGTTCTCGCATCTTTCACGCGCTGGTCCGGATGCAAAAAGTAGTTCCGAATCTGTGACCCGAATCCTACCCGCGCCTTGTCTTTGTACTTGGCCGCTTCTTCCGCTTCCCGTTTTTCATCTTCCAGCCGGGCCATTTGGGCCCGCAACATTTTCCAGGCCTGGGCCCGGTTCTTGTGTTGGCTGCGCTCCGACTGGCATTGCACCACAATACCGCTCGGCTTGTGTGTCAGCCGGACGGCGCTGTCCGTCTTGTTGACGTGTTGACCGCCAGCACCGCTGGCGCGGTAGGTGTCCGTCTTGACATCTTTTTCATCAATCTCGACCTCCTCCGCGTCGGAAATTTCAGGCGAAACATCTACGGCTGCAAAACTGGTCTGCCGCTTTCCCTCCGAGTTGAATGGGCTGATCCGGACCAGGCGATGCATGCCCTGTTCCCCTTTCAGGTAGCCGTACGCCATCGGGCCCCGAATGGCGATGGTGGCGTTGTTGATGCCCGCCTCGTCGTTATCGCTCCGGTCGATCAACACAACATCGTATTCATTCTGGGTGGCCCATTGGGTATACATTCTTAACATCATGGCCGCCCAGTCATTGGCATCCGTGCCGCCATCCCGCGCGTAGAGAGTCATGATGGCCCCGCACTGATCATGGGGTCCATTGAGCAGGGATTTCAGCTCCAGGTCGTCGAGCTGATTCTCCAGGCGGGTAATTTCAGCCCGAATTTCACTTTCAATATCCGGGTCGTCAGCGGCCATCTCCAGCAATGCCTCGAGGTCCTCGCCCGACGATAGCAGTTCGGCCATCGGGCCGACGATCGACTTGACGGATTTGAGGCTGCCGACAACCTGTTGAGCTTTTTCCTGATTGTCCCAGAAGCCGGGGGCTGCCATCTGGTTTTCGATGGCCGAGACTTCCTGCCGTTTGTTGTCGTAGTCAAAGACTGTCTCGCAGCTGCGTAATGCGCTGGCGGATCTGTTTGGAGCGTTCGACGAGTTCAGAGTCCATCGGAAATTCCTTTGCAAAGATCGACTGGATCGGATCATGATAACCGGAAACGCCCGACGCCCAAATGAGGTGTAGCCCAAGGTTTCTGAGCCGGACCGGTCTTTTGGCATTCCTGGCTGGTTGAGGAATTCCTCAGTGGAAGCGTTGCGGCTAAACTGGGGCTTCCGGGTTTCGAGCTGGCGGTTCGCCCGGGCCGACGAGTTTCTTTTTTTCATCAGGTCATCAGGAAGAGCATGCTGACAAAAAGAGTCATTCCCTGCCTGGACGTGGATCAGGGCCGCGTTGTGAAAGGGACCCGGTTCGTGGACCTTGTCGATGCGGGGGACCCGGTCGAAGTTGCCCGCCGCTACCAGGAGGAAGGGGCAGATGAACTGGTCTTCCTCGATATCAATGCCAGCCACGAGGGCCGGGATTTGATGGTCGATGTGCTGCAGCGCACGGCCGAGCAGGTCTTCATGCCGCTGACCGTGGGTGGAGGGATCCGGACGCTGGACGACATTCGCCGCATGCTCAATGCCGGTTGTGACAAGGTATCGATCAATTCGGCCGCCTGTCGTGACCCGGACTTTATCCAGCGGGCCGCCGATCGTTTCGGCAGCCAGTGCATCACGGTCAATATTGACCCGAAGCGGGTCCAGCGGGATGGGCGGGAGCTGTGGGAAGTCCATATCGACGGGGGCCGCCTGCCAACCGGCCTGGAGGCGGTCGCCTGGTCCCAGCGGGTTGAGCAGCTGGGGGCCGGTGAAATCGTTTTAACCTGCATGGACCGAGACGGAACTCGCGATGGTTACGACCTGGAAATGACCCTGGCCGTGGCCGAATCGGTCAAGATCCCGGTGGTAGCCAGCGGAGGAGCCGGAAAACCGGAACATCTGGTACAGGTTGTGACAGAAGGTGGGGCAAGTGCGGCACTTGCAGCCAGCATTTTCCATTTTGGCCAGTATACAATAGAAGAGACCAAACAACTGATGGCGGCGGGGGGAATCCCAGTTCGGGTTTGAGGCGGTTCAAATCTTAATTTGAGGCCCGTTTTCCCGAATTCGGCTGAATCCCCACCTCATTTAGGGGATAATCTAACTACCGTCGGCCCGGGAAGTTGGGCACGTAGCGGCCTGGCCAGGTTCGAGGATAATGGTCAGGAACAGGAACATGACACGCAGCTGCCCAGCCGGCTTGCCGGCCGCACGGGTGTCACAATGCATGGTTGACCGCAAGGTCAAATAACGGAGAAATCGATCGTGAAGCCCAAATCTGGCAACAATCAACCAGCGAGTGAAATCCAATCTGCCGCCACCGCAACCACCGACGAGATGATCGCCCGGTTCAACAAGGAGCAGGAAGAACTCGAAGTGGACCGGTACTTTCGCGCCCTGGTCAAGCTGGAGGGCAGTGACCTCCACATGAAAGTTGGGCAACCGCCCATTATCCGTGTGCATGGAACCCTCAAGCCCTTGAACCGCGATCCTGTCACCTCGGAAGAGATGACCAAGCTGCTGTTCCCCATGCTGTCGCAACGATCGCGCGAGATCTTCGACAAGGAAGGCGGTTGTGACTTTGCCTATACGATCTCCATCGACGGGGTCACTTGGCGTTTCCGTGTGAACATGCTGCAACAGCTCGGGAAACTCGGCTTGGTGGCTCGTCGTGTGAACAATTTTATTCCGGACTTCGAAGGTTTGCACCTGCCGGCCGTGATGGAGAGCCTGTGTCACTTTGACCAGGGAATGATCCTCTTGGCCGGAGTGACTGGCTCGGGGAAAAGCACAACGATCGCCTCGATGCTGAACTACATCAATCGCCACTACATCAAGCATATCCTCACACTTGAAGACCCGGTTGAATTTGTATTCAAGGATGAACAATGCCTGATCAATCAGCGTGAAGTCGGGATCGATGTGGTCGATTTTGCAGTCGGCATGAAACACGCCGTTCGCGAAGACCCGGACATCATCCTGGTCGGCGAGCTGCGCGATGAAGAAACTTTCATGACGGCCATCAATGCTGCCGAGACCGGGCACCTGGTCTTTGGTACGATTCACGCCTCCACGTCACCATCGACGATTGGTCGTATTTTGGACCTGTTCCCTGAAGATATGCACAGCGCCATCCGCAGCGCCATCGCCATGAACATGAAGGCGATTGTTGCTCAAAAATTGCTGAAGTCGATCAAACCGGGCGTGGGGCGGGTGCCGACCTGTGAAGTGATGACCTTCAACCCGACCGTAAAAAAACTCGTACTGGAAGAAGAAGACCACAAGCTGGCCGATGCCATACGGATCGGTGAAGAAGAAGGGATGCAGGATTTCACCAAGAGCCTGAAAGACCTGATCGATCGCGAGTTGATCGATCGCCCGACCGCTTTCCAGGTTGCCCCCAACAAGGAGGCCCTGAAAATGCGATTGAAGGGAATTAACGTTTCACAACCCGGAATTCTTTAATGCCCCGCCGTTCCCTGATTGCACTCGCCGCGACTTTCCTGGTCGCTGTCTGCTCCAGCAGCGCGTCTGCTCAGTCGCTGCTTGCGCAAGCTGGCTCATTGGGCCAGGGTCCGGGCGCTTACCTCTCCTGGTGGAAACTGCTGATTGTCATCGTCCTGTTTCTCGGCTGGGTGAAAATGGCCGACTGGATCAACAAGGACGGCATGAAAATCGGTGAACTCACCCGCCTGAAACCGGAAATCTGGAACCCGATCAATGTGGGTGCCATGCTGGTCGGTTTCTGGTGCGCCATCTCGGTGCCCGTTTTTTGGGCGGGATTGCCCATTTACGTAATTGCCATCTTTACTCCGTTTCTGTGTTATTTCTTTTTGAGGCGCGGCAAAATCAAGGAGGCCCCCAGCATTGCTATCAAGGTGGCGGCCGCTCCGAACGAGCCCGCCTTCGAAGCCCTGGCCCAAGACGAGGGGGCCGCGGTCGTCTTCAAAGCGGCCGGTGCGGGGCAGGAGGCGCAGAAGAACCTGATCCGTGCACGGAACAACGCCGAGGCTTATCAGGTCGCAAAAGCCCGGGTGATGGATGGGTTCATGCAGCGCGCCGATGTTCTGTTGATTGACTACACGCGAGACCTGGTCAAGCTGCAAATGATGATCGATGGCATGTGGCACCCGCTGGAACCGATGGACCGGCAGCTGGGCGATGCCGTGTTGGCCAGCTTGAAATGCCTGGCAGGCACGAACCCGCTGGACCGGCGCAGCCGACAGACGGGCCATTTTCAAGCCGTCGTGGATGAAGAAAAACTGAACCTTGAGCTCATTTCCCAAGGCGTCCCGACTGGCGAACGGGTTCAGCTGAAATTCGCTATGAACCGGAAGGCCAGCTTCTCCTTGCCCCAGCTGGGGATGTGGCCTGAAACGACAAACGTCCTGACGTCTTTATTGAACAAGCCGGGCCTGGTGATCATCTCGGCACCGCCCCACCAGGGGCTGTCGACCACCTGGCGGGCCAGCCTGCTGGCGGCCGATCGGATTACCCGTGACTGGGTAGGGGTCGTGGATGTGAATGACAAGGAATCACTCGTCGAGAATATTCTGCCCAATCGATACAATGCAGCTATCGGCGAATCCCCCGCGACGCATTTGAACAAGCTGCTGCTCTCGCAGCCGGACGCACTGGCTGTCCCCAACGTAGTCAACGGCAAGTCCCTCGACATGCTCTGTGACCAGGCGGTCAATCAGGCGCGAACCGTCGTCACCCAGGTGTCGGCCAAGAGCGCTGCCGAGGCAGTCCTGCGGCTCTACACCATGGCTGAAGACAAACAACAATTTGTCAAGGCGCTGACCGGCGCCACCTGCCAGCGACTGGCCCGGCGGCTGTGTGATACGTGCAAACAGCCGATCACCGTTCAGCCAAACCTGATTCAGCGCTTGGGCGGGGACCCCCGATCGCAAAACACCCTGTTCAATCCTTACGTGTTGCCCCCTCCGGAAAAGCAGATTGACGAACAGGGCAAGCCGATTGAGATGTTGCCCTGCGAAACATGTGCCGGAATCGGTTACATCGGGCGAATCGCCATTTTTGAAATCCTCGCCATGAACGACTCACTCCGAAAAACGGTGCTCAACCAGCCGTCGCTGGAGGCCATCAGACAGGTCGCCCAGAAGACGGGCCATGCGTCCGTCGCTGCCAATGCTTACAAACTGGCTCTGTTGGGAATCACCTCGGTTAATGAAGCCCAGCGGGCGCTCAAAAGCTAGGCCTTCCGACTTATAATAGGGAAACCATGCCCAACTCCAACCAACAAGAAACACCGCCGATTACATTCGTCGCTGCCGGCGAAACGGAGCTGGAGCGCGCGGAAACCCTGGAAGACGTGTTGCCATCGCCCGGTTTCCCGACCGTTACCCAGCTGGTCGTCGACGCGATCGAAAAACGCTCGGATGTGACGGTACTGGATTTTACGCCACAGCAAGTCAACATCCGTTTTCAGATTGACAACGTCTGGCATACGATGCCAGCCATGGATCGCGAAACGGGCGACTACATGCTGGCGACTCTCAAACGACTGGCGGGCGTCGACTACCGGAATCGCCGGGCCCACCAGGAGGGTTCCTTTCGAGCTGAATACCGCCGCGTAAAGCATGGTTGCAAGCTGATTTCCCAAGGAGTGCGTACGGGTGAGCGGATCGCGCTTTACGTCGATCTGCCAAAATCCAAGGTCGAATCCCTGACCGAACTCGGCATGCCCAAGAGCCTGCAGGAACAGGTGGTTTCAGCCCTTGAGTCGGACGACGGGATTGTGCTCTGCTGCGGGGTTCCGAATGAAGGATATACTTCGGTCTGGCGCGGCATGCTGACCGCCTGCGATCGCTTTCTGAGGGACTTTTATGTCATTGAAGAAGAATCTCGCAGCGAGCCGGAAGTAATCAACGTGACGCCCGTCCTCTTCAACGAGAAGGCGGGCGAAACGGCGTTTTCTCCGATTCCCAAGCTGATGCTAAAAGAGCCCAACGTGATTGCCTTCGCCGAGGCCGAGCGGGGTGAGATCGTTGACCAGATGGTCGAGCTCTCGGAACAGAACATCTTTGTTCCACTGCGCGTCCATGGCAAGCACGCCTCGGATGCGGTTGCCCGTTTGATCCTGTGTAAACCGAACGTCAGGGAATTGGCCAAGCAACTGCGCGCCGTGTTGTGCATGAGGACCATTCGCCGGCTGTGCACAGATTGTCGCCAGCCTTTTACGCCTCACCCAACGCTACTCAACAAGCTTGGCCTGCCCGCCGGCAGCGTTCGGCATATGTACAAGAGCTTTGAATACGAACCCGGCATGGTTGATGAAAACGACCGGGAAATTGAGCCTTGTCCCAGCTGTCACGGGATTGGCTACTCCGGATTGACCGGGATTTTCGAGGTGTTGAAGGTCGGGGAGCGTTTCCGCCAGGCGATGGTCGAGACACCCCACGTCAACCAGCTGCTGGCCGCCGCGCGGGCAGAGGGCCATATTTCGATTCGTGAAACGGGAGTGGTCGCCGTCGCGCAAGGAATTACGTCGCTGGAAGAACTGCAACGGGTTTTAAAGAAATAAATTCACGGTCACGAGTTTCGTCATTTTGACGGGTGGTTCTATGTTGTTTTTAATCGCATTTCTGGTTTTCCTTTTGATCATCGGTGCCAACTGGTGGTTCGGCGCCTGGAACTGCCTGTTGAACTTGATGAATTTTTTCATGGCGGCCCTGGTGGCCAGCAGTTTTTATGAAAACGTAGCGGCCCAGATTGTCGGCTTCGATTCTACCTACCTCCTGATCGCCGATTTTGTTGCGGTCTGGTTGGTGTTTGTGGTGGTGTTCGTCGTGCTGCGGTTGATCACCGATATGCTTTCCCGCTACCAGCTGAAGCTGGAGCCGTGGCTTGACTACACAGCCCGGGGTGTTTTTTCCGCCTGGCTGGCCGGCGGCTTCCTCTGTTTCACTTTTTTTACGCTACAGATGGCACCGTTGCCGCCCGACTCGTTCCCCTCCGACCCCGCCACGCCGACGCTGGGCATTGGCCCCGAGCGGGCCTGGCTATCCTTCATTCAGAGTCGCTCCCGCGGTGCCTTGTCCGAATCAAAACAGTCAGGCCTGTTCCCCGCTTACACCCTCATCGACCATCCCGATGATGCCGACCTGAATGCCCGGGTTTTCGATCCAGGCGCAACGTTTCTTTTCGAAAATCAGAACCGGAGAAATCGAATTTCAAACAACCAATACTTGCGAACCGGTGAGTAAAAGGGCTGTTTTCGCGTTGTTGGCGTTTGGCAATTCTTGTATTCTTGAAACTTGCACCAAGACACCGGATGGATATCGCTGCGTTTTCGGGGCCACCAAACTGTTGATGGAAACTTAATTGTGAAAAACAGCCAATCGCCCTTTACCGATGTCGATCTGACGATCGAAAACTATCGCCCTTTCTCGATTCTTTCCCTGGCATGTTTGCTGCTGGCGGCCTTGGCGGGCATCATCACGATCGTCAAGCCCAGCCTGATTTTTGGGTCGGTGGCGATGGCCGTTTTTGCATCGGCCATCTTGATCTGGCTTCATCCCCAAAGGCAGAAGCTGTTGGGTTATCGCCTGGCCGGGATCGCGCTCTTTATTTCCCTGTTTGTGGTGGCCGCCTCGATCGCTTACCAGCAATATCGCCTCGTTCACCTGCAAAACACGGCCGTCCGGTTTTGCAATGAATTCTTGGACCTGGCCAAACAGGGCAGGATGCACGAGCTCTACCAACTGACGTTGAATTACGACAATCGGGCCAAGCCTGGCGAAAGCCTGGTCGAAAGATACGGGACCCTGACATCCCCCGGGCCGGAACTCGATATGTATCTGAAACAGGAGCCCGAACTTTCCCTGCGGCAGGATGGTGACCAGGCCGAGCTGAACCTGCTGCTCAAGTCGTACATTGAACGCGAAATTTACAAGGAAAAGTTCATGATCGGATTCAAGTACAATCGGCCGGACGGGGAGGCCAGGTACTTCAGCATGTTCCTGATGCGACTGGACTATCCGGAGCCACATGGGCCGCAGTGGTATGTCTACAACATCACCAACTACCAGCCCAGCATTCCCCGCAATCTGACCCAACAACAACAAGGTGTGGAATCCATGCCGGACGACATGTAAGGTCGGACGACATGTAAGGTCGGACGACATGTAAGGTCGGACGACATGCAAGGTCGGACGACTTGCAAGGTCTAGCGAGCGTCCAAAACGAAAAAGGCGGGTGCGCCCAAGGGAGCACCCGCCATCTTGAATTCCGGGTCCGGCACGACCGTTTGCAAGCGGCCACCGGCTATCGTCCTGGGTGAGTACTAGCCGTCACCTTTTTCTGCAGAGGATTCGTCCGCTTTCTCGTCGGAGCTGTCGTCAGACTTTTCGTCTGCTTTCTCGTCGGAGCTATCATCAGACTTCTCGTCAGACTTCTCGTCGGCCTTCTCGTCGGCCTTCTCGTCGGAGCTGTCGTCAGACTTCTCATCGTCCTCTTTCTCCTCGTCCTCTTTCTCCTCGTCATCGTTGTTGCTGGGAGGAGCCGGGCCGGAAAGAGCGGCGGTCGGCAATTCAGAAGGATCGATCTTCCGTGGATTCGGGATGAACTTTTCCTCCACCTTATCCTTGTCGTAAGGAGTGTTCGGAAGCATCTGGACGAGAGCACCATTCTTGAAAACGGCCGTCAGGTACGGCTTGGATGCAAACGGGATGGCTCGATCAAACGTGTAAGTGTCGACCTCATAGTCGCCATCTTTTACCGTTGTGGAGGGCTCCATTTCAAGCTCTTTGGAGACCATGTCTTTGGGGATCCCTCCGCCGTCGTCCGTCTCCTTGTTGATCAGGTTCATTGCATCTTCGATCTTGGTGTTGGCGGCCGCCGTCATCTTGCCATCCTGGAAGTACAGCACGACGACAATTCCCAGAATGACCAATAAAATAACCAAGCGGATAACGAAACCGCCACCATAGTTTGATTCTGACATGTGAGCTCCTCGAAATTACACCTGTATGTTTTGAAACGGGGCAACAACTTGATTTGTTATTTCGTGGGTCCTCTATTCAGGACAGCGCACGGCCAAAAGCTGGCAGCCCGCAATTGTATCTGGGCAGGCAAGGAAAATCGACATTCCGCCCGGATTTTATGCAAGACATTCCGCCATTCTGCTCTATTTCTTGGCTGAAAAGGGTGATCCGAGCCGGAAAATACAGGCCAACCAGCACAGTTTACGGACTGCGGCAGCGACTCCACCAGGAAAGGCTGTTCCCCTGGCTGACAGGGGGCCGCTTCTCGGGCAACCGCCAGGTCAGCTCCCGCCCACGAGCAAGGCTACGACGTCATGACATCGATCAGGCGACCGGGAGAACCCATGATATTGTAGCCGCCATCGATATGCAGGATTTCACCCGTGATACCGCTGGACAAATCGGACAACATGAACAGGCCCGTCTTGCCAACTTCGGAGTGGGTAATATTGCGGGAAAGCGGCGCCATGTGCTCATACATTTTGAGCATCTCGCCCACCCCCGCCGCGCTACCGGCCAGCGTTTTTAGTGGCCCGGCACTGATCGCATTGACCCGGATTCCCTGCGGGCCCAGGTCATAGGCGAGGTAACGCGTGGCGGCTTCCAGCGCCGCCTTGCAAATGCCCATCACGTTGTAGCCAGGCACGCACTTTTCGCCGCCGTAATAGCTCATGCAAGCCACCGAAGCGTGCTCGGCCAACAGCGGCCGCGCTGCATTGCAAACGGCAATCAGGCTGTAGGCGCTGATTTCCATCGCCATCTTGAAACCTTCCCGGCTCGTTTCAATCGTTTCCCGCTGCAAATCGTCCCGGTCGGCAAAGGCCACCGAATGCAACAGGAAGTCCAGCTGGCCAAATTCCGACTTGGCCGTTTCCATCACAGTGGCAATTTGGTCGTCATCCTGAACATTGAGCGGGACAAGAAACTTGGCCTGTTCGGGTTGCTCGCTCTTTTCAATACATTTCTCCACCCGACGGCGGTTTTTTTTCTTTTCATCCCCTTCGCGGTCCGGCAGGTGGGTAAACCCGCACTGGCCCCCTTCGGCCATGATCATGTCGGCAATCGCCCAAGCGATTGAGCGATCATTGGCCACGCCCAAAATCAGTCCTTTTTTTCCGTCGAACAAGCCCATTCAATTATTTCCCTATTTGGTGTTGGTTGTTTCATGAGATCAAAATGACTACGCTTTAGCAAGCCGCTTGATTGATCTGCTGGGCCGGGCCGGCACAAGCTGGTCCGCCTGGCGCCGTTTGGGTCGGTGTCGTACCGGTTGCCGGCTCAACATTGTAATGACTTTTTGTGCGTTACAAATGCCGCTTCAACGGGCCGGGCCAGGCAATACCGCATTTTGACCAAACCATGTCATATTCCATTCCATTCGAGAGGTTGGCCGGCAGTCCTCGCGGTAGCCAATTGTTGCCCTGTCTGGTTGAGCTGGCCCTGCAGGAAGAAGAGGTCGACCTGTTTCTTGCCCGCCTCGTAGAAGCGGTCGAGCAAGCCTCCGGACCCGGTGTGATTTCGACCAGCATCATCCAAGGGGTCAAGGGTACCTGGCGGGTACTGGCGACCACACAGGCAGCGGGCCGGGTGCCGGAAGACCTCTTGGCCGAAGCCTTGGACTCCGAATCATACTTGGCAGCCGGCCCGTTCGCAGCCATCCCCCTGCATGCGCCCGGGCTGGCCGGCCAGCTGCTGACACAGAACGCGGATCCCTTGGCCGAACCCCTGGCCTGGGACTCGTTCGCGGCGGCCGTTGAATTTGCCCAGCACGTTTTCCGGCAGCGACAAGAGCCGGCACGGCGAGCGGAGCGCCTGGGCGCCATGCTGGAAATGACGGCCCAGTGGAATCGCTCCCGTGAAACGGGGGAGCTGTTAGAAGAAATCGCCCGAACTTCGACCCGCCTGCTGGGGGCCGAGCGGGCAACCATATTCCTGCTCGACCCGAGCGGGGAAACGCTGGTTGGAAAACCGGCGCTCGGCGTCGAGGGCGGGCCACTGGTGATCCCCAGTCGCGCCGGCGTGGTCGGGGAGGTCGTCCAGTCGGGTGAGCCACGGCGGGTCGATGCTGACATTGCTGCCGAGCAGCGCCAGATCCACCGTGACGTGGATGAACGGCTCGATTTTGAGACGCGCTCCTTGCTCTGTGTTCCCCTGATCAATTCTTCCAACCAGACGATTGGCGCGTTTGAGTTGATTAACAAGATCAAAGGCAACTTTTCCGATAGCGATCAGGACGCCCTGGTTGATCTGGCGGCCCACTCGGCAGTCGCCATTGAAAACACTCAGCTTGTCGAAAACCTGGAAACCGAGAAACGGATCGTGGCCAATGAGGCCGCGGGCCAGGTGCAACTGATTGGAAACTGCGAAGCGATTGAGCAATTGAAGCAGACCATTGACCGGATTGCCGATACGGACCTGGCGATCCTGATCACGGGGGAAAACGGGACGGGCAAGGAGGTGGTTGCCCAGCTGATTCATTACCTGAGTGCCCGCCGCGATGGCGTGCTGGTCGCCGTCAACTGCGCGGCCATTACCGAGTCGTTACTGGAAAGCGAGCTGTTTGGTCACGAAAAAGGGGCCTTTACCGACGCTCATCAATCGAGGGCCGGCAAGTTTGAGCTGGCTGATAAGGGCACGCTCTTTCTTGACGAAATCGGTGACATGAGCCTGGGGGGACAGGCCAAGCTGTTGCGCGTGCTGGAAGAAAAAGTCGTGGTTCGGGTGGGCGGCTCCCAGCCCATATCGACCGGGGCCCGCGTCATTGCGGCAACCAACCAGCGCCTGGCTCACTTGGTGGAGGAAAAACAATTTCGCGAAGATCTTTTCTTTCGACTCAACGTCGTCACCATCGAGATTCCGCCTCTGCGCGAGCGAGGCAACGACATCCACCTGTTGGCAGAGCACTTCCTGGGTAGTTTTTGCCGCAAGGCACGACGAAACACCCCGGTCATTTCAGCCGCTGCGCGGCAACGGCTGTTGAGCCATCCCTGGCCGGGCAACGTTCGTGAGCTGAGAAACCTGATGGAACGACTGGCATATCTGTCGTCGGGTGACACGGTTGAGCCGGAGGACCTGGCATTTATTCATTCACCCAAGTCAAAAGAGTCGACCATTCCCATGAACCTTTCGCTGAATGACGCCACGCGCGTTTTTCAGTGCGACTATATTCAGAAACATATCCAGAATGCCAGCGGCAATATGACCGAGGCAGCCTCCATGCTTGGGCTGCATCGTTCGAACCTGTATCGAAAGATGCGCCAACTGGGAATGGACAATGATGCGTCGCCGGACGAATAGCGGGGCGGCACAATCCGTAATCCAGCGGGCGACAACTGGTTGCTTACTGGGAAACCAACTTCGGATGTGGGCGCGACAAGGATGGGCGGGAGGCGGCCTGAGATGGAACCAGGCTGGGCATGTGCTCGATGCTCCAGGAGCTGCCGCCGGAGTGGGCCGACATCACCCGCTCCACCTGCTTCAGATTCTCATTGATCCGCTGCGCCCCGTGGATGGTGGCCCTGTCTGAGATGAACGCAACCAACCCGATCGTCACCAGTAAACTCAAAAGATTGAAAGGGAGTCGGAATGAGAAGTACCTGTTTTTCACCAGACGGCTCCTGGAAAGAAAATCCGCTGTTCAATCTATGTCTACCCATCTCCTTATCGTCCAGTTTCATTAAACAAGTTTAAAATCCTTTATAATTGAGTTTGTGGTGTGTTTTTTCTCTTTAGCTCCCCGTGTTCCTTAATGGGTCGGATTTCAAGGTGTTTATCGTTTGTATTGTTGTTTTGTTTTTTTTCGGGCTGGTAAAAAAGATTAAAATGAGACACTTCCACCAGTCCTGTTTGTTTCACTATCACCAACCGGCAGTCGACCAGCATGCACTCAAGTCTCTCCACCGGCATATTGGCTTTTTCTCTGGCCTTCGGTTTCGGCTCTTTGCTTCGGGCTGACGATCCGCCAATTAGCTATCACCAACAGGTGCGGCCCATCTTTCAGACCAAGTGCTACAGCTGTCATCAACCGGCGCGCAACCTGGGCAGCTATTCCATGGTCGAGTTTGCCAAGCTTGTCGGTGCTGGGGATTCAGGGGACCACGCCATCGTGCCAGGCGAGCCGGGCCAAAGCCCCTTGATCGAATTGATCACGCCGGATGAATCGGGCATCGCTGAAATGCCGCAGGACGAACCACCCTTAACCCAGGAGGAATTGGAGTTGGTCCGCCTCTGGGTTCAGCAGGGAGCCGTGGACGATTCACCCAAACAGAACGTGAACTACTCGCAACAGCAGCCGCCCCAATACAGCCGGCTTCCGGTGATCACCTCGCTCGATTTTTCGCCCGACGGCAAGTGGTTGGCAACAGCCGGATTTCACGAGGCCGTGCTGGTAGAACTTGGCTCTCGCAAGATCAAACATCGATTGATCGGGATTTCTCCCCGCATTGAGTCGGTACGGTTTTCCCCCGACGGCAAACGGCTGGCCGTAGCGGGCGGGCGGCCTGGGCTGTCGGGCGAGGTTCAGATCTGGAAGGTTGCGACGGGCGAACTGGAACTCTCCAAGTCGGTCGGATACGACACGATCTACGGTGTCAGCTGGTCGCCTGATGGAACCAAAATCGCGTTTGGATCGACCGACACCAACCTGCGAGTCATCGATGCCCGCACTGGTGAACAAGTCCTGTTCCAGGGGGCTCATGACGACTGGGTGCGCGAAACGGCCTGGTCAGTCGATGGAAGCAAACTCGTTTCCGTCGGTCGCGACATGACTTGCAAGCTGGTCGATTTCGAGACGGAAAGGTTCATTGACAATATCACTTCGATCACGCCTGGTGTGCTGAAGGGGGGGATCGCTTCGGTCGCCCGGCACCCGCAGCGAGACGAGATCCTGATCGGTGGATCGGACGGAATTCCGAAGATTTACCGGATGATCCGCCAGACACAACGGCGAATCGGTGACGACGCCAACATGATTCGGCGGATGCCGCCGATGGAAGGACGGATCCAGGCAGTTGACATTTCTCCCGACGGCCAGTGGTTTGCCGCCGGCACCAGCCTGGATGGATCGGGCGCCCTGGCCATCTATGCCTACAACTTCGATACGGCCCTGACAGATGAGCTAAAGGCCATTCTCGGCAAGACGGTGGCCGCCCGAACACCGGAAGAACTGGCACAGCGAGAGGAATATGTCACCCGCAACATCAAACAGGTCGCCACGGCCGATGTCCCCACGGGGATTTACGCGCTCCGTTTTGACCCGTCTGGCAAACAGATTGCCCTGGGTGGCAGCGACGGCATGATCCGGCTGGTTGATACTGCAACTGGCGATATCAACGCCTCGTTTGCGCCGTTTGAAATTACGACCCCGGCAACCCGTCAGCAGACGGAAGAGGGCTCCAACTGGCAATTGACAGCCCGCCAGCAGAAAACTCCGACCGACCAGGACCCGCGCCGACCACTACTGGAGGAGGTCGTCGAGCTGGATGTCCAGCCTCGACACCTGTCCCTCTCCAAGACAGCCTATGCCCAACTGGTCGTCCGTGCACGGACGGCTGATGGGGCCTGGCATGACGTGACCACAGAAGTGGCATTTGAATTTCCACAGGGCGATGGGGCCCCCGGCTTTTCGATCACCACCGACGGCCTGGTTCAGCGCGAACCGGGGGCTCAACAGCTTCGATCGCAAGTCAATGTCCGGTACCAGCAACAGTCGGTCGCCGTCCCGGTGGAGGTCGATGTCGACCCGGACTGGACACCCGATTTTATCCGCGACGTCAACCCGATTCTCTCCAGGCTCGGTTGCAACAACGGGACCTGTCACGGCTCGGCAGGGGGCAAGATGGGCTTCAAGCTTTCGCTCCGCGGTTACGATCCCATTTTTGATATTCGCGCCTTTACCGACGACCTTTCGGGGCGTCGTGTCAACCTGGCCTCACCCGCCGACAGCCTGATGTTGCTCAAGCCAACCGCCTCGGTGCCCCACCAGGGGGGTCAGCTGCTGAGCCCGCAGCACAAGTACTACCAGACCCTGCACGACTGGATTGCGGCCGGCGCCCTGCTCGACTTGGACGTTCCCCGGGTCACATCGCTGGATGTCTTTCCGGCCAACCCCATTTTGGCCCGGGCAGGCGACCGTCAACAGATGCGCGTGGTGGCAACCTACGCCGATGGACAACAGCGGGACGTAACGCACGAGGCATTCCTGGAAATCAGCGACACGGAGATCGCGAAAGTGGAAGGGACTCGGATGGTTGCCCAGCGAAGGGGCGAAACTCCCGTACTGGCCCGCTACGAAGGCGCCTTCACAGCCACCACACTGACCGTGATGGGAGATCGAACCGGGTTTGCCTGGGCCGAACCGGAAGCTTACGGTCCGATCGACGAAATGGTTGCGGCGAAGTGGAAGCGGATGAAGATCTTGCCCTCGGAGCTCTGTACAGACCAGGAGTTCATTCGTCGCGTCTACCTCGACCTGACCGGTTTGCCGCCGGCCAGTGACGTGGTCAAGCAGTTTCTCCAGGATCCCCGCGCGTCCCGCGTCAAACGGGATGCGATCGTCGACAGCCTGATCGGGAGCCCCGAATTCGTCGAGTACTGGAGCAACAAATGGGCCGACCTGCTACAGGTCAATCGGAAGTTCCTGGGATTGGAGGGCTCCACGGCCTTTCGCCAGTGGATTCGGGAGCAGGTAGAAGCCAACACGCCTTACGACCAGTTTGTCAGCCTCATCCTGACCGCCCAGGGCTCCAACAAGGAGAACCCGCCGGCCGCCTATTACAAAATCCTTCGCACGCCGGTCGACACCATGGAAAACACGACCCACCTGTTCCTCGGCACTCGGTTCAACTGCAACAAGTGCCACGACCATCCTTTTGAGCGGTGGACCCAAGACCAGTATTACGAAACGGCCGCCTTTTTTGCCCAGTTCCAGCTCAAAGAGGACCCGGCCAGCGGTGGGAAAAAAATTGGCGGGTCCGCCGTGGAAACACCCAAACCGCTATATGAACAGGTGCTCGATCTGGAAAGCGGCGATCTCACTCACGAACGGACGGGACAAGTGGCCGAACCCCGCTTCCCCTTTGACTGTGATTACGAATCCGGACCGGCTTCCAGCCGCCGGCAAGAATTCGCGGACTGGGCCACTTCGGCCGACAATCCGTACTTTGCCACCAGCTACGTTAACCGCCTGTGGGGCTACCTGTTGGGCGTCGGGCTGATCGAACCGCTGGACGACATTCGGGCAGGCAATCCGCCCACCAATCCAGAGTTGTTGGACTATCTGACGCGCGAGTTCGTGGAACACGGTTTTGATATGCGGCACATCCTGCGGATTGTCTGCAAGTCGAGAACCTATCAGCTCTCGGTGCGAACCAACGCTTTGAACGAAAGCGATAAGGTCAACTACTCCCACGCGTTGCCACGCCGCTTGCCGGCCGAAGTTCTGTTTGACTCGATCCATTTTGTCACCGGCAGTCAATCGATGATTCCCGGCGCCCCGGCTGGAACCCGCGCCGCCGCACTGCCTGATTCCGGCGCTCGGCTGCCGAGCGGATTCCTCACAACCTTGGGCCGACCGGCCCGTGAAAGCGCCTGTGAATGCGAGCGGAACAATGACCTGCAACTCGGCTCGGTTCTGGCTCTGGTCAGTGGCCCCGACGTGGCGCGGGCCATCAGCGACCCGAAGAACCAGCTGGCTCAGCTGGTGGCCAACCGCGCGGACGACAAGGCGCTGATCAACGAACTCTATTACCGAATTTTGAATCGACCCGCCACAGCCGCCGAGCTAGAAGTGGCGCAAACCGCTTTTCGGGAAATCGAATCGGATCACCAACGGCTGTTGGCTCAGCTGGATGAGCGCCGCGAAGTGGCCGCCCAGCTGAAACCGAAACTGGAGCAGCAGCGGGCCGACCTGATCGCACAGACCCAGCCTGCGCTCGATGAGGCGATCCAGCGGATCGACCCGGAGCTGGGCCAGCGGGAGACGGCCCAGCGGGAACGGTTGGCAGCCGCCGAAACGGCGCTTCAGCAGTACCGCCAGGCAGCTACCAGCCTGGAGAACTGGAAGCAACGCCAGAAAACGGAAGTCAACTGGCAAGCTGTTCGATTTGACGAGGTAACCACCGCATCCAAGGCGATCGCGACCGCGCGAGAAGACGGTTCGGTGCTGATTTCGCCGGCCGACAGTAAAGATGTCTATACAGCGACCTCCAAAACCGACCTGACTGGCATTGCCGGTGTGCGGCTGGAGCTGCTCCCCGACGATGCCTTGCCAACCAAAGGCCCGGGTACAGCCGGCAATGGGAATCTGGTTTTAACCGAGTTTCAAATGGAAATCGCCAACCCGGACCAGCCGGACCAGTGGATCCCGGTCAAATTCAGTAAGGCTCTCGCCAACTTTGAACAAAACGGTTTGCCGATCGCCAATACGATCAACGGCCAGACCACGGGCGCCGGAGGCTGGGCGCTGTACGGGAACACGGGGAAAGTTAACTGGGGCAGTTACCAGATTGCCGAGCCTGTCGGATTCCCCCAGGGCACACTGCTTCGCTTCCGCTTGCACCAGGACTTTGACAATCAGCATCAGGTCGGCTGCTTCCGGGTTTCGCTCAGCCAGTCTGCCGGCGAGCTGGGGCTCAGCCTGTCGGATTCTCTGTTGGCCCAATTGGACCAACCGGAGGACCAGTTAACCGAACCGATCAAGAAACAGATCCAGGCCGCTTATGAAAAAAGCGATCCACAGCTGAGAAAGCTGCAAGCCGAGTTGGCCGAAGCAAAAAAACCGCTGGCCGTTGATCCCGAGATTGTCCGCCTGCGTGAAAAATTAAAGCGTGTCAGCCAACCCGTTCCGGCCGATGCAATCCAGGCCCGACTGGAAATCGATTTGGGCCAAAGTGAAAAACAACTCGCCAACCGGCGGTTGACGGCAACCCAGGACCTGGCGTGGGCCCTGATCAACAGCCCATCCTTCCTGTTTAACCGTTAACTGGGCCCTGTACCCAACCCCTATCATCGAGGAAACCATGTTTCGAATTATCGGACGACCTGGCAAAGATCTGTGTGACCGCGAACTCGGCGTGACCCGGCGCGATGTGCTCCGCATTGGCGGTTCCGGCATGCTGGGAATGACACTCGGCACGATGCTAAACCTGAAGGCCCGAGCCGATGACGGGCAGTCGGGCCGGCCGGGATGGGGCAAGGCGAAGAGCATCATCCTGCTCTACCTGCAGGGCGGGCCCAGCCACCTCGACCTGTGGGACCCCAAGGAAAACGTCCCGGACAACGTGAAGAGCGTGTTCAAGCCGATTTCGACCAAGATTCCGGGCGTTCAGTTTACCGAGAACCTGCCGCTGCTGTCACAGCTCAACGACCGGTTCACCATGATTCGCTCAATGAGCTACACCCCCGTCGGGCTGTTCAACCATACGGCAGCCATCTACCAGATGATGACGGGCTATACGACCGACAAGGTGAGTCCGTCCGGCCAGCTGGAGCCGCCCACGCCCAAAGACTTCCCCAATTTCGGGTCACACATCATCCGCTTCAAGCCAGTCGATGTACCGATGTTGCCGTTTGTCATGCTGCCACGACCGCTGCAGGAGAGCAACGTGGTGGGCAAGGGGGGAAGCGCCGGTTTCCTGGGTAAAGCGTTTGACCCATACCAGCTGTTCCCGACCGGCGATGACATGAACATGAACAAGATGGCCAACATCAAGATCGACGATCTGAAGTTGCCGCCCGACGTGTTCTCCGTTCGACTCAAACGACGGGCCAAATTGCGCGACCTGATCACCGGCCAGATGCCGGATATTGATCGGGCCGTGGAACCTCTTAAGCTGGACGAACATTACCAGCAGGCACTCGACCTCGTCGTCTCTGGCCGCGCCCGTGAAGCGTTCAACCTGGGAGCCGAATCCGAGGCGATGCGTGAGAAATACGGTCGAACCACCTTTGGTGACAGCTGCCTACTGGCCCGACGGCTGGTCGAGGCGGGCACCCGGGTCGTGGAAGTCGTCTGGCCGAAGGTGGCCAACTCGGACAACCACAGCTGGGACCAGCATAAGGATTTGAGCAAGCGGATGAAGAACCAGTCGGCACCCATGTTCGATCGCGGGCTGAGTGGATTGATCGAAGACCTCGACGAGCGGGGCATGCTGGACGAAACCCTGGTCGTGGCGGTAGGTGAATTTGGCCGCAGCCCCCAACGGGGCGTCAGCACCTCGGGCAACGACAACAGTAACGATGGGCGGGACCACTGGCCCTACTGTTACACCGGGGTCATTGCCGGCGCCGGTATCAAGCGTGGCTATGTACACGGCAAATCCGACAAAACGGCCTCGGCCCCAATCGATGACCCGGTTCACCCCGGAGAGCTGTTGGCCACCATTTACCATGCCTTTGGGATTGACCCGGAGACCATGGTAATGAACCACCTGAATCAACCGCGTGAACTGGTCAAGGCGCATCCTGTTTCGGCCCTGTTTTCCTAGTACATCCCTGCCGGCCCGTGTGTCGATAGCCCGTATTAACGGCCCCTTTTGCCTGGCGCGACCGGTGGTTACTCGTATTGATGAACAAAGACTCCCTGGCCATCGATTGCAAACAGCTCTTCAAGACCTACCCGGGCAAACCACCTGTCGAGGCCGTCCGCGGTGTCGACCTGCAGGTTCACTCGGGTGAGTGTTTCGGTGTCCTGGGGCCCAACGGCGCTGGGAAAACAACGACGATTGAAATCCTCGAAGGACTGTTGCCGCCTACGTCCGGTTCGGTGCGCGTGCTGGACATGGATTGGTCGACCCAGGAGGTCGATATTCGACAGCATATTGGGGTCTCGCTCCAGGAAACCAAACTGAGCGATCGATTGACGGTCGCTGAAACAACAGCCCTGTTTCGCAGTTTCTACCGGGACGGCTTGGCGCCCGAGGAGGCGCTGGAGCTGGTTGCCTTAACAGACAAATCAAAGGCGTGGATCAAGACCCTTTCGGGCGGGCAAAAACAGCGACTGGCGGTTGCTCTGGCGATCGTGGGCGATCCCGACCTGCTGTTCCTGGACGAACCGACCACCGGCCTGGACCCCAGCAGCCGCCGGCAGTTGTGGGACATTATCCGTTCGTTCCGCCAGCGGAACAAAACCGTGATGATCACAACCCACTACATGGAAGAGGCAGAGCGGCTGTGTGACCGGGTGGCCATTTTTGACCAGGGGCAGGTGATTGCCCTCGGTACGCCGCGGGAACTGATCGCCTCACTCGGCGCCGAGCACGTGGTGGAGTTCACACTGCCGGCCGATTTGCCCGCTCAAGAGAGACAGTCCCTGAATGAGTCGCTGAACGACTTGCCTGCGCTGGAGCAGGTGGAAGTCGCGGGCGACTCGGTACATGTAACGGCTGCCGATTCCCACTCGGCACTGCGCCAGCTGTTTGGGCTGCTGGAGCAACGACAGGTCGATATCAGCAGCCTAACCACCCGGCACGCCAGCCTGGAGGACGTCTTTGTCCACCTGACCGGGCGCTATCTGAGCGATGATTTGGCAGGGTGACAGCAAATATGGCAAAGCAAGGCAAATCGATCCGCTCATCTCCCCAGTGGAATCTGGCCATGGCCCGCTTGCGCGAATTTTACCGTCAGCCAGAAGCCATTTTTTGGGTCTATTTTTTTCCCATCCTGCTGGTGGTGGCGCTCGGTGTAGCGTTTCGCAATAAACCGGTCGAACGGTTCACCGTCGATGTTCAGCTGGCCCCTCGCTCCAGCGAAATCGTCGCCGCGCTGGGCGCCGACTCGAGGGTCCAGGTTCAGGCTTATGATCTGGCCGCTTGCCAGCAGCGACTTCGAACGGGCAAGTCCGATCTATACGTCGTCCCAGGAGCCGATCTTCACTCGGTCGAGTACGTCCTTGACCCAACTCGGCCGGGCAGTGTGGTGGCCAAGAATCTGGCAGATCAACGGATCCAAGAAGCGGCCGGTCGGATCGACCCGGTCCAGGTAACCATCCAACAATACAACGAGCCAGGCAGTCGCTATATCGATTTCCTGGTCCCTGGCCTGCTGGGCATGGGGCTGATGGGGGGCGGCCTGTGGGGCGTCGGTTTTGCCGTGGTCGATATGAGGATACGCAAGCTGTTAAAACGCTTCCTGGCCACACCGATGAAAAAAAGCCATTTCCTGATGGGAGCCATGGCCAGCCGGCTTGTGTTCATGGTTCCCGAGATCATTCTGCTGGTCGTTTTTTCCTGGCTGTTTTTTGATGTTCGGGTTTACGGCAGCTGGTTTGCGCTGTTCATTCTGGTGCTTTTGGGCGCGGTCGAATTTTCCGGGATCGGCCTACTGGTCGCCTCGCGGGCCCGCACGCTGGAGTCGGTTTCCGGTTTGATGAACCTGGTCATGTTGCCTATGTGGACCTTGTCGGGTGTCTTCTTTTCGTATGACCGCTTTCCCGAGGTCGTTCAGCCGGTGATCCGGCTGTTGCCCCTGACGCCCCTGATCGATGCCTTGCGCAAGGTAATGCTGGAAGGGGCAACCTTGGGCATGCTTGGACCTGAGCTGTTGATCATGTCCGCCTGGACGGCTGTCTGTTTCGGCTTGGCCCTCAAAATTTTCCGCTGGACCGACTGACGGACCCGCTTAGCCTTCCTCCGGGCAACTATCGAGGGCAGCCCGGATGAACCATGAAAAAACCGGGAAAGCGGGCGGAAAACAGCGCCTGCGGTGTTCGGCCCGGTCGCCCGTTTCGATCGGACAGCCGATTTTGCCCCTCGACGCTTTCTCCCCCATGGACTAAAATCCGTGGCTCGCTAAAGCAAATTTCATTCGGCAGAAAAAGTCTGGTTATTAACATGTACGCGATTGTTGCTGACGGTGGACGTCAATACAAAGTCGAAGAGGGTCAGTTTCTGGAAATCGATTACCGCGACCTTGAGGCGGGCTCCGATTTCACCTTTGAGCGGGTTCTGGCCGTTTCCGATGGAGACTCGTTCAAGCTGGGCCAACCGACGGTCGAGGGAGCCTCTGTCTCGGCAAAAGTAATCGGCGACACCCAGGGCGAGAAAATCTATGTCCAGAAATTTCGTCGCCGCAAGAACAGCAAGCGCCGCACAGGACATCGCCAGAAGTACGTGCAGGTTCAAATCAGCTCCATTGCCGGATAGACCGGACCGGGCAACATCGACCTGGCTTGCGGCCGACTCAATCGACCCAAGAGCCGTGGCAATCCGTTCGATTTTGATGCGGGCCGGCGTGAAGACGGTGGAAACTTCGCTTTCGCCCGATTTTGAGTCTTTCTAAAGCGCTGAAAACCCGTTGAAATGGACTTCTGTTCATCCAGCGAAATCGAAACCATGACATCCAGCGAACATCTCAATTCGTCGGGCCCTGCGAATACGGCTATTGAAAATATCATTGGTCGTTCATCGGCCATGCTTGAAGTTTTCCGCTTAACGCGGAAAGCGGCCGCCAGTAACGCTTCGGTGTTGTTGCTGGGTGAGACGGGAACTGGCAAAGAGCTGGTTGCAACCGCGCTGCATCGGTACAGCGTTCGCGCCAGCGGACCTTTCGTGCGTGTCAATTGTGGGGCATTAACTGAGAGCTTGCTGGAAAGCGAGTTGTTTGGCCATGTTCGCGGCTCGTTTACCGACGCCGTCCGCGACCGGACCGGTCGCTTTGAGGCTGCCCATGGCGGGACGATCTTTCTGGACGAAATCAACTCGACCTCATTGACGCTACAGGTCAAGCTGTTGCGGGTCCTGCAAGAACGCGAATTCGAGCGCGTGGGCGACACCAAAACCATTCCGGTTGACGTGCGAGTCGTGGCGGCCAGCAATTGCGATCTGAGTCATGAAATTGCGGAGGGTCGCTTTCGCGAAGACCTGTTCTGGCGAATCAATGTATTGCCCATTCACCTGCCCCCCTTGCGACGGCGCCCCGAAGATATTGAACCGTTGGTCCAGCATTTTGTGCAGGTTTATTCCGAGGCCAACCAGCGGCCCGTGCTGAAGCTCCACCCGGAATCGTTGCGGGCGCTGGTGGAATACCGCTGGCCAGGCAATGTCCGTGAGCTACAGAATTACGTTGAGCGCTCCGTGGTTCTTGCCGAGGGCTCTGAGCTGACCCCCGATCTGCTGCCACGTTGCGTGATGGGCGATGCGCCGAAAACAGAAGCAGCCATTTTCCGGCCTGTCGACGACAGGTCGTTAATTCAGGAGTTTGTCTACAACGGGATCGAGAAAAACAACGGCGATGCAGCCGACCTGCACCGGCGAATTGTGGCTCCCGTCGAGAAAGAGTTGTTGATCCAGGTCATGGATGCCTGCAATCAGACTCAAACCAAGGCCGCAGAGCGATTGGGGATCAACCGCAACACGCTCTACAAGAAACTGAAAGATCACGGCCTGGAAAAGAACAGCAGTAAAATGCCTGAAAACAAGGGCGCTCCCTAGTTGTTGTGCGGGCAGTGGTTGGCTGTTGACCGTATCGCTCGATCCTAAACCCCCCTTTGTTAGCGGCATCCATGACCTGGCTTTATGGCATTTCGATCACCTGCTTCGCCGCCAGCTATCTGGTCGCGTTTTGCCTGGAACTGACACGGGTCTTTTTTCGTGCACCGCTGAGAAAATACCTGATCAATGCGGTTGTGCTGGCCGGCTTCTTTGCCCACTCGACGTACATGGTGCTGCAAACCCAGGTCCAGTTTGCCGGAGCCGGCTTGTTCCTGGGAAGCTGGTCGGGCTGGTGTTTTGGGGCAGCCTGGCTCTTGATTGTGGCCTATCTCTGGGTGCGGTTTCGACAGCCCCAAACATTAGCCGGGCTGTTCGTCTTGCCGATGGTCATCTGCCTGATTGGAGCAGGCACCTGGCTCGGCCAGGAGCTCGCATTCCCGGCCAACGAAGCCCGAACCGTATGGAATGCCGTTCACGGGCTCTCTTTGCTGGTCGGCACCGCAACGGTCATCCTGGGCTTTACCTTTGGCATCATGTACCTGTTGCAATCGACGCGGCTAAAAAAGAAGCGGCCACCCTCGCGCCTTGTCCGCTATCCATCATTGGAGTGGCTGCAGGAATCGAGCGAGACGTTGTTGCTGGTGTCAACCGTTATGATTGGCGTCGGGCTGTTGTCCGGGGTTTTGGTCAATGTGATCAATCAGCGAATGGGAGAAACCGTTCTGCCGTGGAACGACCCTGTAATCATTTCATCGGCAATCCTGTTCACCTGGCTACTCATCTCCCTGTTGTTCAATCTTTGCTATCGGCCAGCCCGCCAAGGTCGCAAAGTGGCCTACCTGGTCGTGGCCAGCTTCCTGTTTCTCGTCGTGGAACTCGGGATCGTACTGTACTTTGGTCACGCCACCCGCCAACAGGAATCCGCCGAATCGCAAATCTCGCTCCGGCAGGAGGCCGCGCTGGGAAAACGTCAGGTCGGGCTTGTGGATCGGGAGGCCGGTCCATGATCCTGCAATTGGTTGGCTGTAGCCATCACCTGAGCAGTGTCGAGGTTCGGGAGCGGCTGGCGTTTGATTCTCAACAGGCTTTTCGTTTTTTGAAGAAGTTCTACGATGCGTATCCGCGCAGCGAGATTGTCCTGCTTTCGACCTGCAATCGGACCGAGCTCTACGCGGCAGGCCGATCGTACGACCTCGTGCCGACTGCCGAAGAAATGAGCCTGTTTCTTGCCGACTTCTCCGGTCTGCCACCCGCGGAAATGAACCGTTTTCTGTTTGAACATGCTAACGAACAGGCGGTTCGGCATCTGTTTTCTGTGGCCGCCAGCCTGGACAGCATGGTGATTGGTGAAGCCCAGATTTTGTCCCAGGTGAAACTGGCCTATCAGCAGGCCGCCGAGCTCAACCAGCCGATGCCGCTCACGCACCAGATGTTCCAGTCAGCCATTCGAGTCGCCAAGCGTGTGGCCAGTGAAACCAAGATTCATACCAACCGCGTCAGCATTCCCAGCATTGCCGTGGGGGTGTTTACTCGACAGATCTTCGAACGGCTCGACAACAAGCAGATCCTGGTGATCGGTGCCGGGAAGATGGCCGCCGAAACCTTGAAATACGTGCGGGACGAAGGGGGCCGTGATATTGTGGTGGTCAATCGAACCCTCGATGCGGCGGTTCGCCTGGCAAATCAGTTTAACGGTCGGGCCGGCCGCTGGGACGACTTGGCCGAACACGTCCGGTCAGCCGATCTGATTGTCAGTACAACCGGTGCCAGCCAGCCGGTCGTCACGATGTCCATGTATCAACAAATTGAGCGGGATCGACAACAGCGACCCCTGTTGATTTTGGATTTAGCCATCCCCAGGGATTTCGAGCCGGTGATTGGCGACTCTCTGAATGTCTACCTCTACACCATCGATGACTTGCAACAGGAGTGCCAGCGGAACCGGGATGCTCGCGCCGGCGAATGGCCAAAAGCGCAAAAGATCCTGGATCAGGAGACGGGCCAATTCATGCGGGAACTCTCGCTTCGTTCCAGGGGCCCGACCATTCAGAGGCTGAAGCAGCGGGCCGAGGAAATCAAGAACGCCGAGGTCCGTCGCTTGATGAACCGCCTGGAAGACGTCACACCGGAACAGCAAAAGGAGATCGAGGCGGCTTTTCACAGGATGATCAACAAGCTGCTTCACCCCCCCCTGGCATCTCTCAAGGAAGAGGGCGAGCCGGATGCCAATGGACTACTGGATGCCCTCAAAAGGCTGTTTCAATTGAACGACTAGCATCTCCGGACGGCGGGAGGCGGCAATGAGTTACTTCATGGTAGATGTTGAAGCAGACGGCCCTATTCCGGGTGAGTACTCGATGGTCTGCCTGGGGGCCGTGATTGTGGACGCACACCTGAACCGGACTTTTTATGGGCAGATAAAACCAGTTTCCCAGTTGTGGGCACCCAAGGCATTGGCCGTTTCTGGATTTAGCCGGGAGGAAACCTTGCTGTTTGATGATCCACAGCAGGTGATGGGCGACTTTCGGGACTGGATAGCCAGGGAGACCCGGGGAAAGCCGATCTTTATCTCTGACAACAACGGTTTTGACTGGCAATTCGTCAACTACTATTTTCATCGATTCCTGGGGTCCAACCCGTTTGGCTTCAGCTCCACCAACCTGGGGTCACTATACAAGGGAGCCGCCAGGAACCTTTCCAGGAACTTTCGGCACTTGAGGCAAACTAAACACACGCACCACCCGGTGGATGATGCCCGGGGAAACGCCGAGGCTCTATTATCAATGGCCCAGCAATTTGATCTGAAAATTCGCCTGCGTTGAATCGCCGTCTGAGCTCGGTTGCGAACGGTCACTCCCAGCGGTCGCCTGATTCATCGTCGTCGTCATCCCATTGCTCGTCATCGGCGGCGGCGTCACCGCCTTCGTCCTCGTCACCGCTTTCGTCCTCGTCACCGCCTTCGTCCTCGTCACCGCCTTCGTCCTCGTCCTCCCACTCGTCTTCCCAGCCTTCTTCCAGTTCTTCGTCCTCTTCTTCGTCACTGCTGTCCGGATCGTCTGTCACCTCTTCCCAGACATCTTCGTCGTCGTCCTCGTCGTACTCGCCCTCTTCCTCATCGTCGTCGTCATATTCATCATCGTAGTCGTCGGCGTCATAGTCGTCGGCGTACTCATCGTCCTCGTCGTCCTCTTCGTCCTCGTCGTCGGCGTCGTACTCGCCCTCTTCTTCCTCGTCGTACTCGCCCTCTTCTTCCTCGTCGTACTCGCCCTCTTCTTCCTCGTCGTACTCGCCTTCGTCTTCCTCGTCGTACTCGCCTTCGTCTTCCTCGTCGTACTCGCCTTCTTCCTCAGCCGCATTCTCTTGTTCGGCAGTCGGCAACAGCCCTCTTTCGGACTCTAAATCCGTTAGGGGGAGAGCGAGGGGTTCAAGTTCAACAACTGATGGCTTGAGAAAAAAGGCCACTTGCGATTCTCCTGGTCGTAGCGTTACTCGGTGAATGATTTGATACTCAAGTCTGTTTAAGCGTTCTTAGGCGAGGGGGCTTTGGGCTGTGGTGCCCTACTCGCTTTCATCGGTCTCGACCGACTCCGGGCTGGCTTCGGCGCTCCTGTCGCAATCAACCCAGCTCGGCAACCCTTGGCCCGACAACCGATCGGCCCGCGGCAAGTTGGCAAGTGAGTTCAACCCAAAATGTACAAGGAAATCCCGGGTTGTTGAATATAGGTAAGGACGACCTAATTCTTCACTTCGACCACTGATTCGCACAAGCCCCTTTTCAAGTAATTGCCGCAGCATTTCTCCGCAGCTAACCCCTCGAATGGCCTCAATATCAGCCTTGATTATCGGCTGCCGATAGGCAACGACTGCCAAGGTTTCCATCGCTGGGCCGCTGAGGCGGAAAGGGGCTGGAATATATTCCAGGCGTCGCAGCCACTTCGAAAACTGGGGTCGTGTTAAGAGCTGGAAGCCACCGGCGCTTCGTTTGACCTGAAATGAGCGGTTTTGTTCGTTGTATTGCTGGTTGAGTTCGCGAATAATGGTTCGCGCCTGTGTTCCGTCTTCCAGCCCGGCCAGTTGGCTGATCTTTCTGCTGGACAGCGGGGCAGCTGAAAAAAACAGGACGGCTTCTACCCGGCGGCGGCGCGATTTTGGGTCGGGGCTCCACTGGACCACCTCAGCACCGGCCGACGCATGATCGCCGGATTCGTTTTCTCTATTTTTTTTTGCGAACACAATGCTCTCCGGTGAACCGGTTTGCTGTAAATTGATGTGGTTGGCCGACGCAAAGTATGGATTTTTTTCGGCTTGGTCACAAGATCAATCGTATCCTCGGATCAGCCTCGGGTCGTTGTTGTCGGAAGTGCCGTCCGCCATGAAGAAAACTGCTTTTTCCATCAGAACATGGCTGCTGGGCGCGATTGTAGCCCTATTGCTGCTGACGCCCATTTGCCTGTTTCTCTTCTTTTTTTCAGGCCATGTGATGGGCGAGGAGTTTTCTCCCGACGATTTTACCAGGCGACGGTTTTCCTATAATGTCGTGCCCTGGATCAACTACACGTTGCGCGGAATTGAATATGATGACACAACGCCAGTGCTGGAACAAACACTGGTCAGCGACGGTCTGATTTCTCCCTTCCGCAAAACGGGTAACGCCAGGAAAAAGTGGAACCTGATTTATGATACAAAAACACCCGTTTCGCTGTCGAGCGATTTCGACGCTGCTGTCCTCTGTCGATACCTGGATTTGTCCAACCCGGATGGTGAAAATGTCTGGCTGGCCTGGAATTCAAGGCATTCCAAGCTGGCCGGCGAGTTTTGGCCCGTGATTCAGGAGCTGGCCCAGAACGAAGTGTATTGGGCCATTCCCCCTATCATGCGACAGGCCTTGTCGCTGGAGAAAGAGAGTGACCCCGTTTTCTCCAGCACCCTGAGCCGCGCTGCAGCAAGCGGCTATATTGGAGCTGCCAGGGAATGCCAGGAAGATGGGGATCACGGGCGGGCAATCAAGTTGTTTTCTCTGGCGATTGACCACCAACCGAGCCCTGATGCCTTTCGTGGTCGGGCCAAATCGTACCGGCAGACAGGTGATCAAGAGAAAAGCCTGGCGGACGAGCAACGGGCCCGTTTTCGTGATTAACATGTTACCAGACCCCTGCACCTGGCGGATTGTTTACGTTGTCATCCTGAGCCTGTCCCATGCAATCGATCTACCTCGACCACAACTCGACAACCCCGATTGACCCTCGTGTTGTCGATGCCATGACAGACTGTCAGAAAAAGGGCTATGTGAACCCAGCCAGCCAGCACCGCATGGGTCAGGAAGCTCGAGCCAGACTGGAATTTTTTCGCTCGGAAATGGTTGAGATGCTGGGTGGTCAAAGCAGTGGCTTAGAGGCCGACCGGCTGATTTTTACCAGCGGTGGAACCGAAAGCAACCATCTCGCACTATTGGGTCTGTTGTTGGACGGTCACCGTCGGCCGCTGGGCCGGGCGCTGGTTTCGGCCATCGAACACCCCAGCATCACGGGAGCTGCTGAATGCCTGCGAAGATCGGGGGTAGACATCGACGTGCTGCCAGTCAATCAGAGCGGGGTGCTGAAGCTGGACCAACTTGAAAAGGCCATTGACCAGCCGGCCAGGCTAGTCAGCGTAATGGCCGCCAACAACGAAACGGGCGTGGTCCAGCCAATTCGTCAAGTGGTTGAGCGGTGCACCAAGAAGTCGATCCTGGTTCACACCGATGCGGTGCAGGCGGTCGGCAAAGTGCCGGCTGGGTTTTCTTGGCTGGGCGTGGATGCCATGTCGTTGACTGCGCATAAATTTCACGGGCCCAGGGGGATTGGGGGGCTGCTGGTAAAAAACGGCCTGTCTCTCAACCCGATCGTGGGGGGTGGTTTTCAGCAAATGGGCATACGGCCGGGGACCGAGGATGTGGCATTGGTGGCCGGTTTCCACCGGGCGCTCCAGCTCTATCAAGAGGAGGCTGCCGCTCGTCAGCAACGAACGGAAGGCCTGAGAGACCAGTTGCAGGCGCGGATCTTGAGCGACTGCAGCGGCGCGGTGGTGGTTGGCGCTGGTGTTGCGCGAACACCCAATTGCCTGAATGTGTCGTTTCCCGGCATTGATCGGCAGGCGTTTTTGTTGGCTGCCGATATGCGGGGGTTGGCTATTTCCACCGGGTCAGCCTGTGCCAGCGGGTCGAGTGATCCGTCCCCCGTTTTGCTGGCCATGGGCCTCGACCGGGCGACGGTAGAGGGCTCGATACGACTCAGCCTGGGTCACCAGACAACCGATCGGGAAATTAATCTGGCGGCCGATCGTATCTCGTTTATATATAAAGACTTGCTGGGTTAAAAAAGGTCTGGTTTTAGGTGGCTGGCGGTCGTTATATCGACTTAAAAATGGTACAATCGCCAGTTTGACTCGCGGTCCGTTCTGCGCCATTTTCTGGCGGTTTTTTGATGAATTTCGTTCAATCAGATTCGACTTTTTTGATCCCGCTGTCCCATCCCAGTGGGGCGCCTGGAATATTGCCCGAATTTGTGGCGGATCAAAGCAACCCTACGCTCAGATATTTCCTCGACCCGGTTAACTTGCGTTGTAGTGATTGGCCGCTCGTTCTTTTTGGGCCAACCGGCACTGGAAAAACCGGGCTGGCCCACTCGCTGGTTAAGCCGGACGTGATGCTGGATGCTGGAAAGCCGATTTACCAAACGGCCGTTGAGTTTTCGCGGCTTTTTCAATCAGCGGTCGATACAGATTCTACCCAGGAGTTTCGGCGGCGATATCAGAAAGCCAGCCTGGTCGTGCTGGACGATCTGCACGAATTTTGCCGTTTTCCCATGGCCCAACAAGAGATGGTTTATGTCCTGGACCAATTGCAGCAAACGGGTTCTCCCCTGGTAGTCACATCGAATCAGCCTGTGCAGTTGATTGATGGTTTGTTGCCACAGCTGGTATCGCGCCTGTTGAATGGGCTATGCGTAGAGCTAAAGCCCCCAGGGCCGGATGCTCGTCGCCTCATCGTGGGTCGCTTGGCGAGTCTCCACGGCGTAGATCTCGCTTCAGGGTCGGCTGAAGTTCTGGTTGACCGTCTTCCCTTGACGTTCCCAAAAATCAACCAATTTTTCATTCAGTACCTGGCTGGCCGGAAAGAATCCAGGAGTATCCCTATCAGCCGAGAAGATTTATTGGCTTATTTTAACCAGTTAAATGCCACCGATCAGGAGAAGTTTGTTGATCTGATTATTCGATCGGTAGCTACTGAGTTTAAGTTATCTCCTGCCGATATCAGGGGGTCTTCTCGCAAACAAACCACTGCGTTAGCCAGGGCGATTTCGATCTATCTACATCGCACATTGTTATTGATGAGCTTCGCTAAAATTGGTTCCTATTATGGCGGTCGGGATCATTCAACGGTAATGCACGCTTACAGGAAAATATTGGACCTTTTGGGTGATGAACGGAATGATAATTTACCCCGAGCTCGAACACTAAAGCTGGAGTCACAGCTGCATGAAGTGCTGGCTGTAAATATTTGAAAACATGTAGAGAGATGGTTGGTTGATGTTGATGTTTTTTAATTTAGTGACTGCGTGTGGTGTGATTCTGATTTATTGACAAATAAACGTACTCATCGTTGACTCACCACCAACACCCAATCGACAGGTTTTCCATAGTGTTGTGTTTTTAAAAACTCGTTTACTGTAAATGGTTTAAGTCTTGGTTTTGAGTTTATGAACAGTTTGTGTTGGTGGTTTAATAATAATACTGAAAAGAAAATCTTAAGCAGTGAATAGGTACTGATTGTGAAAATTAAAATTAATCGAGAATCCTTTCAAAGGGTCTTCCAGATCGCGTCGGCCGTAGCTCCCACGCGTAGCCCAAAAGCAATTTTACAGAATGTCAAACTTCACGTGACGGATACAGAGACAATCCTGACGGCTACAGATGTAGAGATCGGTGTCCGCTTGAATGTGATGGATGTCTCGGTCGAAGCACCCGGCAGTGCCGTGATACCCGTTAATCGGTTGAGTATGATTTTGCGAGAATCGAGTGATGAGTCCCTGGTTATCGAGGCAGACTCAGAAGGTACTTTGATTACGGGAAATAATAGCCGGTTTGAGTTGTCCGCACAGAATCCAGATGAGTTTCCCGAGGTGGCAGGTTTTGTAGAAACCGACTATTTCGAGGTAGCTTCGGGTGTGTTAAAGGAAATGATTCATCGAACTCTGTTTGCAACAGATGCTGAGAGTAGTCGTTATGCGTTGGGCGGTATTCTTCTGGAAATGACAGACGATACGATGATCGCGGTGGGAACAGATGGTCGACGACTTGCGAAAATGGAGGGAGCCATAACCAAGGTGGGTAATCCGTTGGTTGATGGAACAGCCACGATTGTTCCTTCCAGGGCGATGCAGCTGATGGAGAGAATCCTCCCCGATGGAGAGGTGATGGTCCAGTTAGCACCCCGGTCAAATGATCTTCTGCTGAAGGACCCGAATGGAGTATTTTACACGCGACTTGTCGAAGGTCGATTTCCGAAGTGGAGGGATGTTTTGCCGAAGCGACAGGAATCTAACCGCATCGATATTCCTGTCGGCCCTATGTATACCGCTTTAAAACAGGCTGCGATCGTCTCGAATGAAGAAAGCCGAGGGGTCGATTTTACTTTCTCTAAAGGTTCTTTGGTGCTGAGCACTAACACGGCGGAGGTTGGCCAATCGAGGGTAGAGATGCCTGTACCATTTGACGAAGGAGAATTAACGATCACTTTGGATCATCGATATGTCGCAGATTTTCTTAAGGCACTGCAGCCGGATAAGACATTTACGATGGATATAGAAAACGGTGAACAGGCTGCCTATTGTGTTACCGACGACAATTATGGTTATGTCATTATGCCATTAAGTAAGGATCGACGATAACTCGTCGAATCAAAAAACAGGTTTGGCAAATGAAACCAGATGACGATTACAGCGAACTCGATTTTGAGAATGCAAAGGACCAGGTAGAACGAAGGCGGGTTTACCGAAGGCGACTTAAAACAGCATCGGGTGTCATGGGCCAGGTAATGGCTCATCGCGGAATTGCTCAACAGCAGGCTACCAGTGAACTTTCAGAGACATGGTCGCAAATAGTGGGCGTATCATTTGCCGGCCACACTCGACTGGGAAGTTTAAAGAGGGGTGTTCTTGAAATCCATGTTGCCAACTCAATGATTTCCCAGCAATTAAGTTTCAAGAAGCAGAAGATATTGCAACAACTACAGGAACAGTTGCCCAATAACAAAATACGCGACATGCGTTTTCGAATAGGAAGTACTGGTTGATTAATGGCGAAGAAAGCAAAACAAGATTATCAAGGCGAAGACCTTCAGCGGTTATCCGACCTGCAGCATGTGCGCGAGCGGCCCAGTATGTATATCGGGGACACGACCAGCCGCGGGTTGCACCACCTGGTTTACGAGGTAGTAGACAACTCGATCGACGAGGCAATGGCCAATTTTGCAACCAGGATTAATGTCACGATCAATAACGACGGTTCGGTGACCGTGCAGGATGATGGCCGAGGGATTCCAGTCGATATTCATGAACAGCTTACCGAACAGGAAGACCGGGAAATTACAACACTCGAAGGCGTTATGACGTTTTTGAAGTTCGGAGGAAAGTTTGAAAAAGGAGCGTACCAGACCTCAGGCGGTCTGCATGGGGTAGGGGTAACCGTCGTTAACTTCCTGTCAGAATGGTGTGAAGTCGAAGTTTATCGTGACGGGATGGTTCACCAACAGGAATATGAGAGGGGTGTGCCAGTTGGTCCGGTTAGCAAGGTGGGAAAATCGGACGGTCGAGGTACCAAGACGACTTTTAAGCCGGACGGGCAAATTTTCCAGACAACCAAATTCGAGTTCAGTATCCTGCTCAAGCGGCTACAGGAGCTGGCATTCCTCAACAGTGGTGTGAGAATTATTTTCAAGGATGAGCGGAATGGTGAGGGCGAGGAGTTCTGCTACGAGCGGGGAATCATCGAGTATGTGGAACATATCAACCGAGCCAGCGATCCCCTGCACCCGGAAGTTATTTATTGTCGGGGTGAACACGACGGCGTCGGCTACGAGTTAGCGATGCAATACACAACGGATATCGCAGAAAACGTTCACTCCTATGTCAACAACATCAACACCCACGAGGGTGGTACCCATGTTTCGGGGTTCCGCACCGCGTTGACACGGGCCTTGAAATCCTACGGCAAAAAAAACAATCTGTTCCCCAAAGACTTGGCTGTTGGCGGAGAAGATTTCAGGGAAGGAATCACCACAATCATCTCCATGAAGGTTCCCGAGCCGCAGTTTGAAGGCCAAACCAAAACCAAGCTGGGAAATAACGAAGTCGAAGGGATTATCAGCTCCAATTTCGGGGAATACCTGAAAACATTCCTGGAAGAAAACCCTGGTGTTGCAAAAATTCTGGTGCGCAAAGGGGTGCAGGCAGCGGAAGCCCGGGAAGCTGCCAGGAAGGCCAGAGAACAGGTGCGGCGCAAGTCCGTTCTCGGCGGTGGCGGTCTGCCGGGCAAGCTGCGCGATTGTCTCTCCAGTGAAGTGGAAAAGTGCGAGCTGTACCTGGTCGAAGGGGATTCGGCCGGCGGCAGCGCCGAGGGAGGGCGACTGAAGGAATTCCAGGCCATTTTGCCGCTGCGAGGCAAAATCATCAACGCCTACAAAGCGCGGGAGGACAAGGTTCTGGCTAACGAAGAAGTGCAGAGCATCATCAGCGCGATTCGGGTTGGCATTGGAGAAGACCAGGATCTGAGCAAGCGCCGTTACGACAAGGTGATTATCATGACAGACGCGGACGTTGACGGGTCCCACATCCGCACTCTGTTGCTCTGCTTTTTCTACCGACAAATGTACCAGCTATTGGAGGCGGGAAAAATTTATGTCGCACAGCCGCCTTTGTTCCGGGTGAAGCACAAAAAACGCACGCACTATGTGCAATCCGAGGACGAGATGAAGCAGCAGTTGATGGAACGCGGCCTGGAGAATGCCGAACTGGAGTTTGCCGACGGCGTCGTTTCGGGCGACCAGATGCAACGCCTGTGCACGACACTGGGCAACATGGAAGAGGCCATTACGGCGCTGGAACGGAGGGGGGTCAACCTGAAAACACACGCCGAGCGGATGAATTTTGAGACAGGCCGGCTTCCCGTGTTTCACCTGGCCCATGGAAACCACGAACACTGGTTTACCTCGCGCAAAGAGATGGATGAATTTCTGAAACAACAGGAAGAAAAAACGGGCCAGGAGCTGACGATCAAATCAGGCGAGTCGGAAAACGGGGCCGCGGAGAATGGTGACGCCCCCAAGATTCAAATCACGGAATTCCATGAAGTGCGTACCATTAATAGCGGTTTGAAAGAACTGCAGCAGCTCGGTTTCAGTGTCGAGTCGCTGATGCCGATCGAGCGAACCGGAATCGAGGAGCCGAGATTTGTGCTTCGCCGGGGTGAAAACGCAACCAGCCTGAATGATCTCAGAAGTTTGCCTACGGCAGTCCGAACGGCCGGTGAAAAAGGGATGAGCGTCACCCGGTTCAAGGGGCTGGGAGAAATGAACGCAGAGGAACTCAGGGAAACAACCTTGGACCCGGACAACCGGACGCTGATTCAGGTGAAAATGACGAACGCCGGCGATGCAGACGACATGTTCCGGATCCTGATGGGGGACAAGGTGGAGCCGCGGCGGGAATTTATCGAGAAGCACGCGCTGGAAGTCAAAAACCTGGACGTCTGACAGGGCGGACCGCCAAAACCGATATTTTCGTTACTGCTTGACACAGGACTTAACGAAAATAGGAGGCAGTGCGAAAGACCTGCAATCCTGCCGCCCGACAGCCGAAACCAAGAATGGGGTTGTTCGCTGTTCCAGTCATCTTAAAGCAGGGCCACGCTTGGACCATGAAACAGGCTTGTTATTTCACCTTTCTGCTGCCGCTGCTGCTCGGATTGCCGGCAGAAGCGCAAAGACTGTCGGTCCAGGAATCGGCGCAGGCCGGAGAACAGGCGACGCTGCAGGGCAGGGTGGTGGAAGTCAAGAAGTATTCGTTTGTCGTAGCTGCCAGTGACGGCGCCCACACCGTCAAGTTGGACAAGGGCGTCAGGCTGGAGTTGAGGCTGCACAAACCCCAATATCAGCCCGGCGCCAACAAGCTGCTGGTGTTGTTGCCAGGCACGGAAAACAGCCCGAACCGGACGGAATTCACGCTCCCGGATACCCTTTTCCTGAAGGTCCAGTTTACCCACCAACACCAGATGAAACGGATCATGTCGGCCAACCCGAAGCGGCTCAATAACTACCAGCTGTCACCCTTCCCGTTTCCGCCTGCCGCCCAGGAACCGGTGATTACCGGGCAGTTGATCGTCGACGAAGACCAATCGAGCTATCTCCTGCAAACTCCCGATGCGGCCCAGCATGAAATTGTGTTGGGCCACCAGAACGCATCGATGGGGGGGTTCAGCATCCAGGACCTGAAGCCATTGACAACCCGCATCAAGGTCGAGGGGGTAAAAGACGGGGACGGATTCCTGGCGACCCGGGCAATGTTCTGGCCGGTCGAACGCAACTGACAGTCCCGGGCCTGGCCGGTCCGCGATTTCCTGGGGCAGTGCGGCGGCGCGCCCCGATGTTGTGAATGCCCGCCGGCCGATAGACTGGGGCCATGAAAATGATCTCCCTCCAGTCCGGCAGCAATGGCAACTGTTTCTATGTAGAAACGGGCGGGGTAAAACTACTGTTCGATGCGGGGATCAGCGGCCGAGCGGCCGAGCAACGACTCGAGCAGCAGGGCCGGAACATCCGCGATGTGGATGCGCTGTTTGTAACCCACGACCATTCCGACCACAGCCGTTCGGTGGGTATTTTCCAGAGAAAATTCGGCATGCCGGTCTACATGACCCGCAAGACCCTGGCGGCCATTGAGCGGTACGGAAAGGTAGGGCGGCTCGACCAAGTCCACTTCTTTCAGGCCGGTGATGTGTGTTCGATCGGAACGGTCCAGGTTCACTCGATCCCCACGCCACATGACAGTGCCGATGGTGTCGTGTTTGTCGTGGATGACGGAAAGCACCGGGCCGGCATCCTGACCGACCTGGGACATGTATTTGATGGCCTGAAAGAAGTCCTGAAAACGCTCAATGGCGTGATCATCGAAAGCAACTACGATGAAGCGATGCTCGATTCGGGGCCTTATCCTTATCATCTCAAGCAGCGTATCCGTGGCAGCGGCGGCCACATCTCAAACCGAGAGGCGGCCGAGCTGTTGCGTGAATGTGCGGGCGACCGACTGAAGTGGGCCTGCCTGTGTCACTTGTCGGACCAGAACAACTGCCCGGAAACGGCACTGCAAACCCATCGAGCCTCGGTGAATGACACGCTCCAGCTGTATGTGGCCCGGCGCGATCGATGTACCGAATGGATGACGCTCTAAGTCTGGTGAGGTGCGGACAAAAAAACAGCCCGACTCGGCGGATGATCAAGCCGGGTCGGGCCAAGAATAACGCTGGTTTTGGTTGCAGGGAGAGGTGCGGGTGGAAGCGGCACAGGCAGCAGTCTACGCGAGTTTCGCAAGAGGACGGAACCCCGACAGGCCGATTCAGCGCGCCAATCGATGCAAAAAGAGAAAGAACCACCAGCTTTGTGAGCTGCTTCACGAACCGATCGCTTTCCCCACAAGATGGGTCGGACAGGTCTGCGGCGTCCGGACTGTTTAAGGGTCGATCACTTCGCCCCAGCCGTCGGCGAGCAGCTGACCGTTTTCCAGCGAATATTGCAACAGCTCAATCCGCCGGTCCCGCATCAGTCGCAAGTAGACTCGGGAGTTGGTATCGGCCGGCTCGATCTGATAGGTGTCCCCCGTCTTGCTGAGGTTGGCATTGCGCCGTCTGGTGCGACGGGAACTTCCGACAACTGGCAGTTCGTATTCAAACAGAGAGCCCCGGAAGCTGGCTGTTTGAAAGACGACTTTATCCCGGGTTCCAAACCGCCACTCCTGGGACTGCACAAAAACCTCATCGTCCCGGTAGGCATCAAAGAACGCCAGCCACGGTTGCAGCTCGATTTGGCGCCGCAGCGCTTTTTGCCGATCGAGACCGGAGGCGCTGTCCTTGGCGATTGAATACCAGTGATGGGCCCGAACCAACAAGGCGCGGGCCATTGTTCCCTTGTTGTTTTGCCCAGCTTCGTACCACCCGTCGGCCAGCGAGAACAGCTCTTCCAGCTGGTCCGCCCCCGCCTGGCCAGCAGACATCTCCTGATCTTGCTTGGCCAGCCGCTCCAGCTTGGAGCTCCCGCAACGGGCCAGGCTTGCCAGCCCTTGATCCCAATCGTTCTTGACGAAGCAGAGCCAACGAGCGGCTGAGAAATGGTCCTTGCTGTTGTCTGGGTCCTGCTTCAGCTCTTGCAGCGCCTCGACCCCAACTTCATACCATTCGACCATTTCGCGCAATTGTTTCTGGTAATCCTCAAACATCCGGAGCTGGTTTTCCACGCCCAGCTTTTTGGCCGCCTTGATCCCATCGGCCGAGAATTGCAAAGCCGTGTCCAGTTGCTCCTGTTGCACGGCCCGGTTGACCGCCTCGAACAGCCCGCTGGTAATCGTCCCGTATTGCAACGGTGTGTTGGCATTTTTCTGGGCCGCCTTCATTTGGTCGATCAGCGGCTCCCAGAACTCGACCTCAAAGTCATTGTCGATTTCCGACAAGGCGGCAAACACGACCTCGCCGTCTCCTATGCGGACCCCCAGCTGGCCGGCCTCGTCCAGCAGCGCATACTGCATCGCGTCGGTTTGCGCTGCCAGCGCGTCGCCCAACAGCTTGTGGGCCAGCGCCTGTTGTTGCAAGAAGCGGCCGCTGGCAAAGTCGCTTTCGTAAAGCTCCAGAATCGTTTTGCGGGCATCGCGCACGCTCTCTTTGTCCGGCAGGGCCGACTTGCTGCCCCCGCCGTTCAGCACGACCCCGGTCCCGACCAGGAGTTCGGGTGGAACGGTCAGGTCGGCATGGAAATAGTCATATTGCTGGAAAAGATCGATTAGCTCTGTAGAGTCTGGCGACTCGTGACGGGCTAGCGCGATGGCCAGGTCCCGGTCCATCGACGCGGCGTCGGTCGTAAACCGCTGGATAACCGGCGGTTGATCGTCTCCCGCTTCGGGCGACCACTCCAGTTCGAGTGAACGATCGGAAACGGCTGTCACTTTGACACTCCGATCGTTGAAAGCGAGAGAATCGCCCGCCTGGAGGCCGCTTGCGGCGCGACCGACCAGTTGCCAGAAAGTCGCCATTTGCTCAAGCACCGACTCGACTTCGATCGGTTGCGAAAGTTCATCGGCAAATGGCGCTACCTTGGGGTAAAACTGTTTGACCAGATCGTATTTCCGCTTGGCCAGCCCGACGTAGATCGGCTGGAATCGACGATCGGCAGCGCTGGCTGGTTCAGAGATAAAACTGGGCAGCTCCGGCAGACGATCGTCCGCCTCCCATGGTGCAATGGCGGCCGGTGCAACTGGCGTTTGCATCTGCTTCTGCGCATCCATCGGCGCTGTGTCTGGCCCTTTGTCTGGCGGATTGTCCGTTGCGGATGCGGAGGGATTTTCCGGTCGTTGATCGCTGGGTTTTTCTGTCGGCTCTTTGGCCGGCTCTTCCACCGCTCTATCAGGCGGGGGGGCCGCCCCGCTTGCCTGGGGCTCGGTAGCGGGTGACTCTTCTGGCGGCGTTTGTCTGGCTTCTCCATTCCCTTCGGGCCTGCCATCTGCCTGGTCGACCGCACCGGTGGTTGGCGCGTCATCAGCAACAGGCAGGCTCGCCTGTTGCGAGCCACCGGAGAGCCAGTTGGAGCTGATCAGGAAATAGGCCACGACCACTGCGGTCAGCCCCCCTCCTGCCCAGCCCACCAAGTCGAACCAGAAGGGACGCGACTTCCCTGCCCACGAGCGACGGCTGGAGCCACCAATGATTTTGGCAGCAACCACCGGGCGGTCTGCCGGGCTGCCGGTTTCATTGATCGGACCGGCTCTCAGCTGCTGATCGTACTCAGCCCGACGCTCGTCATCCAACAGACACCGCCTGGCAACAGCCAGCTCATTGAGAAGCGACTGGGAAATGTCCGCATTGGGGCCCGTCTGAAACGTGCGGACATGGGACATTTGTCGGTCTGCGGCACCGTCAATGACCTCCGGGTCCGACTCATACAGATCCAGCCCCAACAACCGATAGTGGTTGGGTGGTCGCTCCGGGTCGCGGATGCCCAACCACTTCAGATACGGATCAAACGATTCAGACATAGGGAATTCAACCTAAACGGAAGGCCAAGCGTAAGACGAAACGGAAGGCGACTCAGCCGCGGGCCATTCCTATGACATTGTATTCATTTCGTGTTTTGGTTCAAAACCGGTTCCGCCTTATTCCTGGGGAAATCAGGGCCGATGAAAAGGGATTCGGCCCACAAACGACGGCCGGCAAAGGATGACAATAGCCCGTATTTAAATTAAGTTCATAAGAACCAAACCGGCACTCAGCCCCCTACGAGGAACCCGTCGATGCGAGTCATTATCGTTTTGATCTTACTGGCCACTCCCCAGCTTGCCTCGGCCGCCGGCGGGCGACCAGCCGCTGGACCAGCCACTGGACCGGCCCAGGAGGCAGCCCGCTGGTGGAGTGATGCGGTGCAGCAGCGGTTGACCGAGGCCGACACGAACCAGCAGCAATTGCGACAGGCTCTGAACCAGGCTGCGCCCGGGGAGCGTCCGGCGATCGCTTTTCTGGTCGAGCATATGCCACAGCGCGACCTGCAAGCTCTGTCCGCCGATTTTCTGTTGACCGAAATCCGCCAGGCCAGCCTGGCACGGGCCAGCGCGCCTTGGAAGATAACGGACGAACTCTTTTTGAACGATGTTCTGCCGTATGCCAACGTGGATGAACCCCGGGAATCGTGGCGCGGGCATTTGCGGGAAATTTGCCAGCCGCTGGTGGCCGATTGCCAGACACCCGCTGAAGCGGCCCAGCGGTTGAACGAAAAGCTGTTTGGCCAAATCCAAGTTAAATATTCAACCCAAAGAAAGCGGGCCAACCAAGCACCCAGCGAAAGCATCGAGCAGGGGCTGGCTTCCTGTACAGGCCTGTCGATCCTGTTGGTCGATGCGTGCCGCAGTGTAGGGGTGCCCGCCCGGTTGGCCGGCATCCCGAGTTGGCCCAACAAACAGGGCAACCACACCTGGGTCGAGGTCTGGGATAACGGCTGGCATTTCACCGGAGCGGCCGAGCCAAACGGACAAGGCCTGAACCACGCATGGTTTCAAGGCGATGCATCGCTGGCAAAAAAAGACTCACGGTTGAATGCCATCTATGCGGTCAGTTTTAGAAAAACCGACACCGTCTTCCCAATGGTCTGGTCGCGAGACCCGAACAACCCAGTGTATGCAGTGAACGTGACGGATCGCTATACACACAAAGCAAACGACCTCGCCCCGGGAAAGTGTCGGGTGTCCGTTCGCGTGTGGAATGCCGACCGAAGCAAGCGATTGGCGGTTAAGGTGCAATGTGGAGCACCAGGCCAGTCGTCGGGTTTGGCTTCGTCTGGCGTCACCAAGGCGGGAACGGCCGATATGAATGACATGTTGTCGTTCGATCTTGACCAGGATCAGACATTTGTTTTGCTGGTCGAATTCAATGGGAAGCAAACCCGGCAGATGTTCCAGACGGGCGACAAATCAGAGCAACTGGTCGAAGTTGTTTTCAAGCCGGGCGAACTCACCTTGGCCGATCAGCGGATGGACGAGGAGGGCGCGACCGCCGAGCTGGATCGCCAAGTGGACCAGTACTTTTCGGCCGAACGGGCTGCCGACGAATCCGCATTTGAGTTCACCGCTGCGGCCCGACAGGCATACGCCGCCAACCCGGCAGCCATGCGGCAGCGAATCTGGCAACGGTACCTGAAATCGGGTCACGTACGAAATCGGTTCCAGTCCGATTTTGACGCCAACCAGGTCCAATTCAACGAGCACCTCAGCCCTTACACGGTCAAGGAAGTTGGCAAACGGCCAGAGAGTGGTTGGCCCCTGTTCATTGCCATGCACGGTGGCGGTGGCGCCCCGGCGCAGGTCAACGACAGCCAGTGGAAGATCATGCAGCGGTATTACAAAGACCAACCACAGGTGACGGGCTACAAGTACCTGGCCCTGCGGGCCCCCAACAATACCTGGAACGGTTTTTATGCCGACTACGTCTACCCGCTGATCGAGAACCTGGTCCAGCAAATGGTGGCATTGGGGGATGTCGACCCGAACAAGGTGTTCATCATGGGGTATTCGCACGGAGGATATGGGGCGTTTGCCATTGGGCCTAAAATCCCCTACCGCTTCGCTGCGGTCCACTCCAGCGCAGCAGCCCCCACCGGCGGGGAGACGTCTGCCAAAACACTTCGCAACACCCGGTTTACTTTTATGGTTGGTGAAAACGACAATGCGTACGGGCGCCGTGAGCGCTGCGAGGCCTTTGCCAAGCAAGTCGAGCAGTTGCGCAAGGATTACCCGGGTGAATACCCGGTCGAATTCCTGTACAAGCCAGGCTATGGACACGGCGGCCTGCCCGACCGCGACATGATTGCCCAGATGTACGAATACACCCGGACCAATCAACCGCCGAGCTTGACCTGGCAGATGACCGATACGGTGGTCAACCAGTTTGACTGGATCTCGGTGCCCGACCCGGCCAAGGGGAAACAGATCGAGGCATCGATCGACGGCAACCGGGTAAAGCTCACGGCAGAAAACGTGGACGCCGTAACGGTCTGGTTCGATTCCCGTCTGATCGACCCCGGGCAACCGGTCACGATTGAGGCTTTTGGGGAAACCGAAACGATCCAATACGAACCGAATTTGAAACTTTTTTGCCAGTCACTGCAGCGAACGGGTGACCTCCACCTGTCGTATGATTTTCGTGTCGATCTGGCCGCCGAGGCAGCGCAACAGGCTGGCCCAGATGACGATGACCCACCCAGGAAGGAACCGTAAATGACCCATGGGCGACTAAAGCGAAATGCGATCGTGTTGTTTCCAACCAGTCTTGCGCTGTTGGCCAGCCTCCTGCCAGGTTGTTCCGGCCCGGCTGAACCGCAGGCCGGCAACCCGAACCCGACCGACCAGGCCGTCGCAGAGGCTCCGCAGTCAACCGACAAAACGGGTGCCCAAGCAGAGCATGCGGGCCGCCAGCAACCGAACCAGCTGGCCGACGAGACGAGCCCCTACCTGTTGATGCATGCGCACAACCCGGTCAACTGGCGCCCCTGGAACGAGGAATCCCTGGCACTGGCCCGCAGCGAGAACAAGCCTATTTTCCTGTCGATCGGCTATTCCAGCTGTCATTGGTGTCACGTGATGGAGCGCGAGTCGTTCCTCGATGAAGAGATCGCTGCCCTGCTCAACGAGCACTTCATCTGTATCAAGGTCGACCGGGAAGAGCGACCGGATGTGGACGCGATCTACATGGAGTCGCTGCAGGTACTCAACCAGTTGATGCAGAGTGGCCGGGGCGGGGGCTGGCCCCTCTCCATGTTCCTGACGCCCGAGGCAAAACCGTTTTTTGGCGGAACCTATTTTCCGGCCCGGGTGGGTGACCGGGGAGCGACGGTCGGGTTTCTGACCATCGTGCAGAAGATCAACGATGCCTGGAACAACCAGCGCGATCGCGTCCTGCAGGACGCCGACGTGATCACCAAGTTGACCCAGCGGACGCTTTCCGGCCAGGTGCCGTCGGGCGATGTTCAGCTCGATCCCGCCTGGCCCGACCGCGCCCGACAAGGCCTGCAGGATAGTTTTGATCCGGAGTACGGGGGATTCCGGTTTGCCGTGGAAAACCCCCGCATTCCCAAGTTCCCTGAACCATCCAACCTGTTTTTCCTGGTCGATCAGCTGCAGCGCGACCCACAAGATGCCGAGGCCCGACAGATGTTGGTGACGACCTGTGAGCGGATGATGATGGGCGGCATCTACGACCACTTGGGCGGCGGCTTTCACCGTTACAGCGTGGACCGGTTCTGGAAGATTCCCCACTTTGAAAAGATGTTATACGACAACGGCCAGCTGGCAACGGTTTACAGCGAGGCGTACGCACTGACGGGCCGGGATGATTTCAAACGGGTCGTGGAGGGAATTCTCGCCTATACCGACCGCGAAATGCGGGATGAGTCCGGGGCCTTCTACTCGGCGCTGGATGCCGAGAGCGAGGACGAAGAGGGAAAATTCTACCGCTGGGACCGCGCCGAGATCCAGGCCCTTTTAACGGACGACCAATACCGTCTGTTTGCCCAGGTGTATGGGATCGATCAAGCGCCCAACTTTGAAGAGAAGTATTATGCACCCCAGCTCGCTTCCAACTGGTCGGAAACGGCGCAGCAATTGTTGATGACCGAAGCCGAGCTGGAACAGGCCCTGGTTCCCATCCGGCAGAAACTATTCGATGTTCGGGCCAAACGACCCCGCCCGCTAACGGACAACAAGATTCTTGCCAGCTGGAACGGTCTGATGATCCGTGGGTATGCCGATGCTGGGCGGGTTCTCAATCACCCGCCGTACATCGACACGGCCTCCCGGGCCGCCGATTTCATTCTCGACCAGATGGTGGACGACGAGGGCCGCCTGATCCGCACGATTACCAACGGCCAGGGAAAGCTGAATGCTTACCTGGAAGACTACGCCTGTCTGATCGACGGTTTGTTGGCGCTGCACCGGGCGACAGGTCAGGCCAGGTGGCTCGAGGCGGCCGACAAAATCCAGCAGAAACAGGACGAGCTGTTCTGGGACGAACCGCGGGGCGGCTATTTTTATACGTCCGGTGATCACGAAACGTTGTTGGTTCGCACCAAGAAACAGGTCGACAGCGCCATGCCTTCGGGCAACAGTGTGGCGGCTGGCAACCTGCTCTATTTGGCGGATCAATTGGAAAACCCAAAGTACCACGAGCGGGCGCGACGTTGCGTGTTGGCTGCTTCACCCATCCTTGAGAGCTTTCCTGCCGCGACACCCCGCCTGATGATCACGGCCGGCGAGCTGATCGGGTCGGAGGGGCTGGCCGAGCCGGAAGAGGAGCAGTAGGGGCGACACACCTCCACCCTGCCTGCGGCATCCGCCGGCTGTCTGTGGACCGTGGCGAACATTGGGCCGGTTGTTTATTGCCGGTTGAAACAGGAGCGAAGATCGGCCAGCGCCCACAGGCCGAGCGATTTGTCCCTGAAGGCCTCGCCCCCTTCGCTGCAGCCTTCATTGATGACCTGCAGGGGGGGTGGAAAATGGAAGGGAGCCCGCTCCAGATTGAGGGCGCGCCATTGGCCCGTCAAAATATCGCTGTTTTCCCGAGCCGCGGTAAAGGTCGTGGTCAGCAGGTAGTCAGACCGACTGTCGCACAGGTTCTGCAGGGCGGCAAAAACATCTTCAAACGACAGGTGAACCAGGCAATCGCGGCAGAGTACCAGGTCGGCACGCGGCAGGGGGTCGCTGATCAGGTCCAACTGCTGGAACGCGACCGAACCACTTTGGAATTGCTCGCGGTTGCGGCCAATCATCTCGCCGACGATATCGGCACCGACATACTCAACACGGCTCAGGTCGACTTTTTCCATCCAGCGAAAATCGCCACATGGAATATCGAGAATGGTCGAGATGCCCAGTTCGGCAAACAGCCGCGGGAGCGCCTCGACGATCGTTGCCGTCTGGTCGTCGTCGGACCCTCGCCCCGAAACCGACTCCTTGCCGCTCCACTTGTTTCCGCGGTAGTAGCGGGAAAAGATCTGTTCCGGGGATTGAGATTTCAGCTGGCGGGACTGGACAAACCGCTTTGCCAGTCGCCAACCGGACAGCTGCCTGAAGAGCCTGTTGATCGACTTCAAAATATGCCTTTCCAAGAACAGCCTGGGCGCCAAACATTAACCGTAACGCGCCGTTTTGCTCCATGGAACCGGGCGGTCAATAATGGCGATAGTGCAGGCCGATCGTGAACAGGAGAAGGATCGTCAGGAAAATTGGCAACCAAAGGGCCAGCGCGAATACCCCTAGCAGTGACAACGAAAGACAGAGCGTGTCCTGACATTGCCATGGGTGGGGTGCCGATGGATGCTTTCCCTCAGCCTGTTCAGACAGGCCGCACGCGGCGACGACCACAAGACCGATGGCAAAGGGTGCCAAGACCCACAAGCCGAGTGAAAGAAAGTCCAAAGCGAACCGGACCAGACAATAGCCGCCGATGATGACCCCCAGCTTAACGGGAAGTGTCACGTCGATTTTCCGAGGTTGGTTGGACATGTGGAGTCCCCCTGCAAAAAGTGGATGAGAAGAAGCGTCTCTAGCGGGAACTACAGAGAAACCTTGCTTGCGCAACAGCAATTTTTGGGAAAAATCCGCATTCTTTCACGAGATCTGTGGCGAACCGGGCTGCAAGCCCGGGATGTGAACCTGCGGTGGGCAACCGCCCTGTTTCTGGGCTGGCGGCGGTATGCTCTATTGGCCCCGTCTCAATCTGCGCGCGGTTGGCCGGTTGGGCCGGCGGTGGCCCGGGCCAACAGGCTGGGCGTGGCAATCACCCAGACGATGGAATCGAACCAGGCGGACCTGCCCATGAAACGGACGACGATCTTGCTGAGCCGATTGATTTTCTGTTGTTCAATTGCCGGCCTGGGTTGTTGCCTGCCGGCGATCGCCCAACAGCAGGAGCCGGAAACGATTGAACGGGCCTCGCTCGGCAATACAAAGAATGTTCATCGGGCAGGCAATCTTTTTTTTGCGGGCCAGTTTGGCGCCGAGGATATCGATTCGATTACGGCTGCCCAGGTAGGCCGGGTGATTACCCTGCGGACCGAGGGTGAAATCGACTGGGACGAAGCCGCGGCCATCAGGGCAGCTGGCCTGTCATTTATCGAGGTCCCGTTTCGCTCGCCCGACTCGCTGACCGACGGTGTGTTTGACCAAATTCGCGAGCTGCTCAGCGATCGATCCCAAACGACCCTGTTCCACTGTGGCTCGGCCAACCGGGTGGGCGGTGTGTGGTTGCCCTACCGTGTTCTGGACGAGGGTGTGCCGCTGGAACAGGCGCTGAACGAAGCTCGCGAGATTGGCCTGAGAACCGAATTCATTGAATCGAAAGCGATCGACTACATCGAGCGCCAACAAGCAGCGTCGGAGATGGCCGGCGAGCAGAGCGTCAAACCGGGCATCAATCAGGGGTTCAAGGATCCGGACCTGGACGTCGACAAAATGGTTGAGCGGTTCGAGCTGGAAAGTCGCGAAGTTTACGTGGCCCGCCACGAGGTAATCGAGGCGTGTGCGATTAAACCGGGCAGCAAGGTGGCTGATGTCGGGTCGGGGACCGGGCTGTTCACCAGGCTGTTTGCCAAGTCAGTCGGTCCGTCCGGCTGGGTGTACGCGGTCGACATCGCTCCCCGCCTGGTAGAACACGTGGTCAAGCAGTCAGCCGCCCAGGGGCTGGAGAACATTACCGGTGTGGTCTGTGCGGAAAACAGCATTGGGCTGCCGGCCAACTCGGTCGACCTGGTGTTTGTCTGCGACACCTACCACCATTTTGAATTCCCCAAGTCGACCCTCGCTTCGATCAGCAGGGCATTGCGTCCAGGGGGTCGGTTGATCGTGATCGATTTCGAGCGGATCGAAGGGCAGACCCGCCAGTGGCTGCTGGACCATGTGCGGGCCGGCAAGGCGACATTTCGCGCCGAAATCCAGGATGCCGGTTTTTCATTGGTCGACGAGAAATCGCTTGACGACTTTCAGGAGAACTACTTTCTCGTCTTTCGTAAAAACGATTGACTTGCCAAAAACGCAGCATGTCCATCCGGCCATCATGGCAACGAGCGGGCCGCTTGGCAGAGATTGCCCAGTTTGGCGATGGCCCGCTGGCGCCCGAGGATCCCCAGGCCGCAATCGGGCGCAGCCATCAGGCGTTCCGGCTCAATATGCTCCAGTGCCAACAGGAGGCGCTCGCGAATCTCTTCCACCGTTTCGACCCGGCTGCGAGCGATTGCCACCACGCCCAGCAGGACCGTGGTGCGACGAAATTTTTCCAACAGGCTCAAATCGTTAGGGCGATGGGCGTCCTCTAGCGAGACGGCCATGATCGATGATTCATCGATGGCGGTGGCCAGGCGATCGTACGAATCCAAAGGTGCTTTGGGATAGTCCTCCCGGTCAATCTTGTCGGGGTAGCCACAACAGATGTGTACGGTGCGCGTCACTTCGGCTGGGCAACCATGAAAGGCCCGCTCCAGATTGTCGATGCCGTAGTCGAGGGCCCGGTTCGGGTAACGGGCGAACAGCGGCTCGTCGATCTGAATATGGCGACAGCCGGCGCGGGCCAGGTCGTGAACCTCTTCATTCAGTGCCAGGGCAATATCGCGCCCCAGCGCCACGGGGTCGTGGTAGTGCGTGTCGGCCAGCGTGTCGGCCATGGTCAGCGGCCCCGGCATGGTGATCTTGACCGGCCGATCGGTGTGTCCCTGCGCCCGTTGCCAATCGTGGACCAGGAACTTTCGGGCCACGCGGACCGGGCCCCGAACGGTGGGCAAGCGGGCGATGTAGTTCCCCTTGCGGACAGGCTGTTCGGTCAGGTTCTCGAAATCGATCTGGTCCAGGTGCCGGCAATGGTAATGGATGTAATTCTCCCGGCCGACTTCGCCGTCAGTCGGAATGTCGATCCCGGCGTTGACCTGGTCCTGAACGGCATCGCGGGTAGCCCGGTTGAGGGTGGCTTCCGCTTCACTGCCGAGTGCCTGCAGTGCCTCCAACCAGCCGCCGGTCGGGTCCGGTTTGTCCAGGTCGTCAAACCAGTCGGGCAGAGCTAAGTAATCGGGCTTGGGATAAGCGCCAATGCAGGTAGTGATTAAGCCCATGAAAGAATTTGCCCGTTAAAATGTTCATTTGCCCAGTTTCAAAATCATCTCACACAGTGGGCTATTGAGACAGGCGGGTCGTATAAAAAGGTCGCGGGGCCAGCCGATAGGCCGGCCCCGTGAACAAAGGGAACCATTTGTTTTAACAGCCATTGGTTTGCGAGCGCCAGGCTGTTTTATGCTTCACCTCCGTTACGTCGCAAGAGACGGCGACGTCTTTGGCCATTAGCTTTCTCATCAGATTCGCCGCTAGCCTTTTCGTTTGCTTTTTCACCTTCTTGGTCGCCAGCCTCGGGGAACATCGCTTTTCGCAGTTCCAGCAGGCGTTTTTCGGCGTCCTCTTTGCTTAATTGGCCGGCTTCAACGGCAGCCTCGATTCTCCGAGCTCTTTCCATGTAGCCGCGTTTTTTCGCGTCCATGTCTTGGGGTTTGTCTTGAGCCTTGCCTTTGCTTGGGAACATTCGCGCTCGCATTTGACCCAGACGTTTTTCGGCATCTTCTTTGGAGACCTTGCCCTCTTTGACCATCGCTTCGATTTTTTCAGCGGCGGCCATGTATTCCCGCTTTTTTGCTTCCGTGTCGCGGTCGGTTTTTTGTTGGCCGCCGCGGCGCAATCGCTCGGCCAACATTTTCAGCCGCTTTTCGGCCTGTTCTTTCGTTACCTGTCCCGCCTCGACGGCTGCCTTGATGCGCTCCTCTGCCTGGGCGTATTGTTGGTCGGGAGTCTCCTTTGCCTGCTTGTCTTTGCGGGAGCCTTTGAGTGCTTCCAGCATGGCGCCAGCCTGGGCGCGAGAAATCTCGCCGGACTTGACTGCCTGCCCTAGCCGCTTCTGAATCGCTTCATAGTCCTGGGCGTAAACCAGTCCGAGCGGGAACAGACTGGCCGCCATGGTCAGGACGATCAAGGCAGTCCAGGTAGAGAGTTTCAGGTTGGTTGGTTTGAGAATCATCGTTAGCCTCTTTTCGAGTGTCCCGCCGCTGTTGATCGCACTGGCGATCGCCGGCGGTCGGATGGTTGAAGTCGTTAACAGTTCTGACATGTTCAGTAATGAGCGGGCGTAATCCCGCGGAGCCGGTTCGAGCGACTGGATAACCAGGGGAGTTCGCCGGCTTTTTTATGGGCTGCTGGTGCGGTTCAACTTGTTTTTGTGGACCAGCCAGACCAGCCAGCCCACTCCCCAGACCAGGAGCGCCACAACACCTGTAGGAATAGTAACCAAGAAAAAAACCCACCCCATACCCAAAACTTCGCCTTCTTCTTCTTTTTCGTAATTGTCGCCAAAAACGTCAACCAGCACCTCGCTGAGCGGGACCATGAGACAGGGCGAGATAGTCCAAACCAGAATCGCAATTGGCACGAGTCTAAGGAATACGATTCTCAACCTCTTCCGTTTTCGGTCCCTGTCGCGATAGGCCCAGTAGAAAGACCAGCCTAGCAAGGCACCCGGCAAGGAAAACCAGCCAACACCAAACGCAGTATCGGGTTGCAGTAAGATCCAGGGCAAAAGGGTCAACAGTACGAGAAGGAACGGTATGAGTAAGTCAACTCCGAATCTGAATCTCTTGCTCATCTCGTTCCTCCAACCGGGGGCGGCGTGATTTCACTATAGGCTTAAAAGCAATAGACCATCTTCGGTCCTTTCTGGCCATCTGCCCTAGAAACCGAGTGCGATCGTGGTCGATAATGGTGGCCGCCCGGTTGTTTTTACTGAAGAAGGATAAATTCTCCCTATGCGCACTAGTTCGATTGTGAAGCTTGTAATTCTGATGCTTCTCGTTGCCCTTACTGGAACGGTGCTTTACTCCTATGGTGGTCGGTTTAATGAGGAACAGCTCGGCAAACTGCAAGGCTTTGTTCAGGGGTATCGTCCTTACGACGAGGTTGTCTACGTGTTGGCTTGTGCCGTCGCCCCGATGATTTTCCTGCCCGATACAATCTGCAACTTGATTGGGGCAGAGATTTTTCCACCATTTTGGTGGGGGGCGCTGCTCTGCAGCCTTGGGGTGATCCTGGGGTCGGTTCCCTCTTACTTCATTGGGGGGGCTTTAGGACACGATGTGGTTTCGCGGTGTGCAGGAGACCGGCTTGCGGAGCTCGATAAGCGCATTAAAAGGTTCGGATTTTGGGGAATGTTGTTTTTCCGAGTGGCGCCCATTCTTCCGTTTGGTGTGGTCAGTTACGCCGCCGGTGTTTTGAAGGTTCCCTTTCGAGATTACCTGCTTGCTACCGTTCTTGGGTTTGTGCCCCTGACGTTTGTCTGCCAGTACTTCTTTCACCAGGTTGGAGCTGCATTTCTCAATCACCCCTTCCACCTGAACCATTTGAAGCTGGTTAACATCTCCCTGGCCTTGCTTGGCGTCGTTGTCGTTGTCGCCGTGCTGGTGTGCATTACCCGGAAAAAGCAAAGTCGTGGTGGAGCGGATGCAAACGCCCAAGATGTCTCAGAATAAAAACAGGCCACGACATTCTCCTTGTCGGCGAAGGCAGCACTGGCGCGGCATGTTGGCCAATCGGATCAAGATGTCTAGGGGTTTGTCCTGAGCATCGTGAATGCTTTTGCACGCAAGGATGCAGGTTCAATCTTTACGATTGGTCGAATGCGTTGAGCCAACGACTAGTAGCGGGTGTTTAGAAGCCTGACGGGGCGGACGGAGCTGGTCGGGCGCTGGTTCCAGATTTGCAAATGGTTTGGCAATTCAGTCTCATTGAATGCACTTGCTTGTCGCAGAGGAACGATGTAACAAAAGGTTTTTACATCTTTCCTTAGGGCAGCGAATTTTAGTTTGACGTTGGTTATTCGGTGTCTTCCCGCTTGGACTGCGATTTTAGTTTGGCCGCATGCCGTTCCATGGCTCGGTCTCTCAACTCATACAGCCAAGCCATGAACCAGATCCACAGCATCAGCACCCAGATCACGCCATAAAGTGCACCGAAGATTGCCGAGCCGTACGTTAGCACTGGATGAATCTCGAGAGTCGACAACCAGACAGCCAGGCCTACCATCCCGCCCAACACCCACAAGTTTCCGTTACAGACGCTGATCGGAAAAGCGACCGTCTTGAAGAGGATGATCAACGTATGGTCCAGGATGCTCTTTTCTTCATTCATCGCCCGGCGGAGAATGAAGTTGAACAAGGTCGCCATGAACAGGGCGCCCAGGATCATGGAGATCCCAAACGTCTGCCACTCGTACGATTCGACACCCGGCTCCAGCACGGCCCGGCTCGGTTTGTTGGGGTCGTAAGCAACCGACACGTCGGCGTTCAGCGGATAGCGGGCCACGACATTATGCGCACCATATGAGTGCCCCCCAATCACGACGACGCCAGCCTCGTATTCCGTTCCGTCGACCGTGTAAGCGTACTCGATCTCATCCGAATACGTGGTCCCCTCTTCGTCGGTGTGGGTGGTGACCTCCGAGGTGACGATTCGCCCGGGGACGACGGGCCAGTCAGCACTGGCCCGGGCCCAGCTCAACTGGTACTGTCCGTACAGTGTTAGCAGCAGGCCGATGGTGGCGATGACGCCCCAGATGAATAACAGCGCGTGCCGCTGCGAGCGCCCTTCGGCCAGTTCTTTATCCCCGTTCGTTTTGGAGCGATTCTTCATCAGCGGCCTCCCTTGTGATCGTGACAGCCCCAAGTTAACATTCTCCACCACCGGTTAACAGGAAAAACGAGCCCGCCCATGACCGTTTATCACCAGTATTTTTTTCCGATTTTCGGCGCCGGTCTGCTCCTCGCCCTGACTCTCTCGTTGGCCGCCGGCTGGAGGCGGGGGTGCATCGTTCCGCTGATCTGTTTACCGCTGGGCGTACTCAGCTTTTGGAGCGGGCTTTTCCTGGGTGCCGAAATCGGCTACCGGCAGTGGCAGAACATTCCCAATCCACCTGACGAGGCGTTCGCCGATACGGCCCCCTTGGGAGCACTACTGGTCGGTTGGTTGCCGGGCTTGATTTTTTGTGGGGCCATCTTTGGCCTGACGCGATTGATCTATACACTTGTTTCGCCTCGCGACGTAACACCAATGAACCCAAGCTCCACTTCTGCCAATATCAACCGCGCCGAAACGGGCAATCCGTACCAAGCTCCGGGCAGGCCAGAAGACGAATCATAGCGCTTTGAATGATTCGTCACCCGGCCTGAGCCGCGCGACGACGGCCCTCTTTTGCTAGGGCAGTTTTGTGTATGCTGATATTACAACCTGTTGTAAAACCTGTTGTAAAAACTGATAAAAACAAAATAAATGCGAGCTGTTTTGGTTTTCACTTATACAATTTTTTAGGAAGGTGCTCGGCGCGCAGCAGACGGCTGCCGGCGGAAAAACGGTTATCGAAAACGTGAAAGCTGAACAAAAAAGGATAGACATGATAGAAAAAAGCAAGCTTCATAAACATTGGCTGACAGGCTGCATGATGTTGCTTTTCAGTGCCAGTCAGCCCGCCCTGTCGGCCTCGGCGCAAGAGCCTGAAGATGCTGCTTTCTGGAAATCGGTCTTTGCGAAGAACCGTGTGCTTGAGCTCCAGGTAGAGGTCACCCGCAAAGCATGGGACGCGATGCAGCCATCGCGAGAACGGAGAGAAAGGGACGGCCAGCAATACACCTACGTCCGAGCCAATATCACGATCGATGGCCAGCCGTTTGATGATGCCGGCTTGCGCTTCAAAGGCAATTCGTCATTTCGCGCCACAGGCCCCCGCCTGAAAAAGCCGTTCAAGATCGACCTCAACCGATTTACCAAAGGCCAGAAGCTGCACGGCAGGACCAAGCTGAATCTCTCCAATTCGTTCCTCGACCCGGCTTTCATGAAGGAGAAGCTCGCTTACGAGCTGTACCGCGCAGCGGGCTTGCCCACCCCGGGCGTGGGCTGGGCCAATCTTACTCTGGTCATCGAAGGCGTGGCCGACCCGATACCACTGGGCATCTACGTCCTGGTTGAACAGGTGGATCAGCGATTCCTGGCGAGCAACCTTGGCGAGGCGTCCCAGGATAGTTTGTTGATGAAACCAGAAGTTGAGCAATGGGATTACATTGATGACGATCCGAACTCTTACCGCAGCTACAACATCAAGTCGGGCGAAAAGAACATCGATCAGCTGCGGGCATTTGCCAGTCTGCTCAAATTGATCGAGCGCGCGCCGGATGCCGCCTTTGAGCGAGAGATCGGTGATCGCATCGATTTAAAACAGCTTGCCGGCTATCTCGCAGCGACGTCTATTCTGGCCAATCTCGACAGCTACGTTGGGATGCCACATAACTACTATCTAGTGATGGACAAAGCGGATGGAAAAATGCGGATTTTGCCCTGGGATGTTAACGAAGCCTTTGGAACGTTCACCATGTTTGCAGGCGCAGAGGACCTCGCTCAGTGGGACATCGACCGTCCGTGGATGGGTAGCAACCGATTGCTGGAGCGGCTCTTTGCGATGGAGAGTTTTTCGGAGCTCTATCGCTCGTCCGTTGAGCGATTGATGCAGGAGGCGTTCACGCAAGACTTGCTTTTTGGCCGCATCGCGGAGTTCGAAAAGGCCCTTTCGCCTTATGTGGCTAAATCAGACAGCATTTTTTGGCTGAATGAATCGACACTCAAGCAAAAACCAGTATCGCACCTAGATGGCTTGCAGATGGGCATCGACGGCGACCCGGCCGGGCTCAACCGAGCCGTGAGAAGGAAAATCCTTGGCATCAAGCCTTTTATTTTGAGACGTATTGAGTCGATCAATGCGCAGCTGGAAGGCAGGAGCAAGGGGAAGGCGCTTAGGCGGTGAAATCACTCGGTTTATACGGCCCGCGGGGGAGGTAGAACGAAGCCCTTTCAGCATAATGA
>JAKVBG010000080.1 GCA_022447605.1 Mariniblastus sp.
CCGTCTCAAACTGGGTATCGCCGTAAATGGGAATCGCAATCTGATGGCTCGTCTCACCTGGGGAAAAGCGCAACGCTCCACTGACCGCCTGGTAATCCTCACCTGCATTGGCCGTACCATCCTGGGACTCGTAAGCTACCAGGACCACTTCGCTGGAGGCCTCTGAGAGACTCACGGTAAAGAGGGCCTGGGTCGTGCCGCTGTCACCTTCATAGAGAGCCACATCCGCAACTTGGACCAGGCTCTCAACTGGAGGATCAGCGGGAAGTTCGACAGGGGGTTCAACATCGTCGTCGAGAATCATTCCCAAAGCAGAGAGGACGCCCGTGTTTGGATTCATCCCATCCGGTTCGGCCAAATGGGAGGCCTCGGGACTCTCCAGCGGCGATTCGCTCAGTACCTGGACCGTGCCACTTGCCCCGGTGGTTGGCGTGGTTTCAGAAGTACCGCCAAACCGATTAAATCCATCTTCGGCGCGCTGATCGAACCGGAATACAAAGTTCTCTTCCGTTAACTGGTTAAATAGAACGCCGCGCAGCAGCGTTTTTTCGCCCCACGAATTTTGCGGTTGCGGCGATGCGCTAATTACCACGCCATCAGGACTGTCGGCAATGGAAAATTCACGATTTGCAAAATACTGGAAGTCGAGCGTGTCGGTTAATGGATTAAAATTGTCAATCACGTTCACGACGGGGTTTCCAGCGTCATCGTAACGATGGGAAGTGACGACGTACCCGATGTCGCTTTCGTTGCCAGCGAGCCCCAGCTTCTCTGCCAGGAACAAACCGGCCGCATCAAAATAAAGATGTGCATTGCCAATCATGAGGCCACCGATCGGATCGTTCATCCACGTACCGACCGATTGGTTTGGATCTTCCTGCGGGTCAGGGAGGCGTGTTTCAAGAAACCCGGCCGAAATGCCGGTAAGCAGTTCTTGCACGTTTTGTACATGCTTTTGCAGGGTTGACCCGTTGAACGGACCCAAAATGACCAAATCCCCTGCGGCGGTGACAGTGAGCTGCACGTTGTGAGCGCCCGTTTGGGTAAGGTCCATCACTACACCACTACTGGGCCCGGTCGATTGCAGGTAACCAAACGGCCCTTCGGTCGGGACCTCCGCATGTGGTGAAGGAAGGCTCGTCTCTTCATGAACGTGAAAAGAGCCCGTGTTCCCATCCGCGGGGCCACCGGCGAAGATCGCGCCCACCGGACTGGTGAGCATGACTTCAAACGTCTCGTTTCCTTCGACGAGGGTATCTCCCAGGACGCGAACATCGATCGTCTTCGTGACTTCACCTGGCGCGAAGACCACCTGCCCGCTAATTCCTTCAAAATCGTGCCCCGACCCGGCAGACCGGGTCATGGTGTGGTAATCGACCGTGACGGGCTGGGTGGTCGGCACCGAGAGGAGGACGTTAAAGGTGGCTAGCGTATAACCTGCATCTCCTTCAATAAGCTCGGCACCCACAATGCTTAAAACGGGCACTTCTGCCGAATCCACCGGTGGATCGACCGACGGCAGGTCGTCGTTAAGAATCGTACCGATGGCAACGCCCATCATGTCTTCAACGGGCACACCGTTTAAAACAGCATCACTGGCAAACTGCTGCCAGAAAAGCTCTTGTTGTTCGTTGACCGGCGGTGAACTCTCCCCCCGCTGAAGGAGTACTCCCCCGACCGGATCACTCAGCACAACCCCAAACATTTCGTCCGCTTCAACGACCGAGTCGCCAAACACGCGGATTTCGATCGTCCTGGAGACTTCCCCCGCGGCAAAAATGATCTGCCCATCGGTGTGCTCATAATCTTCACCAGCGGTTGCCGTGCCGCTTTGGGTCTGAAAAGTTACGGATACCGGGTTGTCCGAACTGTGCGAGAGGGTTACCTCAAAACGGGCCAGGGTGTTTCCGTGGTCCCCTTCCGTCACGGTCCTATCACTGAGCGTGATCGCAGGTAACTCCCCACTTTCCGGTTGGCCCGTGGGATTCTGGCCTGGTCCGGCGTCAGTGGATGAATTGCCAAACCGTTCTCGCCAGAATTCATAGTCGTCCTGGTCCACGACGCCATTTGCGTTCCCGTCGGCGCGAAGATCGGTGGATGATCCAAGCGAGTCCTGCCAGACGATGTAATCGACCGCATCGACGGTCCCGTTTCCGCTGTAATCTCCTTGGACAACCGGTACGAGCGGGTCCTCGATGCCAGTTGCGAGGTCTGCGTTGGGCTGGCCGCCTGGGGAGGGATTCTCCGCGATTTCACCCACGGGCTCGTCGCCAGGTAAACGCTCGTTGTTAAAAGCGAAATTCGCAGGAACCGACCCAGGTCCGTCAGCGGTAAAACCAATCGCTAGCTGTTCACCCGAGTCGAGTATCTTATCCCACTCAGGGGGCGTAATCCGGTAATGTCCATTTCCCAAGGACTCGACCTGGCCATTCCACAGGTGCGTGATCGGACGGGCGTACTCAAATTCGAGTTGCCAGTTCTCGTAGCTCGACGATTCGTCGTTGGTGAGAACCAATTCGCCATTGTGCCCCGAGTCCCAGTCTTCGGTAACTTGAAACTCAACAATCGGAGTGTCGCTGAGCGCATTGGCCGACAAAAGGGTTCGCACCTCCAGCGGTTCTAAAGCGAGGTGCGCCCGAGTGGACGACAGGTTGTGAGAAGCATTGTTTTTAAAGAATCCAGATTTGAACCATTTCTTCAGTTGTACAAAAGCATTTTTCATCGCGGTATTCCCTGCGGTAGCAGAGGCCTTCTCTCGTTCCGGTTTCGTGCCCCTCGAAGCGATCTTCCCGCGCATTGTGTGGATGCTTGCCACCAGACCGTCTGGCCGTTGACTTTTCAGTTCGAATTTTGCCGGCTGGTTCCACAACAACACCTCTTCGTGCAAGAAGACATCAAGGACCGTTTCATTTAAACAAAGATTTTCAAATTGCGCCCAGCTTGTGGTAAAGTTTTTTGAGAAAAGGAGCGCCGGTTCTGTAAAGCACTGCATCAGAACACGACGCCCCCCCTTACGGGTGGGAGCGATGCCAGCACACGTGGCTTGTCGAAGAAGAGATGACCTTGGTACGCAACCAAGCCGGCCGTGGTTTGATTAAACTTTTCTCAGAGGATGGGTGGTCCTACCACCCTGTAGGATTCCGCAACAAGGCTCGGAGATCCAAGACAGAAGGTTGCTCAGGACTCACCGAAAACACTTGTGCCGACAGGAATCGGCACATCGGTTTCGGTCAGTTCCTGGTAGAGTTCCTCGGGTAACACGCGAATGACGGTAAACATTCCCGCCACGCCTTTAAACCAGTCGTGGGCCATCCCCTCGGTTGTGCGACGACCGCTGATTTTTTTCATCGCGTCCGGGCTCATTTTCATCGCCCCTTCCATGATTTGGGGAAAACCGGCCACATGATCGTGGCTGTCGAACTGGGGCCCTCGGATGTGTGGTCCAACCTGGCTGGTCATATGATTCATCGTGTGGTGGAACATGTGACAGTGCATCACCCAGTCGCCGGGGTTGTTGGCTACAAACTCCACCTCACGTATCTCGCCGATTCCAATCCGAATCGTGTTGAGCGGCACCCAGGCAGACTCAGGGGTCCGTCCTCCCTCGGTACCGGTGAGCCAACCGGTATGGCCATGAAAATGAATGGGATGTTGGTGCAACGTACTAAAATTAACAAATCGCATTCTTACCCGTGACCCCAAGCGAACCACCAGGGGGCTCGTGTAGGGGCCACACCGGCCGTTGATCGTGAGGTAATTCCAGTCCATCGAGAGCGTGTTGACAATCTGACTTGCCGGTCCCACGTTAAACTGCTGCAGCAACAGGCCAAAATCGTAATCGACCGGTGGATCGTAGGCGACCTTTGGATGGATAATAAACATCCCGGCCATTCCGATTGCTTCCTGCATGGCTACGTGAGAATGGTAAGCCATGCTCCCCACCTGATGGATGGTGAATTCATAGACAAACTTTTTCCCAGGGCCAATCAGCGGCTGTGTGACAAACGGAATACCATCCATATTGTTTGGGCACTCCAGCCCATGCCAATGAATGGTTGTCGGCTCCGGAAGTTCGTTATGAACCACAATCCGAACGCGATCCCCCTGAACGACTTCAATGGTGGGGCCTGGCATCGTACCGTTGTATCCGTAGACATGAAAATCCATCCCGGGTAAAAGTTCCCGACGAACAGGCATCGGCCGCAGGTGAAATTCCTTCACGCCGCCAATCATTTTAAAAGGCAGCTTTTCCAGGTCAGGCGTTGTGAGTGGGACCGGTGGCAAGTTCGCTTCGCGAAACCCGGCAACCAGTTTTCCCCGATCGGTTGCTGTGCCAACCGGGCCTCCAAGCCCGGCGTGTGTCCGCGGATAAGGGTGGATTTCGCTGGAGGGGGAAGGGCTCACCTGGGGCCGGTTGTCGTCCGTGTCGGGATTTTGAGCGAGCGCCCTCCCGGGGACCATCATCCCGGCCGTTGCGGCTGCGCCTTGTGCCAAGAAACCTCTGCGATTCTCTGAAGGATTCATAAACGTCCTCTCTGGCGCAACTTTTCAAACAACGTCTGGCTGGTGAAACCGGACTAGCGTATTTCCCGGAATTATTCGCTCATGGCGGGTAAAAGTCGAACGTGCATAAAAGGAGCCTGCTAACGTGGCTTGGGTACCGAGTCGATATGACCTTCACTGATGGTCGTGGCCGGTTGGGCCAAGCCGCCTGTCAGTAACATGCCTTGCACCAGGACATCAGCCTCGTGGTACTCGGCCACCTGTTCAACGTACTTGACCCTCAGCCGAAGGTAGGCGCGGTGGCTAGCAAGTACTTCCGGCCAGGCGATCCGACGCGCCTGGTAATTCTCCCTGAGCAGTTCGTAGGCCTCTTTTGCCCGGGGCAGGATAATATCGCGATATTTTCGGACCGTGTTGTATGCGAGCTGGTAGCGGCCAAAATGTTTGGCCAGCCGCGCGCGAAGTTCCAGCTCCACCCGCCGGACATTTGCCCGAGATCGCGCGAGGTCGGCTTCCGCTTGACGAATCGTGCCTCGATTCCGGTCGAAAATTGGCAGGACCAGGCCAGCCTGAACGCCGGCGACGGTATTGCCAGATTCAAAATCCTTGCCTCCACGCGCATCGAACACGATATTCGGAATCGGTTGGACTCGTTCACGGGCAACGGAAATTTGATCGTGCCGTACATGTTGGTGGGCGGCGATCAGTTCGGGGCTTCCCTCGAGCAATTGCTCAACCGCCTGCTCCCAATCGAGGGGTGGATTGTGCTCAAACAGTTCCCCTGCCAGGGGTGAATTGGCAAGGTTGGGGATGCCCACCATCGCTGCCAGGCTCCTCCGGGCAAGTTCCAAATGGAGTTTTGCGCTCTCGATGAGAAGTTGTTGCTGGTGCAGATCGACCTCCGCATTCAGGACGTCAGCCTCGTTGGCTTGCCCCAGATTTTGCATTTCTTTACAGGTCAATAGGGCATCCTGGCTGTTTGCCAGAAGTTTTTTGCGGAGGGTCAGAACTTCTTCCAGCGCGAGCACCTGGTAAAAGCAAACCTCTACGTCGTTGGCGACCCGCAGCTGTTGCACAAACACATTCGTCTTTGCCATCTGGGCCCGCTGGCAATACTTGGCGCGACTGAGTCGTAGCTTTCCGCCGGTTACGATTTCCTGAGAAACAAACCCTCCTTGTATTTCCCCGGCAGTGCCTTCAACGCCGATTTGGTCACCTACATATCCGAGCACGGGGTTTGGGGAGAGGCCGGCCTGATAGGCCATGCCAAGGATTGCACCAACCTCGGACGAGGCCTGTAGGAGCGTTGGATTGTGCTGGAGAGCAAGCTCGTGTAAGGCGGACAGCGAAAGGGCCCTCGCAGCGGGCAGCGGCAAGTGATCGAAACGTGGGCCTGCCGCCGTAGGTACCGCTTCGGGCGTTTGCAGGCCCTCTTCGAGTGCTATCGCGGTGTGTGTGGGGCCTTCTTCCAAAGGATCCCAGAGGACAAGTTCCGATGCCAAAAGATGGCCGACTGGAACGAAGGCTCCGAAAACCGTTAGGATCAATGGTGCTAGCAGTAAGGTTCGCCGGTACGCCATCAACAGATCCGCACAATTGATGCCCAGTAAGAGTGAACGACTGTGATCGTTATATCGACACGCGGAACGACCGACTTTTCCTTAATTGATGGTCGGGTTGGTTGCGCAAAGTCACCGGGTAAAGATGTGGCAGGTGGGTGGGCTGGGTGGTGGGTTCAGTGGCCCCCCGCCAGCCAACCGCGTTGAAGACTCTTAACTGGCGGGAAACATGGGCCATTCGACTCCCGCCATTTTCTCAACACAGCGCACCACCTGACAGCTGTATCCGAATTCGTTGTCATACCAGCAGTAAAGGACGCAACTGTTGCCGTTTGCAGTGGTGTTTTGCGAATCAAACACGCACGCATCCCGGTTGCCGATAAAATCGGATGACACGACTTCATCCGAGGTGGTGTAGCCGATCTGTTGCTGCAGCGGCGAGAAGAGGGCTTTTTGCCTGACAAATTCGTTAATCTCCTCCCGGGTGATTTCTGCCTCAAGTTGGAGCATTAAAATGGCGAGCGAGACGTTGGGAGTAGGAACACGAATGGCATTGCCGGTGAGCTTTCCGGCTAATTCGGGAACCGCTTTGGCAACCGCTTTTGCGGCGCCCGTTTCGGTGAGCACCATATTCAACGCCGCACCACGTCCGCGCCTTGATCCTTTGTGATAATTATCAATCAAGTTCTGGTCGTTCGTATAGGAATGCACCGTTTCGAGGTGGCCTTGACCAATGGTGTACTCTTCATGGACCGCCTTCAGGAGCGGAACGATGGCGTTTGTCGTACAGGAGGCCGCCGAAACAAGTTGGCAGTTCTCGGTAATCTCGTGATGGTTAATCCCGTAAACAACATTTGGAATATCACCCTTGCCAGGTGCCGTGAGAATGACCTTGGCGACCCCCGGACAGCGCAAGTGTTGACTCAGGCCATCTTCATCGCGCCATATTCCGGTATTGTCGATCACAATCGCATTACGGATTCCGTGTTCTTCGTAATTGATTTCCGCTGGAGAACCGGCAACGATGAACTGAATTCGGTTGCCATTGCAGACCAGGCAGTTCTCTTCCTCGAGAACACGAATGGTCCCCTGGAACTGGCCGTGGACCGAATCGCGGAGCAGTAAGGCGGCGCGTTTTTTTAGATCATGGCCCGTCCCGCCCTTGCGAATCACCACCGCTCGCAACCGACAAATGTCTCCCCCGCCCGTCTTCTCGATCAGTAACCGGGCCACCAACCGGCCAATTCGGCCGAATCCATACAAGACCACGTCTCGCGGCACCGGCAGCGGTTTACGAGAGTGGCCAATGTCATCTCCGACGACCTCCTGTAAAAACTGCGTTCGCTCAGTGCCGGCGGGTTGCCCCTGGTACATCACCGTCAGCTTGCCTACGTCGATATGAGCGGGCCCCAAATCCATTGCCGCCAGCGTTTTGATCATGGGGTAGGTGTCAAACGCAGAGAGTTCGTTTTTTTCAATCTGGCGCACGAACGCATGCAGTTTCATCAGGTCGGTGACCGACTGGTTAACCATGGTGCGGCCATACATGTAGAGCGAGACATTCCGCTCGCGGTAAAGCCTGGCAACCAGAGGAATCATTCCCTCGGCCAATGCCTCCCTTTGTTTCCAATCGTCAAAAAAATC
>JAKVBG010000081.1 GCA_022447605.1 Mariniblastus sp.
GGAGGGGTCTGTGTAAGCTTCGATCCCCATGAAGGGTATCCGGAAGCTGCGGGAGTTGCGTTCCAGGACACGGGCGTTGGCGTGGTGGACAACTGGGGCCATAGTGGATTTGGTGCCGAGGATCTTCAGACCGACTCGGGCCATGACGGGCATGGTTTTACTGACTGGCAGTCGGGGCCGGTCTCTGGCAGACACTTTGCCCTGTCTGACAACATCGGCAACGGCGAACACCTTGTGACGATGGACCTGGACAACAGCGAAAATTTGGCCCTGCAAAGTTTTTATTTTGCCAGCCGCGGTAATTTCCCGCCGAAGTTGACAGTGGAGTATTACGGACTTGACGAAGAGTTGCTGGGGACCGATGTGTTCACCGAAAATCCAGATGGACCGGGTATTGGGTTGAACCTGGCGTACGGGCCGGAATTCCAATTGCTCACCGCGTCGGCCCAATTTCAGAATGCGCCGCTTTCGAAACTTGTATTTCTCGCCGAGCACGACTCCCCCAATAACTGGGGGGCTGCCTTTGGACTTGACGACATTTTGTTCTCGGTTGTTTCCGACCAGGTCCTCGAGGGAGACTTCAACCAGGACGGCAAGGTAGATGCGGTCGATTACACGACGTGGCGAGACGGACTCGGTGTCACGTACACCCAGGCGGACTACCTCACCTGGAAAGCGAATTTTGGCAACTCGACCAGCGGGACTGCTGCTGCCGTGCCAGAACCGGCCTGTTTGGCGCTATTGCTGCCAGTCGGTCTGATTGCAGTCAATTGCCTGTCGCGTCGGCGACGTTTGGGATAGATTGGCTTCAGGCGGCAACGATGCCTCAGAACCATGCCCCAGAACCATGCCCCAGAACGATGCCCCAGGTAGCAGCTTTGAGGGTGCCTCATGGCCGTTCTGCCGCGCACATTTTCTTGATGCCCCGTCCAGGAGGTAAGGCCCGCGTGAAAACCTTAAAAACAATTCTGCAGTCGTTGACGGTTTGTTGCTGGGTGGTCTGCCCATCTATTGGTTTTGCCCAAAATTCTTCCCCCCAGGACCTCGCCGACGGGGCGGCGCTGGCTTTGGTCCAGTCCGGTAAACCTGTTGCCACGATTGTCATTCCCGACGATGCGCCCAAGTGGACTGCAGAGCCGGCCGGGTGGCTCCAAGCCTACGTCGAAAAATCCAGTGGTGCGAAACTGCCGATTGTAACCGAGAGCGAGTCGCCAACCGGAACACGCATCTCGGTGGGGCATACCAGGCTTGCTGAAAAAGCGGGAATCGACCTCAGCGGGCTAAGGTGGGATGGTTGTAAGCTTGTCGCCAGGGACGGGGTTTTGTATCTCGTTGGCCTCGACAAAGCAGGTGTCGTCACGCACGACTATGTGGGAGCGCGCGGGTCCTGCCGGGCGGTGATCAAATTTCTGGAAGACTATTGCGGTATCCGCTGGTTCCTGCCCACTCCAGCAGGCGAACTGGTGCCTGAAAGGAAAGATATTTCGGTACCGGTTGACTTGGACGTGAGTTTTCAGCCAGCGCTGGCCTACTGTAACGGCCGCTCTGTCTACGACGAGAATATCCTCGAGAATCCGGGTAAAACCATCGGCGCGCAGGCGAATAACTACCGGCTGGGTGTCCGGGTCCAGTCGGGTGGGCACACTTACTACGCTGCGGTTCCTGTCGGCCAGCACATTGACGAACATCCGGAGTATTTTGCATTGCGGGATGGAATCCGCGGTAAATCAAGTTGGACACCGGAAACCTACTGGCGTGGCCATCATCTTTGTTCCACCAATCCGGAGGTAAAAAGAATGCTGGCCGACTATGTAAAAAGCCGATTTGACGCCGGAGTCGATTGGGTTTCGCTGGGCCAGGAAGATGGCTACTTGCGCTGTCAGTGTGACAAGTGTGAGGCCATGGACAACTATCGTGACATGGACGATTACAGCCGCTGGGAAAGATTTCAGAATCAAAAGTTGCGCGGCAAACCACCGGAGCGGTTGTTTCACCTTCACAAGGCAGTCATTGACGAAGTTGCCACGTCGCACCCTGACAAAATGGTTATGCTCATGTGTTACGCACCGACCGCCTGGCCTTCAAAAGAGATCGGTTACTTCGGCGACAACGTGATTGGTGAATTGATGAACCTCAATCCCGAATACATCGAGGCCTGGCAAGGTAAAACCAATGGACTTGCAGGATACACGTACTGGTTCAACACCCAGTGTCCGATGGGACTGAACATTCACATGACGGCTACGGAAGTAGCCGACCGAATTCGGTACCTGTACGACCACAACTTTGTGGCGATCAGCATCGGTCCCGAGGCAACCTGGGGTCTGGAAGGGCCGGTCTTTTACATGGCTGGCCGGTTGATGGGTGACCCCAGCCTCGACGACAAGGCAATTGTGCGGGAATATTGCGACGGAGTTTTTGGCAAGGCCTCCGGGCCAATGCAGGAGTTCTTTGCGATACTCGAGGATCGATTTGCGCAAGTGGTGCCGATCACTGAGGACGATATTTCGGCCGAGGCTCGAAACACACAGAAGCCGGGCTGGCTCGATACGAAGTCGATCTACCTGGCCCAGTATCCGCCCGATGTGCTAAAGCAGCTGGAGAACCTGATGCAACAGGCCGAGTCGGCCGCCGATACTAAGCGCAACCGGGGATGGGTGCGGTTGTCGCGAGACCAGTTTGATTTCGCAAAGCTGCTCACTGAAATGTTGACTGCCGAACGCGCGTGGGAAATCAAGCCCACTCCCGAGAACTGGCAGGAACTCAAGCTGACGGTCAATACGTTTGAGGACTGGCGCGAAAAGATCGTCAATTATCCCAAAGAGTACACGGAGGTGTGGTGGCCGGGGCACGCCACGTTCTGTCGATGGCTGGTTGCCGATCTTGAGGATACTTCCCTGGCGTTCTACAACGATTGGGAGCAGCGGAAGCGGGAAGTACTTGAGAAGGGACTCCGCGGTCGGGCCATGGGTTACGGCACGTCTTATTACTACAGCTACATCAAGGAGCCATTGACCCTTGATTTCAGCCAGTCACCTTGAGACTGAGCACCTAAAAAGTAGCGTGAGTTGATTTGTTTGCGCGGGGCGAGTTCAATCGATTCAATCGTGGTGGTCTAGAACCCGGTTGGTTCGGTAGTGTTACGCGATGATGGGCTCGATCGGTTTTCCGTGATCGACTTCCAGGCGTTTGCGACCGGGAATTTCGAGTTGTCGCGAGTCGAGGCCAAGTTGTTTCAGAATCGTGGCATGGATGGCAGTCACGTAGTGACGGTTTTCGACGGCGTGGAATCCGATCTCGTCGGTTGCCCCATGCACCACCCCCCGCTTCAGGCCGCCACCGGCCATCCACACGCTGAATCCAAAAATAGGGTGATCCCGCGCCGCTCGAGATCTGTGAGGAGTCCACCAGCGGGTTGATCAATGGCCAGGGCATTTTTCTGCGATCCGGTTTAAGGGAATTCGGAACAGCATTATGAATCCCAAACTTATCTGCTATATTGTGACTTCCGAGAGGCACAGCTTCGCTGCCTGTTTCGGGAACAGGTCTTCCTTTGCGACAGCAAACCAGGTGCCACCGGGCTGAACAGGACCGGGGAAGCCTCTGGAGAGGATAGAGGTCATTGCAGCTCCGGACTCCAGATGACAGTCGCCCCTGGGGATCATCGTATGTTCGCTCCCATTGATCGATGCGTTGCCTACCGTTGCAACATCCGCTTACGAAAAGCTTTTCGGTACAGCAGCGGTGCCAGTGAAAAACCGGTCATCCAAGTCATTATTGTAGAGCTTGCCAGTGGCGACGTTTCCGGGTTTGGCGAATTCTATGCCACCTCTTTGAACTATCCCCCGGGCATTCCTGGTACCTCGTCGCTTGCAGAGTGGGATGAGGTCTTGTCGACATGCGGGTCGCTTTTGGGAAAGGATGCTGCAGGATTACGCACGCTGATTCCCGAACACTACAACGGCGTTGCGGATGCCAGTGGTATTGTCGACTGCATCGACTTTGCACTGCATGACCTGGTGGGGAAGTCAAAAGGTCTGCCGGTCTGGGCGCTGCTTGGGGGGCGCCGAGCGCGTTCGATGCCGGTGATGCCGGTGATTCATACCGACGACATGGAAGTGATGGTCCAGAAGGCACTCCGGTGGCAAGCCCAGTGGGGGCTTCGCTTGTTCAAGATCAAACCGCACGCCGATTACGACAAAGATGTCCAGATGATGAAGACGTTTTCCCAAGAGTTAAAACCTGGTACCCGGTTCCTGCTGGATGCCAATTACGCCTATAAGAGTGTGGATGAGGCAGCCACGACGCTGAGCGACGTGGCCCAGTATGGTGTTTTTCTTGCGGAAGACCCGATTGAAAAGGACTATTCAGTCTACCAGCAAAAGCTCAAACCCCAGCTGAACCGTGCGGGCGTGAAGCTCATGCTGGATCAGCAGGCAAGGACGATGGCCGATGTGTTTGAGATCGGATCGTGCCAGGCAGCGGACGTCATTAATTTTCACGCCAACTGGCATTCCGGATTTTCCGGCGCACTGGATCGCGCGCACGTGGCTGCTGCCAGTGGCATGGAAAATTTCATAGGGTCTGCCATTTATGCAGGCATCGCCGATGCCGCGAATATTACACTCGCTGCGGTGTGTCCTGCCTTGTTGGTGTGTGAACAAGTCAGGGGTGCGGACTTCTACCTGGAGGGGGATTCGGTGGTCGATGAGTTTTATCCGCTCCAGAACGGTGCTTACCAAATTCCCGATCGACCGGGACTCGGTATCGAAGTCAACCGCGACAAACTTGATAAGTTGACAGAGGAACGGGTTGAGATGTAGTTTTAGTTGGCATTACATTTGTCGGCCACCTATTAATTTGTGTTTACTAACGTGGGAGGGTTCCAGATGGCGCACAGAGTTACAGCAATCTACTTGGCCATTGCCGTTTTACTTGGTCTGGTAATCGGGAGGATGACAGGTCAGCAGTCCGCCACGGCCGAGGCCCGGGAAACCCGGGAGTTGGGTCAGCTCGACGTTTCCGGCATTGAAATCAACAGTGGCAGTGGCCCCACCATCGACCTGTCCGAGGGTGGCCATCTGCGGGCCAGCATTGGTGCCCAGACAGATTCCCGGTTTACCGACTCGGTACAGGGAGGCAGTCTCGCGTTTTCAACGCGGGCGGCAGACGGTGCGGTGAACAAAAATATGCAGCTCACCAAGGAGGGCTGCCTGCTCGTTGGCAGGGAAGATGCAATTGCCGGTGTGGGAGGATCGATCGAGACAGCAATGGACCATCCCAGCCGTCCCGGTGCGCTGGTGATGAGAAACGTGCATGACCCGACCCTGGGGTGCGGGGTAACCATTGCATTTTATGCCAGCGGGGAGCACCAGGCTTCGATGAGCAGTTCGTGGTTGGGCGAGACCAGGCATGTCAAGCAAATCGACAAGCCAGACTTGCCGCACGGCCGTGTGTCCCCTCCCTATCCCGGGCCGAGAAGTGCCGCGCGGATGGAGATCAATGGTCGCGTCAACGATTGGGCTTCGAACATGGCAATCTTCGAGCCGATCGCCGATGACGGCAAAGCATTCGTTACCTGTGATCGGGCGCATCCGTTTATGAACGGGCAGGTGCAGTACTTGCCTCCAAGTGGTGAGTGGATTAACGGCCGGCGAATTGGCCGCCATGCGTTTCTGGTCGGTACGACCCACAACACAGGTGCGACTGCCGGGGGCATTGTGATGGCCGGAGATTCCTACCACGAAAATAAAGGGATGGGGCCGGTGATCAAGAGCCCTAACGGAACCGCGTTCCGAATCATTGTGGATGACGACGGAAATCTCTCGACCGAAAAATTCTGACTCCAGCAAGATGGACAGGCTGCCGTTGCCATTGGCGCGATGACGGTGGTGATAGTCATGATTGCGTTTTGAATGGAGGTTGTGGCGATGGGAAAGGAACCACCTGGCGGCAGGGCCCCCTGGATTGGTTCGCGGGCGGGGATCAGTGACCAGGTCCTAGCACCTTACGAGCCCATTAAGGTGGAGGACCATGGCCGGACCATCAAGGTTTGTCCCTGGGGACGGGAATACGAGTTTGACCAGGCGCCGTTCCCCAGTCAGATTGAGAGCGCCAAACAGTCCTTGCTCGCTGCGCCGATTCGGCTGGTTGTCCGCGCAGACCAGCAGCAGGTTAACTGGAAAAAGATAGACCTCCGGGTTACCGAGCAGACTCCAGCCGTGGTTCGTCTTGTGCACGAGGCAGCGGGTGGGCCCTTGAAGCTCCTCAGCGAGATCGAGATCGAATACGACGGCACGATTCGGATTGATTGGGAGTTGCGGGCGGAGCAGGCGACCTGTATCGAAGAAGTAACCCTTGAAATCCGCTTGGCTGAAGAGCACGCCCGCTACTTGTATCATTTTCCGGCTGTGTGGCCCAGCAAAACGCCGAATGCCGGATCGTTTCCCAGGAGCGGGTACGTGGGGGGGTTCCGGCCGTTCATCTGGCTGGGTGACGAAGAGCGGGGACTGGCGTGGTTTTGTGAAACGGATGAGAACTGGCGGGTGGACGATCCCAATCTTGTGACAGAAATCAGCCGGACCTTTGACAGCGGAGCCGAACAGGTTCAGACGGTTTTACGTTTGCATCCGGTGAGTCAGCCGCTCGAGCTTGATCCGGCTCCAGGTAGCGAGTCAGCTGCTGCTTTCGGTTCGTCCCTTTCGTACACGTTCGGGTTGCAGGCGACGCCGGTCAAGCCGGTTGAGAAAGATGTCTGGGACTACCGTATCGTGCACGTTGATCCTAACGAGTCGCTGTATGCAGTGAAGGCGGGGCTCAAGTTGCCGGAGGCAGACCTCGACCACCTGGCAGCAGCGGGTGTCAAGACGATTGCCTTCCACGAACACTGGACGGACATTGAGTCGTACGTCTCAACGACCCACACCGAGGATTTGAAATACCTGGTCAAGGCTTGCCACGACCGGGGCATGCAACTGCTGCTCTACTTGGGTTTTTTGATTTCGGACCTTGCGCCGGAATGGGGGGAGTTTGGCGCGGAGTGTGTCGTGATGCCCCGCACAGGGTACGAGCCGTATGATTACCCTCCTCAGCCAAAACAGAACGCTTTTAATGTCTGCTACAACAGCGTGTGGCAGGACCGGCTGGCCGACGGGCTTGTCGCGTTAGTCGACGAGTTTGACATTGATGGCGTTTACCTGGATGGGACGGAGTACCCGCATGCATGTGCCAATCGCCGGCATGGGTGCGGCTATGTTCGAGACGACGGGAGGGTTTCGCCAACCTATCCCATCTGGGAGGTCCGTAGCATGATGAAGCGGATCTACACAATCGTCCGGAGCCGCAAGCCGGAGGGGCAGGTCAATGTTCATAATTCTACCTGTATGACGATGCCAACCCTGGGTTGGGCCACCAGTTCCTGGGATGGAGAGCAGTTCCGCGATCTGCCCTCCGGGACTTCGGCTGCGGAGGTGTTACCACTGGATGTGTTTCGAACCGAGTTTATGGGGCACCAGTGGGGCGTGCCGGC
>JAKVBG010000082.1 GCA_022447605.1 Mariniblastus sp.
TGTGCTCGATCCTGAACGGCCCAGTTGTTCCCCTGCGGGGCAGAAAAACTTCCTCCGCTGCTCGTCCATCGGTCCCCGAAAACCTATGGCTCAAGTGGCCAGTCGCTGCACAATATGTGCGCCGCCGATGCCTGCTTGCTGTGCATGCGGCGTGATCGGTCCGTCTCCGCTATTTTTCTTTTTCTCCTTCCCACAACCCGAAGACTCTTTAGTAAGCGGCTTACGACTGGGGTTTCTTTTTTTTCAATTGCCTTCGCCCAATTGGAACGGCGTTTGCATGGTAGCGGCTAGCCGGCTCGTCTAGCCACGACTGCAAGATGCATTCGTGGGCTAGTTTAAACTTGTCGAACGTCATTTGAAGCCAAGTGGGCGGCCGTCCATTTGCAAAACCACCATCCTTCCTTCTGTAGCACGTAAAGGGCGAAACCTGATGAGACTGTTTTCTAAAAAGACGACCCCCGTTCTCCTCCTGCTGGGGGCTGTTTTGATGCTGCTGGCAGGTTCTGGTCTGGCAATGGCACAAGACGCGGATCCGCTAACTGTTGAGCAATTGAAGGCGGAGACGGATTACACGATCAACACGCTCATTATGTTCCTAGCCGCCGTACTGGTTCTGTTCATGCAGGCTGGCTTTGCCATGCTGGAAGTCGGACTGAATGCATCCAAGAACACGGTAAATATTTTGTTCAAAAACGTGATGGACCTCTCGATTGGTATCATGCTGTTTTTGTTTATCGGCATGGGGATTATGTACAACGGGAAAGGGGAGACAAATCCGTACTTCGGATACTCAGGAGTGTTCTCGGTTGACGACAGCGAAAAAGGCGATTATTCGACATCGGCTGATTTTCTCTTCCAGGTCGCATTTGCCGCCACGGCTGCCACGATTGTTTCGGGGGCGGTCGCCGGGCGGATGAAGTTTGGTGCCTACTTGATTTACAGTGGTGTACTGACCGGTTTTATCTATCCGATCAGCGGATTCTGGAAATGGGGCGGTGGCTTTCTCGACCAGGCGGGCTTTCAGGACTTTGCCGGGTCGGTTGTGGTCCATGCGGTAGGCGGTTTTGCTGGCCTGGCCGGGGCAATTGCCCTGGGACCACGCATTGGGCGTTACATCCAGGGAAAATCGGTCCCCATCCCCGGTCACAACATTGCTTTTGCTGCCCTGGGTGTTTTTATTCTCTGGGTTGGGTGGTACGGCTTTAATCCCGGCAGTCAGCTCACTTACGCCGGATATGCCAACGCCGAGGCTACCACCTACATCGCGCTTACCACCACGATTTCTGCCGCCTGCGGGGCGATTGCTGCAATGGGATTTGCCTGGGGCTTATTCCGCAAACCAGACGTTACCATGGCGCTGAACGGTGCCCTGGCAGGGCTGGTGGGCATTACCGCCAACTGCGACCGGGTGAGCGAGATGGATTCCATCATTATTGGCCTGGTAGCAGGTGTGCTGGTCGTTATGGGAATTCTGCTTTTGGACAAGCTGAAAATCGACGACCCGGTCGGTGCCTGGCCCGTACACGGTCTGTGCGGCATTTGGGGTGGGCTGGCAACCGGTATCCTAGGCACAATTCCGACAGAGGTGGTTGATGGTAAGGAAACACCATTGTTCAACACTCAAACAGAGTTCTTCCTAGTCCAACTGAAGGGAACCGTGATCATTTGCGTATGGGCATTTGTCACGATGGCGATCCTGTTCTACATCCTCAAGGCGTTCAACCTGCTGCGAGTTTCTTCGGAGGACGAACAGGCCGGCCTGGACCTCAGCGAACATGGCATGCAGGCCTATAGCCAGTCCGCTTAAGAGTGCTCACCAGTTTCGGGGTCCATTAAGTGACCCTCTACCAAAGGATGGTAACTTTTGCCAAGACAACCTGTCCCATCAAGGCTTGGGTGGATGATCCGCCTTGTTCGCCCAAGCCTGGGACAGGCTCCTGGTTGCGAGCCTGCTTCCTTTAAAATGGAAACCAAACAGTCCCCACGCATCGGGTCCCCCGAAAGGATGTCAAAACCGTCTTCTAGGACGACAACTTCTGCAACAAATCTAGAGCTCTTTTCGGGTTCCAGTATTGAGTGCGGAAAATCGTAAAAACGCCACTCGCTTGTTCAGGTGGAATCAGAAGGATGCCCCATGTGGCTTGGGCGGGTTATCCGCCTAATCTGCCCAAGCCGGGGCGTCCAATTGCGTTCGCTGCCCAGGCAGGCAACGATGGCCGCTGGACCCTTCTCGGGCCGTCCGCTACGATACACGGCGGAAAATCAACACGGCGGAAAATCACAGCACCGCACCCATCAGGCGGAGTTTACGCACCATGAAACTCATTATTGCCATCATTCAGCCGAGCAAACTCGAGGACGTCAAAACGGCCCTCTCGGAGGTTGAAGTTGTGCGTCTGACGATTATGGATGTTCAAGGATTTGGCCGCCAGAAAGGGCAAACCGAGGTGTACCGCGGGCGGGAGATTTCGCTCAACCTGCTCCGCAAAGTGCAACTTCAAATTGCGGTGAACGACGACTTTGTCGAGCCAACCGTTGAGGCCATCATTCGGGGCGGACGAACCGGGACGACCGGTGAAATTGGCGACGGCAAGATCTTCGTGTTGCCGCTGGAAGATTGTATTCGCATTCGAACCGGCGAGCGCGGGTCGGAGGCTGTCTAGCCCGTTTCGATCGGGGCCGTTTTGATCGGCCTGGTCACTAACGGTTTTCCAACAACCTTCAGGCGCTGGCCCGTTGGGCCACGCGTATCTGTCCGCGAGCCCGTGCGATGTTGCGTTCTCGGATTGCCAATTGCTCCTGACCGGATGCCGGTTGCTCAAAGGCCGACTGAAGTTGCGCTTCCGCTGCTGCCTGATCGACCTCGCTGGCAGGCAACGCGCGATCGGTAAGGATCGAAACCACATCGCCTGCAACCTGCACAAATCCTCCGTCGACGTAAAAACGCTGCAGCTGCCCTTCGCTACGAATTCGCAACTCGCCAAAGCCGAGCCGTCCAATCATCGGGCTATGGTGGCGGTCGACTCCAAACTCGCCGTCAAAAAGAGGCAGAACGAGAAAATCGGCTTTCGTCTCCAGGACCGTCATTTCGGGAGTCACGACGACACACGTCAACGGGCCCTGGGCGACTGATGATTCTCCGGTCGACATATTTCACCTCAACTAGCGGCCTAAGCGGCGGTCGGGCCCCAACAGGCCCCTCGGTCACCACGTACTATTTCTGAGCTGCCTTCCACTGTTCCTCGGCCTGTTCGATCGGTCCGACGTACATAAACGCATCCTCGGACAGGTGGTCCCATTTTCCATCGCAAATCTCGTTGAAGCTGCGAATCGTGTCGTCCAGCGAGGTGAAGTTCCCCGACTTTCCGGTAAAGACTTCTGCCACAAAGAATGGCTGCGAGAGGAATCGTTCGATGCGACGGGCCCGATGGACAATCAGCTTGTCCTCTTCGGAGAGTTCGTCGACACCAAGGATGGCAATAATGTCTTGCAATTCGCGGTACCGCTGAAGGGTCGTTTGGACCCTGCGGGCACAATTGAAGTGATCTTCGCCCACGTACTGTGGATCAAGAATCCGACTGGAGGAAGCAAGCGGATCGACCGCCGGATAAATTCCTTTTTCAGAAATGGACCGCTCGAGATAAATAAAGGCATCCAGTTGTCCAAACGCTGTAGCTGGAGCCGGATCGGTCGGATCGTCTGCCGGCACGTAAACTGCCTGGACCGAGGTGATCGCCCCATTGGCCGTCGAAGCGATACGTTCCTGAAGTTCGCCCATCTCGGTCGCCAGCGTCGGCTGGTACCCGACCGCCGAAGGCATCCGGCCGAGAAGGGCCGAAACCTCGCTGCCTGCCTGCGAAAAGCGGAAAATATTGTCAACAAACAGGAGCGTGTCTGCGCCGGTCTGATCGCGGAAGTATTCAGCCATCGTCAGCGCCGACAGGGCTACCCGCAGGCGGGCACCGGGCGGCTCGTTCATCTGTCCAAAGACCATGCAGGTCTGGTCAATCACGCTACGCCCCGTGTCTCCAATTTTTGCTTCCTGCATTTCCAGCCAGAGATCGGTCCCTTCGCGGGTCCGTTCTCCCACACCCGCAAAAACGGAGTAACCTCCGTGTTGGGTGGCGATCCGGGCAATCAGTTCAGTGAGAATCACCGTCTTTCCAAGGCCGGCACCACCAAACAGGCCTGCCTTACCGCCTCGAACGAAGGGGGTGAGCAGGTCGATCACCTTGATCCCCGTTTCAAACAACTCGGTCTTGGTCGAAAGTTCCTTTAGTTCGGGCGCCTTACGATGAATGGGCCATCGCTCTTCCGAATCGACCGGACCCCGTTTATCCACCGGCTCCCCGATAATATTGAAGACCCGTCCCAGGGTTGCCTCCCCTACGGGAACCGTCACGGGGCTTCCCGTATCGACGCAATCCTGACCCCGGATTAATCCGTCGGTACTCCCGAGGGCAATGCAGCGGACTCGGCCTCCACCCAGGTGTTGCTGCACCTCTCCGGTCAGGTCGATCTTTACCCCTTTGTGTTCGGATACGACTTTGACGGCATTGTAGATAGCCGGAAGGCTGTCTTCTTCATATTCGACATCAAACGTCGATCCAATTACCTGGGTAATTCGACCGACCTTTTTAGTTTCTGCAGGGGTTGCAGTAGCCATAAGTTTGTCCTTGATTTCAAATCGTTCGTCCGATCACGCCTGATCGGCTCTGTTGGCAAAAACCGGGATGTTCTCTCGGTTAGGGCGGAACTCTTTCCTAAACAGGGTTAGTGGCGCATGTTCAACCACTAATTGAGCGCTTCAACACCTCCGATAACATCCATCAATTCTGAGGTAATCCGTCCTTGTCGCGCACGGTTGTATTGCATGCTCAGTCGCTTGATCAGATCGTCGGCATTTTCGGTGGCCGATTTCATCGCCACCATCCGGGCAATCTGCTCGCTCACGGCCGAGTCCAGGAAGCACTTGAATAGTTTCACTTTGAAGCTCGCAGGAACCACTTCTTCGAGAATGCTTTCGGCCGAGGGAACAAATTCGTAGAGCGGATTCACTTTCCCTGCGGCTTCCTCCTCGGGCGCCTCGTCCGCGGTTGCCAGAGCCCCCAACGGCAACAACGTTTCCACAGAGACCTTCTGCCGCGCAATCGTTTCAAATTTCATGTAGACCACGTCGAGCCGGTCCAGCTTGCCGGTCACGTAGTCATCCAGGTAACGAGTCGCCAATTCATTGACCTCGTCAAAGGTGGGGCTGTCTTCAAAGTGGTTGTAAGTCTCGGCAGGTTCGAAGCCGCGGAATTTAAACCCTGAAATGCCGCGCTTCCCCGAGACCTCGAGTTTGCATTCGGGAATCGACTCGGTTAGTTCTTTCCAGCGATCGACACCAGACCGAATCAGGTTGCCATTGAAGCCGCCACAAAGACCCCGATTCGCCGTCAGCACCAGTAGGCCTGCCGCCTGCGTTGATTCGCGCGGCTCCAGTAGCGGATGATCGACCTCAAGTCCTCCACCGGTCAGATCAGCAACCAGCCGCGTGATGCGGCTGGTGTATTCGGTGGCCGCCGAGGCGCGATCCATGGCTTTTTTAAACCGAGCCGTAGCAATTAGCTCCATGGTTCGCGTGATCTTGCGAATGTTGCGGATCGACTTGCGTCGGTTATCAAGTTCGCGAGGATTTGGCATGTGAGCTGGGTGGGCAGTGAGTGTTCAGTGGTGAAAAAGCTGCCAGCTCATGCTGGCAGACGGATGTTTAACTTGTTTTAAGCGAGGGCAGGTTCTGTAGTCGCGTTGGACGCTGCAGGTGCTGATGATTCGCTTTCGTACTGCGTCTTGAATTCGGCGATCGACGCATCGATCTGTGACGTCAGCTGGTCATCCAAATCCTGTTTCTCATTAATGGCATCGCGGACTTCCGATTTCTGATCCCGCATAAAGGTGAGAAATTTCTCTTCCCAGGACTTTACTTCGGGAATGGGAACCTGGTCGAGGTGCCCACCACTGGCGGCATAGATGATTAACACCTGGTCGACCACATGCATGGGTACGTATTGGCCCTGCTTGAGAATTTCGACCATCCGATATCCGCGATCCAGACGAGCCTGTGTGGCTGCATCGAGGTCGGTTCCCAGTTGTGCAAAGGCTTCGAGTTCGCGGAAGGCAGCCAAGTCCAGCCTTAAACCTCCGGCAACTTTTTTCATCGCCTTAATCTGGGCATTACCGCCAACCCGCGAGACGGAAATACCCGCGTTCATGGCAGGCTTTACACCGGCAAAGAACAGGTCGGGCTGAAGATAAATTTGCCCGTCGGTAATCGAAATTACATTAGTCGGGATGTAGGCCGAAACTTCTCCTTCGAGCGTTTCAATAATCGGTAGCGAGGTGAGTGAACCGCCTCCCAGATCGTCCGAAAGCTTGGCGGATCGTTCCAGCAGTCGGCTATGGCAATAGAAAACATCACCAGGGAATGCTTCACGTCCCGGGGGACGCCGCATCAAAAGGGAGAGCTGTCGATAGGCAACGGCCTGCTTGCTGAGATCATCATAGACAATAAGGGCGTGGCTGCTATTGAACATGTAGTGTTCTGCCATGGCAGTTCCGGCGTAAGCAGCTACATACTGCAAGGGTGCCGGATCGCTTGCCCCGGAAACAATCACCGTGGTGTAATCGAGGGCGCCAACTTCGCGAAGTTGTTCTACAACACCCGCGACGGTCGACTCCTTTTGGCCGATTGCTACATAAAAGCATTTAACGCCCGAATCGCGTTGATTGATAATCGCATCGATGGCGACGGCTGTTTTTCCTGTTTTTCGGTCACCAATGATCAGTTCTCGCTGCCCGCGGCCAATCGGTGTCATCGCGTCGACCGCTTTGAGTCCTGACTGAAGGGGCTCGCAGACTGGCTGCCGTTCGGCGACGCCCGTTGCAATCACCTCCATCGGGCGGCGGTCACTGGTGACAATAGGTCCCTTGCCATCGAGTGGATTGCCCAGGGGGTCCACGACCCGCCCCAGCAACTCATCGCCAACCGGGACACTGAGCAGTCGGCCCGTACTACGGACTTCGTCCCCTTCGGTAATTTCGAGGTAGTCTCCGAGAATAATAATTCCGACAGAATTCTCTTCGAGGTTGAAGGCCAGCCCAATGGTGCCATTGGCGAACTCAACCATTTCATTGGCCATCACTCCAGAGAGGCCATAAACGCGGGCAATACCGTCACCAACTTCCAGCACGCGTCCCACTTCACGAACATCAATTTGGGAAGCGTATTGCGCAATTTCCTGCTGAATAACTGATGCGATTTCGTCGCTGTTGAACTTCATCGCGATTCTCCATTAAAAAACGTCTCAGGGTGTGTTTCGATGCCTTCAACGGCTCGAGCAACCATGGCTTTGCGGGAATGCTCAAAACGGGTTTTGACCGACCCGTCGTAGACGGTATCGCCCACCTTGACAACAAATCCGGCGATCAACGAGGGATCAATCCGGACTTT
>JAKVBG010000083.1 GCA_022447605.1 Mariniblastus sp.
GCTTGTCGCGCCAGGTGTTGATGACATAGAGATGGGGTGGAAATGCGGCGCGAAGCTTGTCTCGTACCATTTCCAAATCGACCTCCGGCTTGAGGCGAATACGAATGGTGTTGAAATAAGCCTCGCCGGTTGCCGGATCGATCATCCCGCGCAGCTCCTGCAAGGTGCGAAGCGGGACAAAGACAAAACCGGAGTCATATTCCCGCATTTTGCTCTCGTAGAAGTCGGTAACGGTAAACTTCGCGCTGAGCATGCGTACCGGGCGACCCGACGACGGATACGTGAGATCGACATCGTCGCCGGGTAAGGTCAGAAACAACTTCGAACCATCTTCTCCCAGGTAGTCGAAAAGGCCAATCCCAGCGATGCAACCAGGATGTTGCTCGGTGGCAGGATCGAAATCAGATCCAACCTCGGCAGTTTCTGGATTGTAAAACGGGTTGGCCTTGAGTTGATCTTCGGGAACCACCAATTTTGGCCATACATTGCGAGCATTGTGGCGGCGCCACTTCCAGCCAGCGTTTTTCATTTGCAAACGGGGCTTTACCTGGGAAGAACCAGATGCCTGAGAATCGATGACGTCATAGCCTCCCTCTTTGAGGTTGAAATCAAGCTTTTTGCGATTTTCCGGATGCTGGAGGTATTTTCCAAAATTACTGACCGATGCGTAAGTTTGTTCGTCAATGCCGATCAAGTTGACTTGCTTGGGAATGTATTGTCCGTTGACCGTAAACCCAAGCATGGCTGGCAAGTGGACTGTCGGCGTCATCCCCGCAATGTACTGGCCAGCAACCTCATTGATCTCAGCCATTCTTGCTTTAGCGTTAGGCCTGCCGTCGAGGGAACGGGCCTCGAACACAACATCTGAAAGAATGCCGTGGATGCGGTCTTGCATCTCACGCGTGAAACCGGTCATGACTGCATTAACAATGATCATCGTTGCCACGCCAAGCATGACACTAATAATCGAAGCCAAAGCAATGTACCGGGTTCGCAGATAACGCCAACCGAGCAGGTACTTGTACATTCGATCCCTTCCTTGGGAAACCTGTTACCCGTCAATCATCTTCTGGGCGCAATAGCGGGAACAAAATCACTTCGCGAATGGACTGGCTACCGGTCAACAACATTACCAGCCGATCGATACCAATGCCGAGTCCGCCCGCAGGAGGCATTCCGTGCCGCAAAGCACGGATAAAGTCGTGATCCATTTTGGCCATTGAATCCTCTTCCGCCTGCCCGGCAAGTTGCGTGGTAAACAATTGCTGTTGCAGGTCTGGATCGTTCAATTCCGTATACGCATTCGCAACTTCCATGCCTTGAATGAAAAGTTCAAACCGCTCGGCAATCTCTGGGTTGTCGGCCTTGCGTTTGGTCAACGGGCAGATACTGGCCGGATAATCAATCACAAAAACCGGGCCGACCAGGTTATCTTCGACTTTTGCCTCAAAAATCTCATTCTTGATGACATCAGGATGTTTACCATCTGTATCGAATCCCAATGACTTGGCCAAATCGGCCATAGCCACTTCATCGTGCGGGTCCACCCCTGTGGTCTCAGCCAGCAAATCATTGTAAGGGCGGCGGGCAAAGGGTGGCGTGAAGTCAATTGTCGCGTCGCCCCATGGCATCTGTAAAGAAGGCTCAGCCGTTTCATCCTGAGGACCATCTGCTTCAGAAGCTGCTGTAGTTTCTTTACAGGCCCGAATCGCATTGATGATACATGCCTCAGTGAGGTCCATCATCGAAAGGTAATCGCCATAAGCCTGGTAAACCTCAAGCATCGTGAACTCGGGGTTGTGTTTTTGACTGATTCCTTCATTGCGGTAAACACGGCCCAACTCGTAAACGCGTTCTATGCCACCGACAAGCAACCGTTTCAGGTGCAGTTCCAGGGCAATCCGCAAGTAGAGGTCAATATCGAGTGCGTTGTGATGTGTGACAAATGGTCGCGCGGCAGCACCCCCGGCAATGGAGTGAAGGGTTGGCCCCTCGACTTCGACAAACCGCCGACTGGCGAGCGTGTCGCGAATTGATCGTACAATCCTGGTCCGCTTGAGAAAACGCTCCATCACGCCTTCCCCGTAGGTTAAATCGAGATACCGCATGCGTTGCCGCAACTCGGGATCTGTCAGGCCATGATGCTTTTCAGGGGGAGCCGCCAGGCTCTTGGTGAGGAAATAAAATCGCTCGGCAAATATGGAAAGCTCACCTGTTTTCGTACGACGCAACTGGCCATCGACACCAATAATGTCACCCAAGTCAAAACACTCGACCAGGTTCCAGTCCTCACCAATCTGATTCTTGCCAACAAATAGCTGGATCTGCCCGGTCATGTCGCGCAAATCAATAAATTGCAGCTTTCCCTTGTCGCGCTGTAAGACGATCCGTCCAGCAGCCCGGACATTTGGCCCTATCATTTCACCGGGACCTTGGTCCGCCAGCCATTGACGAAAATTGAAATCTTCCGGTGTCGAGTCGAGGTCAGGAAGAGAAACCTCCTCTCCCGATTCAGCTCGAAAAACAATCTCCTCGGCCCGCGCACGAATCGCCGAAATCGGCGCGTGATCATCCAGGCGCGAACCCCACGGATCATGGCCTAAGTCTATGATTCGCTGAAGCTTCTCACGGCGGGCAGTTTCCCACTCGGCTCTGCCTTCGGCAGAAGATGCAGAAATGTCGGTCACGGTAGTGCTCATATGACAGCAAAGATGATTGTCAAAAGGCGCAAACTCGGGACGCCAAATCAACCAGATTCCCTAAACCCCGAAAACGCCATATTCTAGTGGTTCTAGAGGGAGGGTCAATGTCGGCCCACAATTCCCGGCCGCGGCCTGAAGACACGCAGGCCAGAGCTAGCACCAATGGCTACCGGCCACGTTGACGCTGGACACCCGCGACCCTAGCATTCTGCACGGCACTTCCCTGGGCCGCCAGACCTGGGCATAGACCACCAAAAGTATAAGCCCAACCAACAACGAATATTACGCTTCAAGGTACCTTATCCGCCCCCACAATCTATCCCGGCATCTTCATCGCACCAAAGAGCTGGGCAAAATTACAAGGGGCTTCATCCCCGCCACGTGCCAGTGGAACCCCTGGTCATGTCACGCACCTTGCGCATTCTGGGAGTCGTCGCTTTGCTATTGGCAAGCGTCATTGGGGTCGGATTGTGGGAAGCGCATCGAGCCATCCATCATGTCCAACCTTTTTATCGCGAAGCGGGCCAGATTGGTCGAATCGAGTTGGAACAGGCGGGCCGCGAATTGGAGACCCAGGCTGGTGCACTCTACAGTAACGTCGAGCAGGCGGGTCGATGGTCTGCCATCTTTACACAAGAACAACTGAACGGATGGCTCGCAACGGAACTTCCAGAAAATTACCAAGATTTTTTGCCTGCAAATATCCGCGACCCGCGAATCGCAATCTCCCCGGAAAAAATCCAGATTGGCTTTTTGAGCACCCAAACAGGGTTCGAGACCGTAGTCTCGCTTGATGTCGAGGTCTTCCTCACTGAACCCGGCCTGCTTGCGTTTCGCTTAATGGCTGTACGGGCTGGCTCGCTGCCCTTGCCATCGGGACAAGTCGCTGAAGAAATACGAGCTGCCAGTCAGTCGTGGTCAATACCGGTACGATGGACACGATCAGAAGGTACAATCGTGGCACTCGTTGATCTGGCCGATCCACTCTCCTCCGAAGAGGAAGTCGTCACCGTCGAGCGATTTGAACTCCTGCCAGGTGAAATCTTTATCACCGGTCAAACAGAGCAGCTCACAAACACGATGATAGAAAATCCAGAAACCGAGCTGCTGACACTACCCAATGGGGATGAACCCGCCACCGGCGAGTTCGATCAGCAATCTGCTTCAGGAAACCAATCGAGTCGCCAATAAGGATCTTTGGCCGACTGGAGACGAATCTCGATCATCCCTGCAAGGTTCCTGCCAGACAGACGGAACCGTACGTAGTCGGTATCTTCACCGAAGAGCTTGTAGATACCCCTTTCGACCTGACGGACCGCTCCACGGTCATCCCCCAGGGGACCTTCGAACTCCAAGAAAGCAAGCCGATGATCCACCAGCGGCTGGGCCTTGGTCGTGATTGGCACCGCGTTGGTCAATGGATCGTCAAGTGCCCAAGTCCTCAACACACCCTGCATTTCCAGCATCAGGTCCCAATGCGAAGGCCTTTTATAAGAAGGAGGGCAGTCGTGGTGCAACAAAACAAAACGGGGCATGCCGTGCAGCATACCCGATTGGGGTGGGCCCGCCAGATCTAGGGCTTGATGTTGATCACGTTGCTGTAGGCTTCCAGCGGAGTGGTAAGATTAGGACTTTCGACGCGGGCCCCAATCCGTGATTCTCCTCCCTGGGCAACCGCCGCGACGCTGACGGGAATCAGAATGCGAATCGGTTCACCCGACCGGATTTCGCCAATCGGCTCAAATTCGATATCGTTGCCCACAAATCGATACCGGGACGGGAGTTGACCCGGTATTGGCACGGATTTCATCCCCTCGGGCAAACGGATCCGCAACGTCAACGCTTGCTGGGGCGTGGCTCCCCGATTGACCAAGAGCACGGTGATGGTCATCTGGCTGCCCACCGTGGGAGTGGTCGTTGACTCGGTCACCGAAAGTTGCAAACCGCCCGCTGCTGTTCCCAGCGGCACCGGGTTGCCTGAAGTGGCCCCGACTCCTGGGGGTGCACCTACCAGCGGCAAAATCTCAATGCATTTTTCGGCGGCATAAAAGCGAGGACCATCCGATCGCACATTGACCAGATTACAGGCACTGCGGGTCGCAGCGGTACACTTGTATTCCAACTGGAACTCGCGCCGCTCGCCAACTCCCAGTTCATCAATTTTCCATTGGAGCTTCCGGTTCTGCAAATGTTCGTGCCCCGGGGCAACTCGAATCGGAACAAACTCCTGGGGATACTGGTTCTCGACACTCACGTTGGCCACCGGCACCTCACCCGTGTTGCGAATAATTATCTTGAACCGGGTAACATCGCCCACAACTTGTTGTGCCGGGCCTTGCATGACAACGTCGAGGGTAGGATGTACCTCAGGGGGAGGCTCGGTCGCATCCACACAAGCCTGCTCAAAGGCACGCGATCCACTCGAGTCACTCACGGTTACGTCATGGCACAATCGGCCTGGCGAAATCACCTCAAAACTCAGATATTCCACGACCGATTCCCCTGGGCCAAGGTCCCGGACGGATTTCTCGACAGCCTGTCCTGACACATTAGGTACACGTAAACCACTGCCAAATCGGTCACGAATGATTATCTCACGTGCCGTGCTGTTGCCCCGATTGAGAATCTGAAGCTCAAACCGTACAAAGTCACCCACCTCCGCCGTAGCGGAACCCATGTTGCTGAGGCGAACTTCAATCTCTGGCTGGCCGGCAGGAGGCTGGTCTGCAGGAGGTTGGAACGAACCAGGCGTTTCAAGAGGTGCAGCTGGTGCAATGGACGAACCTGTTGGCGGAACCGCGTCGGTTGGACTCACAACAGGAGGTGTCGTCGCCCCACTGCCGGCAGCCCCCCAGGAAAGCATGACCGTACCACGTCCCAATTCAAGTTCAGGTCCGGCGGCAACACCCGACTGGGGCGGACGTAAAATCGCAATGTTGACGGTACTGGTCCCGCCACGATTATCGGAAGGACGCACCTCGACACTGGCCCAACCCTGGCTGTCGGTCGGAACCTCTGAAACCGTGCCTTGGTCATAACCAAGACTGGCCGTGTTACCGCCGACCACCTCGTAACGAACCACGTACCCCGCCAGGGGAGCGCCATCCGATCGTCGGGAAACCATCGTCTTCAAAACGTGGCTTTGCCCTAATTCCACTCCGGTCGACTGCGGAAACACCCATTGTGCATCAACCCAGTAAATCGTGGCTGTGGCCCGCTGACTGGGGACCGAATCCAGCACAGGAGTATAGGCTGTTACATAACTTGTTCCTTCGGCTGGCGACGTGACGCTCACCCACGCTTCTCCGCGGAGGACCTGGACATCGTCCCCTGGATTGGCCGTTCCGCGACGCAACCACCGTGCGTACGTTGCTGTCGCCCCCACGGCATACGTGTTGTCAATTTTACGGGGCGTGTTCCACGGCCAGCGGAAAATATCCAACTGTCCGCGGTCGTTCAAAGTTATGAATTCGCCCACACCATCCTGCGACAACATCCATTCAACTCGCTGATTGGCCAATAAGTGACCTTCCCGGCAACAGATTCCGGCTCGCAAAACCACTTCACTTCCTATCGGCGCCAAAACCCGTTCCGGCAACACACGGATGTACTCCGTCGGTTGCGTGACGACCGCTTGAACCCCACCTCCAGCAACTGCCGGACCAGCCGTCGTTGAAACGGGCCCCGTCAGAGGACTGACGACCTGAGCCATCGTAAACGGGTTGGTTTGGGGCAGGGTTCCGGCCGGCAAAGTGGGGGTTGTAGGTTGCGCGTAAATGGGGGGTACGTCGATGTTTCCAGAGGGAGGAGGAACAAACGTCGGCGCTACCGGAGGAGCCACGTAGGTCGTCCCCCCCACAACAGCCGACGGCGTTGCTTCCCCTGCGGGCAAGAAAAAATGTTCGCCCGTCGGGTCAATTCGGGGCATTCCCGCGCACCCACTGACAATCACCACTATCGCCAAGGCAATGACGAGAGAGCGAAAACCTCGGTTTGTAGACGGCGAGTGCATCATGGACATTGTCTGGTCTAGTCCAACCTGTCACGGAAGGAATCGGTCGACACGAGCCACCTGCAGGATCCCAGCAGGCAGATTTCAACAGTGTTAAACTCTACCGCCTGGGAAAGAGGGTGTTGGATTTTTCCAACATTCAATGTGGCCTTTTTGCAGCAGTTAGGTCCATTTACACGGCTTGAACCAAAAGTCGCGATAGAACCCCTTAAATGGCCATCTCCGACAAACCCGACTTTGCCGCTGGGAACGTTTATAAGGGGTAAGAAAGGGGCTCTATCCCCCCGAATTTCTTGATTTACCTAAATCGCCCGGTTATTATAAAAATTGGGAAATGTTCCACACCTGGGCCTGTTTTGGGATGGAGCTTTCCTTTGTGGCTTTGGCCCTCGCTGGGAAGAGGCGAAACGGGTTGAAGTGGCCCCGTTATTTTAGTGGCCCTGTTGTTTTAGAGGCACGAAAGAGGTCTGCCATGCTCCGTCTCCGCTTGTTCATTTTCGGTAACCGTTGCACCTTAACCCGTTGTGCGGTCATCGCCATCGTTGGTCTTGTGGTCGCCAGTACACCTGTTGCCTTTGGGCAATTCGGCATGGGATGGGCGGCGGCATGGGTGGCATGGGCGGGGGCAGGGGTGGAGGGGG
>JAKVBG010000084.1 GCA_022447605.1 Mariniblastus sp.
GAAATCCTTCGCCCTTTTGGCAAACGACACCAGCGCGGTAGACTCGTGGGAACTTGGTCGCCTTGCAAGCGGATTGAGTTGGTATGGAGCGGAAATTCTCCCATCAAATTGACATTTGCAGTTTCAAAGGAACCTCCCCAAGATGCCCCCCAGCCTGCAACAGAAACTCACTGAAAAATCGGCCATTGTCGGCATCATCGGCCTGGGGTACGTCGGGTTACCCCTGGTTCGTGCTTTCATCGACGCCGGTTTTCGCGCGCTTGGTTTCGACGTTGATCAAAGCAAAGTAACCCAGTTGCTGGAGGGCAAGAGTTACATTGGCCACATTTCCGGTGATTGGATCGCCTCCTGCCTGGAGCAAGACAAGTTCGAACCGACCACCGATATGCGCCGCCTGGGAGAGGCCGATGTCCTGTTGATCTGTGTTCCCACGCCCCTTTCGGAAAGTCGCGATCCTGATCTTGGATACGTCAAGTCGACAACACAACAGATTGCCGCCCATTTACGACCCGGCCAGCTTGTGGTGCTAGAAAGCACAACCTATCCAGGCACCACGCGCGATGTGTTGCTCCCGATTCTGTTAGATCAACAGGAACAGGCGGGCAAACTGAAACCGGGCCACGACTTTTTTCTGGCCTACAGCCCTGAACGGGAAGACCCCGGGAATCCTGATTTCGCCACCGCCACAATCCCCAAGGTGGTTGGAGCCAATGACGAAACCAGTTTGAAGCTGGCATGCCAAATGTACGAGTCGATTGTGCCGGCCGTGGTGCCAGTCACCTCAACGGAAGTGGCAGAGGCATGCAAAATTCTGGAGAACACCTACCGGGCGGTAAACATCGCCCTGGTCAATGAATTGAAGAAATTGTTAACTCGTATGGACATCGACGTGTGGGAGGTGATCGACGCCGCAAAGACAAAGCCCTTTGGGTTTCAGGCATTTTATCCGGGCCCCGGCCTGGGAGGCCATTGCATCCCCATCGATCCGTTTTACCTGAGCTGGGCCGCACGGATGCACGGCATGTCAACCCGGTTTATTGAACTGGCCGGCGAAGTAAACGCGGGCATGCCCGATTACGTCATCGAGCAGATCTCCCGTGCACTCAACGGGCAAGGCAAGCCGATTAAAGGTAGCAAGATTTGTCTGCTGGGGGTGGCCTACAAGCCAGATGTCGACGACCCACGCGAAAGTCCCTCTTTTGAACTCATGAAGTTGCTCCTCGCCCGCGACGCTAAGTTGACTTATAACGACCCTCACGTACCGGTCCTGCCAACGATGCGAAAATACAAAATTCCGCCACTCAAAAGTACCGAATTGACACCGGAATTTCTCTCGGGGCAGGATTGTATTTTGATTTCAACCAACCATTCCGCTTATGACTACGAGTTTATTGTGCAGCATGCCCAGCTTGTGGTCGACACGCGCGGGGCAACGCGCAACGTGACTGACGGGCAACAAAAAATCTGGCCTGCCTGATTTGTAAAGTGCCCTCCCCTTTTTATGTATCTGGCCATTGAGATCGGTGGTACAAAACTGCAGCTCGCCGTCGGCGATGCGGCAGGCTCACCGCTTGAAGTCGTTGAGCGACGTGATGTGGACCCGGCACAAGGAGCCGAGGGGATTCGAAATCAAATTGCCCAAGTCGGACCAGAGCTCATCCGCGACTATGACGTAGCCGCTGTCGGAATCGGTTTTGGCGGCCCGGTTGATGCGCAGCAGGGCAGGATCATCAAGAGTTTTCAAATTGACGGCTGGGATGGTTTTGTAATCACCGATTGGGCTGAGCAGGTAATGCAGCGCCCCGCGGTTCTCGGCAACGATTCCGACCTGGCAGGACTTGGCGAAGCCCGTTACGGCGCAGGACGGGGGCACCGTATTGTCTTTTACAGCAACGTGGGGAGCGGAATCGGCGGAGCCTTGGTGACTGACGGACAGTTGTACACGGGAGGCGTTGGAGGTGCGGCCGAGATAGGGCACCTCCGCCCTGGAATAGCCTCCGACTCAGACCAACAAACAGTCGAGTCGATTTCCAGTGGTTGGGGTATGACTCGACTAGCCCAGGCGAGACTGGAAAACCAACTGCCTCAAGATCACGCGTCGATTGAGGATGTTCTGGCCCGTTGTGACGGTAAGACAGAAAATCTTACCAGCAAAATTCTGGCAGCAGCTATGATCGACGGCAATGCGCTGGCCACCGATGTTTTCCGCGAGGGAATCCGGACCTATGGTTGGGCACTCGCGCAGGCGATTACCCTGCTCGATCCCAATGTGGTTGTCATCGGTGGTGGTGTCCCCTTGATTGGTGAAACGTGGTACCTCGAGCCGCTGCGGAAGGAGGTTGCGCGATACGTGTTTGCCCCGCGCATCGGAACCTACAAAATCACCCCGGCTGCCTTGGCCGAAGAAGTGGTCCTCTATGGAGCGCTGGCGCTGGCCAGCTCAATTTCCCAGGCCACACCCGGTGAATCTTGACTGGTTCACAAATCTTGATCCCCCCGTACGAATCTTGATCAAACCGCCGGGGGCAGGTAAGTTGCACGGCCTGCTTCCACAATCGCACCCAAGGAGATTCTGCCATGGAAAAGTGGCCCATTGGTGTTTTTGCCAGTATTGATGCCGGGCTGGGAGTCCATCTTGACGTGGTGCGTGAACTGGGGGTGCCTACCGTACACCTCCATTCACCTCATGCCAGCTCAAGAACTCCGGAAAAAATTTCTGCTTTTAAGGCACAACTGCAGGAATACGGGGTCACGATCACTTGTGTTTTTGGCGGCTTCGAGGGCGAAAGCTATGCCGATATTCCAACGGTCAAGACAACCGTCGGTCTGGTTCCCGCCGAAACTCGTGCTGCCCGCACCAAAGAACTTAAGGAAATCGCTGACTTTGCCCGCCAAATGGACGTGGACCAGGTGGGGCTCCACATTGGCTTCGTGCCTCACGAGTCAAGCGACCCTACCTACGCTGAGATCCTTGAGGTTACCCGCGACGTCTGCGACCACTGCGCCCGGCTCAATCAAACCTTGAACCTGGAAACGGGCCAGGAACCGGCCGAGGTACTGCTTCGCTTCCTAGGCGATGTTGACCGTCCCAATCTGTTTGTCAATTTCGATCCGGCCAACATGATTCTTTACGGTTGTGGGGAACCACTGCCCGCCCTGAAAAAACTTGGTTCCTACATTCGCAGTATTCATTGCAAGGACGCAACCTGGTCAGCCCAACCAGGTGAAACCTGGGGCGAGGAGGTCCCGCTGGGCGAAGGAGACGTCAATTTCAAAGCTTACCTGACAACGCTCGACGAAATTGGTTATACGGGGCCACTGACCATCGAACGTGAAATTGCCCAGGAGCCAGAACGCCAGAAAGCCGAAATTGGCGGCGCAGTTGCACTGCTGGATCGTTTGAAAAGTGAGCTGAGCGGGTAACCACACGCCACAATGGCAATTCTCCATTCGGAAGTGCCAGTTGAGTTACAGGCAACCGAGACAAAAACGGTAGTGACCAATCATCCAACCCTGACAGACTCACTCCTAACTTCCCATAAACCCCAAGGCGACTAAGCGCATGTATATCCGTACCCGTCTTTCGGTGATGATGTTTCTTCAGTTTTTTATCTGGGGAGCTTTTTTTGTCACCCTGGGTGGCTATCTCGGGGTTATCTTTGCCGAGTACGCCGAGAAAGGCGAATTAAATACGATCATCGGAGACGTCTATGCAACCCAACCTTGGGCGGCCCTGTTTGCCCCTCTGATTGTCGGCTTCGTGGCCGACCGGCTGTTCAACAAGGAACGGGTCAATGGCGTGTTGCAAATCCTTGGCGGTGTCGTGCTTTGGTATTCAGCGACGGTCACCGAGTCACCAAAAGAATTTTTCTGGGTGATGCTGGTCTACTTCCTGCTTTACATGCCAACCTTGGCCCTGGTCAATGCAATCACGTTTCAGAACGTGGCTTCGGTAGAACGGGAATTCCCAAAACTTCGCCTGTGGGGAACGATCGGCTGGATTGTTGCCGGCCTGGTGGTTGCGCAATCGTTCTTCGGGCTATTTTCATTGCCCATACTTCCGGGAATTGAAGACGCCGGCAAAACCAGCCTGCCCCTCAAACTGGCGGCGGTTGTCAGTGTTCTGTACGGACTTTACAGCTTTACACTGCCTGCTTCCCCACCCCAAGGTAAAGATAAACCGGTCGACATCATTAATATGCTCGGGCTGGACTCCCTGCAACTGTTCAAGAATCCGTCTTACACGGTGTTCGCCATCTGCTCGTTCCTGATTTGCATTCCATTGGCCTTTTACTACGCCCGCACGTATGAATTTGCCAGCCTAATGGCGTTCGGTTCGAGTACGGCAGGTGTGATGGCCCTCGGCCAGGTCAGCGAGATCTTCTTCATGGCCCTGGTTCCCTTCTTCCTGCTACGACTCGGTGTCAAGAAGATGTTGCTGATCGGGATGATCGCCTGGGCAGCACGGTATGCACTGTTTGGTTTGCTACCAACCGTTCCAGCCGCGATTTTGATCGGGATCATCCTGCACGGCATCTGCTACGACTTCTTCTTCGTGACAGGCCAGTTGTACACCGACAAAGTAGCACCCCGTGAAATGCGAACCAGCGCCCAAGCCTTACTCGGTTTGTTGACGTATGGAGCCGGGATGCTGGTCGGCAACTTGATCCTTGGTCGCTGGGGCGACTCGATCAACCTGGACCCGACAACCAAGCAAGGCTGGACCGACAGTGCCATGGAATTCTGGTGCCTTCCAGCCGGATTAGCGGCGGGAGTCACCCTGCTGTTTGCCCTGACCTTCTGGGACCGCAACGATATGGGACAAGATGAAAACGACTAAGGATGACGATCTGCTGGCAGAAAAGTCCATCGGCTATGATTTGAACAACACAAAAGGGTGCTTTTTCTAATTGTCACCAAAGTATTTTTCTCAATTAATTTTCCAGTGAAATCGGGATGACCACATCATGATTAACGTAGGCCTGGCAGGCATCGGATTTATGGGCTGGATTCACTGGCTGGCATACCAAAAGGTACCTGGCATTCGGGTCACCGCCATTGCCTCGCAAAGTCCCAAGAAACGAGCCGGTGATTGGAGATCGATCCAAGGCAATTTTGGCCCTCCCGGAGAACAGGTCGACCTTACCGGAATCAAGACGTCTAAAAACATCGACCAGATGCTCGCCGACCCCAACATCGACATGGTCGACATCACGCTGCCCCCGGCGCTGCACACGGATGTCGCTCTTAAGGCACTCAAAGCTGGCAAGCACGTCTTTTGCGAAAAACCACTGGCGCTCACCACCGCCGACTGCCAAAAGATGATTCGGGCCGCCCAGCGCGCCGACCGCATGATCCTGGTCGGTCACGTGCTCCCTTTCTTTCCCGAATACAAGTGGGCCCTTAAGGCCATCGAAAGTGGCAAGTATGGAAAACTCAAGGGAGGCAGTTTTCGACGGGTGATTTCTGACCCAAGTTGGCTCAAGAACTATTGGTCCGCCAAACATGTGGGCGGACCGATGCTCGACCTGCACGTGCACGATACCCACTTTATTCGACTTGCCTGCGGTGAGCCCACCGCCGTTACCACCCGGGGCCGCATGCGCAAAAACCTTGCCGAGTTCTGGCACTCGTTTTTGGAATTTAAGGACCGCAACCTGGTCGTTGAAACCACCAGCGGAACCACCCCCCAGCAGGGACGGGCCTTCGAACATGGTTTCGAAATTCACCTGGAGCAGGCCACGCTCATGTTCAACTTTGCCGTGATCGGGGGTGAAGGGAAATACATGTGCCCTCCAACGTTGCTCAACAACCGTGGCAAGGCGCTCGAACCCAAACTGGCCGGTGGCGATCCGCTTGAATCGTTCCAGGCAGAAATTCGCGAAGTTGCAAAGTCGATAAAAACAGGGCAGGTATCCGAAGTTCTCGATGCCGCACTCGCACGAGACGCCATCGTTTTATGCCAGAAACAGACCGAAAGCATGGAAAAGAACCGGCGCGTTACCATTGGCCACTAAGGCTTGTCACCGGTTCTGGAGATCCCAGACAACAACATCTGCACATACCCCTCACCCCCCTTTGGTTATTCGATCATGAAAACCTTCCGTATTGGCATCGTTGGAATTGGTGCGATTGCCGAGATGCATGCCCGTGCCATTGCCGATATCGATGGAGCCGAACTTGTTGGTGGTTGTTGTCGCACGGAGTCCAAAGGACTCGAGTTCGCCAAAAATTTCTCTTGCAGGTTTTACCCAACCTGTGAAGAACTACTCGAAGAGGAAAAGCCGGACGTGGTCACCATCTGCACACCCAGCGGCGCCCATCTCGAACCGGCCACAGCGGCCGCAAAGCGGGGAGTCCACGTCCTCTGTGAAAAACCGCTCGAAATTACCGTCGAACGTGCCGAGCAGATGATCACCGCGGCGGGCGACGGTGGCATTCACCTGGGTGGCATTTTCCCGCAACGTTTCAACCCGGTGGTCCGGGCCATTTACGACGCAGCCCAGGCCGGTCGATTTGGCCCGCTGGCGGTTGCGGTGGCCTATGTCCCCTGGTGGCGTGAGGACACCTATTACTCCCCCGACCGATGGCAGGGAACCGTTGCCCTCGACGGCGGGGGGGCGTTGATGAATCAGTCGATCCATGCGATCGATGCAATCCAATGGATTGCCGCAGCAGCCGGCGCCGGAAAAACCTCAAAAGTTTTTGGGCTGACCGCACAACGGGGCCACGCATCCGACCTGATCGAGGTAGAAGACACGGCTGTTGGTCTCCTCCAGTTTGAAAACGGGGCACTGGGTAATATTCTTGGGGCTACCTCAATGTGGCCGGGCACGTCGCTACGAATCCACATCGCCGGCCGCGACGGCACTGCCGAGGTGCACGAAGACCAGATGGTCACCTGGAAATTTCGCAATGAGCTTCCCGAAGATGAACAAATTCGCTCGCAATTCAGTGGCAGTGCAGCGGAGGGTGGCGCTGCCGACCCCATGGCAATCGACTATGCCAACCACACGCGGAACATTGCCAATTTCCTGGAAACCGTTGCGACAGACCGCCCCCTGTTAATCGACGGCGCCGAGGCCTGCAAAGCGCTGGCCATTATCCGAGCGGTCTACAAATCAGCAGGAAGCGGTCAGCCTGTGTCGCTCTGAACGTCTGTCTCGATCTGAACGGTGTGGTTGAAAGCTTAAAAACCATCAACGGCTTCTCCTCAAGGGAAAGTGGTGAATCCTTCCTGCTCTCCCAGGATTCCTTTTACTTCCCCAAGGATGACTTGTCGATCATCCCCGCAGC
>JAKVBG010000085.1 GCA_022447605.1 Mariniblastus sp.
GGGGATGAACTCCAAATGTTCCGCCAACAGGTTCAGCACGCGCCCGCGTTGGGTTGTGATATTGTCACCAGATTCGGAAGCGTGGCTGTGCAGGTCAGAACTGAGCCACCCGGAAGTGTTGACGGATCGACGAAGTTGCTCACGAACGGTGGTGGTTTCGCCAGGCTTGACTTGGACCGTCCTTAGAGTTGCATCGTATTCGGGTCCATGACTCATGAGTAACTCGTATTCTCCCGGCAGCAATTCAACGCGAAAAGTTCCATCATGCGAGTACCACAAGTTACGAATTCCATGAACGGCGGTATCGGGTCCAAAGTGGGGGTCCTCAACCCCCTTTCCGGAAAATGCAATTTTGCAAGGAATACCCTCGCCGGCATCATCCGTGATTTTCCCTTCAACGTAGCCGGGCAATTCCATTTGTACTTCAATCAAGTTGTCATTGGCTGTCAGTTCTGTGGGGAGGACGACGTCGTTGCGTCCCTGAGCGGAAACGGTCCAGGTGTACTGCCCAGCAGGTAGCCGTATGCGGAGCTGGCCTTTTTCGTCAGCGCGTGCCTTGCCGAGTGTTTGGTCACCCTGGGTAACCTCGACATAGGCGCCTGGAACTGGTCCAGCAGGATCGGTGACGGTGGTCAACGAAGTGGCTAAAGTTTGGCCACGTCGCTGGCGCTCGACCGCGTATACGGCGAACGTATCTGCTGCAGGAATGATGATTCGCTCCAGAATGAAGGACCCGTTTTCAGGAACCGTCAGGCCTTCCTGGTTTTTATCCATGAAGTAGTCGTTTCGACCAGAGAGAGTGCCCGGTTTCCAGTCCCCTTCGCGTCGATGCGGACGCGATTTGCTGTTCACCGGCAAAGCGGCGTAGGCTGACCTCCAGTAGAGGTCGTTGCACCACAATATCGGGAACTTTTCGTCGTAGTGAAACACAAACCCTTCACTCCCCTTGGTGTCGCCGTGGGCCCAGGTTTTGTCACGGATTGGCACGGTGAGCGGTTCATCGGTACGGTTGACCAGCAGGGTATACAGGGTCAAGTAATCGGCTCCATCGGGCAATTCATAGGCGACCCAGATGTCCAGGCCTTCGATATCGGGCGCGTGCGGTACATTAGGCGTGGCCTTGAATGCCAGCCTTGCCGCACCCGAGGTTTTTTTACACGCTTCAGGCCAGGTGGCCGGGCCAGTCAGCGTGTAGTGCCCACCAACCTCTCCGACGTCACCGCCAACCGGGTAGAAACAGGTAAGTTGATCATTCTGCTCGTCGCGCCGCGTGAGATCGATCACCGATCCACCCACGTCTAAAGTGATAACATTTGCATTGCGCGTTGGGATGGCCTCGCCGACCACTGCAATGATGCGGTCGCTGCGCATAACGTAATCACCGTAAATGCAATCCGCTTCTTTGCCAGTCGGGGCATACTCGTCCCAATTTTCTGGGTTGAGTTGCACTACCTCAGCCGCGCCAGTCCATTTGGCACTGACAAAACCAATGGTCAGGGTGGCCAGGAACAAAGGGGAAATAAAAAGTGCATTCCGTAAACGATGGCGCAAGCGACGATGCAACATTCAAACAGCTCCATGAATCGTGTTAACGGGTACTGGCAGGTAATTCTAACGCACACGCGTTGACGTCGCAAACCAACCATGCCTACTGGTACCGCTGCCTGATGATTATCTGTCTTTCGCATCCTTGTCCGCTTCGATTGCGCCTTGGCAGACAAGTGGGGCTGGTGAGAATGTGAAATCAATACTAGCTTGAACATGGGTACGTGCTGTGAGGCCGTGAGGAAAGAGGGCTTGTGTTTTGTCTTTCACGGGAACTTGCATTGAAGAAAAATGCACATGTTTTTTGAATATGGTTTCCTGGCACTATGTGCGATTGTCCTGGCACTCCTTGTTTATCGCTACGACATGGTTGACCGCGAACGGTGGACCATGTTGTTGCTGGCGGTGATTTTGGGTATGGCCGGATGCTGGTTTGCCGGGTATGCCGAAGACTACTTGTTCCTGCGATTTGATTTTGGAATCGCACAAATGGCCGAACGGGCAGTCGTGGTGGCCGTGTTTGAAGAATTTATCAAGTTGTTGCCGATCGTTGGGATCGCGATTTTATTCCGAAAACAGTTTAATGATCCGATCGATGGTTTGATTTACGGCGCCTTCGTCGGCCTGGGATTTGGGCTCGAAGAGTCCCTATTTTACCTGGGGCTGGGCGGCAAGAGTTTCGGCCTGGTAAAAATGGCGCACATACCGGTTCGCTTGTTGTTACATGTACTCTTTGGTGCGATCGACGGATTTGGGATCGGCCTGGCCCGTTTCCCTGGCCGCTGGCGAATGTGGCCACTGGTGCTCTTTCTCTGCTTGCTGACCACGATTGCGATTCATGCCCTCTGGGACTACTTGTTGTGTTTGCACGAGGCTGGCCGAATTGCGGACCTTCTCCAACGGGTTCTCTCAATAGCTTTACTGGGAAGCTTGACTTTGGTGTTTGGAGTACTGGTTGTGCTGGGCGCGCGGTGGTCGCGGGAGATGTTTGCGCCAAAAAGTCTCAAACGAATTTGGGGCTGGCCATTCTCGTTGTGGATGCAGAGAGGCCGCTAGTCGTGCTGGTGCAGAAGTTCTGTTTTGGATTCCCCTTTGAGATTTTTAAGTATTCGCGGTTCTGCAGATGATGCGAGGCTGGCGAGTGAGTAATTCTTGGCATGCCAGAAATCCAGGTGGCAACCGGATAAGTCTTTTCCGAACAGTATCAATAAAGTGGGCCTGGCAGTTCCGGTCGGTGGTTGCTCGCAGTTCCGCTGCGCGGTATATCCGGGGTAGTCTGCAGCCCCAAGGCCCAGGCCAATCATGACGACCAGATACCAAGAAAAAGCAATCGATGACTGATAGAACCATGAAATTGGTGCAAGGTTTCTGCGACACCCGTCGGCAGTGGTTGCAATCCTGTCTGGCAGTCGGCACAGCTGCGGTTTCGCCAAAGTTGTCGTGGGCCAATTCGCCCCGTCGGAAACTGCCGGTAGCGGCGGTCGTGACCCGGTATTTTAAGAGTTCCCACTCCGACGTACTGGTGACCAAAATTCTTGAGGGCTGGAGACATGATGGCCGGGAAGGTCCCGATTTGCAGTTGGTGGCGCTGTATGCCGACCAACTCAAAGACAGTGACCCGGTTCATGACCTTGCCCGAAAACATGGCTTTCCGATTGTCCCGACCATCGACGAAGCACTCACCCTGGGGACCAATCGTCTGGTGGTCGAAGGTGTTTTGAGTATTGGTGAGCATGGCAACTACCCGTACACGCCAGACACCAACCAAAAGATGTATCCGAGACGCCGTTTTTTTGATGAAATCGTTAGAGCAATGCAGCGGACCGGCCAGTTTGTACCGCTCTTTAACGACAAACACATTGGGTATCGCTGGTCGGATGCCACGGCCATGGTCGATACGGCAAAACGCCTGGGGATTCCCTTTATGGCCGGTTCTTCATTGCCGGTTGCCTGGCGTTATCCGCAGGCCAGCTTGCCGCTAGAAAGTGATATCGACGAGGTGCTATGTATTGGCCATGGCCGGCTGGAAAGTTATGGATTTCATGCCCTTGAATCGCTCCAGTGCCTTGCGGAAAGACGCCGGGGTGGTGAGACCGGGGTAAAGGCGGTCACCGTCGTCCAGGGAGAGGCCATCTGGGGGGCAAGATCGCAGGGCCGCTGGTCGCACGATTTACTTGAAGCTGCCCTGGCAACTATCGATGTGCCAACCAACAATCTCCAAAAGCAGATCAATGAACAGAAATCAACTTTCTATCTGATTGAGTACCGCGATGGGCTGCGGGGAACGGTTGCCATGTTAGACGGGATTGCTTCTGAATTTGCCGTTGCCTGTCGGTTGCGCCAAAAGCAGGATCCGTTCGCCTGCTGGTTTCGCCAGGAGGGTCCGCCGTATGGCCACTTTGAGTACTTGTTACGTGCCATCGAACACATGTTCCACACCGGGCAACCAGCCTACCCGGTGGAGCGAACCCTGCTAACAACCGGAATTCTGGACCGCGTGATGCACAGTATCTATCAGGGGGGCGTCACTCTAAAAACTCCGGAACTCGACTTTTGTTACCAACCGGCCGATTGGCCGTTTGCCAATCGCGAAGTCGAAAATTTTCCAGGTTGAGAAAATTTCCCCGCTGAAAAGGCGGCTTCCTGAAGTTGCCCTTGACGGACACGGCAGTCCGGCTGATTGGGGCGCGGGCGGCGTCTGCTGACAGTGACAGAAAGCCTGGTTTAGGTGGTTCTGGGGTTACCGGTCGGTTCTGTTTTCGATTCCGGGTATACTTATCAGGTGCATCTGGCGGCTTTTTTTGAGGCCGGGCGCACTGCCAGAGTTTCAGCAGTTGTGACTTTCACACAAGGACCAGTTTATGTGTATCGAACTCTCTAAAACGTGTGTCTTGCTTGTGTTGCTGGCTATCGCTGCAAGTGAGACGTTTGCCCAGGCGGCCAAACCGGACGAAAACCAAACTGGCCCACAAGTCACCGTCGTCGAAGGGGGCGAGTCGCACCTGCCGGCAAAAGTGTGTCGCAAGATGATTGTTGGGCCGGGTGTGAATCAACCAGATCCTTTCCCGGGATATGAGGGGTTTGTAGGCTGGGAAAGCCCGGTTCGCCTGCGCGATGGGACCATGCTGGTCAGTTTCAACGCCGGCTATTGGCACGCCTCTCGACCAACGCCCCTAAAGCAAAGTTACATGGACCAGTATCAGTCAAAGTACGGCCCGGTTTTCGACGTCGATGCGCCCAGGGGGGGGCAGGCGATGATTTCGCGGTCGACCGACAACGGCGTGACCTGGAGCAAGCCGGCCACGATGCTCGACACGCCCTACGACGATCGCCACCCGGCCATTACCCAGTTGTCCGACGGAACGCTCGTCTGCAGCCTGTTTACGGCAGCCAGCGAGAAAGGCGATTGTGAGCAGCTCGATCCGTCCAAGGGGCCTCGCACTGCCGTGGTGCGGTCACGTGACGGTGGCCAGACTTGGGAATCCGACCCGCACCGGTTGCCTCTTGTTTTCCTGCAAGAAGCGACCGATGGCCCGCCTCTTGAGTTGCCTGACAAGTCGGTACTGCTGACCTCCTACGGGAGAGACAAAGAGCTGGACCGCTGGGTCATTGGCGTATTTCGTTCCACCGATCAGGGGGCCCACTGGGAGCTTCTTTCGAAGGTCGTTGCCGACCACACTCTGAGCGAGGCGAGCATGGTCCGCTTGCAGGATGGTCGGTTGGTAATGATCACCCGGCCCGAAGGTGCGTTGAGCTGGTCGACCGACGACGGACGATCGTGGACACCGCCGGTTAGCTTTGGATTTAAAATGTTTGCCCCAACGCTGCAGGTGCTGTCCGACGGGACCCTGCTGTGTATCCATGGGTGTTACCACGGGGATCTGGGTGGGGGTGGACTGCGAGCCATTTTTAGCTGCGACGGCGGAGCAACCTGGGTGGCACCCCACAAGCGGTATGGGTTTGCGGTCGACGATACGTACGGCTACTCCCGCAGTTGCCTGATGCCTGACGGTGCGGCCTATCTGGCTTACATTGGTACCGGTGGGCATCGTTTTGAGGATGCCAGAAACAACAGCATCTGGTCGATCAAGCTGCGGGTGAGGCCCGACCATTCTGGCATCGAGCTGGTACCGGTGGCAGGGGGTTGAGCCGTACTCTGCAAAAAATGGCCACCAAAAAACAGGCACGGGCCTGGCTGGCCAGGCCCGCCACTTGAGGGGGCGGGAAAATATGGCCGCTTGCCTACACGGTGACCATCCGAATGCCTAGCAGCATGAGAAAGATCCCAAACCCGATCCGCATTGCCTGCGGGGGAACGTGATGCGACACCTTGGTGCCGAGGGGCGCCAGCAACACGGTTCCGGTGGCCACGGTTACAACCGCCGGCCAGTAGACGTAGCCTGTCGCCCACGAAACGGTAACTTCACTGAGAACGCCCGAGAGGATAAAGGAAACGGTGCCGGCGACGGCCACCGGGAATGTGAAGGTCGAACTCGTGCCGCTTATCTTGGCCACCGGGAGTCCACACCAGGTGAGAAAGGGAACGCTCAGCGCCCCGCCGCCGACCCCCAGTAACCCTGACTTGAACCCGATGACCGCGCCTGCTGCGGCCATCACCCCGCGGGACGGAAGGTCCTTGCGCGTGGAACTTGTCGCCAGCCCGGTGAGCATCGTCACCGACACGACAACCAGGATCACGCCAAAAATCAGTGCGAGTGTTCTGCTTGGAAGAAAGTAGGCGAGGAGGGCCCCGGCAATGACCCCGACGACCAGCCCGGGTAGAACTTTCCAGAAAATAGGCCAGACGATGTCACCTTGCCTGTGGTGTGAGGTAACTGCGGCGATGCTCGTGGCAATCATGACACACAGCGAGGTTCCAATTGCCAGGTGCATGACGCTCTGGTGGGCGAGGTGCATGCTCTGATAAATAAAATAGAGTGCCGGTACGAGGAGCATTCCGCCACCGATCCCCGCAAGGCCCGCGACGAAGCCGGCCGCAGCCCCCACGGCGAACATCGGCAGAATCCACTCGATTATTTCCATGGTCGACTCCTGGCGCACCGCAGTCGCCCCTAATCGCCAATGCGCCTTTGCCAAGGTTTTACGTTTCCGGAGGACGATGGACCGTGATGATTTTTCCGCAGCTGTTTTTTTCACAGTCGTATCGCTCTGCGGCCTGTGGGGAAAACCAGCTCGATTTTTCCCGGAAATAAAGCCACGCCGATCCCTCCGGCAGGTAGCCACAAACGGCGCGTAAAACGGCCCTGAATATCCTTTTCTCTGGATACGGGTTGGCGTTAAATTCCTTTGCAGTCCACGCATTCAAATTGAGTACGGCCATGTGAACGTTGGGGTACACGCTCACGAAGGGCACCAACTCTTTCGGGAGTTGGTCCACAACGTCGGGACGCATCACGATTTCAGCGTAGTTCACGTTTCCCGTATAGACGTTGAACGAGAGGGCAGAGTCCCAGCG
>JAKVBG010000086.1 GCA_022447605.1 Mariniblastus sp.
CAAGCCAACCGGACCTCCGATATCGGGAACAAAACCCATCTTTGAACGCACGTGGGCCACATCAAATGCCTTAGAACCAATGTGCCCGACATCTTCCCCCACGGTAAACAAGACCTCGATCGGAAGATGGGGAAGTTGGGCATCTGCAACCGCTTCAGCGGCTTCGACAATCGCGGCAACCGCCGCCTTATCATCAGCACCCAGCACGCTCGACCCGTCCGTATGAACCGCCCCGTCACGGATCACCGGCTTCATGCCTTCGGTCGAAATTACGGTGTCCATGTGAGCACACAACAAGATCGGATCCTGATCGGCCAGCGCACCCGTACCGGGCCAGTAGCCAAGCAGGTTGCGGTGCTCATCCGAAACCATTTTCATTCCGATCCGCTCAAGCCTTTGGCTCAAAACAGCTGCAACTTCATCCTCACCCGGGTAATAACTGTTGATCCCGGTGATCGTCATAAACAAATCTAAAAGACGTTCTGGTTGAATCATCAATACGTTCTCACACACTGTTGTATCCGGCCACAATCAACATCACATAACCTGCCTAAGGCGACGCCAACGTTTTTCCCTGGCGCAAGGTGAAAGTCTAATCCCCCCGCCCAAACATCACAAGCATCCAAAGTTTCACTGGTCGGCGCGGCCTCAAGGTGACCACAGAATTGGACTCCGATCATGTACGTTGCCAAGAGGCATACGCTTCCATCGTTGACAGGAAGTTCTACCAAAACGACTGTTCCGGCGAACGCAAGCGTGATGCTTCCTACAACTGAAAAAGTCGCCACAGCCACTTGTCACGGGCCCTCCAAGCATCCAATCCTCCAAGCATCCAACTGGGCCGTCAATCGTCACGGCAGTCGCCAACGGACCACCTCGGTATGCGGCTGCTCGTTGCCCCCAGGCGTGGTTGCATAGGAATAGCAGGAAATCAGCGACTTGTCAGACAATTGAATTGTGTTTCCAAAACCGCCGCCAGAGGTCCAGCCAGCCTGGGTATTTTCGTCGAGAATCAGCACATCGTTCTGGGAGTCAAATGTGTCGCCTCCGGCCGTGCTCAAGATCGCCCGCAATCCGAGCGGTGGAGTACCGGACCGCTTGGTATAGGTCATCAGAATGCGGCCCTGGTCAATCGGCGTCACCCGTGGATACATTTGTCCGTACGGCTCGAGAGTCCCGGTATACTTGGGAAAGTCCTCCACGTTGCTCCAGGTTGCGCCGCCATCGGTTGATTTGGTAAAAATCAACCGGTCGACATTGTCATTGCCGGTTGGCTTCTCGGCATGCATCGCATACATCGGGCTGCCGCTGTCCAGGCGAATCCACTGCAACAGTTCACCTGCACCGTTGAGATAGATGAACGACTCCTGAAAAAATCCAACCTCGTTGTCATATTCCAGTTGCTTGCCCTGGTAGGTCGTATAACCGGGTAGTTGCAGCTGGCTCTCGATCCAATTGCGACCTCCATCCGTCGACGTCAACCAACGATTATTGCCACCGGTCACGTTGTTCGCCCCTACCTTCAAACTACCGTCGGGCATTTGCACGATATTGCGACTGGTGTGCGACCACTTGGCTGGCAACACGGTCTGTATCCACGTTTTCCCACCATCAGTCGAACGATTGATCGTCGCGCGGCAGGTTCCGGGTGTCGGGTTCTGGGAATCTGCCCTGATAATGTGATTCGTGGTCAAGAGCAGGCCGCCGGGGGTGCCATCGTCGATCAACGTCAACCAATTCTCGCGGCCAAGCAGATCCTGGCCGGGGCCGAGCCGAACCCGTTGGGGAACTGACCAGGTTTTACCGTTATCGGTCGATCGGCTAAGCATCCCGAACTCGTGATATCCGCCACCCCTCTCCCACCTGAAAAACATCAACACCAGTTCACCATTGGGTAACCGTGCCATGGTGGGCTTATAGCCGGGACCGATCGAGATTCGCTCAGCAGGCAACGTGGCAGGAAGTTCCAGTGGGCGAAGCACACGAATAGGCCTGGACAGGTCGCTCTTGCCCTGCTCGGAAGTCTCAGCCGATGTTGTTCCCAACAGCAAACATCCCATCACCAAACCCATCACCAATCGCATTGTGATCACAAACCGGCGCCGTTGTATTTCAAGCTGCATGGGAAACTCCCAGGATGATAAAAATGTAAACCTGAAGATGACAGGACCAAGACTTTTCGGGATCTTTCCCACGAGGGAGCCACCGCCCTACAAACCCTGGCAAGGACCCTCCCAGGTAACCTTTACCTGCGATCGCCGATGCGTCCCGTGGGAAAATAATCACCGGTCGACTGTTTGAACAATGGTAGCGTGATCGGGCACATCCTTCAGAACTCGCAAGTCGCAATCAACCGCCCCTGGCGCGCTGCAATTCATCAAAGGCTCTTGCGGCACCACTGCGCATCAAGTCGAGATCACTTGCACACTCAAAAAACTGGACACCCCGATCGATCCAATACTTGGTTTGATCGTATCCAAGCCCCGGCAGACCGCGTACGACGTTGTGCTTTTCGCTGGCATCCATAATACGTTGCACGGCTGCCTGAAACTCCGGCTCACCATAGCGCCCCGGCATGCCAAGATCGAGACTCAGGTCACTAATACCCACAAAACAGATGTCCAGATCCGCTGCGCTATTGATCTCGTCGGCCTTCTCCGCACCTGTTTGTGTTTCGATGTGGCCAACCACTAACGTTTCGGCATTGGCTTCATCGTACCAGGTTCGCTTGTCAGCCGGCTTGGCATACATGGTGTTTCCATAGCCTGTCGCACTGGCTCGCGTCCCGACAGGGGGAAATTTCATGTAGCTTCGCAGTGTCTCGACATCGTGGCGACTCTCGGTACGCGGCAACTGCAACCCCAGCACTCCCATTTCGAGCAAGCGGGCCGTCTCACCCCGCTCCAATTGGGGAATTTTTGCAACGACAGTCATCCCGTTGTCGCGGGCACACAGCACAAAATCGGAAAGTCGGCTGGGTTCAAACCAGGCGTGTTCGTTTTCGATGTAAATAAAGTCAAACCCCGCATTTCGGAAAGCCTTCACCACCGAAGGGCGCAGGTGTTCGGAAACGGTTCCACCAAAAACGACCTCGCCGGCTGTGAGTTTTTCTTTCAGTGATTTCAAGATCCTGATCTCCGTCGTAGTTACTGCTTGATTTGTTTCAAGAACGCATTGAATCTCTAAACACCCTGTTGCCCTGCCGTGGTCCGCAGCAAAGTTGGCAAGTGAGGCTTATTGCGACGATTGGCCACGTGACCGCCGCACACAAACAACGACCCGTGGACCCGTGTTCTACAGTCCCGTCGCCCTACGGTCTATGGTCTTGACAATTGCCCCCAGCCAATCACTCCATTTCCAATCTCGACGATCTTCGCCGCCACGGTTTGGGCAAAGTTCACGGCGGATTCCAAAGACTCTCCCTGGACCAGTTGGGCGATGAGTGCAGCATTAAAACCATCGCCAGCACCCACACTCACATTGCTGCACTCGATGCGTCGCGCAGGCTGTTGCGCATAAACTCCATCTTCGTTCATCCAGCCAGCTCCCTCTGCTCCCATTTTAACCACTACCCGCTCAACACCCGCGCTCAGCGCCAACCGGGCGATGTCTTCAGCAGACTCAAGCCCTGACCAGAACCTCAATTCGTCAAGCGTCCCAATCAGCAAACTGACATCGGCCCAAATTCTCTTCATTTGGTCGGCCCCGTTGGTACGCATCCAGCCAATCCCCGTATCGAGCACCGTCACCCCGCCCCTTGACTTGAAAACTTGCAACGCATCTCCCACTTCATTCAATTCATCGGCCGCAACCTGGGAGTGCGCAGTGAGCAGCATCCATGTCGCCTGGTCATTTTTGGCCGACAACCTCCAATCAATTCGTGGTGACGGATATTGCAGACAAACCAGCCTTTGCGACTGCCCATCCACTGGCGTGACCGAGAACATGGTTGCCTCCGCGGGTGGGGCCACTAACTCGACACTGGCTTCCTTGAGCCAACCCTCGATCAACGTCCCGGCTGCGTCCTCACCAGTTGGCCCGTTGAGCAGGACACGCAGGCCAAGGAGACCCAACACGTAGGCAGACGCTGCCCCGTTTCCTCCGAGGCCCAACTCGGGAGGATTCGCCAGGTTTTTCACCATCTCCGGCGTGTAGCTGTCCTGGCTCGCACCCCCAACCCACTCAAGCGGTGGCTGGCGAAGCGTCATGTCAACACTCGAAGCCCCGGCAACGGCAATAACCGGTTTTTCGATGGGCGCTAATCCGTCAACCATCACCAGTTGGTCCCTCACGTTTCGACAGAAGCAAGTTCGGGGTAATCGGGCCCACGAACAATGTCTCCAACCTCGACCCCCTCGACACTTCCCATCCGCGGATTCCAGTCATGACCCAGCCGGCGGGTAGTTCCTGGCATGAGATGGAGGATGTAGCTCCGCCGCGGCCTGTCGGTTGTATTAGCCGCCGAACCATGCAACGTGAGGCAATGGTGAAAATGGCAGTGACCGGCCGGGAGTTCGCAGGCCACCGGCGGAAGGCTGGCAGCCGATGGGATCTCTGGTCTCTCGAGAACCCAGTTCGGGTTGTTGTTGTCGACATCATCACGCCTGTAATCAAGTTTCCAACGGTGGCTTCCACCAATAACGTGCATACAGCCGTTGGCCACGGTTGCATCGTCCAGGGCAATCCAGCACGTCGCCAGTTCAGCCGGACCCACATGATCCCAATACGTGTAGTCGCGGTGCCATGCCACCACGCCATGCGCATCTCCCGGGGCCTTCGCAATCGACTGATCTTCCCACACGCGCACCGGACCAGCCATCAAGTCATGCGCCAACCGGCTGATTGTGGAACTGCCAATCACCTCGGCAAAAACCGGATCATGGCGAAACAAGTTGACAATCTTGGAAAGTTGCGGGTTGCCTTTGACCTCTGCATTGGCCAGCCCACTGAGTTCCTCCGGAAATTCAATCCGTCCAGACGCGATGTCATCACAACGCCTTCGCAGGCAGTCGATCTGTTCGTCCGAAAGAACACGTGGCCCGGCGACATATCCGTTGGTTCGAAAGAACTCAACCTCGTCTCTCGAGAAGTGCGCGTCTTTGGAGCATTGTGCGAGATCAGCCACGATTGACACCTATCATTCCCTAAGGAGAGACCTGAAAAACACTGAACTAAGAGGCACAGAAAAACACTGACGCGAGTCACAAAAAGACACTGACGGAGAGTCACAAAAAGATACTGACGCGAGCCATTTTATCGAGCAGCAGACAACACCGCAACTAACGTGAGTCATGCGCAGGAACTTCAGTCGCATCTGCCTCAGACTCGTAACGCCCTGCCATGGCCCTGGCATTATGGGTTCTTCCGGTGAGGGTTCGAACCCTCGACAAATCTTCAATTCCCCATGGCTTTCCTCCCACTTGGCCACAAAATTTCCCTGACGTGCGCTCTGACAGCCGGTATCTTTCATAATAGTGGCCAAGGTTTCATAATAGAGACCAAGGACACCTACGCTAGCAGGCTGAAAAACAAATCCAAAGTGGTCTCGCAAAAACCACTCGTTGGATTGGTCAGGTTTGGCTGCTGAGGTGACGTTGTTAACGAGATCGACTTTTTCAAAATATTCCCTTCCGAGAGGACCTTAAGTTGATGAAGACTAGCGGCTGGAAGATTCCGTTGACGTTGCTTGTCGGCTGCCTGGGGGGACTTTTATCTTCATCGCAGGGGTGGGGCAATCATGGCAACCATCCTGGGATTGTAGTGGGAGCTGACGCACCAGGGCTGGAGCAGTTTGCGGCAGACCAACTGGGCGACTACCTCAACAAGCTCTTTGGGCTTGAGGTCCAACCGGCCAGCGATCTGACCACAGCCGAAACCGGGCTGCTGGTAGGGTCGCCCGAAACCAACCCCGCCGTGGCCAAGGCACTGGGAGTGGACGGCTGGCCAAAGCTCAGTGATCAGGGCATTGTCTTGAAACGGGGCACGCTTGCCGGGAAACCGGTACTGGTCGCCGGTGGGGGTAGCCCCGTGGCAACGATGTGGGCCGTGTATGAACTGGTCGAGCGGTGGGGTGTTCGTTACCTGATCGATGGCGACATCTATCCGCCCCGGGGCGCCTGGCCAGGCCTGCCAGAGGTCGACGTGGTGATGGAACCCAACATGCCTATTCGCTGCTGGCGACTGGTAAACGACCTCCCCTTGGGACCGGTCTCGTGGAGCCTGGAGGAAAACGTGCGATTCCTGCAGCAGATCGCCAAGATGAAATACAACCGCATCCACACATTTTTGTGGCCACACCAACCGTTCGTGCACTACACTTTTCGCGGGATGCCCAAACCGCCGGGTCTCATGTACTTTGGACAACGTCACCCGATCGACGACGACACGATCGGACGCGAACATTTTTCGGGCATGACCGTCTTTACCAACCCGGAACTGGTCGGTGCCGAGTCGGCAGAGGATCTTCACCGGCGGGCCGTCGCACTGGTGCAAGGCATTCATCAAGAAGCCCGCCAACTGGGAATGCAAACGATCACCTCGTTTGGAGTCATTAATTGGCCCAAAGAATTTCAAAAACTCATCCCCGCGGCCCAGCCGTCCGATCAGCTGGGCGGCCTTTACATTCAACCTGGCAACGACCAACCGCTGACCGATCCGCGACTGGCCGAAATGGTCGAGACGGTCGTGCGGGCCCATATCGAAACTTACCCCGAGGTTGATTTCATCCAGGTCAGCGTGCCGGAACAGCGGAGATGGGTGAGCCAGGGCCGCGAAGCGTATCGGCTTCTCGATGCGCGGTACGATCTCTCTGATTTAGGAAGTTACGACCAACTCTGTGCCCGCGCGCGCAGCCGGACCACCTATCCAGGGGGAGGCAAGCGGGTTGAGTCGCAAGTCCAAAGCGATCTGGCCTTTCTCTGGATGTTTGATTCACTCATCCGCAAAAACAACCTGCTCCAGCGGCCCGGTGGCGGCAAAGACCTGAAGCTTAT
>JAKVBG010000087.1 GCA_022447605.1 Mariniblastus sp.
GCCGCCGCCCGGATTCGAAGTTTTGACCAGTATAAACAGACCTGACTCTCGCTGGACCGCAACATCGATAAATGGTGTCAGGCTGTCCTCTCCGAGATAGGGGTTCACCGTCAGCGCATCAGCCCCCCAGGCACTTTGGCCGCGTCCCAAGATACCCCGGGCGTACGCTTCTGCCGTGCTGCCAATGTCACCCCGTTTACCGTCCAAAATAACCAGCAGTCCATTCTCTTGAGCATATGCGACGACATTCGAAAGTGCGATCATCCCGCTGGGCCCTAATTCTTCGAAGAAGGCCATCTGCGGTTTGACTGCCGGAACCAGCGGAGCCACGACATCAATGACCTCGCGACAAAATTTTTCGAAAATCTCTGCTTGCACCTGGAGAGATGGCAAACCGGGCAATTTTAATTCCTCAGGCAATGGATCCCAACGGGGATCCAAACCAACAACAACCGGATTACCAACCTGCCGAATCTGAGAAGCCAGCTGATCGCTAAATCTAGACATCAAGTTTCCAAACTCTTCAATAAATGCAAACGAGAAAATGGGCGGACGATTTTACCAAACGGCCTTGCCGACCGAACGACTAGGAAACCGAAGGAAATGGCCAGCGAGGTCCTCTGCTTCCGGAGATCGCAACTGCCACTTCCAGTTACGCATCATTGCACCATTTGCGAGGCAAACGCAAGTGGTCTGGCAAACCTGGTCCAGCCCTTGTTTTGGTCAACCGTGTCCAGTTGGCGCCGCCCGCTGGCAACTTTATATTGTCACCTCGTCGCAATTTTCCGGTAGCATATGCCTCGCATCCACGATCTCGTCGCCCGGCTGGTTATCCACTTTTAATCACGTCCCCAGGCGCGAGAAGCCGCTTCTTACGGCTGATTTCCCGTCCCCCTTTCATGCATCCCAGAAACTCCAGAACCGGCAGCAAAACCCATCCCATGAGCATTGACCCTGTTTCTGTGGTCGCCAATTCCCGTGCCCGGCGGGCAGGCATCATCGCCAAGGCAGGCGGCATTGAAAAAGCCCTTCAAGAGGGCGAACTGCCACGCCAAATTGACACCACACTCTCAGAAGCCCTTGTCCTTGGCCTCATGCTCCAGGATGTGACCCGGTTTCTTGTCGTCTTCGGACACGGTTCCACCGAAATCGGCGAAGTGCTGCGGGTTTACGAAGAGGCAGGACTGGTTAAGACGTATCCAGTGCGGCATGAGACCGCGGCCTCCCATGCCGCCGCGGCCCTTCGCTGGGTGACCGGCGAAAAAGTAGCAGTGGTCACTTCTATTGGCCCGGGTGCGATGCATGCCCTGGCTGGCTCGCTGGCACCCGCCAGCGACAACCTGGGGGTCTATTATCTCTTTGGGGATGAAACCACCGAAGATGAAGGCCCCAACATGCAACAGATTCCCAAGTATCAACAACACCTGTATTTACAGCTCTGTTCAACTATGGGATCCGCTTACTGCCTGCATACACCGTTGGCTTTGGCAACGGCCCTGCGGCGAGCAATGAACACCGTCGACCATCCGCATGCCGCCGGACCGTTCTACCTTTTGATGCCCATGAACACTCAGCCCGCCACGCTGGAAAACTTCAATCTGGACGAACTACCGCGCGAGGCACCTCCGGCACTGGGGGCTGCACGAAACGACGGCTCCTACGAGCGGGCTGCTGAGGCACTCCAGACTGCCCAGCGGGTTGTCGTTCGGATCGGGGGTGGTGGTCGCACAGCTGGCCCGGAAATTACGGAATTTTTAGAACTGGTCGATGGGGTTGCAATCACCAGCCCACTTGTCTCGGGAGTGATCCCCTACGACCACCCGCGAAACATGACCGTTGCGGGCAGTAAAGGATCCGTATGCGGCAACTACGCACAAGAGGAGGCGGACCTGTTGGTTGCGATCGGCTCCCGCTTCGTCTGCCAGTCCGACAGTTCCCGGACCGCCTACCCCAAGGTTCGACAGGTCATCAACCTTAATACCAGCGTCGAGGCCGCCACCCACTACGGTTCGACGATTTCGTTGATGGGCGATGCCGCCTCAACCCTGACCGAGTTGAACCGTGTACTCAAGACACGCAAGCGGTCAACCACTGGAAACTCGAAGTGGTTTGAGGAATGCTCGGCAAGAAAACAGCAGTGGGATGCTTTCAAAAAAGAGCGGTATGACCACCCACTTCTGGTCGACCCTGTTTGGAATGAACCTGTCTTGACCCAGCCCGCGGCCATCCACGTTGCCACCGAGTGGGCCCGCTCAAAAGAGGATGTCGTGAATTTTTTCGACGCCGGCGATGTCCAAGCTAACGGCTTTCAGGTCGTTGAAGACGATCGCCTCGGACGCACCTTTACCGAAACAGGTGCAAGCTACATGGGATTTTCTGTTTCGTCAGTATTGGCAACGGCACTGACCGACAAACCGTTCTATGCACTTGCCCATACCGGAGACGGTTCGTTCACCATGAACCCACAGATCTTGATCGATGGTGTGCAACATGGCGCCAAAGGTACCATCCTGGTCATGGACAACCGCCGGATGGGGGCTATTTCGGGACTCCAAGAGGCGCAGTACCGGGACGACCATGCCACCAACGATCAGGTACAAGTCGATTACATAGCGTGGGCCAACGCCGTGGACGGCGTAAAGACATTCGGCCCAGTCCGAAAACCGGAAGACTTGAAAGAGGCCTTGGAACAAGCCTATCGCAACGGAGGTCTCTCACTGGTTTACGTTCCGGTTTACTTTGGCTCTGACGAACTGGCCGGCCTTGGCGCATTCGGCCGCTGGAATGTAGGCAACTGGACTGAGGCGACCCAGGAGATGAGACACAAGATTGGATTGTAAACAGCGGCTCACCTGAATGGTATTTTACGAGAGGCACGATGAATATTCCCCACGACATGTATATCGATGGACAGTGGACCGGTTCGTCCGACGACCAGCGGATCGATATTATCAACCCGGCGACCCTCGAAACCATCGACTCAGTTCCCAAGGCCACAACCAGTGACCTCGACGGGGCCCTGGCTGCTGCCGACCGCGGGTGGCGCCATTGGCGGGAAGTTGATGCCTGGACACGGAGTGCAAAGCTTCGCCACATTGCCGACTGGATAAGGGCCCATGCACAAACCATCGCTGAGGTACTCACCGATGAACAGGGAAAGCCGGTTCCCGAGGCAAAGGGTGAAATCATGGCAACCGCCGACCAATTCGATTGGTACGCCGACGAAGCGCGGCGGATCTACGGCCGCGTCATCGACGGGCATTCGCGAGACCATCGCATGCTGGTCCTGCGGCAACCGGTCGGGCCGGTGGCTGCGTTTAGCCCCTGGAACTTTCCGGCACTCCTTTCCGCCCGCAAAATGGCTCCGGCAATCGCGGCAGGATGTTCGATCATCGTCAAACCGGCCATTGAAGCACCTCGGGCCACGCTCATGCTTGCACAGGCGTGCGAATCGGCACAGCTGCCCGCCGGAGTGGTCAACGTTGTCACCGGCAAAAGCGCCCAAATCAGCGAACAACTGCTGAGGTCGCCCATCATTCGAAAAATCAGCCTCACCGGTTCGGTCGACGTTGGCAAACAGGTTCTCCATCAGGCAGCCGACCAAATCAAGTCGATCACGATGGAACTGGGAGGCCACTCGCCGGTCCTTGTTTTTGAAGATGCTGATGTTGAAGAAGCAGCCGCCACCTGTGCCAAAGGAAAATTCCGCAACAATGGACAGGTGTGCATTGCAGCAAGCCGATTCTTTGTTCATGAATCGGTCGTGGACCGGTTCACCAAAACATTTGTCGAAACGGCCAAGGCAATGCGACTGGGCAACGGTCGGGAGGAAGGTGTTGAAATTGGCCCCCTGGCAAACGAGCGCCGGCTTGTTGCTACCGAATCACTGGTGGCTGATGCCGTCTCCAAGGGAGCAGCCGTTGCCTGTGGTGGTCGTCGCCCCGATGGCCATAAGAACGGCTACTACTATGAGCCGACCGTGCTGACCAACGTCGACGACTCCATGAAGCTGATGCACGAGGAACCGTTTGCACCGATCGCACCCATCACTACCTTCAATGATATGGAGAATGTGTTACAACAAGCCAATGATACCGAACTGGGTCTGGCCGGATACATCTTCACGCAAAACACCAAAACCGCCTTCCATGCATCAGAAGGCCTGGAAGTCGGCATGGTCGGCGTGAACCACCTGGTTATCGCCTCAGCAGAGATGCCGTTTGGTGGAATCAAGCAGTCTGGGTTTGGCCGAGAAGGTGGAAGCGAGGGAATTGATTACTACACCGTAACCAAGTACATCAACTTAAAACTTTGAAGGCGGCATGTGACCGCGACTTATGGCCTCTGCAAATCAACCAACTGGAATTAATCGCCAACTCACCTCGTATGGCGATCCGGAATTCAGCCGGTACCTGCGCCGGGCATTTTTGGCCTCGGCCGGCTATGACCGCACCGACCTCGAGCGACCCATTGTTGGTGTCGTTGACACGTCGAGCGACTACAACACGTGCCACCGCAATATGCCCGAGCTGATCTCGGCCATCAAGCGGGGTGTCCTCGAGGCCGGAGGGCTGCCTTTTGCATTCCCGACGATCTCGCTCAACGAAATTCTCTGCTCTCCCACCACCATGCTCTTTCGCAATTTGCTTGCGATGGAAACTGAAGAAATGATTCGCGCCCAACCGATGGATGCCGTCGTGCTGGCCGGTGGATGCGACAAAACTGTTCCCGCCCAAATGATGGCGGCTGTCTCGGCCAACATACCCGCACTCTGTGTCGTAACAGGATCGATGATCACCGGAGACTGGCAGGGCACCAGGCTGGGCGCTTGCACCGACTGCAGGCGCTACTGGAATTCCTACCGCGGAGGGGAGATCTCTGACCAGGAAATCGAAGCAGTCGAGCAATCTCTCTGCCCCACCACCGGAACCTGCATGGTAATGGGATCGGCTTCAACCATGGCCTGCCTTGCGGAAGTCATGGGCCTAATGCTGCCCGGAGGTGCTGCGCCACCGGCGGTAACCGCCGACCGACTCCGCCATGCAACTGCCAGCGGGAGAGCCGCGGTCGAACTGGCTACCTCCGCACGAACACCGGTGGATGTTTTATCACCGGGATCGTTTAAAAACGCACTGAAAGTCCTCGTGGCTGTAGGGGGATCCACCAACGCAATCATTCACCTGACGGCAATTGCCCGCCGAGCTGGAATTGCCTTGTCGCTGGAAGACCTCAACGAAGCCTCCAAGCAAGTCCCTCTGCTGGTCGACTGCAAACCGTCAGGCAACGGCTACATGGAAGATTTCTACAAAGCGGGTGGTATGCCAACGTTACTCAAAACGCTTGAGCCACTCCTTGACCTGACTGCAAAAACGGCGGCCGGCCTGACGCTCAACGAGGCGCTCCAAGATTGCCAGCCCCCTGGCGACTGGCAGACAACCATCCGCCCCCTAAGCGCCTCACTGGGGCCAACCGGCTCGCTGATAGGACTCTCTGGCACGCTTGCTCCCAATGGTGCCGTGATCAAACAATCGGCTGCCAGCCCCGATTTGCTAAAGCATCGCGGCCCGGCTGTTGTCTTTGAGTCCCCGGAAGACGCTGCCCAGCGACTGGATGATCCTGCGCTGAAGATCACTCCAGACCATGTGATGGTCTTGCGGGGAGCAGGTCCAATCGCGTCGGGAATGCCCGAAGCAGGCGCCTTACCTATCCCCCAATACCTTGCCAAAGAGGGGGTTCGCGACATGGTGCGCATTTCCGATGGCCGCATGAGTGGCACCGCCTTTGGTACCGTGGTGCTGCACTGCACGCCAGAATCTGCCGCCGGCGGCCCGCTTGCCCTGGTCGAAGATGGAGATGAAATTGAACTGGATGTCCCGCGACGCCAGGTCAATCTACTGATTGACAACCGTGAACGTGACCGCCGCAAAACAAACCTGAAACCACCACAGCTCCCTGAGCGTGGCTGGCGCAGACTCTATGCCCAGCACGTTCTTCCAGCCAACCTGGGGGCCGACCTCGATTTTCTCGCGCCTGGCCCTTCAGAAGCATCATGAACTCACCGTCTCCGCATCCCGATTTCCACACTCCCCAGTCCTCACTGTAGTTTGCTATGTCTGGCGTCCTTGAACGTGTAGGGTTTCTGGCCCGTGAAGGTTTTGAAAACACCCCTCCGGAAGTCGTCTGTCGGCAGTTGTCACAAATCGGCTACCGGGCGATTGAATGGTCCCGGCATCACTTCCGGCCACGCGAAATGTCGACGGCCGAGCTTCAACACCTGGTCAACGTGGCAAGTGACCACGGCATGGCCGTAAGCAACATCTTTATTGCGCTCGACTACATTGTAACCGACGACCAGGTTCGAGCGGATCACATCCGGCTCACCCAGGAATGCATCGAGGCGGCTGCCGACATTGGTATCGATGTTGTCAATGTCCATCCCGGCCCCCAGCGGTGGATGCCCGGACATGTACGGATCCCGGAGGAAATGTCGGAGGGAACCGCCTGGCAAATGGCCTTTGACGCCTATGACCAGATCCTTCCGGTCGCCGAAAAATCGAAGGTCTACCTGGCCAACGAGGGGGTCTGGGGGATGGTTACCCACGACTATTTTTCGACCGTGCCGCTGATCGAGCGGTACGACTCGCCCTATCAAGCCATCACCATGGATCCCTCGCACGGCAATCTCTGG
>JAKVBG010000088.1 GCA_022447605.1 Mariniblastus sp.
CCGGTTGGTATGGTTGCTGAAACGTTGATGCAACTCGGGCAATTTCCCCTCGTGTGTTGTGTAGGTCCGCAATTCAAAAAAACGGGCTTTCTCCGACTTCTCGTGATGATCTGCCAGAACCGAAGGAACCACTAGAACCCCGACTGACAAAATTCCCGCAAATAAAGACAGGCCGAATGCAGTTCGTTTCATGATGGATCCTTGGTATGCAGTTGAGTGGGACCAGTTGAGTGAGTTAATCTGTGAGAAAATCGTACCGCACCGGCAAGAAATTAGCCACCTGCCAAAAAAATCGGCCACTGGAACTCGTGAGTATTGCTACCCCACCTGCGAAGCAAATCCGTTTCCAAGTCTCAGTCAACACGGTACCCACAAGAACTGGGCCATTGGCCCAGGAAGGCTAAAGGACTTATTTTCTGCTGCTCCGACGTTCGGTTTCTGAAACGTGTTACGTCGTGTTAGAATCGACAGGGCTCACGTGTTAACAATAGCAATCGCCTATGAAACGAAGTGGTCAAATGGCACGGATCCTGGTAGTAATGGTCGCAATGATGACTCTCACCAACCATGCGGCCGCCGAACTCCCGGCCCCTGGTCAACCGTTGACCGACCAGCAGGTCACTGCATTTGCCCGGCTCGCCCTGGAGGGCATCCAGTGCGAATATCCCAACAAACCGGCAGACGTTGTGACTGGCGAACTCGATGCGGCACGTTCTCCGCGCGAGATGCACCCCGTATTCTATGGGTGTTTCGACTGGCATTCGTCGGTCCATGGCCACTGGATGCTGGTTCGCCTGGCAAAAGTCTATCCCCAATCCAGTGTTGTACCGAAGATTCGAAATTTACTCGACCAACAACTGACGGCCGAGAAAATTGCGACCGAAGCTGCCTACTTCCAGTTGCCATACAACCACAGTTTTGAGCGCATGTATGGTTGGGCTTGGGCCTTGCGGTTAGCAGCGGAACTACACACGTGGGATGATCCACAGGCCGTGCAGTGGGCTGAGAATTTTCGCCCTCTGGAAACGAAAATCGTCGAACTCACCAAGGGCTATTTGCCACGGCTTACCTATCCAGTTCGGACCGGTGTGCATCACGACACGGCGTTTGCGCTTGCACAACTGCTCGACTATGCCCGCATCGTTGGTGACGCAGAACTCGAGCAGCAAATCATGACGTTCTGTCGCCAGAAGTACCTCCCTGATCACGACTATCCTGCAGCGTTTGAACCGTCGGGCGAAGACTTTTTTTCGGCGTCTCTGAACGAAGCCGACTTGATGCGGCGCGTGCTTGGAGAAAGAGAATACACCCAGTGGCTGGCAGCGTTTCTGCCAGATTTCGCCAGGCCCGAAGGCAGAACATCCAACCTCCTGCAACCGGTGGCGGTGCCAGATGTTACCGATGGAAAATTGGTGCACCTGGCCGGCCTCAACCTTTCCAGGGCGTGGACACAGCAGGGAATCGCGGCCGGGTTACCTGCGAACGACCAGCGGCGCGAGGTACTCACAACGTCCATCCGTGCCCACACCGATGCTGGACTCTCCTACATCTTTAGCGGACACTACGAGGGAGAACATTGGCTGGCCACCTTTGCCATTTACCTGCTCTCGGGGACAGGATTGCAAACTCCGTGAGGGAGACCGGAGATGGCAAGCGGGTGGTGACAATTCTACTGCCCCCCGAAGAAGCAAGGGGCATGTTGGCCCACCGGTCCCGCTGGCAATATGGTGGCCCCCGCCTGTCGCGAAATTTGACAGCCCATTCATGTTGGCCACCTGGGTTTATGGACCACCACCGAATAGACTATGCTTGAGGTCGAAATGACCGCGCGGCAAAAACATGGGAAATCGTTTCTCTGCTTCTTAGAAATGGCTAGGGCTTGATGAATCAAAAATTCGAGAACCAAGAGGAGTTTGCAGGAAAAACTGTGGCCATTACCGGGGCCGCCGGTGATATTGGTCGGCCCCTGGGAGACGAATTTCGCCGACTTGGTGGCGAAGTCTTTGCCACCGACCTACGCGATACGGATGTGCCAAATTTCACTGCCGGGGATATCTCCGACCCCACCTTTGTGACCGATTGGATCGACAAGATTGTCGATCAAACCGGACGGATAGACGTGCTGGTGAATGTCGCCGGCATTTGCCCGCGTACCGAACTGGAGGACATCACCTCAGAGGAGTGGGACCTGGTACTCACGGTCAACGTACGCTCTGCGTTCCTGACCAGCCAGGCTGCCCTGAAAACGATGATTGCTCAAAAAGAAGGCGCCATAGTGAACCTTGCTTCGCTTGCCGGCAAAGTGGGTGGACTTGCAGTCGGACCGCACTACAGTTCCAGCAAGGCAGCCATTGTAGGATTGACCAAATCCTTCGCCCGCAATGGCGCCCCGCATGGAGTTCGCGCAAACGCAGTTGCACCGGGAATTATTGATACTTCCATGACTGCCCCTGCTGGCCCTGACGGTATTGAGCAACTCAAACGGTCCATTCCCATGCGACGACTCGGGAGTGTGGATGAGGTGATCGGGCCAATCGTTTTTCTTGCCTCCAGCAAAGCCGCCTATATCACCGGGGCCACAATCGATATCAACGGCGGCTTGTTGATGGACTGATTGCCGAAAACCGGACATTCTTGTGGCAGCCCTCCCCCTTCAGGACAACTCAATGATCACAAAACTCGAACATATGGCGTTAAGCATCGCCAACATAGAGCGGTCACTTGAATTCTATCGCGACTTATTGGGATTTGAACTGGTCCGCGAACTCGATTGCGGTCCTGACACCCAGTTGGGAAAAGTGGTCGGGATGCCTGGCTGTTCGGCCAAAATTGCCCATCTCATGTGTGGCGAGACGATGCTGGAACTGTTCGAATACACCCAGCCGAGAGGCACCCCGCTGGCTTCGACAATGCGTCAGGCCGACCAGGCGTTTGTCCATATCGGCTTGCAATCCACAGATGTCCGGGGCGACTACCAGAAATTCAAGGCCAAGGGCGTTCGCTTCATTAGCGAACCGGTAGAATTTCGGCCAGATGTTTGGATCGTCTATTTCTACGGTCCCGATGGCGAGGTTCTCGAGTTGCGTGAAACGCCCGGTGGTGACACGAGTTCGTGATGCGCTGCGGCGCGCCGGGAATAGAGGGATTCCCCTAAACCCCGTCGAACGCTGAAAACCCACCATCGATCGGAATGATGGCGCCATTTACAAAAGTGGCCTGCTCCGAAAGCAGCCAAAGCACTCCGCCCACGATTTCGCCCGGTTCTGCAAACCGGCCCGCGGGAACATTTTTGAGAATGGTTTCTCCCCGCTCGGTCAGGTTGCCCGTTTCTTGATCCACCAACAGGAAACGATTCTGGTCGGTAATAATAAACCCGGGGGCAACAGCGTTCACGCGGATTTTTGACGAGTAGGTCGTTGCCATGTGCACCGCAAGCCAGCGCGTAAAACTGTCGGCAGCCGCCTTACCGTTGGAGTAGGCCAAGGCGCGCGACAAGGGCAAACCACCCCCCACCGACGTTATATTGACGATGGCACCTGCTTCTTTTTCGGCAAAAAGCCGACCGACCGCCTGTGATGGAATGACGGCGCTCAAGTAATTCAGGTCGATACCCGCACGCGTTTGATCCGGATCGATGTCGAAGAACTCCAGTTCGTTACTCGTGGTGGTACTTTTTTGTCCCCCCCCTGCCCCATTGATCAGCATGTCGATGGTGCCAAAATGGGCCACCGTCTTTTCAAAGGCCTCTTTCACACCTGGCTTTGACACAACATTGCACTCAACGGGCAGAACCTCACCGCCGGTAGCTGTACTGATCTCGTCGGCTTTGCGGCGAGCGGCCTCTGGCGCGATATCCCAAATCGCCACGCCCGCCCCTGCTTCTGCAAGGCCGCGTGCAATTTCACCACCAATGGCACCTCCGGCGCCGGTGATGACAGCCGTTTTTCCACTGAAATCAAACATAAAGTCCTGCTCGGACCCAATAATTCTCGGTCAATCGGCTGATTGCAGTACCGGATTCAATTGCCCCGATATGGTTTGAATCAAACCATTACGGATGGTTTCGTCGCTAATCATCACCGTCGTTTCCTGGGCCTTGGAAACTGGCATCGGCAAGGCCGCGCTGGCAAGCTGACGAATCGGTTGACGTAGCGTCGCATGACAATTCTGGTGAAGTTGCGTCGCAACGTAAGGTCCCAGGCACTGGGTTGCCATTGCCTGCTCGATAATAATTCCCTGCCCTGTTTTCTCAAGGCTGGTTGTAAGAGTCTCAAAATCAATGCTGGCATAGTCGAGCGTACGCAGGTCAATGACTTCGATATCAAGCCCATCGCTGCTGGCAAGTTCTTCGGCAATACGAAGGACTCGGGGAACGAGACTCAAATAGGTGATTACCGTAAGGTCACTACCCGTTCGCCGAACTCGGGCTTTCCCCATCTCGATCAGGTAGTCCAGATCTCCTTCTGGAATGGGCCCTTCGAGCGGGTCGAGTTCGTGATGCTCCAGGACCATCACCGGATCGAGGCTCCGCATCGCACTGTTGAACAGGCCGATGTAGTCAAAAGGGGTTGTGGGGGCCACAATCCGCCAGCCAGGGTACATCGCAAATAATCCGGCCGTATCGCCGCTATGCTGGGCTCCATATCCCCGGCCCGCCGAGCAGCGGGTCCTCACCACCAGCGGTACGTCAACCCGCCCGTTATACATGTAGCGGCACGTGGCACACTGATTGAAAAGTTCATCGGCAGCAACCAGGGCAAAGTCGCAAAACATAATTTCAGCAATCGGCCGCATTCCCATAACAGCAGCCCCTTGCCCCAGGCCCACAATACCCCCTTCGGCAATCGGTGCATTGAGTACGCGTTCGCTGTAGCGAGCTACCGCATCACGAGTTGCTCCGTAGGCCCCCCCTTTCATGTTGGCAACATCTTCACCCAGGATGAAAGTCTCCGGTTCCAGTTCCATCCAGCGGGCAATCGCGGCCGACTTGGCCTGGTTCAATTTAACATTGCGAGTTGGGATGGCATCAGAAAACTCACGATAGTCAACACCAGCGAACTCCTGACCGTCGCTATGAAGGTGAACCATTGCATCTTCTGGCTTCGGAATAAACTCGGGGCGAACCGAGCGGGTCCCCTCGGCATCGGCCTCGCTACAGTAATCAACGGCATCCTCGACCAGTTGTTTTGCCAGGTTATTGACCGCAGCCACGCCATCCTCATCCAGCAGGCCTCGCCGAATGAGTGCACGGGGAGAGGTGGCGAGTGGGTCACGACCGGCCCATTGGGCTTCCTCTTGCTTAGAACGATATCCAAAGGCACTCCCAGGCATACCACCTGCTTGATGGTAATAGCGGTAAGTCTTGGCCTCAATCAGGACCGGCCCCCCACCATCAACGGCATGCTGCTTGGCCAGTTGGACTGCCCGCTTCATCGACAGCGGGTTCATCCCATCCACGATCAGTCCGGGAATGTTGTAACCGCTAGAACGAACCACCAGGTCGTCCAGGCCTGTCGCCTGTCGCGCGGGCGTAGCAACCCCATAAAGATTGTTTTCGATCACAAAAATAGCCGGGAGATCGTAGACTTTGGACAGGCAGATCCCTTCGTGAAAGGGTCCAATTGAAATTGCACCGTCGCCGAGATAAGCCAGCGCGACGTTACCTGTGCCACGAAATTTTTCGGCAAAGGCAATTCCCGAGGTATAGGGAATGTTGCCCGCCACAATCGCCTGAGTCCCGATGTTGCCCGACTCGTCGTCGAACAGGTGCATCGATCCTCCTCGGCCACCAACCCAACCCTGGTTGAGTCCCATAATTTCAGCCAAAGTCCTGCGGAGACAATTACGCAGCACGTCACTTTTTTCATACGACCAAATATCTTGACAAGGTGGTGCGTAGTGAGCGATCGCTTTGGCCAGAAAATGGTGATGTGCGCGATGTGTCGACGTGATCTTGTCGTTGGTTTCCAGCGCCATGGCGGCTCCCACCGCCACTGCCTCCTGTCCGATACTGCTGTGAATCGGACCATGGACCATCGGTTGAACTACGTCGAGCAGAATCTGCTCGAATTGGCGAATGATCTCCAGGCAAAAATATCCCCAGATGAGTTCGTCATCCGTTTGATCCTGCCAATACTGCTGATCCACAGCCACCGTAACAACATTGGGGTAATCGGCACCACAAAGTTGTGCCACATCAGACATCTCATGGATTGGGTTCATATTCGTGCACGCCTCACGCAAGCAACGCATCCTTAAAGTAACCAGCAAACGCCCGTTGGTAGCAACCAACGGCCAACGCCAATGGGGGGCATCAAAAAGCCGTTTCGCCCGGCTAAAGAAACTCCCGCCCCAGCAAACGACCACTCCTAATATACATGACGGGCACCACCACAACTACAGTCGACCCGATGAAATTGAAACAGCCCCAGCCCCTATTGCTGGACAACCAACCACCGGAGACCGTCTCGGCAACACCCCCAGTCGCTGAAGGAACACCTTATTGAGCGAGAATTTGGTAGTTGCGCTATCGGAGGATGTCTCGCGACGGTCTTCCCCGCACAACCAACCGCTAAACTTTCCCAAAAGTGCATGAATGAACCAACTCGGTCGGCTTGCCAGCGATCCTCACCCAGAAAATGCGTCTCGGAGCTGCTCGATGTAAACAGGGCAGGCTTCTCG
>JAKVBG010000089.1 GCA_022447605.1 Mariniblastus sp.
CTTGTCAATTCCATCGAAGGGTGCGGTATTCCGGGAACCGGTCGGTGGGAATGCGCCCAACTCGCCGTGGCATCCCAGGCGAGCCACAACACACCACATACAGCAGCATTCCAGTGGAACGCACCGCCAGGAGAAAAACTGCCTGATCTTCGCCGTTGACATAGCTATTTATTCGGCCTCTTGCGGCAGGTGAACCGCTGAATCGAACTGCCAGAAACAAGAGCTGCCAATTCGGAGAAATCTAATTGCTGTAACATTTTTCGCTCCACTCGTTGGCCGGTGGTGTTACGACAGAATTCGCGATTCCCAGCAATCCACTCCAGGGCCACACCTCTTGGATCACGAGGCCCGCCCACAGGGCACGCAGGAAAGGAAAACCTGGTTGACCAAGGTAAATCGCTGAAGGGTGCTCCTATCTTGGAAACCGAAATTGGACGGTTCTTGCCGACAGGCCAAAAAAATCTTTTTTTGGAGGGGCCTGCTTTGCGGATAAAGGTCCCCGCGGAAAACGTCTGAACGGCACGTCAAGGGCCGTGAGATGGCCAGCCCCCCGGCAGAGGGGTTGGTGGACCAATGAACCTGGGATTCCTAGCTCGACTCCTGTTTCGCAGCCGAGTTAGGGCCCAGAAAATTCCTCGGGAAGGCCAGTAAGTCGTGTGTGTCAAATCACTTATCGATAAATAGGGGGTGAGGATAAAAATTCTTGCTCGGGATGTGTGTCGGGTGCTTGGGCGGGTCATTGAGTTGCCATCTACACACAACAGATCGCCCAAAAACGAAGAGGGCGAAACGAATCCCATCCTTTTTTTATGCTGTGGAGGCACCAACCGATGAAAGCCACATTTCCCACCATTCTGTCAAGTATTTCAGAAACCGAGCGGACCCTTTGTTTCACGAGCCATCTCGTGTTCGGATTGGCCATGTTGATGTCGACGGGTACCGCCTCGGCAGCCCTGATGGTCAACAGCTACACCGAAAACGCCGGCACCGTTCAAACCGTTCCGGCAATGCACCCGGACCTTAATGGCGCCGACATGGCCGGGGCCATGGTCACGATAACCCTGCCCGGCGGCGTAGGAAGTGAAACAGTTGCGTGGAACCCAACCGGTCCATTCAGCGGCGAAGCCGCCGGTATGCTTCCCGGTCCCTGGCGATTGTCGCTCAATGGCGAAAGTGGTGGTAACCCGTTAGTGCTTGAGGGCCTTCCGGGCCTCAACGGCATCGAGGCGCTTGAAATTGACCTGATGCCAGCCGGACGACAAATCGGAGCCTTCGATGACAACACTCCCGGAATCGGAACGCCAGGCACGACCGGTGGCACCGATCCGATGATTGGCCTGATGACGCCTCCCAGTCGGACTCATCTTGGTTGGGACATTGACGTTGCCTATGGCGACATCGTGGCCCTGTCCTCCAGCGCACCGCAGCAAGACATCTACCGTCGCATGCAAATCAAATTTAGCCAACCCTTTATCGCCGGTGACCTGCTTCATTACATCGCCGACAGTGACTCGGTCCGATCGTTAGCACCGGTAGTTCTCCCGGGTGACTTCAGTGGCGACGGTATCATTGATGCCGCGGACTACGCAGTCTGGAACGACACTCTTGGCTCGATCCAAGATTTGCGTGCCGACGGCGATGGTAATGGGGCGGTTGATAGCGCTGATTACGCCATCTGGAAAAAGCACTTTGGCATGACGGCTGACCAGCTAGCAGGCGCCAACGTAAAAAGCAGCACATCTGCAGTCCCTGAGGCGAGTACCGCACTGTTAACGGCTGTTGGCCTGCTGTTCTGTGGAATGGCCCGTGGACGCAGCCGTTTGAGAAAAACCGTTTAAGTGACCTTTGTCAGAGCTGACAACAATGTGGCTGCCTGCCGAGCACGTGCCCTCGCACGAGTTCGGCAGGCAGCTTTTTTTATTTTTGCGGGTGAGGATTTCATGCTGTTACGGCTTTCCCGTACTGGGGATCGGAGGGTCCCCGAGGGATTGCTTTACGGGGGCGGAACGATCCAGAGGTGTTGCGCAGGTGAAACTGGATCGGCAAGCCAGAGCCTGGGTGGGAGTCGACCAGGTTCAAACCGTGGCGGCACGAAAAGCCACTGTTTCACTTCGCAAGCTCAGTTTAAATAAGGGTAAGATAGAGATAGCCTGTTGCCCGGACCGATCGGCAGCAGGAATAGACGCACCCTCAAGCAGGTTTCCTTTAAGGAAAGGTCCACTCTGGTGAGCCACCGCCACAATCACCATCGGCCAGAACAGCTCACTCAGAGAGCGCAACAGGCGGCTTTACCATTCACGCTGCTGGAGCAGCGTGAGATCCCTTGCGGATATGAGCGTTCCTTCAAAATAAGTCCCGGAAAGTTATTGGCGAATCGGTATCTGCTGGGGATTTCGCGCGCAGATACAACGCCGGAGATTTTGAAGGAGATTTGTACTGGCCTTCAAATGCCGGAGTCCCTGTTGGCCCAGTTCCAAGAAAATCTGTCTGGGGCAAACCTGGTGTTCCTGGGATTTGAGGAGAACCAAGAGAATGCCAGCTACCGGGTCTATCTGGAATATTGGGACAAGATCTGTGGTGAAATAAAGCAGGCCCCCCACAAGACCCACCCCAGGCTGATGTTTCTGGGTTACAAATGGGACATCGAGCACCCCCAGCGTCAGGCCATTTCCGAATACACGTGTTACCCACTGCTGAGTACCTCGGAAATCGCCGAACGGATAACGGGCATTTATAAAACAGCCAAAGATGGTTGCACGGTTGGTTGCCTCCACAACATCATCGACCGTGCAGTGGAGCAGGCAGGCGATCGCAACTTCATTTATCTTGAGGTGAGCGAAACGGGCAGCCGACGATCTTCCTTTGACCTGAACCTTTATAAGTCGCGCCTGCGCATCGATGATCTTGAGGATATTCTCATTGACCTGCAGGGGCGGTACAAAATCAAGGAACCGCCGTTTTCCAGGCTCCTCGAACTGGTGGGACCCAAACGGTTGGGGCATATCTCCGGTGGCATCACCGGAGACGGGGAAGAGTTTGTTACCTGCTACTACGAGAATTGATCACGACATATCCTCGACTTGTCGTTGAGCGGCGGCCTCCTCGGTGTTGAGGTTTATGCGGTTGGACCCATGTGGTCCTTTATGCAGTGTGCAGTCGGGGATTGGCTTGACCGCAACAAGGATAAGCGTTCAGGTCATCGTCGAAGGCGGGTATCCGCCCCTCATGCGCATGGCGCCAAGGGCGAGCCCAGGAAGAATGATCGTGGTGGGTTAAGTCCGTTTGTGGACTGGAAGTTTGGCGTTGATCGAAAGCCCCGCCCGCTTGACACTTGAAAACTGGCCCAGCCTAAAGGATAAACTGATGAGTATGAAACCTGATCGCAACAGGAAACCCGAACAACTAGCGGACTACCCGGTGGTCGTAGAGTTGCCGATCCAGTGGGGCGATCAAGATGCCTTTGGGCACGTAAACAACATCGTTGCGTTCCGCTGGTTCGAATCGTCGCGGATTGCCTACATTGAGCAGAGCCAGGTGGGTAACTTCATGGATCGCAGTGGCCTTGGTCCAATCCTTGCTTCGGTCACGTGCAATTATCGGCGCCAACTCCACTATCCTGACACGGTTTCTATTGGTTCCCGCGTCACCAAGATCGGCCGCACAAGTATGACCATCGACCACGCCGTCTACAGTGAAAAGCTGCAAATGATTACGACCGATGGGGTCTCCACGATTGTCATCTTTGATTACCAGGCGAACAGGCCGGTGCGGGTTCCAGACGAACTGCGCGAGGATTGTGCCCTCCGGGAGGGTCGGTCTTTTGACCTGTAACCCTTGTTCGTCTAAGCATCGCCCCATTGGTCAAAAAGTTGGCGGACAACCTCCCCGGTCGTGCCAACCGCGGCCACGACACTGTCGGGGCGAATCACGGCAACGCCTCCTTGGGTCAACCCTAGAGCTTGGGCGAGCTGGTCGACCTTTGGGAAGTCAGTACCAGGGCCCACGTGCCGGACGGTTAATGCAAACCCTTGCCGGGGATCTCCAAAGCGGTTTGGCAGGTTGGCTCCAAGCTCGCTGCCAAACACCAGGCAAACGGCTTCGGATCCTCGCAGCAGGTCGGTGGCGGGGCGGATGTTGTCACCCTCGCCGATCGCTACATCGGTCAGCGCGTCACCTGGCTGAAGCGTTGCGCCTCGAATTGCAGCACCATTGAGTCGACTTGCCCGCAGGTTGACAGATTCCTCGGTGAGAAACTCCGAAAGTTGTCGCCGGATGGCTGGGATCTCCAGTCCCAAGTGAAGCGCCATATCACGGAAGTGCACCGCAATCGGATTGGTGAGCATGGCACCGCGCAGCATCCGCCCGGTTGCCTTGACCACGGTTTCACCGATCGGGTGACGTTCCTCTTGGTAACTTTTGACAAGCGTGGAGGGACTTCCGCCGTGCCAGCAGAGGGCTACTTTCCACGCCAGGTTGGCTGCGTCCTGGATTCCCGTGTTCATTCCCTGTCCTCCTGCCGGACTGTGTACGTGGGCCGCATCGCCAGCGAGCAACACGCGGCCGTGCACGTAGTTTTCAACCTGGCGCTCGCTCACGCGGAACTCGCCCCGCCAGTGGGCCTCGGTAATTCTCCAACCGTGACTGGTCCGATCATCGAGGACCGCCTGCAATTCCTCGACCGAGGGTTCCTGGCGGGCGGCTCCCGCTTCGCTGGGCCCTCCATCGGCAATAATCCGCCAGCGGTTGGGCCCCACCGGAAACAATCCGCAAAGGCCTCCCGCCCCGCTTCCAAGCATCGTCTCGTGCAGATCCCACTCGGTGTCAACTTCGACGTCTCCTAGAATCCAACGACGGTCCACCGCCTCACCGGGAAAGTCGATCCTTAATCCGTGACGCACGGTCGAATGGGCCCCGTCGCAGCCAATCAACCAGGAGCAGCGGACCTGCTCGGCGCCATCCGGCCCCTCCAGTTGGCACGTAACCCCTTCGCTGTCAGGGATGAAGTCGACCAGGCGGGTGCGGCGCTCGACAGAAATCTGCTGCGCCTCCAAAGCCTCAATCAGAATGCGTTCCGTTTCTGACTGCGGAATAAAAACGCCGGCCGGCAATTCATGCTGCTTGGACTCCAGGTCGATCGTGCCGATCGATTTTCCCCGTGCAGAGAAGCTCACCTTGCGGGCCTCATGACCAGCGGCCAAAAACCGTTCGAACCCAATGCTCGGATCGAGTACCTGCAGGGTGCGCCTCCACACGACCAGCGCCTTGGAAAGTTGGGTCGGCTCTTCAGCCACATCAATAATGCGGACCGGCGCGCCGTGACGGGCAATCCGGTGGGCGGCCGTCAACCCAACCGGGCCGGCTCCGGCAATCAGTACAATTTCCTGGGTCATTCAGCCATCTCCTTGGGTACCTCGAAAATGGGGGATCGATCTCCCGTTGATGCCAGGCCCCCAGAAGACCGCTGGCACTGGTTCCCTCGCGTTCGATCCATTCGTCTGCAAGAACGGCGCCGGCAAGTCTATCCGGGTGAAAACAAGTCGTCCAGAACAGCTGGTGGCCGTGATTTGGGCAGCTTTGCAACGAACCGCCTGGAGGGGGTTGCGGCGAGTTCGACCTTCGTGCCCAATGGGGCACGCGTGCGATGAAAGGAGTGCTTCTCCCTCGCTGAGACGTCTGCTGGGTGGTGGTTGACCAGGGAAACGGAGAGAGGTTCAGCGGGTGGTTCCCGTGCTTTTGTATTTTTCTTTTCAGATGCCCGTTCTTTACCCGAGTTTGGGCAACCTGGGGCGAAGAGGGGCGGAGATGCCACAGAAAAACGTTTTGGCAAACGCAATTTGATCATCTTGATTAGATAAGGTTGGCCGTTAACCAGGGTAGTCGTGCAATCGCTTATTGGTGCGCGCTGTTTTTTTGTGTTCTCTCGCACTTTAAAGTCGACTTTTACGGCCCCTTCCACCTTGAAAACTACGGACAACCGTAGGCACCAAAAGAAATGCTACACGCATTTCTGCCGGTGCCCCAGAACCGAGGTTTATCCCCTAGTAGACTTCGAGAATCGCCGGTTTGCAGGTGGCGTTTCTTTGTTATAATCCCCCGCATGTTTGGCAAGACGCAGATAATCTGGCCACTGTTGGTGTTGCTTGGCGTC
>JAKVBG010000009.1:0-91843 GCA_022447605.1 Mariniblastus sp.
GTGGTAGGTCAGTTCAATCGGATCTTCTTCACCGCGCGGCAGGAAACGCATCGCTGTCTGATCCGGAATGGCAAGAGCCCAGTAACGGATTTGCTCAACAAAATCAACGAGCGGTGGGGAAAACGGTGCAAATGTGTCGGTCAGGTTCACTCGTCTCGGGTCTCCGGTGTCGCATCGAAATGCGGTTTTGAATCGGTTGCAGAATCAAATTTCGATCGAGGCAGTTTGACTGCCTCGAGAGTCTGGATGATTGATGGAAGTCCGTTAATTATGATCGAACGCAGGCCGGCTCGGGGTCAAGGTGAAATCGTTGCGAACCGTAAAATCGATACCGAAAGAAGGGTTCGGTTTGCCGCTTTCGGGGTTTTGAGCCCGCACGACCGTTTTAACCGTTAGCGAACCTAGATTCTAATCCATTTTAACTCGTGTGGTCTGCAATTCTTCCAGTTGTCATTGACTATTCCAGTTGAATGGTAAAATAGGATGGGATTCTGCCTCGGATCTCGATTTGCCCTGTTTATGCATAGTGAATCGTAATTTCTGACGCGAGTTTCTCTGTTCCGTGTTGCACTTCCAATTCCAGGTCAACATTGACTACTTCCAAGAATATCGCCGAATCGAACGAATTGCTGGATACGTTTCAAGACGTTGACAAGCCAGCTGCCGGCGTCGTCAAGCACTGCCGATCCTGTTGGCGACAGGAATTGCATTACCCGATCTCGATTCCACCATTCGCCTTGGGGTTCCTGATGATCTTCACCCTGGGGCTGGTTCTTTTTGTGCGGCCCAACCAGTGTACCTGTTGCGGCAGGACAAGACTCTTTTGAGTTGCCGATAGACGGGATCGATGATGGTGACCCGTTTGGTTTAACGGGCAAGTTGTGGAGGTGCCGGCCTCGGTAACCCCCGGGGTGTTTTTCAGGTCAATCTCTTTGGGTTGTTTTATCTTCGCCAAACAGAGTAAGCCCGCATTATCGATTCTTGAAAATGCAACGTCCAGTCTGGCAACCTTGGCCCACCAGGCCTGTTTGCATCACGAAGAGGGGATGAAAACGAACCTTAGCACGGCAGTGGCAATGGGGTTCTACATGATCCGCAAGCAAACTAAAGATCAGCCAATGCGCGATCGGGCGAACATTTCCATCTTCCTGACCGGTATCGGTTGATTCAATACCGGAACCATCTGTAAATCATCACCCCGGTAAGCTCGCTCCAGCCTGCGTCCGGCCGAATGAAGGAAATAATCGATCTTCCGATCGTGCCGATTCCAGAAAATGTCGGCAATCGTCGCCACCATCGGTTTCAGTTTACCCATCTTTGACTTGACTTCCACGAGGTCGTCCAATTCGTAACCCTCTGATTCCACTTCATACCACATTGTCGGTTTGACTCGGATCGACTGTTTGCCGTAACGGAGCAGGGAGTAAGGGGCCTCATCGTCCTGCCGGCAAAAGACCCGCTTGCTGGGGATCAAGGCGAAGGCCAGTTCAACGTCGTCGGGATGAACCCAGTCGAACCCCTCTTCGGGCCACCATAAATAGACCCCGTAGCGGGGTGGGCGACGCAAGTCGGGCAGCGGTGGAGAAGGTCGTTTCAACAGGAAACCTTGATCTCGGACGGGGTTGGCAGTGGGAGGGAAGGAGTGGCGACGGGACATCTACAATTTATCCCTAACCGGCCCAGGGGTCCAATAAAAAAAGCCCCAGCCCCGTTAATCGGGGGCTGGGGCGACAAATTGGGACGTCTGGGTTCCCTCAGTTTTTTCAGTGTGCTACCGCTAGAAAGAGCCGAGCTTGGCGATCAAGTCAGCAGTGCGGCAACTGTAACCCCATTCATTATCGTACCAGCTGACCACTTTGGCCATCGTTCCGCCAATCACCTCGGTAAAGTCGGCTGCAAAAACAGAGCTGTGGGGGTCATCGATGATGTCGGTGGAGACCAACGGGTCTGTAGCGTAAAACAAGACACCTTTGAGCGGCCCTTCGGCTGCCGCCTGCATCGCCCCGTTGATTTCCTCCACGGTGGTCTCCTTGGCCAAGTTCACCGTCAGGTCAACCACGCTGCCCGATGGAACCGGGACTCGCATCGCCATGCCGGTCAGTTTTCCATTCAAGTCCGGGATGACGATTCCGACTGCCTGGGCAGCTCCGGTCGACGTGGGGATGATGTTGGCTGCGGCAGCCCGTGCGCGGTACAGGTCGCCGTGCGGCAGGTCCAGGATGCTCTGGTCGTTCGTATAGGCATGAACGGTGGTCATCAATCCGGTTTCGATCCCAAAATTTTCATGTAGGACCTTCGCCACGGGGGCCAGACAGTTGGTGGTGCAGCTGGCATTGGAGACACACTGCATTTCAGCTGTCAGCAGATCGTCGTTAACACCGATCACACAAGTCAGGTCGGGGGCATCTTTAGCCGGGGCGCTAATGACAACTTTTTTTGCACCGGCTGTCAGATGCGAATCATAGCCAGGTTTGCCATCTTTTTCACGACCGCGGAAAACCCCCGTGCTCTCGACGACCACATCGACCCCCAGGTCACCCCAGGGCAGGTCGCCGGGGTTGCGCTCGGCAAAGACCCGAATTGTTTTTCCGTCGACCACGATACTCTCGTCATCGAAGCTGATTTCACCAGGATATCGACCATGGACGCTGTCATATTTCAACAGAGTTGCTAAAGTTCGGTTGTCGGTTAGATCATTAACGGCGACCACATCGAACTCATCGGGGCGACTCATCAGGTTTCGAAAGGTAAGTCGGCCGATTCTGCCAAAGCCATTGACTGCAACGCGTATAGCCACGTTCTTGCTCCTGAAAAATTGGGTTGAACATTGGTGAATAAAATCTGTGTTGGTAAAACCACGGTCTGGCACGATAACAAATACCACCCCAAGGCAACAGGTGCTAAATCCTGTTGATACCCACAAACTTGATCGGCTGTTGGCATGTCACAATCAGGTAAGTCGGGAGGATTGCGACGGTCACATGAGTGCGCCGGAAGTTGGTCGCTGCGCCCCGGGATGACGGCTGGCACCTGGGACTATGTCCGCTCGCAACAGGTGGCCGGCCAGTACGACGTATTTCTCCAGAACGATCCCTTAACCGAGCTCGATTGGCGTTATATTTCCAAGTACCTGCCAGCCGATCCACATGACCTGCTGGTTGCCGATTTCGGCACCGGTACGGGGCGCCACGCACTCAACCTGCTGTTGCATGGATGCCGCGGCGTTCTGGGACTCGATCTCTCCCGCGCGATGTTGAGGGAGGCGATCGAAAAGGTGCAGCAAAAAAAATCCAAATTCCGTCCCGACCAGTCGTTTCTCCCTCTGCTGGGCAACCTGGTCGAACTGGACGGCGTCGCTTCCCAGTCGGTGGACTTCGGGATTTGCATGTTCAGCACCCTGGGCATGATCCGGGGGAGGGCTAACCGGCGGCGATTCCTGGACCATGCCTGTCGAATCCTCAAGCCGGGCAGTCGGTTTGTTGTACATGCCCACAATTATTGGTATCACAGTCATTACCCGGGTGGATGGAAATGGATGATCGACAATGCTTGGAGGTCCTTGTTGGGGCGCGCAGAGATTGGAGATCGCCAGGCCGACTACCGGTCGATTCGAAACCTGTTCATTCACAGTTTTCGTTATCGCGAATTGTGTCGGGAGCTCAACCAAAGCGGGTTTCGGTTGCTCGATACAAGTCGCTTGATTGCGGGTAGTCGCCAACCGAGCCGGGAGAACCGTTGGGGTGACGGCTTCCGGACGATCGGCTGGCTGGTCGCTTGCGAGCGGACCCCGTCCCCAGATCCCCGGGAGTAGGGAAGTGGAATCAGAGGAGGAGACTATGTCACGGCGAGAGCAGCTTGAGGCGATGTTGGTCAATGACCCCAACGACACGTTCCTGCGCTATGCGTTGGCAATGGAGTTGGAAAGTGCTGGAGAAAACGAACGGGGTATCGAAATGTTTCGTGGCCTGATGCAGGACTCACCCCCGTACGTTCCTGCCTTTTTCATGCTGGGCCAACTGCTGGCCCGGGTGGAACAGGTTGAGGAATCGCGCCGTGTGCTGGTCGAGGGAATTGAGCAGGCGCGGGCCCAAAATGACTCGCACGCCGCTGGCGAAATGAGTGAGTTCCTCGCTTCCCTCGGTTAACCAGGCGGGGTGAAGCCCGATCGGATGCACGGGCCGGCTGGAAAACTCAGACAGAATTTTTCTCGGCCGACCTCTCGGTCAACTCGAGATACTGGCCCTCGGCCAGCCCGCTCCGGATCAGGTGCGAAGTCCAGGTATCTGAATCTGAAATGAAACGCTTGGCCCGCGAACAGATCAACTCCCATCGCGATTCACGGGCAAGCTGTTTCGGGTCGCCGTTATGGTCCGGGTCCCTGGCAACCAGCATTCGCCCCTGGCCGATAAAGTAATCTCGAATGTAAGCGGCCGTTTGGCGTTCCGGACCAATCATATGAGAAACACGGGCGGCCGGTATCCAGTGCCCGCTATGCCCGTTTTCGAGCAGTCTTTGCAAGAGTGCGATTTCGTCGTGGCCGACGACCGAGTCGCCGCGGCGTCCGAGTTCCGTGTCGAAAGGGTGCTGCTTCTGGGTGTCCGTGCGGATCGCGAAATTGGCTCCGTAAGGCAATGTTTCACTCGTGAAAGGAAAGGGAGTCTCTCCCAGCTGGCGTTCTGCAAAACAGCCTTTGAACTTGTCCCAATTTTCATCGATCCAGACAGGTTGCCGGGGCGTGAAAACGGGTCGGATGGGACCCCCGAAAAAAGTGCTGTCCCGGAATTCCCGAATCGCTTCAGTGTAGGCGCTCAACCAGTGGGTATCGACCTGGACATCATCATCGGTCCAGATCAGCCAGTCACCTGTGGCCTGTTCGATGGCGTGGTTCCTGGCCAATGAATGTCCTCGCCTGGACTCGTGGAACAGGGAGAGATCGAGTTGGTCGAAGAAGGATTGAACGACGGACTTCGTTTCATCGTCGGAGTCGTTGTCAACGATCAGGAAACGCAATTCAACCGAGTCCGGTGATTCCATGACTGCCATGCTCTCCAGCGTTTGCCGCAGGAATTCAGCGCGATTCCGGGTACAGATGGCAATGTCAATGTTCATCGCAATGGGCGGGGGAGCTTGGACGGGAACCGAATCTCTGCCAGTATCCAACATTTTCCGGAAACGGGAAGCTATTGCGGAACCGATTTTGGCACAATCGACTTGATCCGTTCAGCGAACTCTCGGATTGGGTCCTGGGGGTATCGCTGGCGAATATGTTGGCCGGCAAGTTGTCCCATCACTTGCCATTTCTCCCGTTCCGACCAGGCCTTTTCCAGGGTTTCATCCAGCAGTCGGGAAATGGCCCCGTCCGCAATGAAACCGGTCTCTCCCTCGTCAATCAACTCCCGGTTCCGGCCAATATCCGTAGAGATTGAGACGCGATTGCAGAGCATCGCTTCGATGACCACCAACGGGGCGCCCTCGTACCGGCTGGGAAGGAGCAGGGCGTGGTTCTCGGCCCAGATATCTTCCACTTTCTCTTTGAAACCACCCAGTTTGAGCTGGTGCTGCAGGCCGTGCATCTGGATCAGGTCTTCGAGTTGTTTCTGGTTTCCCTGATCATGGCCATAAAAGGTGATTTCTACCTTTCGCTCCCGCCATTTCTCCTGTTTCATCACGTCGACAATCAGGTCCTGGCCCTTGGATTGAAAGTGGATCCGACCGACACAGGCGATCCGGTAGACCGGCTCCGGGTCGGGCCATTGAGGGCTCGAATCGTAGTCGACATTAAACGGGTTGGCGACAATTTCGGCGTTTTCCAACTTCGCGGCAATGTTGGTTTCCAGCTTGTGCTGGTTTTCCTCGCTCACAAAGAACACCTTGGCCGCACCTTGGTACCAGCGGCGATATTTTTCCAGCAGGTCACTGTGGATAAAGAAAAAGTGACTGGCGCACTGGACGTTGATCGCGTAGGGGATGCCGTGTTTCAGGCATTCGTCGGCAACGGGAATCTGGTCGGGGTGATAGCCGAGCGTGACCAGGACCATTTCAGGCCGGGTCTGTTCCAGCCAGGATTTGTTCGAACCATTGGTGGAAAACAGCCGCTTGAGGGAGGCCTTGCGTGACTCAAAGAAACTGACCGGTTCGTCCCTCGACCAGACCGAACCACCATGTTCCTCGATTTCGACCAGCTGTCGGGCTTTTTCCGGCCACCACTTGTAGTTGACCAGGATATGGTGCCCGTCTTTCTGTAGCAAACGCGCAGCCCGCCACCAGAGCTCTTCGCTACCGCCCCAGGGCATGCCGGACATACAGGAATAGAAGGCAAGTTTCACGTTTTTAATCGGTCATGCAAGGACCGGCCTGTCAGATTGCGAGTTGGGGTGTAACGATTTGATCAACCAGCCTTCGATGCCACAGCTTGGTCCGGCAGAGTGGACGAAGTAGCGGGGGACTGACTCTCGTTCGTACGGTAATTTTCCAGTGCAAAATTATAAACTCTCTTGAGCAGTGGATAGTCGTGGTAAAATTTGTCGCGAAGGTAGTTGGGAACGACCTCGTCGTAATTGGAGACGTTCGTCAGCGGTAGTTCTGCTTTGGGTTTTCCTAACAGGATGCCCAGGTTGTCGATCGATTGTTGGAGATCTTCGAAGACACCGATGTAGACGAATCGCTTGTTCAATCGCTCTTCGAAATTGTCCAGCGTGATATCTTGAGGCAAATGGTTGAACAGCCAGTACGGGTAGGAAGAGACATAGCTCTCGACGGTTGGGAATTGATCCCGGATATCAACCTGTTCTCCCCGGAACCAAAACTCACCCCGAATACTACGTCCCTTGGCAAAAAAGTACATAGAACAGGTGAGGTCAAACGGGTCCCGCAGGATCGTAAAGTATTGATCGAGTTCCGAATAAAAGTACGGCAGGCCATACCCGCGACCATGGTTGAAATGGCCGTGAATACATTTGACATTCTCCAGCCACTGGCCCTGGTCATCCTGGGTCGGGACCCGCGGCAAGAGAATGTCCTTCGTCTCGTCCTGGTTTAGTTTGTGATACGTTTCACCAAACCAGCTTCTCAACAATCGAACCACGCTCGTCCCGGCGCACTTGGGGATGTGCGTGTAAATGATCGGTCTGGATGGATCGTATTGACGCATCGGGCTTTCTGTCTTTTGGTCTCTCTATTTTGCCTGTATTAAAACGTAAGTGTCAGAATGTTGGAAGACCGTTTTGACCCGCGAATCGCCTTGTCAACTTCACTTTTTCGGTTGGATTCCCAAGATACGACGCAATTTCATGATCCGTTGCCGCAGGTCGGTGATTCTCAATTTCATCTCGTCCCGCTGCTGAAGCAGTTGGGCGATGTACTGGTTTTTTTCGACCAGGTCTTGGGGCAGCGTGTCCAGTCGTTTCACCAGCTGTGACAATTCAGCCTGCAGTTGCTGGTTGTCCTCGGTCTGAAAGGCGTCGTTGCCCGGAAACAGGTTGGCCATATCGAAACTCGCTTCCACACTGGTAAACCCCTGGTCGGGGTCGTCCACGATCCGCTGCGGGAATTGGAGAGGTCTGCCGTGCGAACGGGCCTGCTGACCCAACTCGACCATCGTCTCGACCAACTTCAGCAGTCGCGGTTTGGCAGGTTCCCGGCATTGCAGGTTGTCGTGCAGTGACGTCTCCTGGAACAGCATTTTCGGTAACGGCGGGTCGGCGAGTTCCCCCAGGATCGTATCGATATGTTGCGGGCCGTGGATCGTCCAGGCGGCCGGAACGAACTGCGGTGTGTTGTGGAAATCGAGAATGGCTGTCGGCCGTCGCCGCAGCGCGCTCTCCAGGAAGAGTGTCGAAGGGGTGGTGATGACGGCATCGGCCGCATCGATTTCCGCGGCCAGGCTGGGCCGCTCTTCCTGTTCTCCTTCGGCCTCCTCCAGGATTGGTAAACCGATCGACTGTTCCAAGTTGTCCGTCAGTCGCCAGCAGATTTGCACCGCGCGGTCGTTGATCGAATCGATGGCAGACAGTTGTTGCTTGACGCGGTCGAGCGACTCGATCACCGTGTCCCGCTGAGCCTCGTCAAAGGCGGGTGTGTTGGCCGTCGCCACCAACAAGCGGAACGGTCCTTCCCGGTTAATCGGAGCCGGTTCCTGTTGGAGGACATCGTCCAGACGGGGCAGGCCAACCACCTCGGCCCGGCCCGGGTTTCCCCACGATTCAAGGATTCTTGCCTGGCCCCTGCCGAGACAGGCGATCTTGTGACCAATCAACGGCTGGAACATCGATCCATCGGCCAACTCGGGGTGTTCCCACGTATTGCGGTACTCCAGGATCCCGTCGGCCAATACCAGGACGGGAACGGCCGAGGCCTGGAAGATCTTTCGCAGCGCATGGATCTCTTCCCAGCGGTAGTGCATGTGCGTGATCACGATGCCGGCGTCGGCGGGCACCTGCCAGGTCGGCAGGTAGTCATCCACCACTACGCACGGGATCGGGCAGTCCGCCATCCACGTATTGTAGATGGGGCTGCGATCGGCAAATCGACAGAGGATATAAGCCTTCAAGTTGGCGTCCGATCCTTTGCTAGTCATGGTTTCATGGTTGACGGGGTTGTCTGACGATGCGGCCAAGTGGCCGTTTTAATGTCGGCCATTTTAACGTCGGCCGTTTTAACGTCGGGTTAGCCAACCGGTCCTCCTGGGGACAATCGTAGTCATTCGGGGGAGATGCGATCAAGCCGGGCGGGCTGCCTAACAGTCTCCCGGGGCTGGCAGGGTCAGTTCTTCGGGCAGTGAATCGACCCAGGTGTCATCTGGGACATAACCGAGGGCCAGCAGTTGTTCGCCCGCGATTTGCTGGAACAATTCGCCATCCCTCTTGGTAAAGTAGTTCTTCCAGTCCCCCGTAATTCCCTTGCGGGCTTTTTCCAGGGGACGTTCTTCGCCCGCTTCACGACCCGTTGCCTGATGGAAGGTCGTGGCGGCCACGCAGGACTCGATGATCTCGGGCGACGGGTCGACCTCCAGCAGCTGGAAGATCCGCTGTAATTCCTGCCCGTGATTCGTTTTCAAGGATTCGTAACGGGTAACGAGATTGGGTGGATGACGCTCAAATCCATCTGCCACGTCTCGCCAGTCGGTTGCCCACTGCCGGATGGCCTGGTCGTCAAAGAAACGGGTGAGTCTCAGGCCGGGTGTCTGCTCGACGAAGTACGCATGCCGGTCCGTGCCGGCCGAGTCGAGATGCAGCCAGTCAAAGGTGCCGCTGGTGGCCACGTCCCGCCCATCGCGCACGAGTTGGATCACGCGGGAATCGGGTAACCTCCGGTGAATGCTGCGCAGAACGCGATCGGCCGTACCCGAATACGGAGTGATCTTGTCGACCAGCATTTTTTTGCCCGTCTGTTGCAAACCGAATGCGGCCAACTGCTGGATGAGGTGATCCTGCATTTGCCGGATAAAATCCTGTTTCTCCAGTTGCAGCTCGTCGAAAAAATAGTAGCCGGCCAGGTTTCGAACGTAAGCATCCTGGGTGATCTTGAGCGCCTGTCCCCCGCGACGATCGGACCACAGGTCGACATGCTCGCCAAACAAGCGTTGCTCGGTGGCGAAGATGTCCGGGTGCAGGTTCAGCGACCGGGCCAGCCAGGTGGAACCGCTGCGTGGGGCGCTGACGATGAAATGGATAGGGGTTGATGCCATCAGTCGGATTCCCAGCGATGAGGCAGTTTCAGGATACCTCCCAGCCCGCGACCGTCACCCAGCAGCGGCGGACCCACAATCCGGAAGTTCCCCTGCAAGGTACGTCGTTGGAAAAAATCAGTCTGCTCCGGGCCGTACAGGGAAATGTTGAAATGGTAGGCCCCGATCAACAGCGGTAAACTTGGGAACTCGAGGTAGATCGTCCGCTCGCCGGCCGGCAGGTCGAACTGGAAATCGAGGTAGGCGGTCGACATGGACGCCACCTTGCCATGGACGGGGGAACAGATGGCGGCGATCAGGCGGGCATTTCGGATTTCCTCCCGGGCGCTCATGCGAATCTGCAAGCGCAGCTTCTCGTCTGTATGGAATTCAAGTTGCGGTTGTCCCTGTTCGTTCAGCACGTTGACTTCTTCGATCCGGGCTTTCGAGCTGGCCTGGTCCTCCTCCCGTCTTTCGCTGGCCTGGGAGGGGACGTTCATCATCTCCTCGTAAATGGTCGAACCGGTCGGCAGGTCCCCGTCGTACACGATCTTTCCCTTGCCGAAGACAATCGATCGTGTGGCGACCCGCCGCAACATGGTGACGGCGTGCGTGACGACAATGATCGAAACGCCCTCTTTGATCAGTTCCCGCAAGTGGGCGAAACATTTCATGCGGAAGCCAACATCGCCCACCGCCAGGACTTCATCCATGATCAGCAGGTCGGGTCGCAGGTTGGCGGCTACCGAAAATCCGAGCCGCACGCGCATGCCGGAGCTGTACGTTTTGACCGGGTCGTTGATGACATCTTCCAGTTCGGCAAAATCGACGATCTTGTCGAAGATCCGGTCGACTTCCCGTTTGCCAATGCCGAGCACGGCCGCATTGATGTAGATGTTTTCCCGACCGGAAAGGATCGGGTTGAAGCCGGTCCCCAGTTCAATCAGGGCGGCCACCTTGCCCCGGATCGAGATCTTGCCGGCGTCCGGGCGGACCAGCCCGTTGATCATCTTGAGCATCGTACTCTTGCCGGCCCCATTGGGACCGATCAGTGCCACACACTCACCGCGGCGGACCTGGAAATTGGCATCCCGGATGGCGAAAAACTCGCCCGGCCGCAGACCCGTGACGGTGCGGTCGTGGCCCTGCCCGGTGATTTCACGGCCCAGGTCGCGCAGCCCGTACCACATCGCCCGTTTCAGGTTCCGGCAATAGACTTTCCAGACGTGGTCCACGTCCAACACGATTTCAGACGAATTTGACATGTCAGGTTGCGGTTAAGCCATCATCCTTTCAATCAGAACCGGCAAGGATACGCGGTAGACGACGAGGCTGATCAACAGCAGGACGATCGCTGACAGCCCGAACACGATGGCCAACATCCCGAAATTGGTTCCCCCGTAGAGCAGCAGTTCGCGCGACACGATCAGCAGCGGCGCCGCCGGGTTGACCCAGTTCAACAGGGAGGCGGGGAATTCGGCGGACGGGACATAGATGATCGGTGTGACAATCATCCAAAACGGGAGGACCATGGTGACGAAGCGGCCCACATCCTGGTACAGCGTACCGATCGGGATCAGCAGGATACCGAGCGCCAGACCGAGCAGGAGCATCCCGAAGATCGAGACCGGTGCCAACAGGATCGACAGGTGCAACGGGACCGAGAACAGCAGGAAGGCCGGGATCAACAGGACCAGTCGAATCGACAGGTTGAAGCAGGTTTCCAGGAAGGCCACGGTCAGCAGTGATTCCCGCGGGAACTTGAGCTTGGCCACCATGTTCTTGTTGGAATTCAGCAGCTTGCCCGGTGACTGGAAGGCGTCGATAAACCCTTGCCAGAGAATCATGCCGGTCAGGATATAGACCGTCGAGTTGACCCCCGTGTCGCCGATCTGGAAGACATTCTGCGATTGGAGAAAGATCCAGACCGCCGTGTTGGCGATCGGTGGCAGGAAGGCCCAGAACAGCCCGAGCAGCGTCTGGCGATAGAGGCCGCGCAGGTTGCGGATGAATAGTCGCCAGGCGAGTTCCCGGCCGGCTACGAAGTCGTGGACAATTTCCCGGCAAAGCTTGATCGGTGTGCGGATTTCCGACACGGCGGAATACGTTGTCAGTTGCGCATCGTCAACCGTGGCGGCGCTGGCCGAATCGAGCTCCCCTTCGGCCGCCTCGGCAGACTGGTTCCCGGACGCCGGTGGCGCGGCGGGATCGTCGTTCGCGATGGATCGGTTCTCAACCAATGTCCCCCCTGCCTTTTCAGGCCAGGCCCGCCCGGATCAGGTCGTGTAAATGGACCAGGCCGATCAGTTGGCCCTGGGGGTCCACCACCGGCAGGCTGGTGATCTTCTTCGCTTCCATCAGCTTGATCGCATCGACGGCCAGGGACTCGGTCCCGATCGTCTGTGGTTGGACCGTCATCCAGTCTGCCACGCTTTCGTCCAGTGGTGCCGGGCAACGTTCGAACGTCCGGCGGAGATCGCCATCGGTTAGCAGGCCGAGTAACTCTTTATCCTCACCGATGACCAGCGCGGCTCCCAGTCGCTTCTGGCTCATCGTGACAATCACTTTGCGGAGTGGGTCCTGACGGGCGACCGTCGGCAGGTCCTGGCCGGCGTGCATGAAGTGCTCGACCGTCGCCAGCAGTCGTCGGCCCAGGTTGCCCCCCGGGTGGAACAGCGCAAATTGCTCACGGGTAAATCCGCGTCTCTGCATCAGGGCCACGGCCAACGCATCGCACATCGCCAGGGCGACGGTGGAGCTGCTGGTGGGTGCCAGTTCGATCGTGTCGGCCTCAGACGGGACCGAGACATCGATCGCGATCTGGCTGCGGCTCGCCAGCTCACTGGCCGGGCAACCAGTCAGGCTGATCACGGGTATATCAAAACGGTGCATGTAGGGGAGGATGGCGTTGACCTCGGCGGTCTCTCCACTTTTGGAAAGGGCCAGCAGGACATCCCCCCGACTGACCATCCCCAGGTCGCCATGGGCCGCTTCCCCGGGGTGCAGAAAGACGGCTGGGGTACCCGTACTGCAGAATGTGGCGGCCGCCTTGCGGGCGATGTAGCCCATCTTTCCCATGCCGGTAACGATCGTCCGCCCACGGCACTGCAGCAACAGGTCGACTGCCTGTTCCACCCGTTCATCCAGCCGTCCGGCAATCCGCTCGATGGCGGCTGACTCGGCGCGGAGCACGTCCTGGATCAGGTCCCGCGTCGAGCGGTCGGGGATCGGGTTGGAGGCTGGGTTGGTTGACATGGCGGGTGGCCGCTGGAGACCGGGTTTTACACTGGATTTTACGGGAGAAGTTCTGCTTGATTATAGCGCCTAACTAGGCCGGAATCGGGTTGGTGGCCGACCCAGGCGAAAACGTTTCGCTTCGCCCGCAGTCGCCCCGGTGGAATCGGAACATCGCAAACAACCGAACGTTGACCAATCGGACCAGGTCGTGCAACCGAACCGGGTAAGGCAATCGGCACAACCGGCAGCCGACCGTGGTGGCTGGCAAAGAGAGTAGCGTGAATCGCCTATTCTACCCGTCTGTTCTCTCCCGCCCCGGCCTGGGCGCGGCAAGCATGCGATTCAAAATGCGGTTTGAAAGAAGAGGGACCGGACACTTATGTTTTCTGGTCGAGCAGTTCCACCGCCGCAAACGTTTTTCCTTCCAGCATAGCCAGGCTGGCCCCGCCCCCCGTGCTGACGTGGGTCACCGAGTCCTCGAAGCCGAGTTGGGCGATCGCCGCTGCGCTGTCGCCTCCGCCGATGATGCTGGTGCAGTCCGTATCGGCGATCGCCTGCGCCACGACCTTGGTCCCCTCATCGAACGGCGGCATTTCAAAAACGCCCATCGGTCCGTTCCAGACGACCGTTTTGGCATCGTGAATGATCGCGGCAAAGTGACGACCTGTCTCCGGGCCGATGTCGAGCCCCTCGAATCCGTCCGGGATCTGGCCCGCCGGCACGATCTGTTTATGGCAATCGGCCGAGAAGGCGTCCCCGGCATGGGTGTCGACCGGCAACACGAGTTTGTCGCCACCCCGCTGCAACAGTTCCCGGGCCAGCTCGACCTTGTCCGGTTCGACCAGGCTGTTGCCGACCGCTCCCCCCTGGGCCAGCGAAAACGTGTAAGCCATTGCGCCACCGATCAGTACCTGGTCGCAGATGCCGAGCAGGTTGTTGATCACGTTGATCTTGTCCGAGACCTTGGCCCCTCCCAGGATTGCCACGAAAGGTCGCTGCGGGTTGGAGATCACCCCGCTCAGATACTCGATCTCCTTCTCGACCAACGAGCCGACCACTTTCGGCTTGCCCGACATCGCCTGGGGGACGGCTACCATCGAGGCATCCGCCCGGTGACAGGTACCAAAGGCGTTGTTGCAATAGATGTCGGCGTAACTGGCCAACGTCCCGGCAAACGCTTCGTCCCCCTCTTTTTCACCTGGCTGGAAACGGAGGTTCTCCAACAGCACGATCCCACCCTCGTCCAACGCATCCACTTTGGCCCGGGAATCGTCGCCCACCGTGTCGTGGGCAAACAGGACCGGTCGGTCGAGGATTCTCCCCAGCTCACCGGCGACCGGCTCGAGGCTCATGCTCGCCTGAACTTTCCCCTTGGGGCGGCCTAAATGGCTGATCAGGATCAGTCGGCCTCCCCGGTCGATCACGCTGCGGATCGAGGGGAGGGCCATCTCAATGCGGCGGTTGTCGGTGATGTTTCCATCGCCATCGAGAGGGACGTTAAAATCGACCCGCATCAGGACACGCTGGCCCGCTACGTCGACATCATCGATCGTCAATTGACTCATGCTGTTTCCCTCTTGCTGTTTCCCACTTCTCATGCTGTGATCGATGATGACCGGGTCGGCCTGACAGGCCAACACGATTCGCTGATTGCTAGTTCGCTTCTTTCTTCTGGACCCGTTTTTGCACGTCCGTCTCGATCGGGCCAAATACCTCCTCGTGCCGCTGGACCGAGACATGCAGGGCGTGTAACAGCCGCTTGGCCGTAAAGAAGTTGAGCACGATTCGCTGCTGGATTTCGACCGGTTGTTCCGAGCCACCCATCGGCTGGGCATTCATGCCGAAATCGACGATCAGTTCTTCGGGTGAGCCCGTCACACGACAGAAGTTGGCATAACAGCTGATCGCTTTCGATTCGTCGACGGGAATGGGGGTCGGAGATTTGGCCGCTTCTTTCGCCATGGTAGATCCCTTAAACTGGAGAAAAACAGACTGGAGGAAAATGTGTTTGGACCTTCAGAGCATCTCCGATAACGGCGCGTCCGTCAATCCAATGACGGGGGCCGGGCAGGGGCAACAGCTTGGGAACCAGTGGATGAAAAAAATCTGTATCATCAACACGGGTGGAACGATCGGCATGTCGGCCGGGCCGGACGGCTTGCGCCCCGAACCGGGGTTCATCGCCGAGCAGTTGGCGCTGATGCCCGAGCTGAACAACCCGTCGATGCCCCAGATTACGGTGCAGGAGTACGAACCGGTGATCGACTCCTCCAACATCCAGGTCGCCGACTGGCGGCAATTGGCCGGCGATATCGCGGGCCAGTACGAGCAGTTCGACGGGTTCGTGGTGCTGCATGGGACTGACACGATGGCCTACACCGCCTCGGCCCTCCCCTTCATGCTGCGGGGTCTGGGCAAACCAGTGATCCTGACCGGCTCGCAGCTGCCGCTGGCCGACGTGCGAAACGATGCCCGGGAAAATTTGAAGACGGCACTCCTGTTGGCCGCCGGTTACACGATCCCCGAGGTCTGTATCTATTTCGGCGAGCTGTTGTTGCGTGGTTGCCGCGCCACCAAGCATAGCGCGGCCAGCTTCAACGCGTTTTCCTCGCCCAACTACCCGCCGCTCGGTTCGGCCGGCACCGAGCTGGAGGTTTTCCAGGACCGGGTGCTTCCCGTTCCCCCGCTCGAGCAAGGCTTGTCGGTCGAGTCGCTGCAGCCGCAGGAGATCGCCACGTTCCGGCTGTTCCCCGGTGTCTCGGTCGAGGTGCTGCAGAACGTGTTACAGCGACCCTTGAAGGCGTTGATCCTCGAATCATTTGGCGACGGCAATGGACCCTCCCGCCACCAGGGCTTTGTCGAATGCATCCGGGATGCTTGCCAGGCGGGGATCGTGATCCTCAACCTGTCGCAATGCGGTCACGGTTCGATTCGCCAAACGGCCTATGAAACGGGGGCCGCCCTGGAAAAGGCGGGCGTCGTGTCGGGCTGCGACATGACGATCGAGGCGGCGCTGGCCAAGTTGACGTACCTGTTCAGCCGGGACCTGTCGGTCGAACAGGTCAAAACGGAACTGCAGCGGGACCTGGTCGGTGAACTGACCGGGACCGTTGCATGAACGGGTCCCTTTCTTCGTCTGGGCAGAGCGCCCCGGTCAGCACGGAATGTCCGGAATGTCTGAAAAACGCTGGCATTCCAAATTCGATGACCGTTTGGAGGTTTCCCGTCCCTCCCAATCGAACAATAATGAGGAGACACGCGGGCATCCACGTTGAAGGGCGATGCGGCGTGATCGATTCGCGTGATCCATTCAGAAACTTTTTTGAAAGTAGCAACCCAGACGATGACAAGAACCGCTTACCAGAAATACTTGACCGGCCTGTTGTTCTTTTGCTTGTTGACCGGACCGGCCTGGACCGTCCGTGCGGCGCTGCAGGAGCCGGCCGCCCAACCGTTGCCCCCGGGGATTGTGAAAGAGAAACCGGCCGAGGGTCGCTTCGTGGAGACGGAGCACGGCTACATGGTCCCCTACACGGCCACCATCCCCGGCACCGACGTCACCTTTGAGATGGTGCCGATCCCGGGCGGAAAATTCCAGATGGGCAGTCCGGAGGATGAGGAGGATCGCCGCGACGACGAGGGTCCCCAGTTCGAAGTTGCGGTCCAGCCGTTCTGGATCGGCAAACATGAAGTGACCTGGGCCGAGTACAAAAAATACATGCAGCTGGACAAACACTTCAAGTCGTTCCAGCAGGCCAAGACCCGCATCGTCAACGACGAGAACCGGCAGGATGCGATCACGGCCCCCTCCTCGCTGTACGACCCGAGCTTCACGTTCGAAGCGGGCGAGGAACCGAACGAACCGGCCGCCACCATGACGCAGTACGCCGCCAAGCAGTACACCAAGTGGCTCAGCCTGCTGAGCGGCCCGTTCTACCGCCTGCCTTACGAAGCGGAATGGGAGTACGCCTGCCGCGCCGGCACGACCACCGCCTTCTACTTTGGCGATGACCCGGACGAGCTGGAAGAGCACGCCTGGTATTACGACAACTCGGACGAACTGCGGCACGCCGTGGGGGAACTGAAACCGAACCCGTGGGGGCTTTACGATATGTACGGCAACGTGGCCGAGTGGGTGTTGGACGAGTACGACGAAGATCATTACGGGCAGTTCGAGGGGAAGTCGATCTCGCTGACCGACTCGTTCAACCAGCCAGAGGAACTTTATCCCCGCGTGCTGCGGGGTGGTTCCTGGGAACTCGAACTGGAGGATTGTCGCAGCGCCGCCCGGCTCGCCTCGGATGACGAGGAGTGGAAGCTGGAGGACCCGAACTTCCCCAAGAGCCCCTGGTGGTACACCGACACGCCCGGCCTGGGGACCGGCTTTCGCCTGGTTCGCCCTTTGCACGATCCGGCCGACCGGGATGCCCAGGAAGTCTTCTGGCGGGCCGACCTGGAGGAGATTGTCGAGGATACGAAGAACCGGATCACCGATAATGGTCGCGGCGCCTTCGGCATCGTCGATCCCGACCTGCCCACAGCGATCGAGCAGATCGACGAAGATGACAAATAGCTTGCTTGAGGTCTTGTAGCCAGATAAGGCTAAAACGTTTGAATAATAAAACGTTTGAATAATATTGACTGGCCATAAAAGCGGACTAGATTGTGAAGGGCTCTGTCCTCATCCTTCCTCCTGTTGAAAAGAGTTCGTCATGTTTCGCAGCCACACAAGAAGCACGAGGCGATGGATCACCCTCTTGTCCACCATCGGGCTACTTAGCCTGGGCGGTCTGGCTCGGGCGTCTATTACCACGGATTTCCCTGCCGGTTACGACAAAGTAACCAAGAACATCTACACACGTCACAGCGAGCTACCCACTACCGCCAGCCAACCAGGTTTTAAATTGAACTCGCCGACGATCGTGAATCGTGGTGGTGTCGATATGGTTCGGATGAGTTACAGTTTCAACTACAATGATGCTCAGTTTGGTATCCAGGGGCACATGGCTCTGCTGAGTTCTCAGCATGTTGGCCGACAGGAATCGGGTCTTTACAAGGTCAAGAATGAATGGCTTGATCCAAATCATACCGAGTCTGGAACCGTTGCGGTTGGCGGGACGGGTCCTTCAAAACTAAACGCTACAAATACTCCCTGGCTTTCTGTTCACAATCAAGGTACTCGTGGTGAACTGTATGATTACTTGACGGATCCAGCGCGAAGTGGGCAATGGAACCTGGATACCGATCCACTCAGCAACAACGTAAATAATCCGTGGCGGCGAACTGCGGCAGCTCTCGGTATGGCTTACGACACGACCGGTCAAAATAGCGACGGTGGTTATGCCAATAACTATATTGCTACTTTTTGGGTAGACGCGGCTGCCGTCTTTCGGCCAAGCCTGTATCAGAGCCTGCTGGGCGATGATGCCGGAAGTCACATTATCCCGAACCCACTCAAACCGGGTACCTTCATGGTCGACCCGGTTTGGCATCAACCCTGGCTCCATGAACACAACTTATGGGGGCCTCGACCGGACACTCGCTGGGGTGGTAGGTTTGGTGATCCGAGCAACTTACACCAGTACGAACACTTCAGTGATTTTTATCGAGCGTGGTGGTCCAACAACACAGCGCAATGGGAAACGGGTGGTTTTCCCTGGACTGGCAATGGCTATACGTATGATTGGTACTATCAGGATCCGACAGAATGGTCGACACGGGAGAGTGGGCATTTCAGAGGTCAAGGTGTTTCTGAATTTGTGCTGATGCCCAGTATCAGTGAAGCCGTGACATGGAGCATTGAAGTTGAGAGTGTTCAGACGACGTATCAATTCCTCGGTGGCCAGAATGGTGATGGCTTTCAGACGCCCGAGCCGACGTCGTTGACGATTTTCGGGATGGCCTGTTTGGCTGGTCTCGGGTTTCACCGTCGCCGTTGCTAAGTCCAGCGGACGAATTGAATTCGAAGAAAAGAATAAACGGAGGGTAGGCGTGATCCCTGCCCGTCTTTTTACGGCCGGTATTGAATACGGCCATATCAGGGCCTCAAGGCGTTACCGCAGCTGCATTGTGCACCAGAGACTCGGGTCTTCGGCGATCGGCAGTTCGGGGCCGGCGGCCAAGGTCTGCCAGCCGAGTTCCCGATCGACCAGCGCGTAGTAGAAGCCGAGGTTGCGGTGTTCGTCGGTGTCCCAGCCGTTGAGCGTCGCCCCGGGGATCATGGCCCGCAGCTCGTAACCTGTCTTGTCGAAGCGGCTGGCGATCTTCACCTTGTGACGATTGATGGTGGGCGAGTGATCCTTGCTCCGGTTGATCTTCAGCATGCTGGCCACCGGGTTTTGATGCTTGGCCCCCTCGCCGCCGGGCGTCAGCACGAACCAGTGACAGAACTTTGAGGCGCGGTGAATGTTCTGCGTATCGCGGGTATCGATCCAGAGCTGCAGCCCGTCACTCTCGAGCAGCTGGGTCTGGCGACACCAGGTCGACTGTTTTTTGCCCGTTACCTTGGCCCAGACCAGCAGGCCGTCGGGCCGCCAGCCGATCCGCAGGTCGCCAAAGTGGGCCGTGTTCTCCAGGATCGAAAAACAGGGGACCCGGTAACGGGGCTCCAGTTCGAAGTCGGCCGACCAGTCCGTCTCGGTCGCCAGGCAGGGGAAGCGGTAGCGAAAGAGCAGGTTCTTGGGGATTTGCGAAGTGATGGAGGCGTTCATAGGGGGTGTCGTTTCGATACAGGATGGATCGTCTCTCGGGTTGGGGCGGCTCAGGCGGAATCGGCCGAATCGGCCGGGTCGGCTGTACGGTCGTGGTGTTCGCGTAAAAACTGTTTGAATTCGGGCTGGTTCAACTGGTCGGCATGTTTCAGGTTGATCCGCACGACCTCCTTGCCCGCCTTGCTGGTCACGCTCGGATCGTCGGCCAGGTCGGCCACCCGCCCCAGCGAGACGCTGTTCTCGGGGCCCGAGAGTTGCAGCCAGAGGGCGTCCGGTTTCTTGGTCTGGATGCTGGCCCAGGGGTCTTTTCGGTCGGGCAGGTAGAAGTGCACGACCTGCTTGTTCTTCCAGAGGAAATTCGCCTCGGGCGAGACCTCCTGCAGCAGGTCGCGGAGGACTTCCAGCACCTCCATCTTCCACTGGACCTTGCGGCCGGTGGGGAATCCTTTCGCCATGAAGTGCCATTTCTGGCCCAGCTTGGCCCACGGGGTATGGTCATCGAGGTTCATCTCGACCCGCTTGACCCGGTTCTGGAAACTGGCGATCGCCTGGTCGAGGAACTTCCAGAAACCGGGGATGTTGATCTCCTGCCAGGAATAGGCGCGGATCTCAATCTCCTGGAATCCTTTCTTGTTATTCAGAACGCGCACGCGGGGCGTGTTGCCGTAGATCGGCAGTTCGTCCATCTCGTTGGCCGAGCGGAGCGGGATCTGCTCGAGCAGCTCCTCCCGTTTGAAGGTTCGCGAGCGGACCCGGAATTTCATCTTCAACAGCCACGCTTCTCCCGTGATGGCGTGGAAGAACCAGCCTTCTGATTTTTTCTGGCCGGTGACCTCGACCACGGTCCGCTCTGACCAGTCCGTTTCGGCAAAGCCGTCTTCCTGCTGGATCTTGTCGACGACCCGCTCCAGGATCTGTCCGTCCCAGTTGACCGGTTCCCCCTTGCGGCCGACCCGGTCCATCGTGTGCCAGCGGCGGCCGTCCGATTCCCACGGCATCTTGGTCGACTGGCCGACATCCTCGATATCGATATCGTCCTTCCGCCAACGGTCGACCTTGTGCGGGTCGTACTCGGGCCGTTCCTTGTACGGTCCGGCCTCCAGCACCTCGGCCAACGCCTCGCCCGTATAACTCGGCGGCAGTTTTGATTTCGGTTTGGCCGCGCGGGCCGCGTATTCGACCACCTGTTCGGGCGTCCCCTGGACGACGACCTGCCCCCCCTGCACACCCGCCTCGGGGCCCATGTCGATCAACCAGTCGGCCGCCTTGATGATGTCCAGGTTGTGTTCGATCAGTACCACGCTGTTGCCCAGGTCGACCAGTCGCTGCAGCACCTCCAGCAGTTTGGCCAGGTCGTCAAAGTGCAGGCCGGTGGTCGGTTCATCCAGCAGGTAGAGCGTCCGCCCCGTATCGGGTCGGGCCAGTTCGGCTGCCAATTTGACCCGCTGCGCTTCGCCGCCCGAAAGGGTCGGCGCGCTCTGGCCGAGCGTCAGGTAACCGAGCCCCACGTCGCACAACGTCTGCAGGATGCGGCGGATCTTGGGGATGTTGTGGAACAGCTCGACCGCTTCGCCGCAGGGCATCTCCAGCACGTCGTTGATCGAGCGATTGTTGTAGCGGACAGCCAGTGTCTCGTCGTTGTAACGACGGCCGTGGCACGCTTCACACGGTACCCAGACATCCGGCAGGAAATGCATCTCGATGCAGATCTGACCGTTGCCGCAACACTCCTCGCACCGTCCGCCCGGCACGTTGAAACTGAAACGCCGGGCCGTGTAGCCGCGCAGCTTGGCATCCGGCAGGTGGGCGAACAGGTTGCGGATCAGTTCAAAGGCGCCGGTGTAGGTGGCCGGGTTGGAGGTCGGGCTGTTGCCGAGCGGGTTCTGATCGACCCGGATCACCTTGTTGATATGCTCGATGCCGGCGATGCCGCGGTGCCCGCCCGGGGTGGTCGAGGCGCGGTGCAACCGCTTGGCCAGCGAGTTGTAGAGCACATCGTTGATCAGCGAGCTCTTGCCACAGCCACTCGGGCCGGTGACGACGGTCAAGGTTCCCAGCGGGATCTGGACGTCGATCTCTTTCAGGTTGTTGTGATGCGCGCCCAGGATATCGAGTGTATCGGCCAGCGGCAGAGGAGGAGCCGGAGCGGGCTTTGCCTGCTTTTTCGCTCCTTTCTTCTTCGGTTTCTGGGGAACCTCTTCCACCGAGAGGGCCGGTCGGCGGTTGCTGGGGATCGGGATCGCTTTCTTGCCACTCAGGTACGGGCCGGTCACCGAGGCCCGCCGTTTCTGGACCTGGGCCGGGCTGCCGTGGGCCACGAGTTGGCCCCCGCCCGAGCCAGCCTGCGGTCCAAAATCGAAGACCTCGTCGCTGTTTTCGATAATCTCCCGGTCGTGCTCGACCACGATCAGCGTGTTGCCCAGGTCCCGCAGTCGATGCAGGGCCGACAACAGCCGGGTGTTGTCGCGGGGGTGCAGGCCGATCGTCGGTTCGTCCAAGACATACAGCACGCCGCACAAGCCGCTGCCCAGTTGGCTGGCCAGTCGTATTCGCTGCGCTTCACCGTTGGAGAGGGAGCCGGCCGTGCGGGCCAGGGTGATGTACTGCAAGCCGACATCGTTGAGGAATTCGACCCGGCTGCTGATTTCGCGGAGCAGTTCACCCGCCACCTTCGACTCTCGCCCGTCCAGTTTCCAGCTGGCGATCTCCTCGGCCAGTCGCCCAAATGGCATGCGACAGAGCCCGTCGATGACGTGGTCCCGAAAGCGGACGGCGCTGGCGTCGTCTCGCAGGCGACTGCCACCACAGGCGCCGCATTCGACCTCGCCGATCAGCGATTGCATCTTGTGTCGCAGCGAGGGGGAGAGTCGCGAGGCTTCTTCCAAGGTCGGGTAGACCCCCTTGAACTGGAAGGAGAAGACGACCTGTTGCTTGTCGGTCACATCGAACCAGCGATCCTGTGTCCCGTAGTAGATCAACCGTCGGTGGCGGGCATCGAGTTCATTGAACGGCGTATCGATCGGGATGCCGGTCGATTGGCAGAAGACTTCCAGCATCCGCTTGGCCAGCCGGGTGTTCATCTGTGGCCAGAGGCCGACCGCTCCGTCGCGGAGGGAGCGTTCCGGGTCGGGGATGACCATTTTCGGGTCGGCGCCCATCTGTGTGCCGATCCCCTCGCAGTCGTCGCACCAGCCGAGTCGACTGTTGAACGAGAAGTTGTTGGGTGAGAGCCGCTCGAAACTGCGACCGCACGATTCGCAGGCCAGGTGCTGGCTGTGGCGGATCGTCTCCCACTGGTTTTCCGGTACCTCGTCCTGTGGGATGGCGACCGAGAGGACCCCCGCCCCCAGCGAGAGGGCCGTCTCGACACTGTCGGCGATGCGACCGTGCGATTTTTTCTGGACCACGAAGCGGTCGACGACCATTTCCACGGTGTGCCGTGAGCGGCGGTTCGGTGTGGGGGCTTCCTCGACCGGGTAGGTGATCCCGTCCAGGCGGACACGGGCAAACCCCTTGGAGCGGACCTCTTCCCACAGCTGCTCATACGACTGCGACGCATCGAGTTCCAGCGGGGCCAACAGGACCAGCTTTTGACCGTTGGGGTGCCGCATGATCTTGTCGACAATCTGGTCGCTGGTCTGGGTCCCGATCTTGATGGCGCACTCGGGACAGTACCCGGTCCCCAGGCGGGAGAACAGGATCCGCAAGTAATCGTAGACCTCGGTGATCGTGCCGACCGTGGAGCGAGGGGTCGAGCCGAGGTTCTTCTGCTCGATGGCGATGGCCGGGGAGAGACCTTCGATCTGGTCGACTTTCGGCTTTTCCAACTGGTTGACGAACTGGCGGGCATACGAGCTGAGGCTCTCGACATAGCGCCGCTGCCCCTCGGCGTAGATCGTATCCATCGCCAACGAGCTCTTGCCGCTGCCGCTGGGGCCACAGAAGACGGTCATCCGGTCCCGCGCGATGTCGGCATCCACCATCTTCAGATTGTGCTGCTCCGCACCGCGCACCTTGATCTCGGTCGATTGCACCGGTTTGGCTGACCGTTTGACCCGGGTCGGCCGCTTCGTCTTGCCGACCGGTTTCTGGCCCCAGGCGCGGGCCAATGCCTGGCCCGTCATCGATCCCTTGGTCTTACTGATTTTTTCCGGCGGGCCGGCCGCCACCAGTTGGCCGCCACCAGCCCCTCCCTCGGGACCGAGGTCGATCACCCAGTCGGCCGCCTTGATCACTTCCAGGTTGTGTTCCACCACCAGCACGGTGTTGCCCGCATCGACAAACCCCTGCAACACGTTCAGCAGCAGTTGGATGTCGGCAAAGTGCAGCCCGGTGGTCGGTTCGTCCAGCAGGTACAACGTCTTGCCCGTGCTCCGCTTGACCAGTTCCCGCGCCAACTTGATCCGCTGGGCCTCGCCACCGGAGAGTGTGGGCGACGGTTGGCCGATCTTCAGGTAGTCCAGTCCGACGTCCCGCAAGGTCTGCAGCTTGGCCTGGATCTTCGGTATGTTTTCAAAGAAGTCGAGCGCTTCGGCGATGTCCATGTTCAGCACATCGGAAATCGATTTGCCTCGGTACTTGACCTGCAGTGTCTCCCGGTTGAACCGCTTTCCCTGGCAGACCGGGCAGGTGACCCAGACATCGGCCAGGAAATCCATCTCCAGCTTGTTGCTGCCGTTCCCTTCGCAGGCATCGCAGCGGCCACCTTTGACGTTGAAACTGAAGCGGCCCGGCTTGAATCCCCGTTTCTTGGCATCGGGCAACTGGGTGTACAGCTTGCGGATCTCATCGAACAGCTTGATGTAGGTACCCGGGTTGCTGCGGGGGGTGCGGCCGATGGGGGATTGGTCGATGGCGATCATCTTGTCCATCAGTTCCAGGCCCTGCAGTTCCCGGAAATGGCCCGGGTCACCGATCCCGTGGTTCAGTTTTTCGCGCAGTGTCTCGACCAGGATGTCATTGACCAGGGAACTCTTGCCGCTGCCGCTGACACCTGTTACGCAGACAAACATGCCCAGCGGGATTTCGACATCGATCCCCTTCAGGTTGTTCTGCTCAGCGCCCAGGATGCGGAACATCTTGTCCGGGTCGGGGGTCCGTCGCTGGGAGGGTGTGGAGATCGTCTTTTGGCCGGTCAGGTACTCGCCCGTTACGCTTTCAGTGGCCGTGGCGATGTCCTGGGGCGGGCCCTGGTAAACGACGTTCCCTCCATGCACGCCCGGGCCGGGACCGAAATCGATCAGATGGTCGGCTGCCCGCATCGTATCTTCGTCGTGTTCTACCACGACCACCGTATTGCCCAGGTCGCGGAGGTGCTTCAGCGTGGCGATCAGCCGGTCATTGTCCCGCGGGTGCAGGCCGATGGAAGGTTCATCCAGGATGTAGAGGACGCCCACCAGGCCGGCCCCGATCTGGCCCGCCAGGCGAATCCGTTGGCTCTCGCCACCGGAAAGGGTGGGGGCAGTTCGGTCGAGCGTCAGGTAATCGAGCCCGACGTTCAACAGGAATCCGAGTCGGTTGCGGATTTCTTTGACCGGTTCCTCGGCTACCAGTGTCCGCGTCTTATCCAGTTCCAGCTCGGTAAAGAAAGCATGGGCATCGGCGATCGACAGTTGGCAGATATCGGGCAGGGAGAGCGAGGGCGCGTCCTTGAACGCGGGACTCCGGGTCTCGATCCGGAAGTGCCGCGCCTGTTCGTTAAGGCGCTCGCCGTGACAGGCCGAACAGTCCATTTCATTCATGTACTGTTCCAGCTGGCGAATTTTCGGTGCGCTCTTGGCAGTCCGGTATTTCTCGTCCAGTTCGGGGATCACTCCGTCGAACGTGCCGCCGTACTTCATCGGAGAATTGCCACCCCGCCAGGTGTACGTAATATGCAGGTCTCCTGTGCCGTACAGCCAGAGTGTCTGTAATTCTTCCGGTAGTTCTTCCCAGGCCGTCTCCAGCATCGTCCCCTCGGGCAGTTCCTGTAAGCGCTCGACGGTACTGGCCACCCCCTTGTAGATATGCCGTCTCCAACGCCCGAGATCCTTCCATTTTCCAACCAGTTCGATACACCCCTGCTGGAACGACTTGCCCGGGTCCGGGATCAGCAGTTCCGGGTCAAAGCTGTAGACATCACCCAGACCGTCACAGCCGTCACACATCCCTTGGGGACTGTTGAACGAGAACATCTGGGGGGTGGGGGGCGTGAAGCTGACGCCGCAATTGGCACACGCATAGTCGGCCGAGTAGAGTCGGTCGGGCGAGCCCGGTTGCCGGCGGGAACGGCTCGGCCCGGCCTCTTCGGGAGGCGTCTCCTCTTCCACAGCGATCACGATGGTCCGTTTACCGATCTTCAGGCCGAGTTCCACCGCCTCACTCAGGCGGGCGCGGATCCCCGTCTTGGCTACCAGCCGGTCGATCACCACCTCGATATCGTGGCGGCGTTGCCGGTCCAGTTGGATGTCGTCAGCCAGGGAGCGGACCTCGCCATTGACACGAACCCGGGAGAATCCCTGCTTGAGGAGTTCGATAAACAGGTCGCGGTGTTCCCCCTTTTGCGCGCGGACGACAGGTGCCAGGACGGCGTAATGGGTACCCTTGGGGAGCAGCAGGATGCTGCCAATAATCTGGTCGCGGGTCTGCGCCGAGATCGGTTGGTCGCACTTGGGACAGAAGCCCTGTCCGGCCCGCGCGTAGAGGACCCGCAGGAAGTCGTAGATCTCGGTCATCGTTCCCACGGTGCTGCGCGGGTTGTTGCCAGACGATTTCTGTGAGATCGAAATGGAGGGGCTGAGGCCCGAGATCAGGTCGACATCCGGCTTTGGCATCTGCCCCAGGAATTGCCGGGCGAAACTCGACAGGCTTTCCACGTAGCGGCGCTGACCTTCGGCAAACACCGTGTCGAAGGCGAGTGAGCTCTTGCCGCTGCCACTTACGCCAGTCAGGCAAATCAGTTGATTACGAGGTAAGATCAGGTCGACGTCGCGCAAATTGTGTTCACGCGCGCCCTTGATCGTAATGTCCGAAGCAGGCATCTCTAGGCGACAGTTTCCGTTCTTGGCGCTGATTCTGTTGAAAATGCGAACTCGGCATTGTACCACCTGCACCACCGATGTCTCAACCGCGTGCCGGCCGATTTAATCATCGCGTAAACCGGAGAAAACCGTAAAAAAAAGGGAAGAACAAACCTGCCCGTCCCCGGACTGGGGGCGGGCTCCCGACTCGATCCCGGGCCGGGGAGGCATCGCCCAACGGGTCATTTTTCCCTCGCCCGTGATCGTTGCCCCTGATGTTTTCCTCGTTCGACAGGGCGGGCGCCTCGGGCTAAACTAGGTCCAGTTCTGTTGGCCGGGCTGTCGTGCGGCACGTCCAGCCGCGTTCATTTTTTGCTTGATGGTGTTTTGGTATCGGAGGGTTGTATGAGATTATTCTTCCCCGTTTCAAGTTGTCGGTGGCTGTTACTGGCAGGATTCGTAGTTGGTTTGTCGGCTCAGATCGGTTGGGCCCAAGCGACACAGGACCCGGCCACAGGCCAGGCGGGAGAGACGGTCTCCTTGCTCCAAGGCGATTCACTCGACCATTTTTCCGGTTACAAGAACGAAAAAGTTGGTGCGGGCTGGAAGTGTGAAAACGGCGTCTTGACCTTCGATGGTTCGGGGGGAGGGGATATCGTTACCAAGGAATCATTTGGCGACTTTGAACTGACGTTCGACTGGCAGGTTGCCGAGGGAGCCAACAGCGGGGTCATGTACCGTGTCTCGATGGGGGACGGTGCTCCGTATTTGAGTGGACCCGAATATCAGATACTGGATGATGCCAAGCATCGGGACGGGCGGAACGAATTGACATCGGCCGGGTCGCTGTACGGTCTGTACAAGCCGTCCGGGAAACAGCTCAAACCAGTGGGCCAGTGGAATACGGCCAAGATCGTGTTGCGGGGTGACCATGTGGAACATTGGCTCAACGGTAAGAAAGTCGTGGACGTCGAACTCAGTAGTGACGATTGGAATCAGCGGGTAGCCGACAGCAAGTTTGCCAACTGGAAAAAATTTGGCAAAAACAGAACGGGCCGCATCTGTTTCCAGGACCATGGTGATGAAGTTGCCTTTCGAAACATCCAGGTAACCAGGCTGGCTGACAAGTAGGGAGCGCAGGCACCTTGGCCGGTCGCGAGACGGGAGGTGCCTTTCACTTCCAGAAATCACTCCCACGAACCGTTTTGGCAGATTTGTGGCGACCCCATGAAACAGACCCGCCCCGATTGGACCCGACTCTTCCCGCTCCGTTTAACGAGCATGGAACGGTTCCACCTGCTGGACGACAACCCGGGTTATTACAATGGAACGTTTGCCAAATTCGAGTTCGAAGGTGAGTTGGATCCGCAACTGGCCCAACAGGCACTCGACCTGGCCATCCATCGTCACCCGCTGGTCCATGCACGGGTGGAGAGCGACGGTTCCCGTTTGAACTGGGTCCGGGTTCCGGATTTCCAGCTGCCGGTTGACTGGCAACGGGAGGCGACCGATTACGGGCCCACCCGGCGAATTGATATCTTTCGGGAGCCGGGGGTTCACGTGTATGTCGGTTCGGATCGTGATTCGAAGTTCATGCTGTTCCACGGTCATCACACGACCTGTGATGGGATCGGTGGTGTTCAGTTCACGACCGACTGGTTGACGATCTACGACAATCTGGTTCACCAGCGCGAACCGTTTGCCGGGTTGCCCCGCCTGGACCCCGGGATGTTGCCCCAGCGGAACAAGCTGCGGATGTTCAGCCGGCGGTACCTCAAGCACTTGTGGAAACAGCCGGTCGGGCTGTTTGGTGCCGTCAAGTTCATCTTCCGTAAGATCCGGCCGCTCTACCCGGTGCCCGAATCGTTGCCCGAGTCGTTGCCCGACTGGCAGCCTGACGCTCAGCCGGCCATTACCGGCACCTGGTTGGACGTGGCGACGACCGCGAACTTGCGAAAGCATGCGCTCGATCGACAGGTGGCGTTCAACACGCTGTTGATGAGCGAATTTTTCCTCTGCCTGCAGGACTGGCGAGTCGAGGAACTGGCACAAACGGGCGATGACTGGATCCGCTTGATTGTCCCGATGAGCATCCGCGACCTATCCGATCGCCGCCAGTCGGCAATCAATCGGGCCACCATTGTCCAGGTCGATCGCCAGCGAAAAGATTTCCAGGACCGGGATCGGTTTCTCGCGCGGCTGGACCGTGAAATTGCCATCATCCGGGGTTGGCAACTGAGTAAGATCTTCCTGCTGGCCATCCGCGCGATGGCGGCGACTCCTGGCATGCTGGCCCGCTCTTCTGCCAGCCGCAAATGTCGCGGTACGGCCGTCTACACCAACTTGAGTGAACCGATCGGTCGACTCGGCTTGCCCCGACACGGTGACTCGTTCGCAGCGGGCAATCTGCGCATCAAGTCGTTTGATTATGCCGGCCCGATCCGGCCTGGAACGCCGATCTATCTGGCCATTCAGAAACATTTGGAACGGACCCGTGTTTCCATGCATTACGATCCCCGGGTAATCGTCGCGTCCCAAGCGGAAAAGCTCTTGTCCAGCTACATCAAACGCCTGAAGGCCCTGGCCACATCCGGGGATGGGAACCTGGATTAATCGTCCTGGTTCGCTTCGGAGATCTCCTGCAGCGCCAGTTTCGCCTGTTCGGGGTCCTCGGCCGCATGTTCCTGGATCGCTTCCAGCACCAGATCGGACTGGAAACCGAGCGTTCCCAGGCACTCAAAAACTTCCCCGGCCTGGTTCTCTTCAGCATCCGAGGTCACCTCGGCTTCCAAGACTTCCAGTAGCAGGTTGGCCGCTTCCTCTTCTCCGTCCGATCGCGCGATCGCGCGGCAGGCCGCGACACGGGTCTTGGTGGCCTGCTTGTCCAGTTCGGTCTGAGCCTCGATCTCGCTGCGTTCTGCAGCCGCGACATTCAGCTGGCCAGAGAAGGCCACCGCTCCCAGATAGGGTAACCCCCGGCTGCCAAACCTCGAAAAGGGTTTGAGCGCTTTGGACGGGTTGGAGGCGAAGCGATCGGCCAGCGACGGGTTGCGTTTGAATTGATCAACGATCCGCCGGATCGCCACAGGGGTATCTTCCGCGATGGAGACCAGGCAGACAAAGGCCGCCGAACTCGTTCGCGAGTCGGAAGACGCAATGTGAGGGTCCAGTTGAGGGGCGATATGGCTGGCCGCAGGACCGTACGTCTTCAAGCGATTGCAGGTCTTGGCAATGATCGTTGGCTTGTTGGAGGCGAGACCCGTCGCCAGCTTGTTAATCTCGCTCCACTTGCTTTTCCGTTTTTTCTCGATCGCGATTTGTTGACGGATCCACTGCTGTTCTTTGCTGGAGAACTGATTGAGGTTGAACCTCATCTCCTTCCCTTTGACCTTGATGATGGCCGTTGCTCCTTCGAGTCCTTTCAGTTGACCTTCCACGACGATCGAGCCATCGTCGTCCAGGAAAGGCCGGTCGATCGAAAAGGAGCCGGAGAGACCGGGTGCGACATCGTTCTGGGCCATCGCCTGAGGGGCCAAGCAGGAAAGGATGGCCACAACCGTAAACAGACCGGTGAAACGCTGAAGCGAAATGCGATGAAACATGGTCATAGTTTGAATGGCCCTTTGGTCCCCGGATGAATCACCTAATTTAGTCATATACATATACGGGTTTTAAATCAAAGTGTTCAGGATCCCCACAGTGCAATTAGCGGGATCGTCTACCGCCGTTTTTCGAACAAGTCTTCCGGCTTTTGTCCGGCCGGGATGGTCTTGAGTTTGATCGACTGGCGGTATCGCTCCATGATATGGCCCCTCGAGACCTGTTCACACCGGATACCGACATTCTCCACAATTTGCGAGGAAAAAAACAAGGGCAAGTCGACAATCCAGTATTCGGTGTCGTTGTGAAACCGTTCCCACGGCTCGGAAAAGGAAGGGATGGTGGTTCGCATGGCCAGTTGCTGTCCCTGGCGCGGTCCGGAAATGGCAACCCCGGTTAACGGGTCCCATACCGACCCGCTCTGTTGGTCGGTGAAACCCATTTCGTGGGGCTCAAACAGCAAGGTTTCCCCCTCCATCTGTCGGTCAAAGACTGTGGCTGATCCGGTCGCTTCCCAGAAGACAACGACCACCGGCTCACCGGCGTATTGGTCATTCAAAATGGGCTGGTTGATCAACTGGTCGAACCGCCATGCCCTGGGGCTCTCTCCCGCTTTTCTCATTCCGATCAGGAACTTTCCCATTCGTCCCTGGTAACATTCGTTATCGTAAAAGCTGGTCATCGGTGGCAGCGTCATCACGCTGGTCAACGGGTTTTTTTCTTTCCATGTTTTCCAGTCCGTCAATACGGAGGCGATGATCGGCAAGGTTTGTCCCTGACGTTTACCCTGCATTGCCTTTCCCAACAGTTGGCTCCACAAAGAACCGGAAGATTGATCTTCCAGGATCAGGCTGCGCTGCCAGGTTTTCCCCGACCCGAACAGCGTGAGCACCTGATCTTGCTGCTGACGGTCATACACGATGCCGTTGAAGCATATCTGTCACCAGGTGACCAGGATCGGTTGGTCGCCCAGGTAATCGTTGATGACCTCCTGCTTGGGGCCGGTTAACTGGTTGAGCGGGTAGGCGCGGTAGTCACCGTTGAGGGCAACCCCGATGACCAAGTCATCGTCCTTCACGAATTCGGACGACTTTAAATCCACAGCCCGCTCGATGGGTGGCTCGATAATCGGTTGTTGCACCGGTTTGACATGGACGGGCCGGAACGCGCCGTCGGTCCCTGTCGACTCGGGGACGGAAGACCCGCAACCGGGTAACATTAACCAGGCACTGGAGAGGAGCAGTAGCCGGACGGAGGGCCGGCCAGGAAACGGACTGATACGGCTGACGTACCACCGGAATCGGGACATGCTGGCTCTACGGTTCAACCTGTCAGAAGGCATCAAACGGGTACCTTGGCGGGTGCGTGTCATTCGTGGAATTCGGTCATCAGGTGACCTGCAGGACGTGCTGGATATTATTGCGATGAACGGGCTGGATGATACCTTTTTCCGTAATGATCGCTTCAATAAGGTCAGCGGGGGTTACGTCAAAGGCTGGATTGTAAACCTGGATACCATGCGGCGCCGTCTGCCGCCCAAAACCGTGGGTGATTTCTTCTGCCTGTCGCTCTTCAATCGGGATTTCATCCCCGCTTTGCAGTGACAGGTCAAACGTGCTGCTGGGAGCCGCAATATAGAAAGGGATGCCATGGGCACGTGCCAGGACGGCAACCGAGTAGGTGCCGATCTTGTTGGCCGCATCGCCATTGGCCGCAATCCGATCGGCCCCGGTGACGACCGCCTGGATTTTCCCTTCTTTCATCACCTGAGCAGCCATCGAGTCACAGATCAATGTGGCATCGATTCCACGTTGCAACAATTCCCACGCCGTCAATCGGGCGCCTTGCAGCAAGGGGCGGGTCTCGTCTACGAAAACGTGAAACGATCGGCCCTGGTCCTGGGCCGTAAAAAACACACTCAAGGCGGTGCCATATTCCGCCGTCGCCAAACCGCCCGCATTGCAGTGGGTCAGGACACCCTGGACCTCGTCACCGAGCAGCTCGGCCCCAAACTTTCCGATCGCCCGGCACATCTCCCGGTCTTCCAGATGAATGGCCCGGGCTTCGTCCAGCATACGGGCCGTGATCTCGCTCGGTGTCAACTCGCCGCGCAAGGAGAGGCAGAGCTGGTGCATTCGGTCCAGTGCCCAGAACAGGTTGACGGCCGTAGGCCGACTGGCAGCCAGGTGGTCCCGGGTCTGGCTGGCGGTGGCAAAGTACGCTTCGTCGTCGTGTGGATCAGCCGACTGCAGTCCAATCACGTAGCCGTAGGCGGCGGCAATGCCGATGGCCGGTGCGCCGCGCACCCGTAACATCTTGATCGCTTCCCAGACCGTTTCCACGTCGCGGCATTCGATCTGCTTGATTTCACCGGGTAACATCGTCTGGTCGATCATGACCAGGTAGCCCTCGACAGCACATCCTGGCCATTGCAGCGTTTCAAGATGGCTGTCGGTTGAGGACATGGTACCTGGTAGCTCCCGATCAGTGGTCAGAGCGATGCTTGCAGCTTTTCGTCTTTGGCGGAAATTTTACCGACCAATTTTTCCTTGAACTCCGCCAACGCGGTCTGCAAGTCGGGGTCGGCGGTGGCCATGATCTGAACCGCGAATAACCCGGCGTTTCTTGGTCCACCCATTCCGACTGCCATCGAGGCGACCGGGACGTCTCCCGGCATCTGGACGGTCGATAGCAGGGAATCCATCCCTCCCAGGTCGGCCGTTGGAACGGGCAACCCGATGACGGGTAACGTTGTATGCGCTGCAACGACGCCGGCCAGATGGGCTGCGCCACCGGCCGCTGCAATGATCACTTGCAGTCCGCGATCGCGGGCGCTGGTCGCGTATTCTGAAACGATGTGTGGTGTTCGGTGGGCGCTCATTACCCTGACTTCATACCCGACGTCAAACTCATCCAGAGCTTTGGCAACCGCATTGATCTTGGGCCAGTCACTGTCGCTACCCATTACAATACCGACTCGAGTCGATTTGCTGTTCATATGATATTCTCTTCCTAAGTCTCTGTCGGCCGATTCAAGGCCGGGGAAATAAACCTGGGTCACCTGTTTCGGTTCCCTTTCCTTTCTAACACCCCTATAAACTAAAAGATTTGGATTAATTTCCTATCCCCTTTCCGATGTTTCCGGGAACGGGCAACCGATCGGCTGCCGAGTGGAATCCAAACCTTCCATCGCCGGGGCCCGCCGCATCCAAATGTCCCCCTGTTTTCGCCTCGTTGCCCCGGGTGTTCTGTTCGCGTGACCTGATGTTCGCCCCCGGCAATCCGGATATAATCGCGGGAGCCGGTTCCCGGCATGCTCCGTTTCCCCTTAGACACCCGATTATTTCCCCCTGGACCTTCTGATGCCCAAGTTATCCGAACGAGCTGAGACTTTACCCGCCTCACCCATCCGCAAACTGGTCCCGCTGGCCGATGCCGCCGAGCAGCGGGGTGTCGGTGTCTATTACCTGAATATTGGCCAACCGGACATTCCCACGCCGCCCCAGTTCTTCCAGGCAGTCGACCAGAGCGACATTGCCGTTCTGGCCTACAGCCACTCGGCGGGCAATGAGTCTTTGCGACAGCAAATTGCCGATTATTACGAACGACTGGGGCATGACATCCGGCCGGACCAGATCATCGTGACCACCGGTGCTTCGGAGGCGCTCAGTTTCGTTTTTGCCGCCATCACCAATCCTTCGGATGAGATCATCGTTCCCGAGCCTTTCTACGCGAACTACAACTCGTTCTCGCTGGCCAAGGATGCCAAGGTCGTCCCGGTGACCACCCATCTCGAGGATAATTTTGCCCTGCCATCGATCGATGCATTCCGGGAGAAAATCAACGACCGGACACGGGCCATCTTGATCTGCAACCCGGGGAACCCGACCGGGATCCTCTACACGCGGCAGGAGCTGGAGGCATTGCGGGACCTGGCCAGGGAGCATGACCTTTTCCTGATCGCCGACGAAGTCTATCGCGAGTTCGCCTACGATTCCTCGGAGCATCTGTCGATCCTCGGCTTCGAGGGCGTGGATGAGAACGTGATTGTCATCGATTCGATCTCCAAGCGATTTTCTGCCTGTGGTGCCAGGATCGGCTGCGTGATCAGCCGCAACACCGAGTTGATGGACGTCATCATCAAGATGGCCCAGGCCCGGCTTTCCCCGCCCACCTTCGGTCAAATGGGCGCCGAGGCCGCCTACCAGTTACCGGCCTCTTACTATGCGGAGGTGGTCGATGAATACCGGGGGCGGAGGGATGCGCTGAAGCAGGCCCTGGCCGAGATACCCGGTGTCGTCTGTCCCGATATCAATGGGGCTTTCTACGCCATGGTCCAGTTGCCAGTCGACAGTGCCGAGGATTTTTGCCATTGGCTGTTGGACGAGTTTGAGCACGAGGGGAAAACGATTATGTTGGCCCCTGGGGCCGGTTTTTATGCAACGCCCGGGCTCGGTGTGGACCAGGTGCGAATTGCCTATGTCCTGAACCAGGAGGAACTGCGGTCGGCGATGAAGTGCCTGGCTGCTGCCCTGACGGCCTACCAGGCCAGGACCAAATCGGTAAATGCCGCACCTTGATGGCAATGGTTGCCCCGAACTGCCCGGGGCCCAATTCAATCTTTGTGGCCGTCTTGGTTTTCGCCGCTGACCCGAACGCGCTGTTGATCCAGTTCGTTCTGGGCGTCCGACGAGCCCCGTTTCTCCAATACCATACGGATCGGGATTTCCCCGAAGTTGACCGTGTCTCTCAGAACGCCCAGCAGGTATTTACGGTACGACTTCGGGAAGGCATCCGGGTCGTTGCATTTGAGGACAATCGTGGGAGGTTGGATCCCGATCTGCGTGGCGTAATAGATTTTTGGACGTCGCCGGTTGGCGATCGGTGGCGGGTGATGATCCAGGGCGGAGCGGATGATCTTGTTCAGTCGAGGCGTGCTGACCCGGTCCAGTGATTGCTTGTACAGCATCTGGGCATGGTTCAACATCTTCTTGACGTTGCGACCGTCCTGGGCAGTGATGAAGGCGATCGGGACGTTCCATAACGAGCCGAAATTATCGCGCAGGTAATTCGCCCATCGTTCGGTGGGCATATGGTCAGCCATCAAGTCCCACTTGTTAACGACCAGGATACATGGCTTGTAGTAAGACTCGATATAGGAACAGAGCTTGCGGTCGACCTTGCTGATCCGTTGACTGCAATCGAACATCATCAAGACCACGTCCGCATGTCGGATGGAGCGGTGGGCCCGATGAGTCCCGTAAAAATCGATGTCGGTCCGGACACTCTTTCCTTTTCGCAGCCCCGGTGTGTCAATGGCAACGAATGACTTGCCGTCAATTTCGATTCTCACGTCGACGCTGTCGCGGGTGGTACCGGCCACCGGGCTGACAATCATCCGCTCCGATTCCGTGATCGTATTGATCAATGTACTCTTGCCGACATTTCGTCGCCCGACAATCGCCAGTTTCATTTCGGGCGCCTCGAGCTCGGAATCTTCGGCCGTTTCAAACTCGGGCAGGTTTTCCAGGATCTTGTCGAGAACCGCCTGCTTGTGACGATTATTCTTGGCACTGCAGACGACCGGTTGTCCCATGCCCAGAGCGAAAAACTCACTCGACTCGATTTCCCAGTTCTGGCCATCACACTTGTTGGCTACCAGAAAGACTGGCTTCTTGATATTTCTCAGGCGTCGAGCGACCGTTTGATCGAGGGCGGTGACCCCGTCACGGGCGTCCACCACGAACATCAATACGTCGGCGCCCTGGATCCCCAACTCGATCTGTTGTTCGATCTCTTCATCCAGTTCATCGACATCGTTGATCCCGATACCGCCCGTATCGACGATTTCGAAATAACGTCCTTTTTCCTGCATTAGAAAGGTCATACGATCCCGCGTGACCCCTGCCATATCGTCGACGATGGCCAAGCGGCGGCCAGCCAGCCAGTTGAAGACGCTGGATTTTCCGACATTTGGCCGGCCGACGATCGAAATTTGCGGGATGGACATGGTCGAAAGGGCCTGGCGCGGTCGGGCAAACGACGGGTTGGCGGTTCAGCGGGTTCCTAGCTGGCTGTTCAGCAGCGTCAAAATTTTTTCAAATGATAGCCGAAACTCAAACGACAGTGACGGGCTAAACCATTGAACAGTCAAAAAGATGACAACAAAAACGAGGAGCTGCGGCCAACGGTCAACCTGGTACGGCAACAACTTGCCAGTTTGAGTCGATTTGGCTTGATGGACCTGCCGAAGCCCACGGGACGATGGGTGCTGGATGGGGAGCAGCCAGACCTGGAGTCAGGGCAGCCTGTCAGCGAGGTACCCGGGCAAGCGGGCGAGCAGGAGGCAGCTGTCGGAGCCGACTCGGGAACCACGGCTGCAGCGGGCAACACTCAGACGGTTCCGTCCAGCCGTTTGCGCGGCGAGGCGACTACCGAAATGGATGTGGCACAAGGCGAAGTTGCCCGCTCACTACCGAGTGCGCCGTACCCGGACCTGGTCCCGCTGGATGAGCGGCCGCGGGAACTGGAGATTTTGTCGAACCAGGTGGCGAGCTGTGTCCGCTGCGCGGAGCTGTCGAGTTGCCGGACTCAGACGGTTTTTGGAGTCGGCAATCCGGCCGCCCGCCTCTGTTTCCTGGGTGAGGGGCCTGGCGCGGAAGAAGACCGGCAGGGCGTGCCGTTTGTCGGAGCTGCCGGTCAATTGTTGGACAAGATCCTCGAGGCTTGCCGGATGCGCCGCGAGGATGTCTACATCATGAACTGCGTGAAATGCCGTCCCCCCGGCAACCGCAACCCGGACGGTGCTGAGTTGGATCATTGTTGGCCGTATGCTGTTGGCCAACTGGAAATATTGCAGCCCGAGTTCATCTGCTGCCTGGGAAGTGTCGCGGCCAAGACGCTGCTGGACACGCATTTGTCGATCGGCCGGCTGAGGCAGACCTTTCACGACTACCGTGGCAGCCGGGTGATGGTCACGTACCACCCGGCCTACCTGCTGAGGAACCCGGATGCCAAGAAATTGGTTTGGGACGACATGAAGCTGCTAATCCGGGAAATGGGGATTTAACCGTTTGCAGGGAAAAACCTGCATGAAATGGCCTGCTCGGTCTCAAAACGGCAAAAATCCAGCCCTCAAAGCCGGGCTGGAACAACCGTCAAATTCCGGACGTCAGACGGTCTGATCCGAAAGAATACAGGGAAAAAAACCAATTTTCTTGCTGCAATCCTAAGCGGCAATTAACATTAAGAACGGAATCAAAATTACGTCGAAATAGATCTGTACAGGGCCTCGTCGTTAGTAGGCTTTGAACAATTGGATGCGTTCATCAGATAAACGCGCGATCAAACAGCTCTGACGGGAGAAAATACGAAATGGCCAGTCGCCCTTACCGGTTTGCAATCATGTCCATGGTGGTTGCCAGTCTTACCCTTTTAACTTCAATCGGTTTTTGCCAGCAGGATGCGGGTAGTGGTGGAATTGAGATTGATGTGAATGGGATTCTGCATTCCCGCACCGTATTGGATCAGTCTGGCAAGTTGACGCGTCAGCGCCTCAATGCAGCCAAGTCCTCGCTGAATAAAGATCTCCAGAAACAGAGTCCGTTGCGGAAGATTTCCCTCAACCGACTGGAAGCAGAGATCAAAAAACTGCAGGCGGCCGGAAAACCGATTCCGGACGAGATGCGGTACATGGCCGGTTTGAACCGGGTCACCCATGTCTTTTACTTCCCCGAAACCAAGGATATTGTCCTGGCCGGGCCCGCCGAGGGATTCTTCATTGATGGCAACAACCGTGTTGTGGGAATAAAGAGTCGACAAGCTACCCTGCAACTGGAAGACATGATCGTCGCCCTGCGTGCTTTCGGGCCGGACACCCGTCCCACCGGCATGATTTCCTGTTCTATCGACCCGACGCAGCAAGGGCTGCAGCAGATGAAAGTTGCCATGGCAGAAGTTCAGCAGAATTTCCGACCGGGTGACGAGCGACGCGTGGTCGAACTGTACAAGAATGCTTTGGGCCTGCAGGATGTCACGGTCAAAGGGGTGTCGCCCAAGACACACTTTGCTCGAGTCCTGGTGGATGCCGACTACCATATGAAACTGATCGGGATCGGCCTGGAACAGCCTCCGGTTCGCATCACGAGTTTTATTGAAAAAGCCAAGCCGAACACGGTGGGCAAGAACTCGCTGCAACGTTGGTACTTTGAGCCGGATTACAGCTATGTCACAGTTTCGGCCGATGAGACGGCCATGATGATGGACGGCGGCAGTGTCAAGCTGATCGGTGAAGATGAGCGGGTCAGTGCCAAGGGTCAACGCTCCGGTACCGGAGGGATGAACCGAGCCAGCCAGGGTTTCTGCCGTTCGTTTACCAAGATGTACAACTCGCTTTCTGAAAAGAACCCTCTGTATGCGGAACTGCGGAACTTGATCGATATGTCGGTCGCTGCGGCTTTCATCCAGGAAATGGATATGTATAGTGACGCCGGTTGGAGCATGGAATTGTTTGGTAACGAGGAACTTTTCCCGGTTGAAAAGTACAACGCTCCCAAGCATGTTGAGCCAGCAGTGAACGCGGTCTGGAAAGGGGACTTTTTCATGACACCGATTGGTGGTGGCGTGCAGTTCCAACCTCGCTTGGCGATTTCTGCGGACTACATGATGGTCGATGAAAAAGGCGAAGTCATGGAAACGAAGAAGACGATCAAAGTCGAAGACCTGACCGACGGCCAATGGTGGTGGGACTAGGTTCTGCGATTTAAATTGAGAATTTCAAGGCGGCCATTCGGTCGCCTTTTTTGTTGGGGCAGTTTGGTCCGGGACGAACCTGCCAGGGGTGATCGTCGGTTTGCTGTAAAAAACACGAGTATTTTTGGCAGGCCTGTGAGAATCCTCCAAACATCGGGGTTTCCCGGACGAAAAACAATGGACGGTCTGAAGGCACCGCTTGGATCTTGTCGGGAACTTAATCAAAATGGCCTGTACGACCGTTCTGTTTGGGATTCTAATTCGGTCGTGCTCGGCCGAGAGTTTGTCAGGCCATTTCAATGTATGTTCGTTTGCGAATTTTACGCTTGAATCATGATCAAAATTGGCAGGTCGAGTAACTTGTCTGCACAAATCGTTACCTACCCGACTTACGGATTCCAGACGGACAGCCTGGGTTGGCGGATCCACATTGCCGGTGTCGCTTTCCAGACCGCTCCCCCGACGCTGCGCCAAAGGATGCTGGTCAAGATGCTCGGCAAAACGATGAAGCTGGATGACGAATCGCTCCGTTGTGAGATTTTCCGGGACCGTGTCTCGCCCTTCCTGGTGGAAGCCGAGAAAGGACTCGAAATGCAGGTCACCGTGGGTGAAACGACCGTGCCATTGAGGAAGCGGACCCGTAAAAACGGACACTTTTTTGGTGCTCCCCGGTTTCACCAGTCGACGATCAGCGAGGTAGCCAGGACGGATGAATTCGGCCGACAGCGAGTGCCTTACTCGATCTCGACCGTCGACGGGGACAGGGCGGTCGTCGAAGGGGTCGCCCATTTGATCCCGCCGCAGGGCATTTCGGTCATCTCCGATATTGACGACACGATCAAGGAAACCCGGGTGGTCGATCGCCGTGAATTGCTGATCAATACATTTTTGAGGGATTTTCGATCGGTTTCTGGCATGGCGGATGTCTACCGTGATTGGCATGCCAACGGTGCCGAATTCCATTATGTTTCTTCCAGTCCCTGGCAATTGTTCGATCCACTGCATAAACACCAACGCGATCACGGCTTCCCCAGCGGCACCATGCACCTGCGGAATTTCAGGTTGCGTGACCAGTTGCTGAAGCGGGTGATGATGATCCGGCGCCGCGGTAAGGCGACTGCCATCCACCGCATGTTGAAGGACCTGCCCGAGCGCAAATTCATTCTGGTCGGGGATTCGGCCGAGAAGGACCCGGAAATCTACTTGAAGGTCTGGCGACGCCACCCGGGACAGGTCAGCGGGATCTTCATCCGGGACCTTCAGGAGCGACCGATGATTGACGAGAGAACCCGCAAGTTGATCCAGTCGTCCAACGGCCATTCGATCTGTACGATTTTCAAGGATGCCGAGACGCTGGCCCGGGACGCCACCCGGATTTTTTCAGGGTTCACCGCTGCGCACGCGGTTTCCTGATACCTGATACGTCGGTCCCAGTTCGATCATCGGTCTGAAGTGCCCCGAACGGCTGGAAGTTGGGCATGGGATACTGCCGGTTACGATCGTGGCCCACGGCTATTTTCCCCCTTGTGGAACGTGGGGAAATTGGGGAAAATTGGTCTCCAATTCGAACTGACGACTCTGCCACGGCCCGGATGACTGATCGATGTTTCCGGGCGAACTTTTTGCCGAAGCCCAGTCGGGCGAGAGCGGCAATGCCGGCATCTGTTTGCTGGGTGGGCAGCGCGCGGTCTACACGACAGGAACAAGTCTCATGGCTCGATATACTGGCCCCAAGGGTCGAGTGAATCGTCGGCTCCAAACGCTGATCTATGAAAACAGTGGAGCCTCCCGCGCTCTTGAGAAGCGCGGAAATCAACCACCCGGAATGCATATCCGCGGAAGACGCCCATCCAACTACGGGATGGCGTTGATGGAGAAGCAGAAGATCAAGCACTACTACGGGTTTGGTGAACGACAACTGCGGCGTTACTTTGACAAGGCGACGCGCGCCAAGGGAAATACGGGTGAGAACCTGCTGTTGATATGTGAACAACGGCTCGACAACGTCGTTCGCCGAGTGGGACTGGCCAAGACGCGTCCCCAGGCCAGACAGGGAATTGCCCACGGCCATTTTCGCGTGAATGGCGTCAAGGTTGACAAGCCGTCCTACATGTTGCGTCCCGGGGATGTCATTACGGTCAGGAATCGTGAAAACGTTTTGAAGCTGTACCACGGAATCCGTGAACAGGGCGTCGAGGGCGAAGGTATCGAGTGGGTCAGTTTCGACACCGAGTCATTGACGGCCACCGTGCAGGGAGTTCCCAGTGGCAGCGATATCAGTTTGCCGGTAGACGCCAATACGGTCGTCGAATTCCTGTCGCGTTAACAGATAAATTAGCAAGGGATAAACGGCGAGTCACATGTGACTGGCCGTTTTTTTTGGGTGATTCAATATGCATACGAAACTGGTTGTGATTGGTGGCGGCCCCGGTGGCTACGCGGCAGCGTTCCTGGCCGCGGACGTGGGAATCGAGGTAACCTTGATCGAGGCGGCTGGCCGCATGGGCGGAACCTGCCTGTTGCGGGGCTGTATCCCGTCCAAGGCGCTGCTTCATGTGGCCCGGGTCATCTCTGAGGCAGAAGAAATGGGCGAGGACTGGGGAGTTGATTTCGGCAGTCCCCGGATCGAATTGGCCCAATTGCGGGAACGCAAGGAGAAAGTGATCAGCACCCTGTCGGGTGGGTTGGGCCAATTGGCCAAACGCAGGAACGTGACCGTGATCAAGGCCCACGCACGTTTCCTGGATGCCAACACGCTGTCCCTTGAGGGGGGTGACGACACGATCCCGGAAAGCAAGCAGTTGACATTTGACCAGTGTATCGTGGCCAGCGGCAGCATTCCTGCCATGCCGGGCGCTTTCGATATCGGTTCCGATCGCGTGATGGACTCTACCGGCGCTCTCGAACTGGCCGATATTCCAGGCTCGATGCTGGTGGTCGGTGGCGGCTATATCGGTTTGGAGATGGGGACGGTTTACGCTGGTCTGGGAACGGACGTCAGCGTGGTTGAATTACAGGACGGGCTGTTGATGGGCGCCGACCGCGACCTGGTCCGCCCGCTGCACCGCCGTTTGAAGCAGCTGTTCCAGGATCGCATCTTCCTGAACACGAAGGTAGGTAGCATTTCGTTGGACGGCGAACAGGTGGCCGTGACGTTCGAGGGACCCGACAAGTTCGGCACCGAGCGGTACGACCGTGTGCTGGTCTCGGTTGGCCGTCGCCCCAACACGTTTGATCTGGGCCTGGAAAACGTAGGGGTTCAACTCGATCAACGTGGGTTTATCCTGCATGATGACCAGATGCGAACCGACGTTCCCAATATCTTTGTGATTGGCGATGCGGCGGGTGAACCGATGCTGGCCCACAAGGCGAACCATGAAGGCCGCTTGGCGGTTGAGGTGATTCACGGGCAACCGGTGCGGTTTGATAAGCGAGCCATCCCTGCCGTGGTCTTTACCGATCCCGAGATTGCCTGGAGCGGGATCACGGTCGAGGAGGCGAAAGCCGAAGGTGTCGCGCACGAAGTTTGCATCTACCCCTGGGCAGCCAGTGGCCGGGCCCAGGCGTTGGGCCGGACCGAGGGGCTGACCAAGTGGATTGTCGACCCGGAGACGGAGAGGGTACTCGGCTGTGGCATTGTCGGGCCAGGGGCCGGTGAGTTGATCGCCGAAGCGACCCTGGCCATCGAGATGGGTTGCGTGGTTCGGGACATTGCCGAGACGATCCATGCGCATCCCACGCTGAGTGAAACGATGATGAATGCCAGCGAGGTGTTCTATGGGACGGCGACCGAGATCTACAAACCCAAAAAGTGACCCTTGCCAGCGCGGCAGGACGGTCCGGAAAGAAGCGGTAACGTGGCTCCCTCCGGTGTGAAACGGGTGCTCAGATCACCCCGCGAAATCAAGCTGATGCGGGCCGCCGGCCTGGTCGTATGGCAGGCGCACCAGGCGGCCGCCAGGATCCTGCAACCGGGCGTCACTACTGCCGAACTGAACGCGGCGTATCGCGATACGTTTGCCCGTTGCGGTGCCGAGCCGCTCTTCCTCGGTTACGGGGGGCCGCCCCCCTTCCCGGCGGAAACCTGCATTTCGATCAACGAGGAAGTGGTTCACGGTATCCCCGGGCCGAGAGTGATCAAAGCGGGGGACCTTATTTCTCTTGATACGGGTTGTCGCCTGGCGGGTTGGTGTGGCGATGCCGCCGTTACCCATGCGGTCGGTCCGATCTCGGCAACCGATCAAAAACTGCTGGACGTCACGCTGGGGACATTGAATCTGGCCGTCGAGTTGATGGCCACTTGTAACCTGTGGAGCCAGGTCGCCCGGGAAATGGAAGCGCTGGTCAAAGACTCCGGGTTTTTCGTCGTTGAAGAGATGGTGGGGCATGGGATCGGGCAGAACCTGCATGAACCTCCCCAGGTGCCGAACTATTTCAGCGAGGCCTTGGCGGGCTCGGAAGATTTTGATTTACGGCCGGGCGTCGTCCTGGCCATTGAGCCGATGGTCAATATCGGTACGCAGAAGATCGTCTGCCTGGATGACGGTTGGACCCTGGTCACTGGGGATGGCCAGGCGAGTGCGCATTTCGAGCATACCATCGCGATCACAGCCGACGGCCCGCGGAGGCTGACCGGGCCTCCTGTCGCGGACGAAATGTCGGGATTGCCTGACTGGCTGCAGGATGCCGAGCGGTGGGTCACCTGGTAAGGAGGGTGTAACCGTTTGCCCTTCCGTTTGCCTTGAGCCGATTTCCTTGAGCCGATTTCCTTGAGCCGATTCCCTACTTGATCTCGTTCCTGATTTCCTCGGCCACACGAGTTGGACCCGGTTCTGCCTCGGCTTGTCGTTTGGCAATCTTCTGCCGGGTGGTCGCGGCCAAATCGGAATCCCCGTTGGCTTCCTGCACCTGGGCCAACGTCGTCAGGTTTTCGACCGTTTCTCCTTCCATGGCAATTGCCTTTTCGATCAGTTCCAGACCCTCGGCGGGCCGGGTAAATTCCGGGTCAGGGCAACTGGCCAACAACCCGGCTGCCTGGCGGTAGGCGGCCGGCAGCGGGTCGACCTTGGTTGCCTGCAGGTAACAGTCGTAGGCGGCCTGCCAATTGCCTAACTTCTGTTCCGCTTCACCGCAGTTGTACTTGGCGACCTGGTTCAAGGGGGCCAATTGGCGGGCCAAACGGTAGTCAGTCAGCGCGGCCTGGTAATCCTCGCTGGCAAACTGGCAGTGTCCCCGGCCGGTGTAGGCTTGGGCATCGGCCGGGTCGGCTGCGATGACCTTGGAATAGCATTCAATCGCGGACGGGTAATCGGACATGGCAGATTGAACCTCGGCCAGGTTGAACCAGCCTGCCAGGTGGTCCGGTTGCTGTTGGGTGACGTGTTCAAAATCCTCACGGGCCTTTTCCAAGTTGCCGTCACGGACCATCACCATCCCGCGTCCCAGGTAGGCTCGCCAGCGGGAAGCGTCCCGCGCGGTCGATTGGTCAAAATCGGTCTTGGCCTGTGCCAGAACGATTTGGCTCTGTTCGCGGTTGCCCGCGGCCAGGAAAGCGTCGGCCAGGTCGAAGCGGCTGAAACCGCGACGGCAGAGGGCCCAGGAAGCGAGGGAATTGACATACTCCCGCTCCTTGTCCGCCAGGTCGAGCTGCAGGATCGACTGGCATTGCCGGTCAATCTCCGAGTATTCAGTCGCTTTCTTGGCCGACTGGGTCAGCGCGTAAACGGCAGCAATCTGGTCCTTGACCGATACCTCTCCTGCCGACTCAACGGGGCTGAGTACCTGGGCCGTGGCTCGTTCGTTTGAGCTGATCCAGCAGCCTGCCAAAATCATCGACAGGAACGTCGTGGTCGTGTTCAATTTCACCGTCTTCCCTCCATGGAATTTACTGTTTTCTGTTTTGTTGATGATCCTTCGTGATCATTCGTGGGGCTTGGTCATGCTCAGGGGATCCAGGGCCTCCTGCAAGGTGTCCGCCGGCAGGACGTCTTGCTCGGTGCAGAGTTCGCGGATCGTATTGCCCGAGGCAAACGCCTGCTTGGCGAGTTTGGACGCCAACTCGTAACCGATATGCGGATTCAAGCTGGTGACCATTGAGAGGCTTTTTTCCACAAAGGATTCGCAAACCTCCGGGTTGGCCTGCATTTCGTCCGCACAAAAATCAACGAACGCGTGAGTCCCTTTGGACAGCAACTCGATGCTCTCCAGTGTCGTTTGCCCCATCACGGGCATCATGATATTCAGCTGGAACTGGCCTCCGCAGGCGCCGCTCATCGTGATGGTCTGGTCATTGCCGCTGACCCTGGCCGTCAACTGCATCATGCTCTCACACATGACCGGGTTGACTTTCCCGGGCATGATCGAGCTACCAGGTTGCCGGCTGGGTAAAGCGACTTCGTAAAAACCGCAGCGCGGTCCCGATCCCAGCCAACGGATGTTGTTGGCCACGTTAAACAGGGTTGTGGCGATGGTCTTGAGTTGTCCATGGCAGCCGACCAGGCCATCGCGCTGGGCATTCGCTTCGAAGTGATTAGCGGCCTCGACAAAATTGATTCCAGTTTCCTTGGCGATTTCAGCGGCGACCCGCTGTCCAAATTCCACATGCGTATTGATGCCCGTACCGACGGCCGTGCCGCCAACGGGTAATTCGAGGACGGATTCCAATGCCTGTTCAGCCCGTTGTACCGAAAGGTCAAGCTGCCTGGCGAACCCACTGAATTCCTGTCCCAGCGTCAACGGTGTGGCATCCATCAAGTGGGTCCGGCCAATCTTGATGATGTGCTCCCACTCCTGGGCGTGTCGGTGAAACGTATCGGCCAGACGTTGCAATGCCGGGATCAACGAATTTTTGATTTCACAGGCGACTGCCACGTGGATGGCGGTGGGAAATGTATCGTTGGTGCTCTGTCCCATGTTGACGTGATCGTTGGGATGGATCGTTTTTTCCGCCGAAAAACGATCGCCACCATTGAGCTCGGTCGCGCGATTGGCAATCACTTCATTGACATTCATGTTGCTCGAGGTACCCGAGCCGGTCTGGAAGACGTCGATCGGGAACTGGTCATCCAGCTTGCCCTCAGTCACCTCGTTGGCCGCGGCCAGCATCGCTTCGACCTGCTCGGCATTGAGCGGGCATTTGCCAGTGCCGGTCAGTTTTCCCAAATCCCGATTGGCGACCCCGCAGGCATATTTCACGCGGCCCATGGCGTGGATCAGGGGCGGGGCCAGCGTCCAGCCGGAAATCGGGAAATTATCGACCGCTCGCTGGGTTTGGGCACCGTAATACGCGTTGGCCGGTACGTGGACCTCCCCCATGGAATCGTGTTCAATCCGGGTTTCCGTGGAAGCTTGGTTATCTGCTGGATTTGTGGTCATTGAGTTACACTCTCGCGGGACTGCGGTATCATAAATGGTCTTGAAAAAAGGACCAAGGTGAACGGCCTGGGGTTGCTAGAACTGCTAGCCAATTCCACTTGATTGTAGTGGGAACCTCAGATTTCGTCGAAGCCCCTGCCATTTTGGGTTGGGGTGTGAGAACACGTCTTAACCCGAGAGCAGATGTAATGGACTTTCAAGCGATCCGCAAGGAATATGAAGACCGGGGACTCGAGCCGGAGCAGTTGGGGTCGGACCCGCTGGCGGCACTTGCGGCCTGGATGGATGAGGCGACCGAGCAGTCTCCCGGTCGCTGGTTTGAGCCGAACGCCATGTCCCTGGCCACTGCGGACCGGAGTGGCAACGTCACCGTCCGTCTGGTCCTGCTCAAGGGGATTCAGTCGGAAGGGATCCTGTTCTTTACCAATTACGATTCGTTGAAAGGGAAACAGCTGGCCGACAATCCACGGGCAGCCGTCGCCTTGCATTGGCCGTACCAGGGACGGCAGGTGCGGATCGAAGGGGTGACCGAGAAGACGGACCGGTCGATTTCGGAAGCGTATTTTCATTCACGGCCCGTGGGCTCCCAGTTGAGCGCGTCCGTTTCCCACCAATCGTCGCGCCTAGCATCGCGTTCAGAACTGGAACAGGAAAAACAAACCCTGGCGGAACGTGTCGATGGCGGACCCGTACCGCTGCCGGATAACTGGGGAGGATACTGGCTGCGACCCGACCGCTTTGAATTCTGGCAGGGGCGCTCCGATCGGCTGCACGACCGGGTGGTTTACGCGATCGACCCTGACGGGACCTGGGAAATCATGCGGCTGGCACCATGACCAAGAAGCGAATAGGTGCCGACATTACGTCGATTCAACGGATCTGGTCATCCCGCTCGGACGCGGTTTTTTCCTGGTGCGCGGGTTGGAGCAAAACCAGCTGCACATCTTTCTTAAGGAAGAAAGGCGTTGTTTGGGCAACTTCGTAATGATCCGGCAGCCGGGCCAGCAGTTCGTCGACATGCTGGTTGGTGGTCAGGTAGAACGCCCCTGGTTCCAGCTGGCTGAATTCTTCCGGTGTGATGCGGGGTTTCCGTTGCCAGAAGCGGTCCCGTTCAAGATTTCGCCCGGTCGCCTCATTGGAAGATGCCAGTTCGAAGATTGGGCGCCCCGAGTAGACGACCCAGCTCGATTCCATGACTTGGAAACTGGCAACACTCACGGCCGGGTCGGCCTGGCGAATCGGTTCCAGCACGGTCGAGGTGAGCCGGTGAGCGTCTACTGCCGTGGTGCCAAAACCGAAGAATGTCAAAGAAAACAGGAACGAGGTCAGGCTGACGGTGATCACCGAGCGGAAACGCTGGTCGGTCCAGGCAAAATAGACGGCCAACAAGCCACCCAGCAACGGGATCAACCCGATGGCCGCAACCGACCAATCACCCCCCAGGAATTCCTGGCCGACGTAAAACAGGCCGATCGAGATAATCAGGCCCGCGGTGATCAAACCGGATACGGCCAGCACATACCAGAAGCGGGCGACCGACGTTTGGCCGGTGAGCCAGGAATGTACGGTCATCCCGACCAGGATCGCCAGGGCCGGGTAACAGGGGGTGACGTAACTGGGCAGCTTGGTGCTGGCGATCGTAAACAGCGAGATCTGCACGAGGACCCAGCAGAGTGTGAACAGGATCACGGTCCGATACTTGGAGCCCTGGCTCATTTGACGATCGATCGTGAGTAGCGTGGGAAAGCAGAAAATGGCCCAAGGAAAAAAACCGATCAACAAGGTCAGGGGGTAGAACCAGAGACCACCGCGGTGGTTTTCCAGGACCGTGGTTGCCCGGCCGAAATTTTCACCCAGCAGAAACTGCTCGAGGAAATCCCCTTCCGTTTTCAGGCCGACCAGGACGTACCAGGGGCCGGCGATGATGAGGACCAGGGCGATGGCCGTTAGTGGACGCATTGACCAGCAGGTTTTGATGAAATGCCATGGTGCAAAGGGGCGAAAACAGCCGATCGCCAGGCGGGAGAGCTTGCCCTGTCGGTTCCAGAATTCCGCTGGCAGCGGTGACAGTCTCTGGAGCAACAGGAACATCCCGATAATGGCGGTGGGCAGGATCAGTCCGACCGGTCCCTTGGCCAGGACGCCCATCGCCATGGCGGAGTACATGCCGACGACATAACCGTAATGCTGTGGAAACCAGCAACCGGCCGTCTTCAGGCGCTGGGCCGGGTCGTTCTCCCTTTGGCGGGCAAACGTCCCCAGCACGTAGAGCAGGATGGCCAGTGTGCTGAAGAAGATCAATACCGAGTCCGGGGTCGCTGCGCGGGCGGCGACCGAGAACATGATGCTGGTGCTGAGCGCCATCGCGGCCAACAGACCGACCGTCGGGTTCACCAGGCGGCGGGCGATCCCGTAGGTCATCCAGACCGTGCCGAGTCCCAGGATGGCTGACCAGATCCGGGCGGCCAATTCCGTTTCGCCCAGGACCAGGAAAGCCGACATCATGAACCAGTAGAGCAGGACCGGTTTCTGTTGCCGTAATTCGTTGTTGAAGATCGGGACGACCCAGTCACCCCGCTGTAGCATCTCCGAGGCGCAACCGGCGTTTCGCGGTTCATCGCGATCCCATAAACGGGCGGAGCCGAGATTGGTAAAGAAGATGGCCCCGGCGAACAGGGTGATGATCGCCAGATGCAATGCGGTCTGCCTTGAACCGGTAAGTTGGTTGACTTGATCTGAACCCGCTGTCACCTGGCAACTCCATTTGCCGCTGTCTTCCATCGATAATGGGCAGTTTACGTCAGTCGCCCCGGCTGGGGCAACGCCACTCTGGCTGGCCCTGCCACGGTTCGGCCCAAGGCTTTCGGCGGCTAATCGTCACGGGAAACCTGCTTCCCGGCTGGAAACGACCGTTTCCCGGCTGAAAGGAGCTCTTGTGATCCGTCGGATGGATGAGCCTGGATGCTGGCAAAAAAGGCTTGTTCGGCGCTCGAAATGGCGGCGACTGGGTCCGCGCCAACCGACAGCTAACCGACAGCTAACCGACAGAAAACGACTCAGGCCCACCATCCACCGTTGACGTGCAATGTCTGGCCCGTGACGTAGCTCGCCATATCACTACAGAGGAAAAGGACGACGTCCCCGATTTCATGCGGCTCGGCAAACCGGCCGAGCGGGACATTGGCCAGCATCGCCTTCCGGTTCTCTTCCGGTATCGATTGCCCCATTTCGGTATCGACCACACCGGGGGCCACCGCGTTGACGCGAATCTTGCTACGGGCCAATTCCTTACTGAGAACCTTGGTCAGCGTCATCACGCCCGCCTTGGCCGAGGCGTAGTTGGCTTGCCCGAAAAACCCGGTGACTGCCGACAACGAGGCGATATTGACGATTGCACCACCCGGTCCGAGCGAGCCGACCGCCGCTTTGCACGAATTGAATACGCCGGTCAGGTTCGTATCCATGACATCCTGCCACTCCGCGTCGCTCATTTTCTTGAAACTGCGATCTCTCAGGATGCCCGCGTTATTGACCAGGATGTCGAGGGTGCCGAAAGTCTGCACTGTTGTTTCGACCATGTTTGACAGCTCGTCTCCCCGGCGGACGTCGGCGGCGACAGCCAGGGCCCGGTCTCCCAGTTCCGCCACGACCTGTTCGGCGAGTTTCTGGTTGGTGCCCTCAGCATCCTCAAAATAATTGATTACCGTGTTGGCCCCTGCCGCATGCAGTGTCTGGGCGGTCGCCCGCCCGATCCCCTGGCCGGCCCCGGTGATCAGGGCCGTTTTTCCGCTGAGGTCAATCGTTTTCATCTTTCATGCACTCCCAATTGCTTGTCGTTCATTCCGGTTGCCAGCCCGGTTTTCTTTTTTCCAGAAAGGCGGCCAGTCCTTCGCGGGCATCGTCGGTTTCGCGGGCCTGGGCCGAGACGTGAATCGATTTCTCCAGGTCAGCCAGTACGTCGGTCGGAGCGCAATCGCTGATATGTTGCTTGGTGATGGCCAGGGCCGAAGGGGAGCCGGTTAGAATGGCCTCGACCATCCGGCGGCAGCGGTCGTCCAGATCGTCCAGGGCCACCACGTCATGGCACAGACCGAAGTTCCTTGCTTCGTGGGCAGAAACACGTTCACCCGACAAGAGCATGTAGGAGGCTGCCCCGCTTCCCACCCGGTGAATCAGGAAGGGTGTCACCATCGAAGCGGTGATCCCCCGGGCCGGTTCGGGGAGCATGAAGAACGCCTGGTCGCTGGCCAGAATCATGTCGCAGGCCAGGACCAGTCCCATCCCGCCGGCCAGCACTGGCCCCTGCACCACGGCAATCGTGGGAACGGGCAACTGGAAGAGGGACTTCAGCGTATCGGCAAAAACCTGCGAGTCCCGTTGCCACTCCTCCTGTCCCTGTTCGGATTCGGCTCGCTGTTGCATTTCGGCCAGGTCCATCCCGGCACAGAACACGCTGCCCTCGGATTGCAGCAGGAAGACCCGCAATGCGGGTTCCGACGCCAGTTGGGCGATCCCCTGCTGGATTTCCTCGATAAATTGACGTTTCAGGGCGTTTCGCTTGTCAGGTCGATGGAGGGTCAATCGGCCTACGCCCGATTCAATCGCTACTTTGACAAAGTCCGGCATGCTCTTTCCCGCTGGGGGTCGATTCGAAACAGGCCCTCATTCTAAGTCGGAAAACCGATCCGGCTAGGACCAATCGGGCCGCCCGAATGAATCTGCATGGGCCCCGCTTCCCTCCTTCTCGTCGAATCCGGCCCGATTCGGTAGAATGCGGTTTTCCAATGACCTGCAAGGATGAAGTAGTGATATGTCAAACGGTCAGCCAAATCGCGACAAGATCCTGGTTGCCAACGGGCAAGGCTTCTGGGGCGACAGTATCCTGGGGCCGATCCGCCTCGTGAACGAGGGTCCCCTCGATTACTTGACATTGGATTACCTGGCCGAAGTCACGATGAGCATCATGCAGAAGCTCAAGAGCCGAAATCCAGAAATGGGTTATGCCACCGATTTCGTGGAAATGGTCCGGCGAGTTCTGCCCGAATGTCGAAAAAAGGGGATCAAGATCGTAGCCAATGCGGGGGGTGTCAACCCGCAGGCGTGTCGCCGAGCCGTGGCTGAGGTGATCCGGGAACTGGGACTCTCCGGCATCCGCATCGGCATCGTGGAAGGCGATGACATTCTCGATGACCTGAAAACGTTGATTGACCAGGGCGAGCCGTTCCAAAACATGGACAATGGGGAACCGCTGGAACCTTATCTGGATCGGGTCGTGACGGCGAATGTCTATATCGGTGCCGCGCCGATCGTGGAGGCCTTGCGACAGGGAGCGGATATTGTGATCACGGGACGAGCGACCGATCCATCAGTGGTATTGGCCCCGATGATTTATGAATTCAATTGGCCGATGGATAATATGGATCTGATGGCCGCCGGGACGATTGCCGGTCACATCGTCGAATGTGGAGCGCAGTGCACCGGTGGTAACTTCGTGCATTGGCGCGATATTCCGGAGATGGCCCGCATCGGTTACCCGGTCATCGAGGCGAGGTCCGATGGTACGTTCAGCGTGACCAAGCATGAGGGGACCGGTGGACGGGTGACCCGGGAGACGGTGACCTCGCAGCTGGTCTACGAGATGGGCGACCCGGGTTGTTACATTACCCCTGACTGCATTGCCGATTTTACTTCGATTGAATTGGACGAGGCCGGCCCTGACCGCGTGGATATTTCCGGTATCAAGGGACGGCCTGCTACCGACACGTACAAAGTATCGATCGCCTTCCGCGAGGGTTACAAGATCCTGGGCCAACTGACGGTGGCCGGGCCGGATGCGGTCGAAAAAGCGAGGCTGTGTGCCGATATCGTGTTCGACCGTGCGGCGCTGGATGGTGTTGAATTCGATGAGCAGGAGCGGTTTGTGGAGATCGTGGGGACCAACGTCTGTCATGCCGGGATTGCGGATCCACCAGCGGAGCCGGCCGAGGTCATTTTGAGGATTGGTGCCCGCAGTGACGACAAGCAGAAATTGAACCGCCTGGGCATGGAAATTGTCCCCCTGGTCACCAGTGGCCCTCCGGGTGTGACCGGATTTGCCGGCGGGCGACCGAAGGCAACCGAGATCATCAGCTACTGGCCTGCGCTGATCAGCAAAGATAAAGTAACGACCCGTGTGTCGGTCGAAGAAGTGTAGCGAGCCTGGGAGCGAGCCGTCTGCGGTCGATCGTGCTTCGGGGCACTTTCCAGCGGGGCTCGTTTCTGTCTACGGCTGGTCCGTCTTCGGTCTCAGGAAAATTGCCAGTAGGCCGACGATCATCGCTCCCAGTCCCAGGAAAATGACAGGCAGGTCACCGACCGAGCGATAGAGCGAATGGGTATCAGCCGGCTGCACCACTGCCCGTAATGTTTCGGTTGCCTGCCGTGGTCCCTGTTGCAGGATCTTCCCATGGGGGTCGATCTCGGCCGATAATCCGGTGTTGGCACAAACGAGGTTGGTTTTCCGCATCTCCACGGCCCGGAAGACATTGCAGGCCAGGTGCAAGTCCAGGCAGCTCGTTCCAAAGAACCAGCCATCGTTGGTGATGTTGACCATCACGTCCGGCTCTTTCCCCTCGCTCGCCAACTGGTTGACCTGCCGGCGGATCAGGTGGGGGACGGTGCTTTCGAAACAGATATTGGGTGAAAACCGGATGTCGTTGACCTGGAAACTTGAGGGATCCGTACCGGCCGTCAGTCCCCGGCCAATGGGTGACCAATCCTGCAGGAACGGGAACCAGTCGGATAGCGGCACGTACTCACCGAACATGACCCGGTGGTTCTTGAAATAACGAGACGCCACCTCACCCGACGAGTTGAGCAGGATCGCCGCGTTGTAAATCTCATCGTTGCCATACGCCGTGGTACCAACCAACATCTCGAAGGGACGAGCAGATCCAGCCGTGACGGCTGACCAGACCTGGCTCGTTTGCCCGCGATAGGCTAGCAAGCCTGACGGGTTTCCACCCTGCAGGGCACTGTCGAGGATATCGGGAATCGGAAAACTCGATTCGGGCCAGATCATCAGATCCATTTCGGGCCATTGGCCCGCGGCCTGCCGGGACAATTGGTAATACTCCCGATCCCGTTTCTCCTGGTACGCCATTTGTTCAGCTTGACTGGTGGGAAATTCCGTATCGATCGAACCCTGGATCAGGGCGACCTTGGCTTCTCGCCGGTCAGGGTTGTCCGAGTGAAAAGAGTGTTGCAAACGGAGATAACCGTAGCCGACCACCAGCAACAGGATGAGGACGGCGATGGCGAGTCCGCTCGTGAGCGACCGGGCGTTGCCGACTCGCTTCCCGGAAAAACAGGTCAGCAGAGCCGCCGAGAACATGGCCATCAGGAACGTCAGGGTATATCCGCCAAACAGGTCGGAGACCTGAATCAGGATCGGTTGGCGGTACTGGGTGTGCGACAGGCAGACCATGGCCATCCCCGTGATCACGTTGGAGCGGAGCCATTCGATTCCGACCCAGACCAGGGGACCGGCGAGCAAGGTAGGCCACTGCAGGCGGTGAACCAGTGCCCGGGAGAGCAGGACAAACAGGGGCAGGTAGAGGGAGAGATAGAGGGAAACAACCAGCCAACCGATCCAGAGAGCCCAGTGGGGAATCGGGATAAAGTAAAACGTACCGAGCCAGTAAAGGAGCCCGGCCAGCCAGATCAGGCGGTACGGGCGAGTGCCGATCGTAGGCGTTGCCACCAGCCACATCATCGGGACCAGCGCGATCCAAGCGAGCGGCCACCAACCGACGGGTGGGAAGGAGAGCCACAACAGCAGAGAACTGGCCAGGGCGGTCCCCAGGACCATCCTGGCAGAAGGTTCGAGGGCCAAACTCTGGCCGTCCCGCTTCGCCGGACCGGTCGAATCGGGTGATTCGCTGGTCGGTGTGGGAGTCGAGGCTTCGTTCATGCGGGGGATCCGTAATTCGGCCCGGTCGTCAATCTGTACCCGTTTTGGGCCAGGCAATCTGGGCCGGGACCGAACGGGCCAACCGCATCGTAAGGAATCCACGTCTGGATCGCCAATACCTGTTTCCCGGCGTCAGCGTTCCAGTGGCCAGATTTCAACCGGTTCTCCCGCCTGCCATTCATTTTTTTCCAGCGGGAAATGGACCAGACAGTCTGCTTGCCCCAGGGCCCGCAGGTCGGACGAGCCGTTCCAGGGAAGCGTGGCGACATGACGGGTCATCCCCGAGTCGACCTGAATTTTTCCCGGCCAAAAAGTCGGTCGGTTGCCCCGAGTCTGGTGATCGTTGACCAGCTGGGCACCACTCCAGCGTTGCTGGTCAGCCTGTTCGAACATGCATTGAATCGCATACCGAACAAACAGGTGGTAACCGACCAGGCTGCTGAGCGGGTTGCCCGGTAGTCCAAAGACGTAACAGGTGTGGGTACCCGCAGACCATTGGCCAAACCAGATCGGTTTTCCCGGTTTGACCGCGACCTTGTGGAAAACCTGCTCGACCCCGCATTCGGCCAGCACCTTCGGCACCAGGTCGAGCATCCCGGCTGAGACACCGCCCGAGAGCAGAAGTACATCTTTCTGTAACCCTTGCTCTACCAGCCGTTTCAACTGGGCCGGGTCGTCGCGCCCTATGTCGAGCGCCTCGACAGCCAAACCTTGAGCCTGGTTCAAGGCTACCAGCATCGGGCCGTTGCTGTTGCGTATTTGTGCGGGTCCGGGCTGCTGGTCGACCTTGACCAGCTCGTCTCCTGTGGGCAGGACGGCAATCGTTGGCTGGCGGTAGACCTCGACCGGGTCACAACCGACTTCTGCCAACAGCCCGATATCGGCGGCGCGAATCTGGTGGCCCCGACTCAATACCACGTCGCCCGATCGATAATTTTCCGCGCGTGACATGGTGTGGTGCCCGGGGGCAATCTGTGACAGGTCGATTCTGACCTGCGGCGGTTTCGCGCCTGCCACCTCACTTGTTTTCTCGACCATCACGACGGCGTCGGCACCCTCTGGCAGTGGCGCGCCGGTCATGATCCGCGCGGCGCAACCTGCCTTTACTGATTGTTGGGGGGAACTCCCGGCCACGATGGTCTCGGTGACCACCAGTTCTCGGCAGCCCGCCTGGATATCGGACGAGCGGACGGCATAACCGTCCATCACGCTCTTGTGGTGGGGTGGGGAGTCGATGTCGGCCAACACGTCCCTGGCCAGGACCATGCCGACCGAGGAGATGAGGTCCTGCGACACGACGGGCCACGGCTGCACGGTGTTGCGAATCTGCTCCAGGGCAGTTGCTATCGGGATCATGGTGTTATCTGAATAAAATTCTGGATCAAATCGGTGCCCGTTTCCGTCAGAAAACTCTCCGGGTGGAACTGGACACCAAAAACCGGGTACTGTCGATGTTGAATGGCCATGATCTCGGGCACACCCGATGGCGATTCGGCCCAGGCCGTCATCTCAAACTCCGGGGCGAGCGTATCTGGCTTGATCACGAGGCTGTGGTACCGCGTGGCTACCATCGGGTTGGGGATTCCCTGAAAAATTCCCCGCTGCAGGTGTTGAATCTGATCCGTTTTTCCGTGCATCAGTTTTTCGGCCGGGACGATTTCACTCCCGTTGGCAGCCCCGATCGATTGGTGGCCCAGGCAGACTCCGAGGATCGGCAGTCGGGCCTGAAATTGCCGGACCACGTCGACCGAGATGCCGGCCTCGTTGGGCGTGCAGGGGCCGGGAGAGATGATCAGATGACTCGGCTGTAGCCCTGCGATTTCATCGATCGATGTTTTGTCGTTGCGAATAACGCGAGTTTCGATCTGGCGGTCAATTTCACCCAGGCGCTGGACCAGGTTGTAAGTGAACGAATCGTAATTATCAATAATCAGAATCATCGTGTTGACGCACGTTTCAAGGGTCGGACGTTGCTAGCAATTTTGTACCAGAATACCCTGAAATGGAATGCGTCATCGATTGTCTATTGACGCAAACCGCTACCAATTCTATTTTGCCTCAGCTTTTGGTACGTGATGTGAACCGAAAAAAAGGCCCTGAAAAAAGTGATTTCACCCGAAAAAAATCAGACCGAATCGATCCAATCTGTTCCCCTGCTCGATTTCCATCGTGGCAATGGTCCGCTCAAGGCGGAAATCATGGAGACGATCTCATCCATCATTGACACGGGTCGTTTTGTTGGTGGTCCTTTCTGCCAACAGCTGGAAGAGATGGTCGCCGAAGAATGCCAAACAGAATTTGCCATCGGTTGTGCTTCCGGTAGCGATGCCCTGTTGTTGGCCTTGATGGCAGTCGGTATTGAACCAGGGGACGAAGTCATCTGTCCCAGCTTCACTTTCTTTGCCACCGCCAGTGCGATCCACCGCTTGGGGGCCAAGCCGGTATTTGTCGATATCGATCCGGTGACCTTCAACCTGGCGCCTGACAGGATCCCCTCCCTGATCACCGATCGGACCAAGGCAATCATCCCGGTGCACCTGTTTGGGCAATGTTGCGACATGGATCCGATCATGGAGATTGCGCGCGAAAACAACCTGCATGTCATAGAAGACGCGGCCCAGTCGATCGGGGCAAGTTACCGCGGAAAACGGGCGGGCGGCATTGGTTCCATTGGCTGTTTCAGCTTCTATCCAACCAAAAACCTGGGTGGCTTCGGGGATGGTGGGATGTTGACGACGAACGACCCCGAGTTGGCCGATCGATTGCGCCTGTTGGCCAATCACGGAATGCGGCCCCGCTATTTCCACCAAGTGGTCGGTATCAACAGTCGTCTTGATTCGATTCAAGCGGCCGTCCTGGGAATCAAGATGCGTCATCTTTCCCGTTGGTTGGCTATGCGTTCGGAAAACGCTCGACAGTACGACAAGTTGATGGTGGAACACGGGTTGTCCTCACTGGTCAAGGCACCCTGTCAGAGCAAGGATGGAGTTCATGTCTGGAACCAGTACACGATCCGTTTGCCGGCCGGAAGTCGTGATCAAGTTCGCGAATCTCTGGCTGAGCGCAACGTTGGCTCCGAGATTTACTACCCGGTTCCGCTGCACCAGCAAGCCTGTTTTGATTACCTGAATGTCAATCCGGAGACGATGGTGCAAACCGATTTGGCTGCGGAAGAAGTCCTGGCGCTGCCGATCTTCCCGGAATTGACCCGGGAGGAACAGCGTTACGCGGTGGACTGTTTGGCAGAGATCGTCCTCTCCGAGCATACCCAGATGCGGATGGCTTCCTGAGCCCGATCGTTTTGCCCTACTTTGCTTCCGTGTCCAGCGCGGCAAAGGGGAACGTGGTTGACGGGGTCCTGGCATCCTTCATCAAGCGGGTCAGTTGCTCCACCAATTCCGGGTGTTCCCTGGCAATATCCTTCGTTTCTGCGATGTCGTCGCCCAGGTGATACAGCTGAACGGGCGCAGACGGGTTCTTGAGCAGGCCAGTTCGAATTGCCTTGTAATCGCCCTGCCGGATTGCCTGCTGGCCACCGTAGGCGGGGAATTCCCAGTACAGGTAGTCATGTTCCCGTTGGCCACCTGTCTGCAGTAGCGTCGGAGCCAGGCTGATTCCATCGGTCAGGTGCCGGGTGCGGCAACCGGTCAGGTCGCTGATCGTGACAAACAGGTCCCAAAAGGCGGCGACATGATCGGACTCCCGTCCCGGTTGAATCCGGCCAGGCCAGGATACCAACAGCGGCACACGGATACCCCCTTCATACAGCGAACCTTTTCTGCCGCGCAGGGGTCCCGCTGAGCGGAAGAACTCGGAGTCGGTGCCACCCAGCCGGTTGGGAGCCGGGCCGTTGTCGGATGTGAAGATGACGATCGTGTTTTTTTCAAGACAATACTTTTCAATCCGCTGCATGATTTTCCCGATATCCCGGTCCATGTGGGAAATCATGGCGGCGTAACCCGCCCTCGGTTTGGGATGCGGAATGTAGCCGCGATGCTGGTATTCGGCTTCCGGTATTTCGCTGCCAAATTCGGTCAGGGAAGATTCGGGTGCCTGGATAGCAAGATGCGGAATCGCAAATGGCAAATACAGGAAGAAGGGGCAATGCCGGTTTTCATCGATGAACTCGAGAGCGACTTCGGTGAAACGATCCTGGGAATACGTTTGGCCGGTTGCCGTTCGGTCGTTCCCTGGCAACATCTCTCGTTGATCGTTGCGCCACAGGAAACGGGGGTAATGATTGTGGGCGTGACGCTGACAATTGAAACCATAAAACAGGTCGAATCCCTGTCGATTGGGATCACCGCTGGATCCTTCGTAGCCAAGTCCCCACTTGCCAATTGCCGCGGTTCGGTAGCCACGCTTCTTCAGTATTTCCGCAATCGTGACGGCCTGCTCCGAGATCGGGTTCTGGCCGGGGAAGAAAAGCGGGTCGTCGGCACCCATGGTCTTGCGGGCGGCCGGGTTGCCGTTGTTTCGTATCTCGGCGTGTCCCTGGTGCATGCCGGTCAGCAGGCTGCAGCGGGACGGCGCGCAAACGGCTTGGCCGGAATAAAATTGGCTGAACTTTACGCCCTCACTTGCGATCCGGTCCAGATGGGGTGTTTGAATCCACTGCTGGCCGTAGCTGCCCAGTTCGCCATAACCCAGGTCATCGGCCAGGATCAGGACGACATTGGGCGGCCGGGTTGTGGGAGGGTCTGGCCACACTGCGGGGTCGGACCCCTCAGCTGGATTGGCCATCACGAAGCTGTTGACAAAAACGAGTAAGATCAGTGACAGGAAAGTGTTCAGCTTTTTCATGGTTTCAGGTTTTTCATCCGTCGTGCCGGGCCTGTGAAATCAGGCGAGTTAATCTCCAGTTCCCTCGATGATCCCATTCAAACTGGAGAAAGGTTGGCTGGCAAGTTCTGATTGGAGAATCGATCCGCTTAACCCCCTTTGTTTTGCCGGGGTGAGCCGGTTAAACTCGCGATTTACAACATTTTTGGGATTCCATGCTAAAAAACGTTCCGGTCCAAAAACTACGACATGGCGAGTTGACCATCGAGGGTTACTCGCGGGCTGCCGTACAGACGTATTGGCGGATTGCCGAGTTGAAAGTCGGCTTTGATCTGGGTGCGCACCCCTGGGACTTCATGGGGACGCCGACCTGGATGATCTCCCATGTCCACCTGGACCATATTGCTGCTTTGCCCCTGTACGTGGCGCGCCGGCGATTGATGAAAATGGCTCCGCCCAGGATTTTTCTGCCGGAGTATTCCATTGAGCACGTCCGACAGATGCTGCGCAGTTTTGAAAAACTGGACCGCGGCCGTCTGCCCTGTGAATTGATTGGGGTGACTGACGGACAGGAGTTCGATCTTTCGCGGGAACTGGTGATTCGTGTTCTCAAGACGCACCATACCGTGCCCAGTGTCGGCTACGTGATTTTTGATCGGCGTCACAAGTTGAAAGCCGAGTATTCGGATTTGAGTGGTGAGCAGATTCGGGATTTGAAACAGGCCGGCCAGGAAGTGACCGAGGAAAAACGGATTCCTCTGGTAGGTTTTACCGGAGACACATCACCGCGCGGTTTGGACGACAATCCACTCTTTTATGAAACCAAGATACTGATTACCGAATTGACCTTCGTGGCACCGGACCATCGCAAACAGTTGATCCACAAGCATGGTCATATGCATCTGGATGATTTTGTGGAACGGCAGGCCTGTTTTCAGAACGAGCTGGTCATTGCCGGGCATCTCAGTACGCGCTATAGCCGTCAGCAGGCGGAGCGGATGGTGCGGAAAAAGATGCCGGATATGATGGGGAACCGCTTGTATCTTTGGGGATGACGATTGGGCATATGGCTGTCGGAACTTTCAATGATGCGCGGTCGCTGTACCTGCATGTCCCATTTTGCCGACACCGTTGTGGCTATTGTAATTTCACCTTGATTGCCGGCCGCGACGATCTGGTTGATCGGTACCTGGACGCCTTGGAACAGGAGATCGGTCGTTGGCCGGGGACGTTCGAACTGGACACCCTGTTCCTGGGTGGAGGGACGCCCAGCTACCTGAACCCGAACCAACTGGAACGTCTCGGCCAGATGATTCGTCGGCGGTTTGACCTTTCGGCAGAAATCGAGTTCACGGCAGAGTGTAATCCAAACGATCTCCATCCGGCCACGGTCGAGGCGCTCGATCAAATCGGTGTCAATCGACTGAGCCTCGGGATCCAGTCCTTTGACGATCAGAAACTCAGGTTCCTGGAGAGGACACACCGGGCGACCGATGCGATCGGGGCGATTCGGCTGGCACGCCAGTCCTTTGACAATCTTTCCGTCGACTTGATCTTTGCCTGCCAGGGTGAGTTGCCCAGTGATTGGGAGAGGGATCTTGAAACGGCCCTGGAGCAACAGCCGGATCATCTTTCCGTCTACGAACTGACGTATGAAAAGGGGACGCAGTTCTGGAATCGGCTGAACCGAGGTGAGCTGGAGCAAGTCGAAGAAGATCGCCGGGCCGAGTTGTACCAAGGAGCGATCGATCGGCTGACATCGGCCGGGCTGGAGCATTATGAAATCAGCAGCTTTTGCCGTTCGGGGTACCGTTGCCGCCATAACCAGGTCTATTGGCGTGGTGAACCGTTCCTGGCAGCCGGTCCGGGGGCGAGCCGGTTCGTTGGCGGGACCCGGCAGACGAACCATCGCAGCACGACGCAGTACTTGAAATTGATCGAGTCGGGAAGATCACCGGTCGCCGAGTCGGAGGAGGTCGACCCGTTGGGCCTGGCCAGGGATTTGATCGCTTTCGGGTTGCGACTGCTCGACGGTTTTCCGTTGGAGCTGTTTCGTAGAGCCACCGGGCAGGAACTCGTCGATTTTCTCGGTGCCAGAGGGGAATGGCTGTTGGCAGAGGGCCTGATTTTTATCGACGGTGAAACCTGCCGGTTAACCGAGCGGGGACTCCTGGTTTACGACTCGATTGCCGAGCAGATCTACCGGCTGCAGGAGTGATGATTGGGACGTATCCTCACGAACCGTCCTGATCATCCTGCCCTGGTGAATCTGCGTCATCAACCGCACCGTCCGTTTCCAGTGATTCCTCCGGTGTCTGGAGTTGCTCGATCGCCTGCTTGGCCATGTCGACCACCGTTGCATAGGACGCCTGGCCCGAGAATGTACTGACGATCTCTGTCAGTCGGCGGGTTGATTCGGCGACTTGATCGGCCGTGCTGGCGACGGCCAGTTTTTTGATCAGTTGCTGGAGCGGTGCGATTTCCGTTGGCAACTGCCTCGTTTCTGCGATCTCGACCAACCTGCTCCGGGCTTCCATGACGATGTGCCGCTCGTCCCCAACCGGATCAACAGTCTCCACCAATGCCTCGAATTCGGATTCTGCCTGGTCGAGATCTCCTTGAACCTGCAAGCTGATCGCCTCGGCCAGCTTTTTGGTGTTGGGCGATTGGGCCCATAATGCTCGCCCTTTCTGGATCTGTTCCATCATGGTCCTCCGTCTCGATTCATAGTAGAGGTCGGAGGCTTCTTGGAAGTAGGCGTCATCGGGCCCGCGATCGATAATGGTGCTCAGGTTGCTCCGCGCCTGTCTCCACTGGCTGCTGTCCGGCGAGTTCATCATCGACTCAGCCTGCTGGTACAGTTTGAGGCTACTGGTAGGGAGCAGGGCAAAACAGATGATGGCGAGCAGCAGCAACAACGAGCCTGCCAGGAACGGGACGCGTTCATAGAATGGGCGTTCATCGGCATCCTGGGTCTTGGTTTTTTTGCCGAGTAAGCGGTGCGCCTCGGTCTTGTCGGCCCCCGCCGTCAGTGCGTTGAAGTGTCCCGAGACCTGGGTTACGGTTGCCCTGCGGTTGGTGTCGATTTTCCTGATTTCTTCAAACGCAAGAACCACGGCCTGCGCCGAATGGGGACGCAGTCGGGGTGAGGGAGAGAGCATTTGACAGGTGATCCTGTCCAGCCAGATAGGGCAATTCATGACATGAGCGGACACGGAGGGTGCTGCCTGTTCCATTTTCCTGCGGTTCATTCTTCCCATCGTATCCGGTTCATAGGGAAGTTTCCCCGTCAACATTTCGTACAGGATGACTCCCAGCGAGTAGATGTCCGACTTGGGGGTTGCCCCTTCGTTGAATTGTTCGGGCGCCATGTAGGCCGCGATGTCCAGCTCCCGTTTTTGGCCGTCGTCCCAGCGTTTTCGGCGCGAGCGGTTCAGTCGTAAATCGGCGACCTTGACCCGGTTTTTTTTATCGATAAGGATCTTGTCAGGCGTCAGTTTTCCATGCATCGCTTCCTGTTGATGCAGGTACTGCAGCAACTCGGCGACCTGTCGTCCAATGTCGACGACCAGATCAGGCGCCAGTCTTCCCCGTCGCGAAAGGAGGGCCGTAAGGGACTCTCCCTTGACCAGTTTGTGCGCCAAAAAAATCTTGTCGCCCTCGACCCCGGCCCCATACAGTCGGACCAGATTGGGGTGTCGAAATTTTTGCAGGACACGAACTTCCAGCTCGATTTTGTTGACGGCCTGGTTCCAATCCACGTTCGGTGGAATGGAAATGAACTTGAGAGCCACCTTTTTCTGCTGTTCGGTTTGCAGGGCTTGAAAGACTTTTTGCCGGCGGTTCGTACCGAGTCTTTTGAGGATCAGGAATGGGCCAACTTGGGTATTTTCCACTGGAATGACTCAGGGAACAGAAAGTAGGTTGATGGGGAACGGGCTCTTCTCAAGGGAGGGGATCCCCTGTCGAGCCAGCATCGAAAAGCCGCTTCATCATACGCCGGAGCGAAACAAAAAGTAAATCGATTGAGCCCGAAAACCAGGAAAAAATGGCGGTCTTGCTTCAGCCACGTGGAAATTGGCGGCAATATTCGTAAACCGCCATCGTTGTGGCCGTTACGACGTTGTAGCTGTGGGGCAGTCCGTAAACCGGTATCTCGACCAGGTCGTGCAGTAAATCAAGTTCCTCGGGCTGTAAGCCGTTGCGTTCATGACCGATGACCAGGGCTGTCTTTCGATCGAAGGAGTAATCGTAAAGAACGTGCGATTGGTCTGTCTGTTCAAGACCTACCAGGCGGTAACCTTCTTCCCGTAACTTGACCAGGGCTCGCGACAAGTTTTGCCGCCGAACCAGGTTGACCGTTTCTTTGGCGTCACGGGCAATTTTCGAATCGACTTTAAGAGAGCCACAAACGATCATTTGTCGGATCCCTGCGCAGCCACAGAGCCGGACAATTCTGGAAAGGTTGACTGAGCTGCGAAAATGCGGGCAGGCAATCAACAGGTCGCGAGGCCGCTCCAATGATTGTGGCGGCTTGTGTCGTAAATGTTCTGGCCGGACCATGGGGTGGATCGTTTCCACGGAGGGTCAGGGGGGATGCGGTCGGTCTACCCTCCCCTCCGTGGCAGACCTCGCAACGTTGATTCGGTCAGGCCTGGCTCCTACATGCTTACGAACCGGCCGATATCCAGATAGATCACGAACAGCATCAGTCCCAGGATGAAAATCAGGCCGGCATACGTCAACACGATCTGGGCGCGCTCGCTGACTGGCCTGCGGAACAGGCCTTCGTAGGCCAGGAACAGCATGTGGCCGCCGTCGAGAACGGGGATCGGCAGGAAATTGACGATTGCCAGGTTGGCGCTCAGCAAGGTCAAAAACAGTAGCAACCGCGAGGTCCCCTGGCTCGCTTCGCTGGTAGCTGCCATGGCGATCGTTCCGGGCCCCCCCAGGTTGCTGGCGGATATTTTTTGGGACACCAGTTTCTTCAGGAATTTAAAGACGCGGCTGGCGTCGTACCAGGTCTGGTAACTGCCGACGCGGATCGCATCGGCCCAGGTTGGCGACGTGTATGTATTCTGAAGACGGGATAATACGATCCCCCGAGTGTGTAGGTAAAACTCCTGGGAAGCGGATGATGTGATTTCTACGGTGGCGTTCTTGCCCTCACGTTGGATTCCGATTTTCAACTTCGATCCGGCTGGTTGCATTTGCATCAGGCCGTAAACCCCGGCCCAGCTGCGTTCATCCGATTCCAGATCATACAAAGGGTTGGCGACCAGTTTTTCGTAGGCCAGGTCCTCGCGTTGCTTTGGGCTAAGCAGGAATTCCACCTCGGTCACTTGGTCACCCGGCTGGATTCCGTCGACCGATGACGTTTCGATTTCCTGCGAGACCTGGATCGCCAGGCCGAGTGTGTCGATCGCGACCGGACGTCCCGAATCGACGGCGGGGATGACCCGCGGCAAGCGGGGTTCTGCCTTGATCTTGACCTGTTCGTCCCCTCGTTGGACAAGAAATTCGACCTGCCGGGGATCGTCCCGGGCGATCAGCGTCATTCGCTGGTCCAGCGAGAACAGGTCGCCCCGAGGCTGCCCGTCAATCTGGAGAATCTTGTCTCCGACCTGGAAACCGGCGGTGGCCGCCGGCGATTGGTTCTGGACAGCGGCAATTTCCAGCCATTTCATCGTGAATCCGAGTTCCCGGCGGGGGTTCGGTTCGACGGGGATCGTTACCTGTTGATCATCTACGCCCCGCCGTACATGGAAGTCGACCGTCGAGTCGAGTTGCCGGGCCAGGTACTGCCTCAGGTCAAAACCGGATTCGATCGTTGTCTCATCCAGTTGGAAGATCACGTCATTTTTTTCAAAACTTGGTGTAGCCGTAAAAGCAGGATTGCCTTCCAGGGTGGAGAGATTGGTTGACAGGTTCACGCCCACCTTGGGTGTCATCGCCGGCTGCACCCCGATCAGCGGCAGGTCCATTTGCTGAATGAGCCCTTTTTGCGGAGTCACTTCGGCCGTTTGGGGAATCGTCGAGTTGGCGGGCAAAAATTGCAGTTCCAGCGATTTGCCATCACTGAAGACGATTTCCTCGGCCATGTTGATGTAGGTGAAATAGCCTTCGACCTTTTTCTGGCCGATGCGGGTGATGCGGGCACCGGTCAAATCGGCCTGCCAGGCAGGTCCCCCGGAAATCACGTTTCCTACCACGGGTGGTTCGTAATTGACACTCGAACGGAATGCGATGGCGGCAAAAATGATGGCGAAGATGATATTGAAAACCACGCCAGCCGAGATGATCGCCATCCGCTGGGGAACCGATTTGGCCAGGTAACTGCGCGGATCGATCTTGTCCCGGTCGATCATGCCCTGTGCCAGGGCGTAATCGGGTGTCTCGGTGCCTTCGGTTTTCTCTTCAGCCTCCTGGCCCGCCTCTTCCAACTGGGAGCGCTGGATCTCTTTTTCAATATTGCCAGGATTGTCATCTTGTCCCAGCATTTTGACGTAACCGCCCAGCGGGATGATACCGATCCCGTACTCGGTTTCTCCCCAGGTCCATTTGACCAGAGTGCGAGGGATCAGGACACGGTCGCCTATCTTGATATCAAAAAAGTCGAAGCCGACGTAGAACTTCTCACATTTGACACCACATGCCTTGGCCACCAGGAAGTGGCCCAGTTCATGGACAAAGATGACCGCCCCCAGGCCAAGGACGACTTGCGCAACCGCCAACCACCAGTAAAGGTCGAGCCAGGAGGTTGCAATGATCAGGCTATCCACTTGGATATCTCCTTCCGTGCCCACACGTCCATGGAGACAAGTTTCTCCAGGCTTGGGTCCGATTCAAATTCGTGTTGATTGAGTACGTCGCGACAGGCTGTCACAATATTACAAAATGAAATCTTCTTTTCCAGGAATGCGCTCACGGCCGATTCGTTGGCCGCATTCAGTACGGCACCGGACGTGCCACCCACAGTGGCGACTTCAAAACCGAGTTGCAGTGCCGGGAAGCGATCCAAATCGGCTGGTTCCATTTCCAGGCAGATCCCTTCCTGGAAATTGAGTCGTGGCGCGGGGCCGGCAACACGTTCCGGGTAGGTCAATGCGTACTGAATGGGCAGCTTCATATCCGGGGGGCCCATTTGAGCGACCACCGAGCTATCCTTGAATTCTACCAGTGAATGGACAATTGATTGAGGGTGAATGATGACGTCAATCTGGTCCGGTTCAAGGCCGAAAAGCCACCGAGCCTCGATGATTTCCAACGCTTTGTTCATCATGGTGGCCGAATCGACGGTAATTTTCTTTCCCATTTTCCAGGTGGGATGCGATAACGCCTGTTCGACGGTTACCGACTGGAGTTGTTCGGAGTCGAAATCCCGGAACGGCCCGCCACTGGCGGTCAACAGGACGCGTCTGACTTCCCCCGCCCGGCCCGACTGCATCGCCTGAAAAATGGCACTGTGCTCACTGTCGACCGGCAGGATGCGGGCTCCCGTTTGACTGGCCATTTGCATTACCCGCGACCCGGCCATGACCAAGGTCTCCTTGTTGGCCAGGGCCACGGTCTTGCCCGCTTCGATCGCCGACCAGGTGCTCTCCAGTCCGGCCCGTCCCACAATGGCCGCCAGCACGGTGTCGACCTCGGGATGCTGAGCCAGTTCGACCAGGGGCTGGTTGCCTGTCTGAAAACGGACCCCGGCAAGTTCGGGGAAACGGTATTGCCCTGCCCTCTCCTGATCGGAACAAACCACGACGGATGGTCGATACTCCTCGGCCTGCTGGATCAGGCTATCCACGCGCTGGTGTCCGCTTAGGCCAAACAGGTTCAACTCGGGTAACTCCCCGATGACGGTTAGTCCGTTCCGTCCGATACTTCCCGTTGATCCAAGAACCGCGATATTCTTCAAAGGTCTCACCAAATTGGATTCTTGCCGTGACGGGGGCGAAGTGGGTTCGAGTGGCTGTCCCATGCCTTGTCAATCAAGCTGGAACGAAAACGCCTGTTGCTGTTTTATCTCATTAATCGCGAGACCGGGGTCGAGTTGGCATGTTTGGACCATGCGGTTTGTGCCGGTTGGATTGCTCTGCCAACCGGTTCACGACTACCTGTCTGCCACGAGCATTTTAATTTTGAGTGAACTTTACAACAAGACGAAGAAGCCAACCTAGAAGAAAAGGCTTTTCCGGGATAAATTGATAAGTAACGGAGTTGGCCGTGAACTGCTAGAATATCCAAGTTGGTTTCATGTCGGATGCCCAAACCCCGGCCTGCCGAACCGAATTTTTTCCCTTCCTCTCATTCGAGAGCCCTCGATGGACGAAAGAGACCCCGGTAACGAACAACCACGAAAACCGGCTGAAAATCGGAATAGCTCGACGTTGGTGTGGTTTGCGTTGATTATCGTCGTGGCGATGACCATCGCGATGTTCCTGTTGTTGAACCAGACCCAAAAGACGATCCGGTATGGTGATTTTGTCGATCTGCTGGCCCAAACCAAATATGCGGAAAAAGGTTCACGTGCCCTGGAAAAGGGGTACTCCGGGGAAATTGTGATCAAGGAGGCGGGAACCGAAGGACGCGAGATAGAGTACAGCAAGCCGAATGACATAACCATTGATGATCGATCCATCAGCGGTTGGGTCGATTACAAGGTGTTGGCCGGCACGGGTGCGGGGGGGGAAGGCAAACGTGTGAAGTTCGTCGTCAACAAGGTCGATTCCGACCCGGTCAATGATTATTTGAAAACCGAACTCAGTCGGGCCAACATGAAGTGGGATTTTTCTGCGGGCCCCAGTTTCTTCGAAAAATACGGTTACCTGTTTCTCACACTCGGTTTGATCGTGCTCTTGTTCCTGTTTATGGTGCGACGTCTCGGAGGCGCGGGGGGGCCGATGCAATTCGGCCGTAGTCGTGGTCGTCTGTATGCCGAGGAAGACCTGGGCCTGACATTCCATGATGTGGCCGGTATTGACGAAGCCGTGGAAGAGGTCAAGGAAGTGGTTGACTTCCTCAAGGTTCCTGAGAAATACCAAAAACTGGGCGGGAGAATCCCGCGGGGTGTTCTGCTGGTAGGCCCTCCGGGGACGGGCAAGACACTCTTGGCCAAGGCGATTGCCGGTGAGGCCGGGGTCCCCTTCTTCAGCTTGTCCGGAAGCGATTTTGTCGAGATGTTTGTGGGCGTAGGTGCGGCCCGTGTGCGTGACATGTTCCAGCAAGCGGAATCGAAATCACCCTGTATTATTTTTATCGATGAGCTGGACGCCTTGGGCAAAACGCGTAGTGGCAGCGTCGTAGGTGGGCATGACGAGCGGGAGCAAACGCTCAATGCCCTGTTGGTCGAGATGGATGGCTTTGCTTCCAACAGTGGTGTGATCGTGATGGCCGCGACCAACCGTCCCGAAACCCTGGACCAGGCCTTGATGCGGCCGGGACGTTTCGACCGGCATGTCCTGGTTGATCGCCCTGACGTTCGGGGCCGTGAAGAGATCCTCAAAGTTCACGTGAAGAACGTCAAGCTCGATCCGAATGTTGACCTGAAGCATGTGGCCTCGATCAGTCCCGGTTTTGTGGGGGCCGACTTGGCCAACCTCGTCAACGAGGCCGCCCTGTTGGCCGCGCGGAAGGAAAAAAACACCGTTGGGATGGACGAGTTCAACGAGGGCGTCGAACGCGTGACGGCCGGTCTGGAGAAGAAGAAGCGGGTGATGAGTGAGGAAGAAAAACAGCGGGTAGCCTATCATGAAAGTGGCCACGCGCTGGTCGCCTACAGCCTGCCCAACACGGATCCGGTTCACAAGGTCTCGATCATTCCCCGTGGGCTGGGAGCACTCGGGTACACGATGCAGCGTCCCGAGAGTGAACGGTACTTGATGACCAAGAGTGAACTGGAAAGCCAGTTGCAGATCCTGTTGGCCGGCACGTTGGCCGAGGAGATGATTTACCAGGATATTTCCACCGGAGCTCAAAATGATCTGGAACGGGTAACGGATATCACACGGGCCATGGTGACCCAGTACGGCATGAGTCGGTTGGGGAGGATCAATTACAAGCAGGATCGGACCAACCCGTTCCTGGCAGGCTCCGGTGGTGAAATCAGCAGCCGGCAGCATAGTGAGGAAACTGCGAGGGAGATCGATGAAGAAGTCAAATCGATCATCGAGGATGCGATGGAACAGGTGCGAGGTATCCTGGAAAAGCGTCGCGATGCACTGGTTGCGCTAACCGAGAGGTTGATCGAAGTGGAGTCGGTCGATTCGGAAGAACTGAAGCGGATTATCGACGAAAACACGACCGGACCCCTGGTCGTTCCCGGGACCCAGGCGGCCTCTGGCAGCCAGGAGGAGTCCAGGAAAAACCTGCCTGAACAGAACGACGAGGAAGAGCGAACGGCTCAATGACCGGGTTGCGATCCGTTCGGTTGCCCCGGTTGTTGTTGAACGGCCTGGAACACCTTATCATTCACCCCCTGGTTGGAATTCGAATCCATTTGGATGGCAGGGCTTCTGAACGTGAAATATGCAATCTGCAATGAGGTTTACGGGGAGCTTCCGTGGGAGCAGGCCCTGGCCCACGCCGCTCAGTGCGGTTACCAGGGATTGGAGATCGCACCTTTTACGATCGAGAAAGATGTCCGTGATATTTCCCCGGCCCGGCGCCAGTGGGTCAGGGAACTGGCCGATCAAAACGGATTGCAGATTATCGGTTTGCACTGGTTGCTGGCGCATACCGAAGGTTTGCATCTGACCAGTCCGGATGCCACGACGCGTCATGAAACGGTCGAGTACCTCGGCGAGTTGGCCAGGCTTTGCCGTGACCTGGGGGGCCACCTGATGGTGTTCGGTTCACCCCAACAGCGGAATTTGCCTCCCGGCATGTCCGGCCAGGAGGGCTTGGAGCATGCCGTCCAGGTTTTGACCCAACTGGTTCCGGTACTGGAAGAAACGGGGGTCACACTGGCGGTCGAACCGCTCGGTCCGGAAGAGGGGAATTTCATTTTGACAGCGCAACAGGCGGTCGGCTTGATCCGGGCGGTTGGTTCCGAGTCAGTGAAATTGCATCTTGACGTCAAGGCGATGTCGACCGAGGCGACGCCCATTCCAGAGATCATCCTGCAAAACAGGGAGTGGCTGTCCCATTTTCACGCGAATGATCCGAACCGGCAGGGGCCGGGCATGGGGGAGGTCGACTTTCTCCCTATCTTTGCCGCATTGCAGGATGCGAATTATGACGGTTGGGTTTCGGTAGAAGTTTTCGATTATGAACCAGGAGTCGAGCGTCTTACCCGGGGCTGCCTTGATTACATGCGTTCCGTCGAGGACCAGTTGTCGTCGACTGGATGATCAATCGGCTTCGACGTTGTCCAGGATTTCACCCGCGTAAAGGTCTTCGGGCGATTGACGAGATCGAATGAGCTTTGGTTGACCTTCCTCGATCAATACTTCGGCTGCAAACGGTTTGCTGTTGTAATTGGAAGACATCACGAAGCCATAGGCACCCGCGCATTGGATGATCAGGAAATCTCCTACCTCGGCTTCCGGCAACGGTCGCGTATCGACCAACCCGCCTTCCTGCTGGGTAAAGATATCCCCCGATTCACAGAGGGGGCCACCCACGACGACGTCCTGGAGTTTCCACGGTCGCGGATGACGGTGGGCAATGGCCATCGGGTGGTAGGCGCCATACATGATCGGTCGGGCCAGGTTGTTGAAGCCTGCGTCGACCAGGTAGAAGAGGTTGTCTCCCATTTTCTTGACGGCGCGTATTTCCGAAACCAGGTAACCGGCATCGGCGACCAGGAACCGTCCCGGTTCAATCTCCAGTGAGACCTCGTGGCCCATGTCCTGTTGAAGTTCTTGGCGGGTTTTGTCCCAGAGTTCGTAATACCTTTGAATATCGACCGATTCGTCAGTGTCGCGGTAGGGGATCGGCAGGCCGCCGCCGGCGCTGATCACTTCAATGGAAGGGCCGACCCTCCGGGCCATCTGTTTCATTGCGTTACAAACTTGCGAGAGATGCTCAAAGTCGGTTCCCGAACCGATGTGCATGTGCAGTCCGGATACGGTCAGGCCATGCTCTGCGGCCCGCTCGATGCAGTTTTCCAGCTGGTCATGCCAGATGCCATGCTTCGACTGCTGCCCCCCGGTATTTGTTTTTTGACTGTGACCATGCCCAAAGCCAGGGTTGATCCGTAATGTGATCCGGCCGGATTCAACCCGCTCACCAAACTGGGAGATCATGTCGGGGGAACCGAGATTGACATGGATGTTTTCACTGACAACCAGGTCGAGTGCTGCATGATCAAAAATATCGGCCGTGTACACGACCGGTGCAGGATCACCTTTCAGGGAATAGCCAGCCCGCCTGGCACGGTGGATTTCACCCGCGCTGACGGCGTCCACAGCGACACCGTTGCGGCGCACCAGGTCCAGGATCGCCAAGTTGGAATTTGCCTTCTGGGCATAACGGATAAGATCAAATTGACGGAGTTGCTCAATGCGGTCCAGGATCTTGGCAGCATCGTAAACATACGTCGGCGTGCCAAACTGTTCTGCCAGCTGGGAGGTGGGAACGCCTGCAATCATTGGCATAGTGGGTGCAAACGGTTCGGTGATTGCCATCAAACATCCTGTGATCAGATCGAGTGCTGCCGAAGTCAAAAACCATTGTAGGATTTTTCCCTCGGGAACAAAGGTCTGAAATGGAAGGCGCTTCAGGAATCGTGGACAGGAGGAGTCTTGAGCGCCCCGATGTCCCACCGATTGGCGACGACTGCCTTGGGGGTCGACGTTTCACCAGGGGTGAACTGCCGGAACAGGTTCGACTACGACGGGTGGTCGTCGTCCGGTGCAATCCGTGTTACCTGGACCAGCTCGATAAAACGGCGGTTCGCTTTTTCCACCCGAAAGCGGACATTCCCAAATACGAATTCTCGCCCGATCCTGGGGACTTCCTTGAGTTGGGACATGATCAAACCTGAGACCGTGTCAAATTCTTCATCTTCGGGCAGGCTAAGGCCGAGCGCCTCGTTCAGCCGGTTCAGGTGAGTGGTGCCTGTTACCTCGACGGAATCTCCATCAATTTTCCGGATCTGATCCATTTCCTCGTCGTCGGTTTCGTCGACGATTTCACCGACAATCTCCTCCAGCACATCTTCAATGGTTACCACCCCGGCGACGCCCTTGTATTCGTCCTCGACAATCGCCATGTGGACCCGTCCGGTCAGGAACTGTTGCAGCATTTCACGCAGCAGTGTGCTCTCCGGTACCTTGATCGGCTCGCGCACCAGTTTTTCCAATGGGCGCCGCTTGCTTTCCGACCGGAGGGATTCTCGGAGGATATCCTTGGCGTACAGGATACCGATGATGTGATCGATCGATTCGCGGTAGATCGGTATTCGCGTACGGCCGGATTCGACGACAAATTCGAGCATCGCTTCCCATCCGGTTGAAAATTCCATGGCATCGACCCTGGACCGCGGGGTCATCACGCGCCCCACATCGTAATCGTCCAGTTCCATGACGCCTTCGATCATGTCGGCCCGTGCGGGTTCCAGTAAGCCATCGTGTTCCCCTTCCGAAACCATCGAGAGGATTTCATCTTCAAATGCTTCCTCTTCATCTTCATCTTCCACTCGCTTGCCACGTGCTCGGAAAAAGAAAGTCGAGAGTACTTTGGCTCCCACGGTCAATGGCCATGCCATCCCGGCCACCAGCCACCAGATTCGCCATGTCCTGAACAGGAAAGGTTCGGCTGCCGCCTGGGCGATCGCCCAGGGAATCCAACTGTTCAACAAGATCAGGCAGAATACCGACAAGCCGATGATCGACCACGACGTACTGGCATCGAGGGTCAGCGGGCCACGATTGGCGAGCAACAGGAACACAAAACAGCAGACAAAAACGGCCGTGGCAATCATTTGTGCCATCAAGGTGCCGAGCGCGATTTCATCGCGCATATCGATAATGCGACTGAACGTCGATTGTCGACGTTTTCGGTTGCAATACTCTTCCAGGTCGTGCCAGGAAATTTCATGGATAACCTGTTGGGCTGCTCCGCAAATGGTCATCCCGACCATCGAAACGAGCATTATCCAGAAAGTCAATTGAGAGGTCATGGCGAAGCTTCACCCCCCGGGCTGTCCGGTTCGCCCGGAGCCAGGTAGCTGGCCCCGGCCCGGTTCATGTAACGTCGTTCCTCTGTCCGCATGACCTGGCGATCGTCTTCCCGCTTGTCGTCATAGCCAATCAAGTGAAGGAGTCCATGGATTACGTATAACAACAACTCGTCTTGCGGGGTGCTTCCCAATTCTGCGGCCACGCGGCTCGCCGTGTCGGCACTGGCAATCACTTCACCCGACAAACGGCGGGCGTCGATATCGCGCTCAAACGGGAAACTCAGAACATCGGTTGCGTAGTCATGGTCCAGGTACCGGGAATTCAATTCATGGATCGTCGGGTCATCGACAATGGCAATGCTGATTTCGGTATGGGACCAGTCGTGGTCCGACAGGATTTCGCAGGCGATCTGTTTCAGCCTGGCAACATCCACCGATTGCGACTGTTGGTTGACGACGCTTACCCCGGGTGCCAGGTTGTCATCAGAATCAGGCAGATTGCTGGTCGGGGTATTTGACCCGGGCATGGTACATTCCGTTTAATGACTTAATGAGGCTCTCCTGAATGGTATGCAACTGTTGCAGTGTGATATTGCATTCATCGAATTGACCATCGTCCAGGCGTTTCTTGGCGATTTCATTGACCAGGTTTTCAATGCGGGAAGGAGTTGGCTCGCGCAAGGCGCGGCTGGCGCTCTCGACCGCATCGGCCAGCATCATGACGGCCGCTTCGGGAGTCTGAGGCTTGGGTCCGGGGTAGCGATAATCTTTTTCATCGATCTCCGTGCCATTTTCATCCTCCAGGCTTTGCTGGGCAGCGCGGTTGTAGAAATACTCGACCAACGTCGTGCCGTGATGTTGTTCAATCAGGTCGATAATCCGCTGTGGTAAACGATGGATTCGGGCAATCTCTGCCCCCTCCTTGACGTGCGCAATGATGACCAGCGTACTCATGGTGGGGAGTAGCTCATCATGCTTGTTGGCACCACCTGACTGGTTTTCAATGAAGTATTCCGGTTTCCGCAATTTCCCGATGTCATGGAAATAGGCTCCAACTCGGCAGAGTAAGCCGTTGGCACCGATGGCATCCGCCGCTCCTTCACTGATCGAGGCAACGTTGATGCTGTGGTTATAGGTCCCGGGTGCCCGTTGAACCAGATCTTTCAGTAACGGGTGATTGGCGTCACTCAACTCCAACAGGCAAATGTCTGTCTGGATGTCAAACCAGCTTTCCATGAAGGGTAGCAGGGCTGTCATACAGAGCCCGGCAAAACCAGCGCTACCCGCGTAACAGAGGGCGATGAGCCATAAGCTCCCGCTCATCGGTTGGCCCAGCATGTAATTGACACCGACGACGGTCGGCAGCACCACAATGGCCGATACCAAACCGACATAGACCAGTTTCGTACGACTCCGTATTGAACGGCAAAGCAAAGCGGCTGTGGAGCAGGCAGCGGTCAACACGACAAACTCGGACAAGGCGAACCCGTGGGCTACGGTAAAGGCCAGGGCGACCAGGGCGCTGAGGAAGATGGACAATTCAATGTGGTAGACGATGGCAATCGTCATCGCGAACAGCGTCAGCGGTACCAGTTCCCATCGCCACTGGACATTGATCGACAACAACCAGGCGCCTGACCAGGTGATCAGCATCAGGGCCAGCAGCGTGGCAAATTGCTTGATGTCGGCCAGCAGCTCGTGGTCCCGGAAATAGAGGTAACCGCTGAAGAGTGCAAAGACCGAGGCAAATAGGCCAAAAAAGGAAAAGGACCTGAGGACCTGGTCTCGGATTGTCATGCTCTCGATATGCGCTTCGTATTCAGCCCGCAGCACCTCGATGTCGTAATCATCGAGCGGTTCGAAGGCGCTGATTACCGTCTTGTCTCCCGGGTGATTCAGGTTCTTGAGTGGTTCCCCGGGCGTGTACTGTTTCATCACGGTTTCGACATTGCGACTGGCGATCCGGCGTTCCCTGCTGGTATGATCCTCGTCCAGCGTCAAGGTGACGGGAAGCTGCGGTACCAGGTAGTTCATGATGAGGGACGCGACAAATTCCGGGTCATCAATGAACTCGCTGTTTTTTCGGAGTTCGGCCACCAGGTTCTCGTTCAATCCATCCACCACTTGCGCGATGCGAACTTCCTCCACGTCGACATTTTGTGCGTCTTCCGCATTGCCACGGGGATAGACCTGGATTTCTTCCATGCTTCCCTGGCCCAGTTCGTGTTCCAGGTTTTTCAACAGCCCGTTCTTGTCGATCTCCAGAAACGCGGTATCGACCGACTGCTTGAGGTTGTCCAGTTGAGGGTCCTTTTCCAGGGCCGCTTTGAACTTTGCGAGTGACTCCGCTGCCTGGGGGGTGTCTTCTCCGGTTGCCTCGCTGCCGTCCGTTATGAATTTCTCGACGAACTCCTTGTCGAGCTCATCGATTTCCATCTGCTTGATTTCGAAAACGTCATTGATCAACTTGAGCCGCAGGGCAGCCAATGGAAGCTGGTTGTTTTCGTAGTAGCAGAGGACCTTGCTGCGAGCCCGGTCCCGTTCGTCTGCCGTCGCTTCATTATCGGAAAACTCGAAACTCGTTCGGGCATTCAGGTCGCGTAACGGGGCGATCCCTGTCCGGTATTCAAAAGCAGGCTCCCAACCAAACATGACGATGTACAAAATCAGAGTCGTGACCGAGCATAGTCCTATCCGCAGCCAGACATCCGTACGGCAGAGGAAGTCCTCCATGATTTTCAGAGGTGCCTTCGGTGTTGGCATACTCCAGGGATTCTGATTGGATGTAGATGGAGACATGGTATTCACGTAGGAATCGAGTGACTCAGCGTCACGCTATTCCTGTTCTTCCCCCTGTATGTGCAGGTTGAGATCAGCACGCGTGGTTTGCGGCCGGCTGGAGTACGTGGACGTTTCATAAGCTTCGACGATTTCCTGTACCAGGCGGTGGCGCACGATGTCGCTTTGCGCCAGTCGCGCTACGCCAATCCCCTTGATTGAATCCAGTCGCCGCAAGGCATCCTTCAAGCCGCTCTCGGTGCCGTGGGGCAGGTCGATTTGAGTCGTATCGCCGGAAACCACGACTTTGGACTTTTCGCCCATCCGGGTCAGGAACATCTTCATTTGGGCGATGGTCGAGTTCTGCGCCTCGTCCAGAATGATGAACGCCTCGTTCAAGGTTCTTCCTCGCATGTAGGCCAGGGGGACCACTTCGATGACGTCCTGTTGAATCAGTCGCTGCACCTGGTCATAGCCGATCATCTCGTTGATCGCATCCAGCAGCGGTCGAAGGTAAGGGTTGATCTTCGCTTGCATATCACCGGGCAGAAATCCCAGGCTTTCTCCCGCCTCGACGGCCGGTCGTACCAGGACAATTTTTCGGACCGAATGGTGCTTCAGCGCTTCCACGGCCATTGCCACGGCCAGGAAAGTCTTGCCGGTTCCCGCTGGGCCGACGGCGAATACGACATCATGCTTTCTCATGGTATCGACATATTTGGCCTGGCCTTCGGTGCGGGGCCGGACCTGGCGGCCGACCTGTACGATATCGATCGCTCCCTGGGACGGGGCCGGTATCGGGTCCCCCGTGACCCCTGCCAGGGTTGCATCGAAGAGGTCGGGGCTCAGGTTTCCCTGGCGTCGAACGATTTCCGTCAGTTGTTTGAGCACGGCTGTCGCTTGGGCGACCGAGTCTTTTTCGCCCGTGACACGAATCTGTCCGTTGCGATGGGTTATACCAACTTGAAAGCGATCACGCAGACGGCGCAAATGCTGATCTTTGGCGCCAAAAAGAGGTAGAACCAAACTCGGTTCAATAGATGCAATAGTAGCTTCGGTCATTTAGTCGGCGGCAAACGGTCTGCCGCACCTCAACCATGAAACGAAAGTATTAATAATATAACTGATTCTTGCTCTGGCAGGGGCCTTCAATTGGAATCCCACGATTCACGGCAACCTGTCTGGTGTTTTGATAATGATTTTGACGTATTTGCGTTGGTCACTTGGAATATATCCGAGAAAATCGCTACAAACCGCGTGGTTTAACCGGTGGGAATCGGCCGCTCGTTAGACCCTTTTTACAGGCGGATGAACGGGGCGGATGAACGGCCGATCATTGACTCGCTGGCAGGTCGGCCAGCAGCCAAAGGAAATAGGAAACGGGCGCTGCAAAGACGAGCGAGTCGACCACGTCCAGCAGGCCACCCATACCCGGGATCCAGCTGCTGGAGTCCTTAATTTCCGCATCGCGCTTCAGCAAGGATTCGGCCAAGTCACCCAGGATTCCAAACAGCGTGATCGTCGCGCCATAGACCAGGAACCACCACCATTGTTTCTCGATGGTCAAACCGCAAACCAGGGGTGAGACCACGAACAGAATGATGGCCGTACCCAGGCAACCGCCGACCACCGAGCCAATCGCGCCCTCCACCGTTTTGCCTGGACTCAGCCGGGGTGCTAGTTTTCGCCGCCCCAAAGTCTTGCCGGTAAAATAGGCAATCGTGTCCGACATTTTAACCGTGGTAATCAGGCAGATTACGGCGACGATCCCCAGCAAGTTGTCTCCCTGCAATCGGCGGTGCGCAATCAGGAAGCCGAACAGCAGCAGCAGGTAGACAAATGTCAGTCCATAGCGGGCGATCCGGTCGGTCGGGTTTGGCTGTTTCCCAAAACGAAGCATCTCGACCAGGAAAGCGAAGCCGACCACGGCGGTCAGTCCCATCATCATCCAGCCAAATTGTCCGACTTGGCAGTCGGCCGGGTAATCTCGCCAGGCAATCGGGATACAGCAGATCGCAATCATCAGACCACCCATGAACATGGCGAACCGCATGCTCAGGCCTTGGCATTGACCACGAAACAGCTGGGTCATTTCACCCGCACCAAGAGCGGCAGCCAGGGTGACCACGATGCCGAAAATGATGCCGGGTCGGCCGGTTTGTGAAGGCAGGCCGAGCCAGTAATCGAAATACAGGCCGAGGAGCACTGCCGAGACAAGGCAGGCGGCGGAAAACAAACGAAGGCTCAGCACTGGTCCGCCCCGCCGTCAGTGGAAGTTGAACCGATGGGCCTTGCTATTTCACAACTCAAGCCACCATACCTTCGATCCCGCGAAGCAAAATTCCTGATTGCCTGGTGCAGCTCGGCAATGCCAAATTCAGGCCACAGTTTCTCAGTGATCCATAATTCGGCATAACTGATCTGCCACAACAGGTAATTGCTGATCCTCATTTCCCCGGCAGTTCGAATGAGCAGGTCGGGATCGGCCATCCCCTGTGTGTAAAGATGTTCACTGACCGTGGCCTCCTCGATTTGATCGATCTCGAGTTGGCCTGCTTGTACCTCGGTCGCGATGCCCCGAATGGCATCTACGATTTCACCCCGTGATCCGTAGTTGATGGCCAGGCAGAGCGTCAATCCAGTGTTGTTTGCGGTCAACGCCAGCGATCGATCCATCTCTTCGAGGACATCCGCCGGCAGCCGGTCACGCCGCCCGATCATCTTCAGTCGAATGTTGTTCTCCAGGAGCAATTCGCGTTCCTGGATCAAGTATTCCTGTAGCAGGTGCATCAGGAAGTCGAGTTCCTCGGCGGGGCGTTTCCAGTTTTCACTCGACAGGCAGTAGAGAGTCAATTGCCCGATTCCCAGCCGGGCACATTCTTCGGTGACCGTTCGCACCGAGGCCGCCCCGTTTTCGTGCCCTACGATTCGCGGCTGGTTTTGTCGTTGCGCCCAGCGGCCATTGCCGTCCATGATGACCGCAATGTGCCTTGGTCGACGCTCAGTCGGTATCTCCAACGGGGTTGGTTGATTGGGGAGTTCCTCGCCCGATGTCAATGATTCGATGTCAGTGGGGCGACTCATGCGGTTGCTATCTTTCGATTTTCAAACGAGCCAATGAAGAATGAATCGAAGCCAAAACTTGCAGCTGCCCCGGATTGGAATAAGGTGCCTTTCAGGACACCAATGAGTCTAGCAGTGATTCGTCCGGGTTCAAAACGATTGTCTGTTCCCGGTCGGGACCCACGGAAATAAATTCAATCGGGCATTCACATAATTCCGACAAACGTCCCGCGTAAGACCGTGCGTTGGGCGGGAGGTCGTCAAGTTTGCGAGCCGAGGTAATGTCCGTTTGCCAACCCGGGAGTGTCTCGTAGACAGGCGTCAATCGCTGTAAATCATCTACATTGTTTGGGAAATAGTCGATCCTCTGGCCGTCCAGTTCATAGGCCACGCAGACCTGGATCTCTTTTAATTCACTCAGGACATCCAGCATGGTCAGGCAGATCGAGTCCGTACCGCTCAGGCGCGAGGTATAGCGGACGGCAACGGCATCAAACCATCCACAGCGCCGGGGGCGACCCGTGGTGGTACCAAACTCATTCCCCTTGATCCGGATATGCTCTCCTGTATCGTTGTGCAGCTCGGTCGGAAAAGGACCTCCGCCAACCCGGGTGCTGTAGCTCTTGGCAACCCCGATCGTTTTGCCGATCCACTGGCCCGGAACCCCGGTGCCCGATGAGACACCGACGCCGGAACTGTTGCTGCTGGTAACAAAGGGATAAGTGCCGAAATCGACGTCCAACAATGAGCCTTGGGCCCCCTCAAACAGGATGGACTTGTCCTGGTCGACCGCGTCCAGCAACAGGCGTGTTGTGTCCGCGATAAACGGGCGCAGTCGTTCGGCGTATTGACGGTACTCTGCAAAGATCTGGGACGCGTCCAAATCGACCTCGCCATTTTCGCAAAATGGTGCCAGTGATTGGATCTTGTACTCGGTGATTCTGTGAATTTGCTTTTCCAGGCCGCCCTGGATCAAATCGGAAACGCGGACAGCAAAACTGCGGCCTACCTTGTCTCGGTAACAGGGGCCGATCCCGCGCAGCGTGGTGCCGATGTTCTCGTCTCCCGAGTTGACCTGATTCCAAATCTTGTCTTCGACGATGTGCCACGGCATGACACAGTGGGCGCGCCCACTGAGCTGCAAGCGATCTGCGATGTCGACTCCTCGCTCCAGCAGGGAATCAATTTCACCGAGTAACGTCCCGGGATGGATGACAACACCGGCGGTAATCAGGTTCATGATACCCGGGTTGACGATGCCACTTGGAATCAGGTGCAGTTTGTAGACTTCTTCTCCAACCACGACCGTGTGGCCGGCGTTGGCGCCTCCCTGGTAACGGACGATCAGGTCGCGGCCTTCGGCGAGCCAATCGACCAATTTACCTTTGGCCTCGTCACCCCACTGTAATCCAATTACGCAAAGTCCCGGCACGACGGTCTCCTTCAAAACAGATGCCCAACCCACCCCGTCATTCCATGGCTTCACAGCCGTTTCCAAGGTGCTTTTTGCAAACCCGAAAGTCTAAATTTCGATTCACGTCGGGACAACGGGCCATTCTACCAAGGTGGCAAATTTATCCCAAAAACCGGTTTCCTGTCGGACGAAAGGGTTAGGAAAGATGCTTGGAAATCAGAAGAAAACTGCCACAATAAGGTCGGCAGACCGCCCGGGCCTCGCCAGATGGGCGCCTGTTGACGGTGCCGGAGGGCGGTAATCAAGAGGACGATTCGATGAGAGAGACGTGGTTGATATGGGTATCCGGATAGGATGGAAACTGGTCGCGCAGTTAGGTTTGCTGCTGCCCGTGGGTGCATTGCAGGCGACCGAGACGTCCCGCCCAGAGGGCGTGACCGTCAAAGGACAGGTGGTTCAGGGTGAAAGCCAGGACCTGCAGGTCGATTTTTCCAAGTTCCCTCTGACGCTCAAGGAGGACGTGTACGACAAGCTGCCGACTCCCGACTTTCCGAAAAACTGGGACAAGATGGATCTCGCGCAGAGAGAGGCGTATGCCGAGAAATTCGAAGCTTCCCCGGTGGGCCAAAAAATGCTGGCCGAGCGCGACAAAATACTGGCCCAAGCGAACGAGTTCGATGTCATCCTCGAGAAGTCGGGCCAATTCGTTGTCTACGATGTGCCCCCGGGGACTTACGAGTTGCAAGGCCGAGAGGAATTCAAGGTCGGTCAGTACGCTTATGCCTTTGAAGTTTTCGGCCAGGTCCTTGTCAGGGAGGACATCGACGAAATCTTGTTGGACCCGGTCATGATTCTGGTTACACCCATCTTCCAACGTGGCCAACCTGCCCCCCAACTGAACGTTGATATCTTCGACGGCCAACAGCTCGTCGACAAAGCGTCGCTCGTCGGCAAACCGGTCTTCTTGACATTTTGGTCGGCCGAATTCAGCCCGCCCAGCGCCGAGTTCCAACCCCTGGTGCAGGCGATGTTCCTTGAGCTGAAAGATAAACATGATCTGGAACTCGTTTCCATCAGTCTTGACCCGTCGCGCGAAGCGGCTGCCCGGACGATCAGGGAACGGGGATTCCAAGGTTACCACGGGTTTGCGCCAGGCTGGGAACACCCGGCTGTGGAAGCGTTTGGCGTGCGGGCCTTGCCTTATTTCCTGTTGATCGGGCCGGACGGGAAGATCCGGATGACCCATCCGGAAATTCGCCAGGCTTTTGCCGATGGCCAGACACTGGGGCAAATGGTCCATCAGCAATTGAAGCAAGATACGGCCGGAGGAACCGGCGGGGGTAAAACGGGGCAGGCCGCAGGGGGAGGTGGGTAGCTTCCGCGTAAAACGGGCATTATCGCCTTCTCACGGCAACCCCTACTTATTCCTGCCTCGCTTCTTTCGGTATACTTGGCTTGCCCAATTTATCTGTTTCCTGACCTGTTTCCCGATCGGTGAACCTTGAACGAGCAGCCTGACAACGTCAACCGAATCTGCTGGCGTGACCTGTGTCCCTGGACCATCCTGTTTCGCACACTGCCTGCTGCCACGAGTCTCCCGGTCCTGGTCTTTGCCGTTCTCGGCGTTGTTCTCGCGCCCATTGGATGGCAATTCAGTGAGTTCGTTTTCATCGATGATGAGTTGCGAAACAACCAGCCAGGCTTGGCCGAGATCACCGAAGTCAACGGCAGTCCCTATGCCGGTTTCTTTCGTGAGGTAGATGACGAGGAGAACACCTTGGAAGCCTGGGGAGCCCGCATCCGGGGGCCGCAAGCCGTCTTCCAGCAATTGGTGCAGCCGTTCCAATTGATGTTCGACAGTCATCGCTCCCTGCGTGAGTTCTTCTATGTGTTGTGCGGTTCGGTCTGGACGATGCTGGTCTGGTCATTCTTTGGTCTGGGCATCGCCCGTGTCTGCCTGTTGAGGTTGACGCGCGATGAGCGTTCCGGTTTGGACGATGCCTTCGAGTACAGCATCCAGAAGTTTCCCACCGCCATGTTGGCTATCAGCTTGCCCCTGCTGGCCGTCTTCCTGATCTGCCTGCCGACGTTTCTGTTGGGCCTGTTTCTCGGTTTCGATGTCGGGTCCGTTGTCATCGGGGCCGTCTGGTTGATCGTGTTGCTGCTGGCCACGGTGATGGCCCTTCTACTGCTGGGCCTGCTTTTTGGCTGGCCGCTGATCATTTCGAGTGTTGCCTGTGAAGGTCAGAACTCATTCGACGCCATGACGCGTGGATTCGCCTATACGTTTCAGCGCCCGCTGAACTACCTGCTTTATACGCTGGTCGCCATCCTGTTTGGCGGATTTTGTTGGTTGATCGCCGCGCAATTCACCGAGGGTGTGGTCCACCTGGGTTACTGGTCCACCAGTTGGGGCTCCAACCTGTTTGCGGGAGAACGGATTGCTTTGATTGAACAGGGTCCGTCGGTGGACCTTGTCCAAGAGACGGGCGGGGCCGATGGCGGTTCCGCTGCAGGCCAACCCGCGACGGGCGCCGACACCGGCGAGGTCACTGAAAGCAGTAGCCTGCAGATGGGTCGCAACCTGATCGGCTTCTGGAATGGCCTGGCCCGAACCGTTTGTGTTGCTTTCCTGTACGGATTGTTCTGGTGCCTGGCGTCGGCCGGCTATCTCCTGCTCCGCCGGGATGTGGACGAAATGGAAATGGACGAAATCCATGTGGTCGATGAGCGTCGTACCTATGAATTGCCTCAGCTCAAGTCGGATGAATCCGGTATCCCCCAGGTTCAACCCCTTGATGAAGATCCTCCCACGGACGATGAGGGTGACGCGGGTGACGATTGATCGCCACGGGTCAGGGGGACCCGCCGTGATGGGCAATCGCCCGCGAATCCTGTAGATTGATCAGAGTCGGCGGGTCGGTATCGTCACCCGTGGCACGAGAAGCGGGAGTTGGGTGCTCATGTCAGAAGCGGTTACCGGTAACAGTGTCTCTTGGTTGAACCTGATCAGCCTGTTTGGCCTATTGTCGATGCTGGGCCTGGCCTGGCTGATGAGCTCGTACAAGACGAGGGTCAACTGGAAACTGGTGGGGATGGGCTTGGGCCTGCAACTCCTCTTGGCCGCGCTGCTGTTTCAATCGCAGAACTGGACCTTCGGTGGCCAATTCCCGGACGGGATCCTGTTCGCCGGCGTCGAGTTCTTTTTCCGGGAGATCACCCTCTACGTGGAAACGGGGGCCGGTTTCGTTTTTCGGGCCAACGGGATTGTGGAGGGAAACCCGACTGACCCGATGACACTGGTCAAGACCTTCGCTTTCGGTGTGCTACCGACCGTGATCTTTTTCGCAGCACTGATGTCGATCCTCTATCACATTGGCATCATGACGCCCATCATCCGCTTCATGGCCTGGGTCATGCAGAAGACGTTGGGTACCAGCGGCGCCGAGAGCCTGGCAGCGGCGGCCAACGTAATGGTGGGACATACCGAGGCGCCCCTGGTCGTTCGACCGTACATCGCGAAGATGACCCGGTCCGAACTGAATGCCTTGATGGTCGGTGGGTTCGCCACGATCACGGGCAGCTTGATGGCCGTTTTTGTAGCGCAGGGCATCAGCGCAGGGCATATCCTGACGGCCTGCATCATTTCGGCCCCCGCGGCGCTGGTCGTCGCCAAGATACTGCAACCTGAGGTGGACCAACCGGAGACCTTGGGGCATGTCCAAGCCGCGACGGAAAAGACAGCGACCAACGTCATTGAAGCGGCGGCGATCGGGGCGAGCGACGGGGTCAAGCTGGCCCTTAACATTGCCGGTATGCTGATCGCATTTTTGGCCTTGATCGCGCTGGCCGATGCCCTACTGATTGGCCTGGGCAACCTGGTCGAACTGGCGATCAATCCGTGGCTGGCCGCGGATGCCAAAATCGATCTCTACTGGAGCCTGAATAACCTGTTTGCCCTCGCCTTTTACCCCCTGGCGATGGTCATGGGGATCGAAACCGGTGATTGTACCGTGGCGGGCCAGTTGCTCGGCAAGAAGATGGTGGTCAACGAATTCGTGGCCTACCTGGACCTCGGTGCGATCGTCAACGAGATGGCGGCCGAGGGCGCCGCCGCGCCGCAGAAGATCAGCCACCGGACCGAGATCATCCTGACCTATGCCCTGGCCGGCTTCTCCAACTTTGGCGCCATCGGCATCCAGCTGGGTGGGATTGGCCCGCTGGCTCCCAATCGCCGCAGTGACCTGGCCCAGTTAGGCTTCCGCGCCATGTTGGGCGGCATGTTGGCCTGCTGCATGACGGCCTGTATCGCCGGCATGTTGTACGGCCTGCTGGGATAGGACAGTCGGCCGGTTTCGTCGCTTCACCATTTTGGCGCTTGGCTCATTGCCCGGATCGCGGCAGGCTGGCACGGTCGAAGGAATCGGGCAACAGTTCGGCTATCTGCCAGCTCTGAACGCGGCTCAGATCATTGGCATCGGCACAGAGTACCCTGATCTCCTGGCCAAACTCAATGATGAACTCCCGGCAGGCACCACAGGGGGTGGCCAACGGGTGGGCCACCACGGCGATCGTGTCGAATTCAGTGTAGCCCATCGCCACGGCGCGAACGATGGCCGTTCGCTCGGCACAGATCGACAGCCCATACGATCCATTCTCGACATTACAGCCGGTGATGATCGTTCCGTCGCGCGTCCGCAGCGCCGCCCCGACTTGGAAATGGGAATAAACAGCATAGGCGTTTTCCCGGGCTGCGCGGGCCGCTTCCAACAGCGCTTGATCATTGGGAGTCATCATGAATTACTCGAATCGTTCAATCACCAGGGGATGGGTTTCGGGCGGTGACGGCGAGGTCACCAGTGCGTCACCTACCAGGCTGACCGCATGCGCGGCGCTGTTCTCCTGGCAGTATACTTCAGCGATCGGCTCTCCCCGACTGACCCGGTCACCGATTTTGACCCGGAATTGAATACCGACGGTGTGATCGATCTGGTCACCCATATGTTTCCGGCCACCTCCCATTTCGATAATCGCCAGTCCGAGTCGATCCGTTTCGACCTGGCTGACAAACCCGTCCTGGTCCGAAACGACCGTGTGAGCCGCTGCTCGCCCGCGCGGGTTATCGAGGTCGCCACCCTGACTGTGCACCATCTGCTGCAGCTTTTCCAGGGCTGCGCCCGTCTCGACGCTCTGTTGCAAGGCTTGCCGCGCGGCGACCTCGTCCGCTTGGACGTTCGCCTCCACCAGGATCCGGCTGCCGAGCGTCAGGACCAGTTCCTGCAGGTCCGCCGGGCCAGCCCCGCGCAGCAGGTCGACCGCTTCATCGACTTCGACCCCGTTGCCAATCATCTGTCCCAGGGGCTGGTTCATGTCGGTGACCAGTGCCTCGGTTCGCACTCCCAACCGTTTTCCCACATCGACCATGCGGCGGGCCAACTCCGACGCCTGTTCGGCCGTTTTCATGAAGGCTCCCGAACCACACTTGACATCCAGGACCAGCGTATCGAGTCCTTCCGCAATTTTTTTGGACAGGATGCTGGCCGTGATCAGGGGGAGCGAGGGAACGGTGCCCGTAACATCCCGCAGGGCGTACAGTTTCTTGTCGGCCGGGGCCAGCTCGGCGGTCGCCCCGACCACCGCGCAGCCATGCTGGTAGACCACCGCTTGGAACTCCTCGATCGACAACTTGCAGCGATAGCCGACAATCGACTCCAGCTTGTCGAGTGTTCCGCCGGTCGCTCCCAGGCCGTGCCCGGAAACCCGGGGTACGTCGACGCCACAACAGGCCAACATCGGGGTCAGGGCCAGCGAGGTCTTGTCACCGATCCCGCCGGTCGAATGCTTATCGACTTTCGGCCGACCCGGTTGCCAGCGGAGCGTCTCGCCCGATGCGACGAAACTGCGGGTCAGGGCGACGGTCTCATCCAAAGTCATCCCCTGGAAATAGACCGCCATGGCAAAGGCCGAGAGCTGGTAATCGGGGATTTGGCCCGCCGTGTAGCCGTCGATCAGGGCTTCGATTTCACGGTCTTCCAGTTCCTGGCCGTCCCGCTTCTTCCGGATTACCTGCGTTACATTCATGACTTCACCCTGAGTGAAGGGAAACGGGAATGGTTCCGCCGGTCTTCGAACCGACTAGCCCCTGCATGTTCCCGTTACTTGATCCCTTTCAGGTCGACCTGGTGACCCATTTCCGCCAACATCTCCTGGAGAGCCGCATTCAAATCGTCCCCCAGAATATCCTTGTGGCGGATCACGCCGTCGGGACCGATCAGGTAAACGGTGGGCCAGGCGGCAATGTTCCACTGTTTGGCAATCGGACCACTGGTTCCCCCCGGCCCGATCCAGAAATTCCGCCAGGAGAGATTTTCATCGTTGATCGCCCCGATCGCTGTTTCGATATCCCGGTCCGAGTTGACCCCCAGCAAGGCGAACGGTGCGCTTCCCAGTTTTTCCACCAGTTGCTGTTCGTGGCCGTACATGGCGCGGCAGGGAGGGCACCAGTGGCCCCAGAAATCGAGCATCACGATCTTGCCGCGGTAGTCACTCAGGCAGAACTCCGTCCCATCCATGTCCTGGCCGGCCAGTTCCGGAACGACATCTCCCACGCTCAGGTTCTGCAGTTCATACAGTTCGGCGGTGGCCACTTCTCCATATGTCTTTCGCCCGCGGTACACCACGTCCCCGTACTGATCGATAATCTGCTGTAGAAACGTTTCGCGTTGGAGTTTCTGGGATTCCGTTCGCGGTGTGTTGATATATTCCATCTGCGCTTCCGGCAACCGCGCTACAAGGTTCGGGTTGGCGGCCAGTGCCTTGCGGAAGGGAAAAATCTGGTCGACGTAATTCGAATACCCCAGCAACAGGTGCGCCTTGGTCTCCGGTGTCGGGGCCTGGTCGATCATCTTCAACAGGTATGACTCGGTTTCCGGGCTGGGGATCTCCTGGAGGAACTGGTCGGCCATCTTCTTCAGCTGCAGCCGGTCGGCGAAGTGATCGAGCAGGTGATTCATGGCGGTCACTTTCGATTGGCCGCTGCTGCGGGCTACGGCCGCCAACATGGCGTCGACGGCGACCTGGTCCTGGGGGAACTGTTGGGAAAGCTCGATCATATCGGCCACGAATTGAGGCTTTAGGTTCGCTTCCTGCAACAGGCGGACCTGTTGTTCGTACGTCGGAGCCTCGGCCACACGCTGTTTGAGCGCGTCGATCTCCCGGTCGAGCTGGGCCACGCGCTGTTCCAGCTGGTCCCGCGCGGCGGCTGGGTCCGTGATCGTCGGTGAGGCCGGTTCCGTGACGGTGTTCGCTTCGGCCGTGACGGCCGTTTCCGGACCGGATTCCGAGACCTGTGGTGGGGAGTTCTGCGTGTCGCAGGCCAGCATGAGTGGCAGGAGGCAAAGCAGGGCAAAAAAGGTTCGCATGATCGTTCTCGCCAAAAAGGTTTGGTTCCGATTGTAACTGGAAACGTCCGATCCGCCTGCCTCGAGGGGAGATCGAGGGGACATTTTCAGTTTAAAAGTTGTTGACGTCCCAGTCGATAGGGAGATAATGGTCGCTCTCACATGGGATCCACCGATCGTTCCCTCTCAGGTTTCCGGCAGCAGGGCCTGGCCCGTGGCCGATGCGAACTTGGGGGTTTTGGTCCCTTCCCCATGGAGTTCTCGGGGTGTGGCTCAGCCTGGTAGAGCGTTGCGTTCGGGACGCAAAGGTCGCTGGTTCAAATCCAGTCACCCCGACTTGCCGATTGGCTGCAAACCGGCGCCAGCGGTTCGTTCATTTCGCCGCTGCGGCCAGGCAAATTGGATTTCTTCCGGTCGCCGAACTAGTGGCCTTTTGGTGGTGCAACTTCCCCTGCGGGGCGGGCATCGAGTCGCATCTCTTCCTGGAACAGGACCGCCATGCCCCGCAACTTGCGGGTGATCTCCTGGTGACGGACCCTTTGGGATTCAGTGGGGTCGGTGGAGAGATCGTACAACTGGAGACTCGGGTTGAGCATCAGTTTCCAGTTCTGCCAGCGGACCGCCGCCAAGGCCCCCTGGCTGCCGTGGTAGAAGAACGCTTCGTCGTATTCATCCCGGGCGATCAGGGGCGCCCATTCGGCCGGTGGATCCCAGCGCCGCCGCAGCGGGACCGCTCCGTTGAGCGCCTGGTTCCTGTCCGCCGCGGGAACTTGGTTCGTTTCTCCCCGCAGCAACGGGCTGATATCGCGTCCATCGATCACCCGCTCGGGCGGTACTTGGATCCCGGCCAGCGTGGCCAGGGTCGGGTACCAGTCCATCGCGCGGACGACGGCCGACGATTCCGCACCCGCCTGTACTCCCAACCCGGGACCCCAGGCGATGGCCGGCACGCGCAGGCCACCTTCGTAGGTCGACAGTTTGCGGCCACGCAGCGGTTGATCTGGTGTGCGGCCCGGACCGCGTCCATTGTCCGACGTGTAGAGGACGATCGTGTGGTCATCGATGCCCAACTGTGTAAGGGTGTCAAAAATTCGGCCGACGTGGTGGTCGAGTTCCTGGATCGCATCACCGTATTCACCCCAGTTGGAGCTGCCCTGGAACGCTTCACTCACGCCGAGTGGATGGTGCAACATCGTGTGCGGCAGGTAGAGAAAGAAAGGGCTGTCCCGGTTCTGTTCGATAAAACGAATCGCTTCGTCGGTGTAGAGCCGGGTCAGTTCGGCCGGGTCGGCCGGTCGCTTGACGACCTGGCCGTTTCGCAGCAAGGGCACGCCTCCCTGATCCTCCAAAGGGGAAACCTCGACTGGGTCGAGGTTGTGCAGCAAACCGAAATAGTGATCAAACCCCTGCTGGCGCGGCAGGAACGGTTCGTGAAACCCGAGGTGCCATTTGCCGATGCAGGCGGTCGCGTAGCCGTGACTTTGGAACAGCTCGGCCAAGGTCCATTCGTCGGGGTGCAGGCCGTGCCGCGAATCGGGCCGCTGGACCCAGATCTCCATCCCCACGCGGCGGGGATAACATCCGGTCAACAGGCCCGCCCGGGACGGGCTGCAGATCGGTGCGGCGGCGTAATAGTCCGTCAAGCGGATGCCACGGCGGGCCATCGCGTCGAGATGGGGTGTCTTGACCTCGGTCGCCCCGTAACAGCCGAGGTCGTAGTAACCCTGGTCGTCTACCAGGATCAGGATGATGTTCGCCGGTTTTTCCTGGTACGACCAAGTCAGACTTGGCGCTGTCAGTAGCAGCAGCCAGGGTGCGATGCAGCGCGCCAGGTGCATGTTTACTTCCTCTCCAGGGGGCGGGACGACAGGTGACGCATCGGCATCGTTCAGCCTCCCTTTTCCGTCGCGGGGAATCGTTTGCGGGCATCACTGTCGATCGGTCGACCGTCCCGCATCCTCCACCACTGGTCGGCCCGATCCGGGTCGTAGTTCGGGTTGGTGTACGGCATGCGGGCCAGCACCTGCTGTCGCCACTGGTTGAGTTTCTTTTTCAGATCCGCCGTGCGACCTGGCTTGGTGGATGCCAAGTTATCCGTTTCGCCAATGTCCTGCGCCAGGTGGTAGAGTTCGACGTCACCGGTTCCGTCCAGGTACTCGATCAATTTCCAGTCCCGCTCCCGGATGCTGCTGGCCGGGCGATCGTGGTGGTAGTGGGGGTAGTGCCAGTGCAGGGCCTCTCGCGCCAGGCGGGTATTCTCGCCAGTCAGCAATGGTTTCAGGCTTTTCCCGTCGATCGTCTGGGTGGCTGGCAGCGAACCGTCAGCCAGGTCCACAAAGGTCGGAAAAAAATCGTAACTGATCGTCGGTTCGGAGCAGACGGTTCCCGGTTTCACCCGGGCGGGATATTTGACGATCAATGGGACACGCACGCCCCCTTCGTGCAATGATCCTTTTTCCCCTTTGAGGGGGGCCTGGCTGGAGACGGTATCGTCGGCCGCCTCACGGTAATCGTATCGTCGGTACAGGCCACCATTGTCCGAGGTAAAGAGGATCATCGTGTTGTCGGTCAGGCCAGCCTCGTCCACGGCGGTGACGATGCGTCCGACCATCTCGTCGCAGTGCTCGACCATGGCCGCGTAGACCGGGTGGGGTAATTCGCGGCCGGTCGCTTCCGCCTTGCGTCGATACTTTTCGACCTTGGCCGAGAGGGCGGCCAGCGGGATATGAACCGCATAAGGCGAGAGCATCAGGAAGAACGGTCGCTGGCGGTTCTGCTGGATGAAATCGATGCAGAGATCCGCTTCGTAGTCGGTCCGGTATTGGTCCGGTTTCGGCTTGGTGATGTCCTGACCCTGGGGCCGAAACTTGCCTGGCAGGTGGGGGCCGTTGATGACGGCGGAAAAATCGTAGCCTTGGCGATCCGGTTGAAATTGGCGCCCCGTGCCGAGATGCCATTTCCCGACATAACCGGTCTGGTAGCCGGAGCCCTTCAACGCTTCGGCCACCGTGACCGTGTCGTGGGGCAGCGCCATAGTCGGGCGGGGAGTGATGACCCGTTCAAAGGGGCGCCAGTGACCAGGGATATGGGCTGTGATCCCGATGCGGGCCTGGTTCTGACCTGACTGCACGGCGCAGCGGGTGGGTGAACAGACAGCCCCGGCCGCGTAGAAATCAGTGAACCGCATACCATCGGTGGCCAGTTGGTCGATATGGGGTGTCTCGATGAAATCATTGCCGTAGCAACCGACATCCTTCCAGCCCAGGTCGTCGATGAAGATCAGGATGATATTGGGTGGGTCGGCAGCGCAAGTGGTGGGCCCGTTCAGCGAGAAAATCAACAGGGCCGAAAAGAGCAGGGAGACAATTTTCACGGCGATCTTTCACAGCAGGGGATCGGGCTTCATACAACATGGGCAGTTTGCCTGTCTCATTTTCGTTTTCCCTACCTGGCTGGCAAGTCCCTGAAAATTTTCTGCGGGGAAGTTCACCAGCGGACTGAGCGGTGGAAGCTCCCCTGGAGGTCGTTGGGAGGAGGCCTGGCGGTTCGCTTTTTCGTGGGACCGTGGTACAACTGCGGGAGCGGGGTGATCGGAAACGGACCGTTTTTAGCCGTTTCCCGGTAGTGTCCGGTTTCCCGAAAAGTTTTGAATATCTAGACCTGAACGGGCGGAGAGAGCGATGCCAAATGCGGAAATCCTGAAACGGTTTGAGGGCCTGCACGACGACTTGTCGAATATCAACGCCCCGGCAGGTGACGGGGCAGCGGTCGACCCAAAGACGGCCGAAGCACTGGGGCAATTGGTGACGCGGGCCCATCGCTTGGCCCAACAGAAAAGCGACGAAGCGGCAGCCGGTATTTCCCCCGCTGAGCATCACGAATTTCTTGAACAGATTCAGCAGTTCGATGCCGAACACCCAACCATCGGGCGAATTCTTTCCCAGCTCACCGATCTTCTGGGGATGATGGGCATCTAGAGGGACACTTGATTCGGTGCGCCCT
>JAKVBG010000009.1:91853-128393 GCA_022447605.1 Mariniblastus sp.
ACAAAACTCCGTTTTCGCTGCACGGCCCATTTTGACTGCTCCCGCCCCCCTCCATTTTTGTAGGCGAAGATGGAATAAAACGGGGGCTGGGGCGAATGCCGCAACAGGAAAGCGGGGCAGGAGAGTATCGGCATCGTCGAGGAAAAGTGTTGTGGACGAGCCGGGACAATCCCCAATTCGTTCACTTTTGTAACCTGTCCCCTATAATTTCGCTTGCCGAAATCACTGCTTACTTATCCGAGGCGTATCAGCTGAGTCGCTCCCGACAAGTTGTTGCGTGTTGAAAGGTCTCTTTTCTGTGACTTCTTTTCGATGGCTCCCAAACGGATCCGTTTTTCACCATCGAATGGAAACAGCCATTCTGGAGGGGTAGTTGGGATGTTGAAGATTCTTTTGGTTGACGATTCGGAAGTGGATCTTCTGTTGATGGAGGGCTTGCTCAAGCAGTCGATTGGATTTGAGATGATCTGGGCCGAAAATGGCCGGCAGGCCCTGAACCGGATTCAAGAGTGGAAGGTCGACCTGGTGGTCACCGACCTGCAAATGCCTGAAATGGACGGGTTGGAACTGGTTCAGCGAGTACGGCAAGCCCACCCGCAACTTCCCGTTATCCTGACCACGGCCGTCGGTAGCGAGGATATCGCGGCGGAAGCTCTGAACCAGGGGGCGGCCGGTTACGTGCCCAAATCCCAGCTCTCCAAGCTTCTCGTGCCGACCGTTCGCAATGCACTCAGCCATTTGGACAAGCAGCGGAACTACAACGACTTGTTGAAACGTGCCAGGGTAGCCCAGTTCAAATTTACGCTGGAAAACAACCCGGCCCATTTTCGTCCCCTGATCGATTTCTGCGAGAAGATCATGAGCGGGATGGGGAAACTGGATCGGATTGAGCGACTGAGGACGGCTGTTGCTATCGAGCATGCTCTACACAATGCCCTCTACCGTGGCAACTTGGAAATTTCCAGTGAATACCAGGTTGGGCTGGATGCACCCAAGCTCGATGCCAACGTCGAGAACATCATCCGTGAGAGGTTGGAAACGGACCCCTACAAAGACCGCAAGATCCATGTCTCGGTGACCCTGAAAAAGAAATTTATTTCCATTCGAATTCGCGATGACGGTCCCGGTTTTGATTCCAGCCAGGCCGGTGACCGGAGCCTCAATGGTGCTGGTGCGCGCGGGATGATCCTGATGAGGTCATTCATGGACGACGTTACTTACAACAGGCGGGGCAATGAAGTCGTGTTGCAAAGACGGTGGCGTTCCTCCAAGTCCAAGCGGCGAACACGGAAAGAGAAATCTACCGAGAAATCTGGTGAGCCAAAGCTGCTGGGGAAACTGAACTGCTCTCAGACTGGCAAGGAAGTTGAACTGACTGTCGACAAGTTCATGCTGGGCCGTGAGAAGGGGTGTCACCTGGTGATTCCCTTCCAGTCCATTGCCGAGAACCACTGTCTGTTGATCTTTGATGACGGCTACTGGTACGCCAAGGATATGTCGGACCAGGAGCAGGGAACGCTGATCAATGGAGAACCGATCGATTACGATAAGATCAGGTCGGGTGATCAATTGACGGTCGGTTCCTACGATTACCAGATCGAGTATTGATCTGCCGCTGACCTGGCCGCTTGTCGAACTTCGCGCGATCCGTTTACAATTCCTGCCGCACCTTTGCGAGATTAGCCGGGGCAACCTGGCGAACGGGTGTCGAATCGTCGTCACTCAGGTTTTGTGCCTGGTGCGCCCATTTCCTTTCTGCCCCCGGGAGAAGTTGCCCAGTGAATACCCCCCAAGATGATCGTGTCCATAACCAGAAAATCGTGTCGGTCTATACGATCAGCGATCCGTACGAAGCGGAGCTGATTAAAAATATGCTGGAGGAAAACGGCATTCGCTGCTCGCTGGATGGTGAAACCCAGGGTGGATTCGTCGGAGTGGTCAATATCGGCATCCTGGTCGCAGAGCCGGATGCGGAGCGGGCGGTAGAACTGATCCGCCAGAATTTTGAGGAAGATCAAGGGAAGGGTGACAGCGGCGATTAGGTCCCTCTGAGGGGACCGAAACGCGGTCAGGCAGATGACGCCCGTCTTTCCTGTTGCCGTAGCCGCTCGGGTTGCCGCCGGTTCATTGCGGGCCGTCGAGCCTTTGCGTAATTTCCCCGGTCGTCTTGTGGCGCAGAATGACTTTCGTTGTCCCATTGGGCAGGTGTTCCCGCTTGATCAGGTCATGTTCCTCATCAAATTCCCGGACAGGCGATATGGAACGCGAAGATTCCTTGCCTCGCCAGACCGGGAGTTCAATCGGTTCCCATTGCTTGGTGCGGATCGATTGGTAGGCCGCATCCATCACGCAATTGACAATCAGACCGTCGTAGAACGTCTCCATCGGTTCGCGCTGTTCTTCCAGGGCTGAGAGCATCTCGGCAAACATGTCGCTATAGCCCAGGGCGGCTGGTTCGTCGCCCACCGGGAACAGCCAACCCTGGGAACTCTCTGATTTCTCGGCGACATAGTCCTGTTGCCCCCCGGCAGAATAGATTTCGAAACCGGTCCGCAGCCAGTGGTTCAGGAAAATGGTCCCCTCGGTGCCTGCGACTTCGTCGCGCAGGTCGAGTCCGCCACGGAAGGACCAGCTGACCTCAAATTGCCCGATCGCCCCATTGTCATAGCGGACCAGGCCAATGGCGTGGTCCTCGGTCTCGATCGGGTGTACCTGCGTGTCGGCCCAGCAGACGACTTCGACCGGGCGAATCTCTTTGCCGATGAAATTGCGGGCGATTTCGACACAGTGACAACCCATGTCAATCAGGGCACCGCCGCCGGAGAATTCTTTCTTCCAGAACCAGTCGCTATGGGGTCCCGGGTGGGTTTCCCTGGACCGGACCCACAGGACATCGCCGATCGCGCCACCTTGAACTGAATGGACGGCCTTCAGGGTCTTGGGCGTATAGACCAGATCTTCCAGGTAACCGTGAAACAGGCCAGCGGACTCGACCGCCTCCAGCATGCGCAACGCTTCAGCCGCATTGCAGCCCAAAGGCTTCGTACAGAGAACTGGTTTGCCCGCCTTCACGGCGGCCATGACAGCCATTTCATGCTGATAGTTGGGTAGGGAAACGATCACCACGTCCACGTCCGGGTCGTTCACTGCCTGTTCCAGATCCGAGGTGAAAAAAGGGATGTCCCATTTCTTGGCAAACCGCTCGGCCGATTCCGGGGTCCGTGAATAGACGCGGGTGACCCGGTCCCGGGAGCGGTGGCGGTGCAATGCGGTCGCGTAGAAATCGGCATTGAAGCCCGACCCCAGCATGCAAATTTGCATTTCGAATCCTTCTCTTGTTAGTTCGACAAGGCGAGCAACCTGTCGCGCACCTGGTCATCGGGCAAAATCGGTAATGGCTGGTAATTCGGGTGGCGCCCGTTGGAAAGGTAAGGGTCATTGTGGCGCGTGTTGTAACAACAGATCAATGACCAGCGTGGCATTTCACTCCTGTTTTGATCCGATCGGTGCAACAGGTTGCCATGGAAAAAGAGGGCGTCACCCGGGTCCATTTCACAGTAGACCAGCTCCATCCGCTGTAGGGCTGCCTCAACCCGCTCGAGATCAGCGGCGGTTTGTGTGCCGGATTTTCCATGGTCGATCCTCCCCATCTGCTGAGAACCCCGAATGACTTGCAGGCAGCCATTTTTTCGTGTGGCCTGATCGAGGGCGATCAGGCAACTGGCCATGTCCGGGAACAGGCAGCCGTTGTTGTACCAGTAGCCGTAGTCCTGGTGCCATTCCCAGGCACCCCCCACACGAGGCTCTTTCAGCATCATTTTGTGATGGTAGTGGTAGACTTCATCACCCAACAGCTGGGTCATCGTGCCAGCCACCCTCTCGCTTTGTACGATTGCCGAGTAGGGCGTCGGTCCCAGTTCGTTATTGACCGACAGTTTGCTTTGCCCGCCTTCTCCATCTCGCTTGGAATAAGCCTCGTTCTGGATCGCCTCGTCCGTCTTGGCAAATTTCATGACCCCCTTGATCTCATCGGCGGGAAAGAGCTGGCGGATCAATAGGAACCCGTCCTGCTGGAACTGTGTCAACTGTTTCGGTTCGATCGTAAAAGCCATGTTGGGCCAGGGGTTTCAGGGGGTGGCAAGGCGGCACAGGTAGTCGGCAAACCGCGACAGGAGTTGAACCGTCTCGGGCGTCTCGTGACAGTGTTGCCGGAATTCGTCAATGCTCCAGCCCGTGATCTTTTTGAGGTAGCTGGGGTAAGCTGCCAGTCGCTGGACCAGGTCGTAGCATTCAAGTTCAGGATGAAACTGGGTGCAGTAAATCGGCTTTCCGGAAAAGGTAAAGGCCTGGTTTTCGACTTTTTTGGACGAGGCGAGTCGGATCGCGTCGGCCGGCAGACGGTCGACGATATCTTCGTGACCTAACTGGCCGCAAAACGGGCTGCCGAGGGGACCGAAGATCGGATCCTCGTGCCCCGCCTCGGTCAGTGACATCTCGAGGGTTCCCAGTTCGGCCCGGCTGAGATCGTGGACGACTTCCCCGCCGAGTGCCCGCGCGAATGCCTGGAACCCCCAGCAGGAGGCAAAGGTCGGTTTGGACATCTGGTGGAGGTCCTGGAAGGTCGACATGGCGGCCGGCAGCCAGGGCCCTCCACGGGCGACGGAAAAATCGCCACTCCCCCCGATCAGCACCGCGTCGACCTGGTCGATCTGTTCCCGATCAGGATGTCGTGAGATCAGGTCGTGGGCCTGGATGTTTTCCGTCGGGCAGCCGAGCGCAAGGGCAAAACAGTCGATTTCGTGCTGTCGGATCGGGTCCTCCGGGTTGCGCACCTGCAGCAGCAGGTAGGTCAGTTGGCTCGGTTCCCGGCTCAAGGTCATGCTACTCTTTATCCACACCGTCAAATTCTGGAAATGCCCGATTTTAACAGGACACGATTTTAACAGGACACGATTTCAACCATCGGTTTCCCACGTCGATGCGACCGGGCGTTACTTCTTGTCGAGTTGACCGCCATACTCGTTGGTGGGATCCCGGTAAATCGTATGCAGGTGCTCCAGTGGCTTGCCACCCAGATCCTGGCAGGCGTATTCGATGATCAGCGAAGGGCCCTGGATCGAGTACGAGACATCACTGCCGACTTTTCGTGGGCCATTCCAGGCAAACCGCATCTGATCGATTTCCGATTCCAATTGGTCCATTCGCTGCCTGGCCTGTTTGGCCGGAAGGTCGTTCACCCATTGTCCCATCAGGCGGGTCAGTATTTTCTTTTGCTCTGAATCGAACGTGGAACAGGGTACGCCGACGGCCTGGGGGACATTGCCATCTTTGCCGGGTCCCACCCGGATAAATCCCCGTTTCGGTCGTTGTACTGCCTGTTTGGCCTGCGCGTCGGTCAGTGACTCGGCCAGTTGGTAGGCGTCATCAATTTCCCTGGTCAGCGGTCGGTATTTCTTTCCACCCAGGTTGAACGACTGGGGCTGGGTCCCGATGAAACTCGGCGCGACAGTCATCGCGTCACCCGTCACGGAAACGTTGACACCGACGTGATGTCCATCGAGTTGGAACGCCCAAGGCAGGTTGGGCGAAGGTTGGCCGAAAATGACCAGTGAAAAATTTTCCGTTCCAAATCCTGATCGTGGTCGCCCGCCTCTCAACAGCTGATCATCGGCCAGCATGATGTGACACATTTTTCGGTAACCTTGCTCGCTGAACAGCGTGGCCATCAGGTCACAGGCAGCGCGAACCTGGTTTTCATTCAGATCCCCCAGTCTCAATCCACCCGCATCGGCCGGTGCCGGCAGGTTGGTCCAGAGTCTTCGCTCCGGACTGTCGAGCTTGTGCATCAGCAGTGATTTCTGGTCCTGGTTCAGCGTGGCCAGGAACTGCTGGGCCGCATCGGCCTGGTGGGCCGGGCTATGGTGTCCAAAGGTTGGCTGGTACGTCCCGATAACGTGACTCGCATCGGAGACAAAATCGGATCGCTGCTGGGCGTTGGCGTTGGATGCCAGCAGGAAAACCAGCAGGGCTGAGGTGAAACAGAAAGCAAAACGGAACAAGGTTGTCTCCTTCGATATCAATGGGATAGGCCGTTGGAATCTCACCGGCCGGTGCCTCATCCGGCGAGCTACTACGTCGATCGTGAACGACTTCATTCTGTGGCATTTAGGAGCCGTTTTCAAGGTCGACGGCTTGCCCAATGGCTCAGAGCCCCGATCAATACCGGAAGTGTCGAATCGGTTCCCCACGCTCACCAATCTCGGTCATCGCTTCGATGCCAATCTCCAGATGCAGGTCGGACCAATTCGAGGTGACCATCTGGTCGGACTCTTCTGTCTTGACGCCGTCGGGGGTGGTGGGGACATCGGAAACCAGCAGTAGGGCGCCTCGGGAAATCTGGTTGTAGTGCCCGACGATGAACAGTGTGGCCGTTTCCATGTCGATGCCGATACAGGTCAGTCGCTCGAGGTGAGCCCGAAAATGGTGGTCGTGCTCCCAAAGCCTGCGGTTGGTGGTGTAGATCACTCCGGTTCGGTACTCGAGTTCCCGCTCCACCATCCGATCGGAAACGAACTTGTGCAACTTGAAGGAGGGGAGGGCTGGCACTTCAGCCGGCAGGTAGTCATTGCTGGTCCCTTCTCCTCGAACGGCGGCAATCGGCAGGATAAAGTGACCAATTTCGGTGGACTGCTTCAGGCCACCGCACTTGCCCAGGAACAGGACGCCTTTGGGGGGGCGGGCCAACAGCAGGTCCATGATCGTTGCTGCGTTGGCCGATCCGATCCCGAAATTGATGATCGTCAAACCGGCCGAATTGGTGGCCGCCTGCATCGGTTTGCCGATTCCCCGGATCTCGCAATCAAACCGGTGGGCAAACTGTTCGACGTAGCTGTGGAAATTGGTCAGCAGGATGTTTTCGCCGAATTCTTCCAGCGGCATTCCCGTGTACCGTGGCAGCCAGTTCCTGGCAATTTCCAGCTTGTCGTACTCATTGTCAGTCATGGCGGTGTAGGTGCCTAGGTGCTCCCAAGTTCCTCCTGGGCGTCATTCAACATGGCGACGGCCCGCTCCACGCAGGTGGTGGCCTCGTCGACGTAACCGTCGGCGGCGGCCGACCAGGCGCGGTGAATGGCCCGTTCTCCAGCTGAAAAATGCGTCATCACATCGGCAAATTTCTGCAATCCTTTCTCGCTGGTGATCGCGTTGCGACCCTCGGCAAACGTCTGGAAATCGGGAGCCAGCACGTCGTCAATGAAGGTGGTCATTTCACTGGGCGCCAACTCGTCCATTTGGCCCAGCAGTTGGCCCGTATGCTCGATCAGGTTGACCAGGCTGGCTTCGATTTCCGCCAGGTTGGCCGTCGATTCAACCGTGCTTTCGGTGGCCGATTTCTTGCCCAGGCGCAGCAGTACAATCCCGACGATGCAGATGACTACCGATACGATGTACCAGGGCCAGGGGATCGTGGCCCAGGCATCCTCTTTTTCCAGGTTCAGCACCGTCGCCAGTGAACCGGAAAGAAAACCGCCCCACAGTAAGGTCTGTCCTAAAACACTCATACGGGTCGTCTCCTAGAATATTTGTAGCACGGTTGATTGGAGGACTTGCCAGATCTGCCCCGTCTCCTGGGCCGTTGCGGTACTGGGCCAGAAAATTTTGATCATCGTGATCACGACGCCGACCAGGGCTTCCCCCACGATCAAACCGGCGGCGATCGGGATACCGACCTGTTCACTGAACCTAAGTCCGGCTGTCTTGTCGGTGATGATCCGCAGGACGCAACCGATCGTATAGGTCAGGACAATGTAAAACGGCATGTAGAAGCCGAGGGCCACCATCACGCCAATGCCCCCCAGCCCGCTCACGGCTAGCAGGAATCCGAGTCCGCCCCCTGCCACGTAGCGATAAGTGGGAACGTCCCCTTCCACAATCCCCTCGATCACGCTGGCCAGGGCATCGGCCTGCGGGGCCGGCAGTTTTTCACTGCCAAAACCGTCTTTCGGTGTGTTGTCGACCGGTTCGCTGACCGCCGGGGCCTGGGCAGTTTCCGCTTCGGTGGCCGGCTGCGTGGCGGCCGCCGGGGAACTGGCTGTCTGCTTGGGCGTTTCCGATTGGGCGCCCCAGTGCAACACGAACATCAGGCCGATCACGATACAGGGTCCCAGCCAGGCACCGACAAATTGGGCCATCTGTTGGCGTTTCGGAACACCGCCCACCAGGTAACCCGACTTGAGATCCAGCATCATGTCGGAGGCCTGGGAAATCGCCAGACAGATGGCGGCGCCCACGACCAGAGAGCTGACAATCGTCTGTGGTTTGTCCAAGCCTGAATTGGCGATCACGATCAGGATGGTCACGGCGATCAAGGTCATACCCGACAGGGGGGACCAGTTGGTCCGGCCGATACACTCGGCCACGATCACCCCGGCGATCCAGATCCAGAGGGTTCCCAGCAGGGCCATCGCTGCGGCCATCCCCCAGGTCATGTCGGGGGCCGATTGTTGCGCCAAAAAGACCAGTAATATGGCCCCCAGCAGAATCGCGATACCGAGCAGCCGGATCGGCAATTCATCCTTGTGCGCTGAATCGTCCCGGCCATCCTTGCCCGCTTTCCTCATCGATGTGACGGCGCTGCGGATCAAGGGGAAGGCCATGATGATGCCCCCCATGGCGGCACCGATCAACATGCCGATCCCGGTCGGCTTGTAGATCTCCCCACGGATTCCGGCCGGTGATTCGACCAGAACCTTTACTTCTTCACTACCCCACAGGGATAAACAGGGAGAGAGGAACCAGTAACAGATAAATCCGCCGGCACCAAACCAGAATCCTCCCTTGCCGGAGAGGAAGCCGACGCCGACCGTCATCAGCGAGGCATAGAATACCAGCGAGTAACGACTCGGCAGGATATTGGCCAACGTTTCTTGACCTTCTGGAGTGAAGGCACGATTGATGATCGCGCCCAGGTCAATTTCATGGATATCGAAGATCCCGCTGACCACCAAGTACACCGCTCCGGAGAGTAGGGCGGCGCCAAACAGGTAGGCCGACTTCCGAATTCCGGCCCCCGGTGATTTCAGGATCGTGGCGACCGCGATTCCACTCGGGTAAGGGAGTCGCTGGAAATCGATCATCTGCTTGCGGAGCGGGATGACAAAAGCCAAACCGATAAAGGCCCCGGTGATGCAGGCGAAGATCATCAGTGGGACGTTGAAATCGGCTACCGATTCCAATCCCGGTTTGTTGCTCAGGATGAAGAGCGCCGGGACGGAGAACATGATCCCCGACGAGGCGCCGTTGACGGCCGAGGCGATCGTCTGGTTGATATTGTTTTCCACGATACTGGTGCGGCCCATCAACCCGCGGAGAATCCCCCAGCCGAGGATGGCGGCCAACTCGGAACCTTCGATCGAGAAACCGAGCTTAAGAGCGGCGTAACTGATGGAAATGGCGATGATCGCCCCCAGGAACCAGCCGACCAGAACGGCTGGCCAGGTAAATTCCGGGTAGGGGCCCAGGCGGATCTGTTCACCCTTCCGCAGTAATTGATTCACTTTATCGTCGGACATATTCGACTCTCTGGCTCGACCATCGACTCGACCCGTTTCGGGACCGTTTCCAGCCGCATTCTAGTCGATGGTCGCGAGCCAAAGAAAGTAAGCATCCGCGACGAAACAGCATATTCTGCACCGGTCGGCCCGGGGTCGATCAGTTGCCGACAATCGCCCATTTGACAAGTTCACCCAATTTGGGAGTTTTTCCTTGCCAGAGGATGCCGACCCGGAAAATCCGGCCTGCCAGGACGACGATCAGGAACGTGGTCAGGGTGGTTAAAACAAGCCCCAGCACCGGCTGCCAGAGCGGGATCTGCTGGCCTGTGGCCAGGCGGAGCAGCATGGTGGTCGGGGTGGCTGGCGGGAAGAGCGAGATCAGGACCGAAAGCCGGCTGAGCGGGTCCTGCACGATCACGAACCAGATGAACAGCGGCAGCATCAACAGTACCCAAACCGGTAGCAGCATCGATTGGGCCTCTTTCAACTGGGAGACCGAGGCCCCTACTGCCAGGAAGATGGAGGCGTAAAAGAAGACGCCGGCTACCTGAAAGACGAGGAACCAGGGTACCAGTTCCAGCGGAACGATCGCGGTCCAGCCGCGGTAGGCGGCCAGGCCGTACCCCCCTGCCAGGTAGATGGCGAAAATCGTCAGGGAACCGCCGACCGTGCCGATCAGTTTACCCATCATCAACTGGAATGGGCTGGCACTGCCCAACAGCACTTCCGCAATCCTCTGCGACTTTTCTTCCAGCACACTCTCCAGCATCGGTTGCGAGGCCATGAAAATCACCATGAACATCAGCATCATGATCCCCAGCGGCAGGAAAACGGCCTCCAGAATCTCTTTTTCCGCCGCGGTCTCGATTTCGCCCTGCTGGTTTCGCGTCATCAGGCCCTGACCAATGATCGGGACGCGTTGATCCGTTTCCTTGATTCGTTGCAGGGTCTCTTCGGGAATCCCCGATTCCTCTTCCCGTCGCTGCCGAACCATGTCCGAAAGGGTGTCGGCAAACCAGTTGCGCGTGAGTGAGAGATTGGAATCCTGCGAATAGAACATGACCTTGTTGTCACTGGTCAATCCCGTATCCAGGACGTCAGCCGGGATTTCGATAAACGCGTAAAGCTGCTGTTGCAGGACGCGGTCGGAAAGGGAGATGCGGACATCGTCGGTGATCGGGGCAATGTCTACCTTTTCCAGCAGAAACCGTTCCGGGATGACACCGGGCATCTCCTGCCGGGAATCACCGGGTTTCGCGGAAAGCATGGCCTGGTCGACCAGCTGATTTCGCTTGTTGGCCGCAGCTTGAAGTTCGTCAAACAGGAAACCGGAGTGGTCAATGACGGCAATGTTCCGGTTCTTGGTTTCACTGACCTGCTTCATCAGTTCCATGGCGAACAGGCTGCCCAGCATCAGGACCGGCATCATGATGACCGAAATCAGAAAGCCTTTGGTACCGACCATCGCCCGGTACTCTCTCGCCGCTATTGTCAGGATTTTTCTCATCGCACCCCCGGGGTGATCGGCGAGTTACCAATCTGTTGTGAAACAGATATTTTGTGCGGGGATGACCGCATCGAGAATCCGCCGCAAGACCTCGACAGGTGACCCGTTGGCATCGATGGTCGAGATGATCTCTTCCGGATAGTGCTCGAGGACGGGCATGGAAGTCTTGTTGTAAACTTCGAACCGATGACGAATGATCTCCTCATTGGCATCGTCCCGCCGATTTTCACGAATTGCGCGGCGCTTGATTCGGTGCACCATATCTTCCTGGTCAGAACAGGCCAGGTGGATAACTCTCAGGACATCGAGATCCGACTCAATCAGTTCCGCCTGGTTCAGATTGCGAGGGATGCCATCGAGCACCAGCAGATCTTCCCACGGTTTGTACCAAGACAAGGAGACGTACGCGTTGAGCGCCTTTTTCCAGATCTCGATCGTCAGCTCATCTGGAACAAGCTCTCCCTTGGAACTGTAGGCATACACCTTTTGCCCAATCGGCGAGTTGATGTCGATCGAACGGAAGACATCGCCGACGGCCAGATGAAAGAAGCCCGGGATATGTCCGAGGACTCCTCCCTGGGTCCCTTTACCAACACCGGGTGGTCCAAACAACAAAATGCTTCGGAATCTCTTTTCAGGCGCATTCATAATGGACTCGCGTAATGACCAAAGAAAGGGAACGCCCACACATCGGATCCTTGGCGCTCCTATCCAATCAATTGGTTGTATGGATCATGGCTGCTCAAAGCAACATCGGTTCAATCCAGACCATTGAATTTAGCCAATGCGGCGAGATTTTTCCCTTAGTCAAAATGTCACAGGGGCAAAAAAAACGGCCCGCCTGGGCGGGCCGTAGCTGGTTTTCCGTGGGCCAGGAGATCAGACCTAGTTTTTCAGCTCAATTTCCTTGGTCATCTCCTCGGTGCCGCGAAGAATCTTGAATTTCACCTTCTTGCCGGTGTTGGAGCGGACGGCACCGTTGACGGCTCGACGGTCTTCCGTTTTCTTTCCGTCGATGGCCATGATGACATCACCCTCTTTCAGGCCGGCCTTGGCGGCGATCGAGTCCTCCGAGACACGGGTGATTTCAACACCCTTTTCGTGGTCGCTGTTGAGGGAAACGCCGAGTCGGATTCGGCGGGCGGTCTGTTGGCCGACGAATTGCGGTTTGGCTTCCAGCTCGGCAATCCCGTCGATGACGCCCTCGGTAAATTCGATGACCTTCAATGCGCCATCGCAATCAAGCGTTTCAAAGTCATCTTCCGGGGTATGGTAGGTCGAGGTCAGCCCGGTATGCATGAACATGACCGGGATCTGTTTCTGGAAAAAGGGAAGGTGGTCACTGCCGGCAAACCCGGAGGGTGGCTTGACCAGGTCCAGGTTCATCTTCTGGTTGGCATTCGTGAGAATCGGGTCAAATTCGGCACACGAATTCCAGTTGAACACGGTCAGCTTGTCATCACGCAACCAGCCGATCATGTCAAAGTTGACCATGGCGACCGTATTTTCCAGCGGAAACAGGGGCTCCTTGACGTAGTGTTGGGCGCCCAGCAGTCCCATTTCTTCTGCCGAAAAACAGACAAAGACCAGCCGGCGGCCCGGGGCCTTGCCCCGCTTGGCAAACATGCGGGCCAATTCAACGACCGCTTCGGTCCCGGTGGCATTGTCATCGGCCCCGTTATGAATCTCGATTCGGCCTCCGGATCGCGAACCAAAACCACCCATCCCGAGATGGTCGTAGTGACCGCCAATCACGATCGTCTCATCGGCATTGGGGCCTTCTCCTTCGATAATCCCCACGATGTTGCTGGTTTTGATCTCTTTATCCTTGAAGGCGGCCTTCAATTTGGCACTGCTCCCCTTGATCGGTTGGGAAAGGGGTTCCAGCGATTCGTCAATCGAGTCTTCGACTGCCTTCAAGCTGCTGAGCTTGCTTCCGTCCGCCTTAACGAGGGGGGATTTTTTCAGCAAGCCGTCAATCACACTCCGCTTGACGTGGAAAAAAGGGAGCCGTGCCACCGAGGCGCCAAACTCGTCCGGGGCCGAGAGCGTGTCTTTTTCTGGTGTGTCGGCCGTTACATTGTCGTTGACCATGATGATGCCGGCAGCACCCGCGTCGCGGGCCGAACGCACCTTTGCGGCGATGTAGGCGTGGCTGGATACCTCGGTTCCATCGAAAACACTGTCGGCATCGTTCTGTTGCGGCTCGCGGCGGATCATGACGACAATCTTGTCCTTGACGTCAACGTTCTTGTACTCATCGTAGTTGTGGTCTTCGGCCACAATCCCGTAGCCCACAAAGACCAGTTCTGCGTCCTCGTCCACGGATCCCCGTCCGATCTGGGGAATGAAATCCTCATCCAGGACGAGCCCCGTCGCTTTCGAATCGGGACCCATCAGCGTCAGGCTGACCTGTTCCCGGTCGAGGTCACGGCCGCGCCGGACAATGAACTCCTGTCGATACGTGCCATCCTCGAGTGGTTTTAAGCCGGCTTCCTTGTATGCCTTTTCAATATACTGGGCTGCTTTTTCGATCCCCACGGTACCTGGCATCCGTCCTGCCAATTCATCAGATGCAAGAAACTTGATCCCGTCAGTGACTCGCTCGAGCGCTGCCTGGCGACTGGTCGCCGTGTCACTTTCTGTTTGGGCCCAAAGGTTACCTGCGGACAGGGAAATCACAGTGCACAGGACGATACGGAAAAAAACGTTCACTATCTTCTCCTCGAAATATTGGTTCCGTCTATGGATGGCTTGAAACGACATGGGTGAATATCCGTTTTCCGAATGCCGGGCGAATAACACCTTGCCGGCTGCCTGATATTCCGTGGCAATTCGGTTCCCATGAATCGAAATACTGTAGAATCAAAAAAATGAGTCCCCAGTAAAAACACCAGGTCTCGCGGTTTGCTGAGACCCGGAATTTCTCTTGATTTACCATGTTACGGCAGTCAAGTTCGCATGGTAAGGTCCAGAATCGCCGGTTGCAAAGGAATTATTGCCGGATAAAATTTCTGGTCTGGAATCAGCCGTGCCAAATCGATGCACGGCTCTCGCTGCGTTTGCGGTTCCGCATACGCCTGTTTTTAAGTGTTTCTGTACGGTTTCGCGTAAAGCGAATTTCATCCTGGACCGTGCTTTCGGAGAAATAATGAACTCGCAAGCGGCTCAAATGACCTACAACCGACTTGAACTACTCAAATTGATGTACCTCAGTCGCGAAGGCGACCGCCGTGAAGGTGTTTTGCACCGTCAAAGCAAGGGCTGGTTTCAGGTAGCCGGCATGGGCCATGAACCGATGGCTGTGATCGCCCAGTTGATGGAGGAAGGTGACTACCTGTTCCCGTATTACCGCGACCGGGCGATGGTCCTGGGGCGGGGTGTCAGTAACGCCGAACTGGCCACGGCCTACTTTGCCAAGCGGGGCTCATCCAGCGGCGGACGGCAGATGCCGGGCCATTACTCCGACCGTCAAAGGAACATCTGGAGTGTGCCAACCCCGACCGGCTCCAATGCCCTCCCCGGCTGTGGGGTTGCCTGGGCGATGCAGTTGCAGCACCAGAACAACATCGTGGTTGCCACGGTGGGGGATGCTGCTTCCCGGCAAGGTGAATTTTATGAGGCGATCTCGTTCGCCGTCGAGCGGCAGTTGCCGATCCTGCTGGTGGTGGAAGACAACAACTATGGAATCAGTACCAATACCGAGAAATTCAACCCGTTCAAGCTGGGTGTTTTCGGTTCCGATATCAACCTGGTCCACGTGGACGCCCGTCATCCGGACCGGGTTTACGAAGCGGCCGCACCGGCCGTGGACCGCGCCCGTTCGGGCAATGGCCCGACCGTGATGGTTTGCGAACTCGATCGCCTGTGCAGTCATACCAGCAGTGATGACCACCGCGTCTACCGACCCCAGGACGAGATCGATGCGATGGCCGGACGCGATCCGATTCACGTGCTGGCCAGTGAATTGATCGAATCAGGGGCGTTGACGGTCGAGCAGTGGGAGCAGATGCAGCAGGAAATCAACGAACAGGTGGATGCCGAGTACCTGGCAGCCGAGAAGGAGCAGGACCCGGTCGCCGACGAGTTGATGGACCACCTGATGGCCGATCCCCCGGTCCCGGTGGCCCCGCCGATCGAGGGGGACCGTAAATGGCGTATGGTGGACGCCGTGAACGCCGTTTTTCGGCACGGTTTGGAGACCAACGACGACTACATCTTCTTTGGTGAGGATATCGAGGACCCCAAGGGTGGTGTCTTCGGCTTGACTTCCGGTCTGTCCGAAAACCACCCGGAGCGGGCGTTCAACGCCCCCTTGGCCGAGGCCACGATTGCCGGGGTGGGGATCGGTATGGCCTGTTACGGCATGCGTCCCGTATTCGAGTTTCAGTTTGTTGATTTCGTCGGCCCGGCCTGGAATCAGATCAGTCAAAACCTGGGGACATTGCGGTGGAGGACGTTTGGCAACTGGAAAGTCCCGGCGGTCTTCTACACGCCTTACGGTGCCTACCTGCCGGGGGGTTCTCTCTGGCACTCCCAGGCCAACGAGGCGATGTTTGCCCATCAACCCGGCATGCGGGTCGTCGTTCCCAGCACGCCCGAAGATGCAGCCGGCTTGATGTGGACCGCCATGCACGCGGACGATCCGACCATTTTCCTGGTACCCAAACACCTGTTCCGGCAACCGATGCAAGTCGATGGTCAACTCCCGCCCGTCGGGTTTGGCCAGGCCAGGATTCGCCGGCCGGGTGAGGATGTGACACTCGTTGCCTGGGGCAACTGCATCGAGCAGGCTTTGGCCGCAGCCGATGCGATGGCCGAGGAAGCTTCGGTGGAAGTGATCGACCTGCGTTCGATCGTGCCCTGGGACAAGGAGACGATTGCCGAGTCGGTGGAAAAGACAGGTCGACTGGTTGTGGTTCACGAGGACGGGCGATCCTGTAGTGTGGGCCAGATGATTATCAGTGAATTGACCGGCGATCCGGACTGCTTCTGCAACTTCGTCAGCTCACCCCAACTGGTCGCCAAGCCGGATGTCCATATCGGTTACAACCCGATTTACGAATACGCAGCATTGCCGAGCACGGATGAAGTGATCGAAGCGATTCAATTGACATTGGAGGATTAGTCCCAGTATGCCCATCATTTCTGTTCGGATCCCGCAACTTGGTGAGGGATTGCATGAAGCGTTACTTGTTGATTTCCTGAAACAGCCGGGTGACTCGGTCAAACGGGACGAGCCGATTTACGTGATGGAGACCGACAAGGCGACCACGGATGTCGAGTCGCCCTACGAAGGGACGCTGATCGAGTGGACCGTCGAGACGGGCAGCGTGTTGGAGATCGGCACCGAAATCGCCAAAATGGAAGTGGCCGAAGGAGTCGAGGAGATGCCGGCCGGTCACGGTCCGGCGGACAGTGCTCCGGCGACGACCAGTGCGGTGGTTACCGATTCTACGCCGGTTGCCAGGAAGAAATCCAAAATCCAGATTCCGCCCAAGACCCGCAAGTTGCTCAAAGAGCATGGCCTGTTGGACCTGGCCGACGAGATCCCCACCGCCGGCTCGAAGCTGATGCCGGCCGATGTGGAGGCTTATCTGGCCGCCGGTGGCCAGGGTGGGCAGTCTTCCGACGATTATGCGGCCGAACTGCTGCCCCAGTCCCAAGTCACCCTGAACTTCCGTCTGAAACGGGGGACCCAGGATTGCATCCCGGTCACCGTCATGAACGAAGTCGACTGGACGGCCCTGCAGTCGGCCCGGGCCGAGGTCAAGCCAAGTGGGGGACCGACCGGTTTTACCATGGCCCTCTGGTGCGTGGTCCAGGCCCTCAAGGAGCACGATGCTTTTCGCAGCTCGTTGTCATCAGATGGCCGCACGCGTCACGTCTACCACCGCGTCAACTTGGGGATCGCCGTGGCCTTGCCGGGCGACCAGATGGTGACGGCCGTGGTGCGGGGGGCGGACGAAATGGATCGTGAAACGTTCTTTGCCGCGGTGGCTCAGCAGATTGAACAGGCCCGTGACGGCCAGGACCAGGCGGATGGGTCGACGACGCTGACGGTCTCCAACATTGGCAAGGCGGGGATGCGGATCGGGATCCCCGCGATTGTGGCGCCCGCCATGGCGACGCTGGCGATTGGCCAGACATACCCGCTACCAGTACCGGAAGGGGATTCTTTCCGTTTCCAGGTCTCCTGCACGATGACGCTTTCCTTCGATCACCGCTTGGCCAACGGCGTGGGTGCGGCGAATTTTATGAATCGGATCAAGGAAGAGATTGAGTCGTTTCAGGTCGAGTGAGCTGGTCGGTCTCGAAATCATTAGCCTTAGGTTTTCTTGCCAGCGGTAAATTTTTGAGATTTTCCCGTGAATAACCTGGCGGAATGGCGCTCGATAGGGGTACGGTATGGGGAATCTACTTCTGCCGGGCTGAAGCGTTTGGTTCACCCGGATTCCAGCGGACCTGTTCCCGGAAAGAACGATGAGTGAGAACCCGTTTCAAGCCCCTCAGGTGACGCCGACGCAAGATGGAGAAGGTGTTGCCCCGTTGGCCAAGAAAGGGCCCGTTTCGATTATCGTCTTTGGTGTCTTGAATATCGTGTTCGCGATCATCGATATTTGCGTTTTGGCCGGGACGATTGTCTTGCTGGCCGATGTCGAAATCGCCGTCCCCTGGATCGTCCCGGTGATCGAACGGATCTATCAGCATTCTGTCGGTGGACCGTTACTTATGATCAATATCGGCCTGGGGTCGCTGGTGTCGATTCTCTTATTGGTGGCCGGGATCTTGCTGCTGATGAACCGCAGAATGGGTCGGACCTTCTCCAATGCGTACGGGATCTACACCATCTTGAGGCCCGCGTGCGTGGTGGTGGCGTTTGTTTTATGGCCGCAATTTCGGGAGATTCCCGACCAGGATGGGATGCCGTTTGATATGATCTCTGTCGTTTGGTTTTCCATGATCTACCCCATGATCTACCCGGTCCTGCTGTTGATCTTCATCAATCGCCCTCGAGTCAAGGCAGCTCTACATTAAGCCTTGCATGAGATTGGATAGCCCGCTTCCCAGTCCTGTTCGCTCCGTTTTATTTTGCAATAATGGGCTGTTGGCGACGAATAAGGGGTAGGTGACGCCTTGGTCTTGTCAGTGATGACGGGATGAAATGGGACGTTTTGGCTTAAGTTTGACACGATCGGGGAAACATGGAAAACAAACCTGCGCTTGAAGAAACGACCCTTTACCAGGGGAATCCGTCGATGTTCCGCAATCACCCGCTCTGGTACGTGGGGAACGTGCTGGTGATCGTACTCAGCCTGGGGCTGACGCTCTACCTGCTGTTTACCGGCCATTACAACTGGGCGTTGACGGCTTTGGTGATCGGTGTGGGGGGAGGATTGATTGCCTACGGTTGCTGGTGGCTGCAATGCAAGGCGTGCAAGTTGACGGTCACCAATGATCGCACGACTTTGCGACGGGGGATCCTGGCCAAGAACCTGACAGAAGTCTGGCACCAGGATGTGCGCAACGTCCAGCTCGACCAGACTTTCCTGCAGCGGATTTTCGACGTTGGCAGGGTCGGGATTTCGAGCGCGGCCCAAGCGGAGATTGAGATCACGGTCAATGGGATTCCCGACCCGGATCGTGTCAAGGAATTGATCGACGAGCATCGCCGCCGCTAGGAGACGTCGCTCGCCGGGATCGCGTCTCCCTCGTCCTCGTCGGTCGGAATGGGGCGGACGATGAGGGCGTCGGCCTCGGTATGGTTGAGGGCGATGGCGGTACCCCGATCGGTTTTCAGGTTCCAGGTTTGCCCGTCGACCGAGCGTGGCAGGACCGTGATTTCCGATCCGACCGACAGGCCGAGGCGGTTCGCCGCCGGCAGGATCTGCTCGATCCGGGCCCGGTTGCCCCGTCGCAGCATACTCGCTTTGACGTCCTGCTGCCCACTCGTTTGGACGGAATCGACCGGGATGATGGTGCCATGCGGGTCGGTGATCGGGTGGCCCAGTTTGTCGTCCAGGTAATCGACCGTCTGTTGGTCGCTGATATGTTCCAGCTGGTGCGCTTTTTCGTGAATCCGTTCACTCGCTTCACCCGTTTGCGCCAGGTAGGTCTCCCACAGTCGGTGGGCCCGTACCAGGCGCGTTGCCTCGGCCTGTCCCGTTTCGGTCAAGCGGACCTGATCCGCTTCACATTCCAGCAGGTTCCGGCGGGCCAACAGTCGGATTGCCCGTTGCACACGGCGATTGGGGGCGGTCACCGCCTGAAGCACCTGTGGAATCGCCATCACGTTACCGGTCGAACGGACAATCGCTCCCAGGACATCCTCCATCACTTCCTGGGGGACCAGGCTCGATCGTCGAATCCAGTCGGCCAGGATCCCGTAGCGGGGTGCCAGCAGGAGAATCAGCAGGAAGATCAGCGTCATCGTGACCACGATCGTGGGGCCCGGGGAAGAGCCGATGGCGATGGTCAGGCCGAAGCCGAGCCAGTAGCCGAGGATGCCGATGAAGGCCGACAGCAGGACCATTCGGTTGAGTCGGTCGGTCAGCAGGTAAGCCGAGGCGGCCGGCGTAATGATCAGGGCGACCACCAGGATCACGCCCGCCACGCGGACCCCGCTGACGACCACCAGCGAGGTGCAGGCGGTCAACAGGTAATCGACTGCCAGGACGGGGATCCCGATCGAGGCGGCCATCACCGGGTCGAAGCTGGTAATCTGTAGCGGCCGGAAAAAGAGGATCACCGAGCAGAGGACCAGGCTGGAGACGACGGCCAGTAGCCAGAGCTCCTCGTTGGTGACCGCCAGTACGTTGCCGATGATGTAGTGGGTAATATCGATATGGACATAGCCGCCAATCGACTTGATCGACACGGCCAACGCGCCCAGACCAAAAATCCCGGTGTACATGATGCCGATTGCCGTGTCCTGCTTGATGCGGGAGACCCGGGTGATGAACCCGATCAGGGCGACCGTCAGTATCCCGGCCAGTATCGCCCCGGCCAGCATCCCGACCAGGTGGGCTTCCCGGCCAAACACGATTTTCATGATCAGGTAGCCACCGATCACGCCGGCCAGCATCGCGTGGGCAATTGCATCGGCCAGGAACGACATTCGCCGCAGCACGATGAAGCAGCCGACCACGCTGCAGACCAGCGAGATCAGCGTACCGACGATGATCGGGCGGATCAGGTGTCCCTGTTCCAGCTGCAAATCGGTCAACCATTCAACCAGCGAGTTCACGGCGAGCGATCTCCCGCGCTTCGGGTGCCGGACAACTCGGCGAAGACCTTCATATTTCCCTCGTAGACATCGCACAGTAGCTGTGGTTCCAGGATCTGCTCCGGGGTGCCAAAACCGAACATTCTCTGTTTGAGCAGGATCAGGTAGTCGAAGTACTCGGCAGCCGTCGACAGGTCGTGGTGCACCACGCAGAGGGTGCGACCTTGTTGCCGGGTCTCCCGCAGGACTTCCAGGATGGCGTTTTCGGTCGCCGCATCGACACCGGAAAACGGTTCATCCAGCAACAGGATCTCGGCATCCTGGGCCAGGGCCCGCGCCAGGAAGACCCGTTGCTGTTGTCCGCCGGACAATTGTCCAATTTGCCGGGATGCGAACTCGGTCATGCGGACCTTGGCCAGGGCCTGGTCAGCAATCTGCAGGTCGCGGCGCGACATGTCCTGCCACCAACGGCGGTGGCCATAGCGCCCCATCGTGGCGACTTCCCGAACCGTGATCGGGAAATCCCAGTCGACCGCTCCGCGCTGTGGGACATAGGCGACCATCCCTTTGGCTGCTGCCGCTTCCCGGCCAAAGATCCTGACTTCTCCCAGGTCCGGTTTAACGAACCCGAGCATCGCCTTGATCAAGGTCGATTTTCCGGACCCGTTGGGTCCGATGATGCCGACCAGTTTGCCCTTGGGGATATCGACCGTCACGTCCAGCAGGGCCGGAACCGGGCCGTAGCTGACGGTCAAGTGATTGATCGAGATGGCGCTTTCCGTAGTCGGTTGTTCACGAATCACGGGTGTTCTCCTGCATCATGCGGCTCGTCCCCGGTGACCGCGCGGGGGGCGGAAAATTTGATTTCTCCGCTGATCGAAGCGCGACCTTCCGCTTTCCAGAATGTCCGTTCGGCCCTCTGTTGCGGGCCGCGGAAGACTTGCACTCGGAGCGCCGCCGGCTGGGCAGATTTTTCATCCGCTGAATCGGTGGCCGAAAACGTGGCCTGGACGAACAGGCTGTTCTGTTCCGCTCGCACCCCCTGCAGCGGGTCAATCCGGATCTCCCGACCCGCCGCAACCGGTTCCGAGTCAGCAAAGACCGGCTGACCGTGAAACTGTACCCTCAGTGATGGTTCGTCAAAATCGGCGTCCCCCTCCAGTTGGGCGGTCGGGTAGAGTCGCACCGACCAGGCCTGGTCGTCCAGACGGGTTTCCAAATTGACCGGTTCCGGTCTGACCCGGTCGGTGAATTCGACGTAAGCCGCGACGCCACCGAAGAGAATGAGCGGGATCAAGGCTGCAAAGACCAATCTCATGGTTTGCCTATTTCAGTCCTGCCACGATTTTCAACACGTTTTCCCGCATCATCCCGATATACGATTCGCCCGCGGTACCCGGGCCTCCCATGGCGTCGGAATAGAGCTCGCCCCCCACATCGACCCCTGCCTCCCTGGCGATCGCCTCGATCATCTCACGGTTCAAGGTGGTTTCTACGAAGATGCTGCGGACTTTCAGGTTGCGGATCTGGTCCACGACCGCCTGTCGATCGGAAATCGTCGTCCCGGCGATTTCATCCGTGGTCCAGCCGACCGGGCTGACCGGCTCAAAACCGTAGCGGTCACAAAAATAGCCAAACGCATCGTGGTGCGTGACCAGAACCCGGGGTCCGGCGATCGCGCCAACCTGTTGCTGGATCCAGTTTTCCAGGTCCCGTAGCTGGGCCCGATACAATTCTGCCCGGGCCCTGTACTCGTCGGCGTGTTCCGGGTCCAGGCGACAGACCTCGTCACGGATCTGCTTGACGTATTTCCAAGCATTGGCCGTGTTGAACCAGGCATGCGGGTCCTGGACCGGGCTGTCGTCGCCGGTCATCAACGGCTCCACCTCGTCGGTGCAGGTGACGAGCGGTTTGCCTGCGTTACTGGCCAGAGTCTTCATCCATTCATGTCCCTCCAGGTTCCACCCGTTCCGGATACAGAGGTCCGCCTTGGCGACCGCGTCGCTGTCGGCGACCCGCGGTTCGTAAGAGTGAGGATCCTGACCCGGGCCGAGAACCGAGTGAACATCCCAACGGTCGCCTACAACCTGCCGGGCAAAGTCAGCGCACTGCGTGGTCGAACAGACGATCAACTTCTTGTCCGCCGAGTGGGATGGGGTGGGTCGGTCTGCAACGTCGGCTGCCGGCCGATTCGTTGGTGGGGTTCCCGTGGTCACCTCACGTTCGGAGCAACCTGTTAGCAGGCTGGCCAGCAGGCACAACCCGACCACGAGATTCAATCTTGGACTCGGTTTTGATTTCCAGGCGAAATCACGAAACGTTTCCTGCCTGTGCAACATGTTTGGCCTGATCGGTTGAGGGGATCGGTTCACTTCCAGACACTCCCTGGCTGGCGATAAAGTGTAGCATAGGCTACGGATTTATTTTCCCCGATGCCCCGGGTCGGTGTCAACGGATAATCTGCCTGGCAAGGGGTAGAAAAGCAGGATACGGCCAGCGGGCGGTAACGCGGGACTGGCCGGCGGAGCTGCTCGGCGGGCAAATACCAACGGTGGGAGCAGAAGGGGACGGGTGCCCTCTGGTGAAAGTCGCTCCAGCGTTCACTGGGCGACGGCCCCGCCCGGCCTGCGTCCGCGGGATCAGTACGGACTTGCAGGCGATGCCGGGTCATGTGGAGCGAAAAGTCACTTCCGGGTGGCCGTGGAAAGTGACTCCGTTCCCAGCGGGGCGAGCCATTGTCTGTGAGGGCTTAAAACAAACCTCTCTGCAATGTTGGTTCGGCTCGACCGGCTGCCTGTCAACATTTCAAAATCAAATTTCCGGTCGCGCCGAAAAATCAACTGGCATTGATCGTAATCTATTTGCCAAACGAGCCTGTCGTGGCAGGGGACTCACTCCCGCTTGATTCGACTGGCAATCATGCGAATGACCTCGTCCGAGGTGACGCCGATCAGGATGACGGCCCCGATAATTGCGTATTCCAGCTCATCCGGAATTTTTAGCAGCACGATCGAGTTGTACAGCGTCTGCATCAGGGCCGTACCAACCACCACGCCGATGATGCTTCCTTCACCCCCTCGCAGGCTGCAACCGCCCAATACGGCTGCGGCGATGGCGTACAACTCGAAGAAATTGCCAAAACTGCTGGGCGCAATCGAATTGGCGTCCAGGGCGAACAGGATTCCGCCTATCCCGGTCAGCACGGCGCACAGGATATAGGCCAGGATCGTCATTCTGCCGGTGTTGACACCTGAGTAACGGGCGGCTTCTTCGTTCCTGCCGAGGGCCAGGATATAGCGGCCCCAGATCGTGAAATTGAGGAAGATAATCGCTGCAACCGTTAGTAACAGCAGGAAGAAAAACGAGTAGGGGATGCCAAAGGACGAGCCGCCGGAATCCCACAGCACCAGGCGCCCGGTTGCCAACAGGCCGAGAGATCCCTCGAATTCGTTGCCAAAACCGAGGGTTTGGTCATTGGACAGCCAGCGGGACAGGCCTCGGTAAATCAACAGGCCGCACAGGGTGACGACAAATGGCTGCTGTTTCAACTTGGTAATCAGGACACCATGGATCATCCCCAGTCCGAGCGCAATCAGCAGGACCGATAGAATGGCCACCGGAACCGACATTTTCTGTTTGCGAGCCAGTGGGATCGCGATGTACGTCGCATCGATCCCGTCGAGTGACTCGGTAAACGTCACGCGGTTCAGGCCGGGAGTCGAACCGGTCGGTTCGACCGCGGCGACGGTCTTCTCTTTCAGGCCACGTTCCGGGTGGACAAACCAGACCCGGTCCCGGGGAGTGAGTTGCCCAAACGGAATATTCAGGTGATCGCCCGAGACGGCCGAGATCGGGTACATGGCAGCGATCTTGCCGACTGACCGATTGCCGGAATCGGTTTTGTCATCGCGGGTCAAAGCCTGATCGACGAGGATCTCGCTGGCCTGACGACCCTCGTATTCAGTCGGTTGGATGGCGGTAATGGTCAACATGGCGTTGCGCGCACGACGGCCCCCGTAATACCGTACTGTCTGACCGGGACTGAAATTTGCGTCCGGGTTGACGATCAGTTTTTTGTCCGCCGCCTTGATTTCCAGCACGTCGGTCGAGACGTAAGGGTTGTAGGAGACCGAGAGGAACAGGGCCAACAGGCAGGCGATAAAGCAGACCAGTGACCCGATCGACAGATCGATCCCGCTGCTGATGATGACAAACGAGACACCGATTCCCAGGATGCCGAACAAGGCCGTACGGCGCAACAGGTTCTCGATATTGTTCGGCTTGAGGAAGTTCTCGGGGACCTGGTAGGCCAGGAATGCCCACAACAGGACCAACAGGATCGAGATCCCAATGATTTTTACCAAGCCTGTCAGGTTTTCACTCATCGCGTTTCATTAAGCCTTCATGGAATGGTCGGTCGCTGTGCCGGTCGCCAATTGCATCACGGCTTGCTCACTCAGTTGTTGATGATCCAGCACCCCGGTTATTTGACCTTCGTGCAGGACAATGACCCGGTCGGCCAGTCCCAGGATTTCCTCCATTTCACTGGAGGCAAACAGGATGGCCATCGACCTGGAGGCAAGTTGTTCCATTAATTTATAGATTTGTTCCTTCGCTCCAATATCAATGCCGCGGGTCGGTTCGTCCAGCAAGAGGATTTTGGGATCCTGGGCCAGCCATTTGCCGATCACGACCTTTTGCTGGTTTCCACCGGACAGGAATTTGACGAGTTGTCCGATCGAGGGTGTCTTGATGTCCAATAAATCGCACATTTCAAGCGAGGACTGTCGTTGCTTGGAAAAATTGGAGAATCCGGGCCCGCGCTGGTTCGGTTTCAAGTTCGGCAGCCCGATATTGTTAGCGACCGAGAAATCGGTAATCAGGCCATGCTGTTTACGATCTTCCGGTACCAGGCAGATCCCCTGGTCGATCGCCTGAGACGGCGAGTTCAGTTGCACCGGCTCACCCTCCAACCAGCACTGGCCGGCCACCAAGGGGGTGACACCGAACAGGGACTGCAGCATTTCTGTTCGACCGGCTCCTACCAGGCCTGCCAGCCCGACAATTTCACCGGCCCGGATTTCAAAGGAGAGCTCATGCTGTGGCCATTCGACGGTGCGGATCTTCTCGGCCTTGAATACCACGTCTCCCGTGGGGTGTCGCTGCCGGGTGTAGAACTGGGAAACGTCGCGACCCACCATCCGCTGGACCATCGCATCATGCTGGATCTGATCTCCCACCAATTCCCCTGCGTTCTTTCCATCACGCAGCACCACGACCCGGTCGGCCAGTCGCTTGACTTCTGCCAGGCGGTGTGAAATGTAGATGATACTGACCCCCTGGGAACGGAGTTGGCCAATCAAGCGGAACAGGGCTTCGCTCTCTCTGGCCGAGAGGCTGGAGGTCGGTTCGTCCATGATCAGTACGCGGGCATTGACCGAGAGTGCCTTGGCTATTTCAACCATCTGCTGTTTACCGATCGTCAGTGAGCCGACCACCGTCGTGGGGGCCACGTCGAGACCAACCTGTTCCAGAAACCCGGTCGAACGGCGATTGATTTCCCGTCGGTTGATGATCCCGGCTGTACGGGGCTCTCGTCCCAGAAAGATGTTCTGGCCGATATTCAGGTTGTCACAGAGGTTCAGTTCCTGGTGAATCAGGACGATCCCGTGATCCATCGCTTCGCGGGTCGACTCGAAGTGGCACCTCTGGCCGTCGATCCGGATCTCCCCCGCATCGGCTGTTTGCACGCCCGCCAGGATCTTCATCAAGGTGCTTTTGCCCGCCCCGTTTTCTCCGATCACGGCAAGCACTTCACCCGGACCCAGGCTCAGGCTGACCTGGTCCACGGCAAGAACTCCCGGAAATCGTTTGCTTAACTGTTGGACGTCAAGCAGCGGTTCGACGGACATACATTACTGGGTGGTGGCACCCGTCTTCGCTTTCAGGTCGGCCCAGAATTCATCCACGTTTTCGGGGGTAACCGAGCGGGCTGAGATGTCGATGAATTTGCCTTCCGGGATGACCGACTGGTTTCCCTTGAGCAATTCGGAAAGGATTTTGACGGATTGGTAGCCATATTCGTATGGATTCTGGACCACCGTTCCGATCACGTTGCCATCCTTGATCCCCTGCAGGGTTGCGTCGTCTTCGTCGAACCCGACGATCTTGATTTCACCCAGTTTATTGGCCTGCTTCAGGGCCTGGATGATGGCCGGCGGGTTGTAGGCGAACAGTCCTGCGAACAGGTCAACTTCTGAATACGTGTTGAGGGCATCCTCGGTTTTTTGTTTGGCAACTTCTGGTTTTCCCTGGTCGGTCAAGGTCGCCAGGATCGTGTACTTGTCACCCTTGATTTCCCCTTCAACCGGGTCAAAACGGGTGTCGTCATCGGGTCGGTCGAGCAATTCATCGATCACGCCCTGCCTTCGTTTCTTGGCATTGTCCTGTTCCAGTCGACCGATCGTGATGATGATCTCCCCGCCATCTGGCAATGCTTCCTTGATCAACTTGCCCACCAGGCGGCCACCCCGGTAATTGTCCATGCCGATATACATCAGGCGATTGGTGTCGGGTGCGTCCGAGTCGTGGGTCAACAAGGGGACCTGAGATGCCCAGTTGTTGACCATCTCTTTCTGGTTGTCGGCGTCGATGGGACTGATGGCCAGGGCATCGATTCCGCTGGACATCAGGTCTTCGATGATCTGTTTCTGTTTGGTCGCGGTTGCCTCATTCGGGAACCGGACGTCCACGTCGACATCGAAGTCTTTGGCTGCATCATTGCAACCGACCTCGGCGATGTTCCAGAAGCTGGCGATCTGGTTGGTCACAAAGGCAATCGTCGGGCGGTCCTGGTCGGCCGACGTCGCCTGGTTGGTGGGGTCGGTTGAATGGGTCGACGTCTTCTCTTTCTCGGAAGCACAACCTGCACAAACGGCAAACATGACGATGAGAAATAGACTGGCATGGCGATGCATTGGAAACTCCCAATAGTTAGCTTGGTCCGCTCAATATTTATCTTCTGAGATGTCACGCTGACACGCGACAGACAGGTCAGTCTAGTTGATTAAAGGAAACCTGTCCAAGATGCGAACGTTCTGAATTCGGTAGTTGGTCAATCGTTTTTGAGACGAACCGGTATCTTTTGAGCAGCCTGCCCGTTTTGAACCGGAACGACGGTCCATTGGCTCATCCAGGTTCCGATCCGGCGGAGGACTGGCGGGGCGATGGCGTGGGCCTTGGACTCGGCCTGTGACGGCCTGCCGAAGGGCAGGACCCAATAGGGCGAGCGAGCGTTCTAAAAATGAAAATGTGGTCAGGGCCGGGATCGAACCGGCGACACATGGATTTTCAGTCCATTGCTCTACCAACTGAGCTACCTGACCAAGCGATACGGTATTTCTACCGATCGAGAGACAGAATTTACTGGAAACTCAATTGGACTGTCAATCGAAAGCCACGTTGAAGATCCGGTTCCAACCGAAAAAGTGGAGATTTAACGGTTATATCTGCCCCAAATTTAGGTAGGACACCGGTTTGAACCTACTCTCCGGTACCGAATAGTTGACACCAAAAATGGTAGAATCTACGATAATAGCAGCCCTGCCTTCGCCTCGGCCTGGAAATTTTGGAACTTTTGTTCTGCTGTTTCCTGGTCAACTTCCTAGAATTCACGCAACGGGACCGGTTCTTCACGGATCGATCGTGAATTTGGGGCAGAGAACCCATCAGCAAAACGACGGGGGCCACCTGGCCGGTGATGGTGCCAACGAAAAATGGAAGAGGTGAAGTAGCTTGATGACGATCCTTCAGAACCGCTGCATGCGAATCCACTTTGTCTTATTACTCGGTTTCTTCCTGTTGGGGATCGTGCCTCAACAGCGGGTCCTGGCCCAGGTCGAATTTGACCCGGAGCACCCGAAAGTTCGCAAGATGGCCCTCGACGCGGTCGCTTACCTGACGGCGAACCCTCCTGGTGAAACGGGCCAGTTGGTCCTGACTGCTTTGGCGATCACCGAGTGTACGAAGCGATATGACAACATGGTGCCTGTCGACCACCCGGTGGTCGTCGCGGCGATCGATCGAATCGTGGCGAGCATGAATGTGGACCCCAGTCAGGGCGGCAATATTCTCAAGCATAATGCGACCTATATCCCGGCCCTGGCCTGTATCCTCCTCTGTGATGTAAACGATGAACGGTACAAGGACCAGATCATCAGGTTACTGCGGGAGCTGGAGAGCCGGCAGAACGCGGACGGCGGGTTTGGCTACCTGGGCGACAACAAGACGGTCGGTGATACATCCCAGATGCAGTACATCGGACTCGCCCTTTACGTCGCCCACCATCACGGTTTCAAGGTCGACCTGAATGGTGCTAAGCGAGCGGTCGAATGGCTGGCTGGCACGGTCCGTCCCGAGGGAAGCTGGTATTATCAATACAAGGGCGGTCGGGCAAATGTTGGCCCGAGTGGCAAGCCGAAAGATAAGTTGACGTTGTCGATCCATGCCGCCGGTGCGGGCACGATGTACCTGTTGGCTGATTTCTTGCAGTTGACGCCCCGTACCCGACGCGGTCCGAGTGGAAAGACGCAAAATGGCCTACCGCCGTCGGTGTCGATTTATGTCAAGCCGGCCGAGGAGGGTGGAGCCGTTGCCAAGAAGGGCCCTCTGGTCAACGCGAACACGGGGATGATCCAAGGTGCCAAGCGGAGCGTGAACCAGTTTTTTGGCAAGTACTTCAGTATCAAGACCGACAAGCGTGAATCCTGGAATTACTATTACCTTTATGCCCTGGAGCGGTATGCCTATTTCCGGGAGCGGGCCGAGGGGGAGTTCAAAGAACACCCAACCTGGTACGACCAGGGTGTCTATTACCTGGCAGGCCAGTTGTATGGTGATGGTGGCTTCAAACAGGGATCCATGGGTGGGTCCAGTCGGAGTGTTGCCACGTCGTTCGCGATCCTCTTCCTCGTTCGAAGTAGCGAGGTTCTCGTGCTTCCGTCCAACGCCTCGCGCGCCAATGGCAACCAGGGTTTTGCGGAAAACGTTCGAATCAAGCAAAGTGAAAAAGGGACCGTGCAGGCGCTGGAAGGCGTGCAGGGGATCGAGAACGTGATGCAACTGCTGCAGAACGATGATGTCGAAGATGATCGCCTTGAATTGATCATTCAATCGATGGGGCCGGCGATTGCCGGGTTCTCCAGGCAGGAGGGGAAATCGCGGAACGAGAAAATGGCGTTCATGCGGGGATTGGTGACCGAGCAGAATTATTTTCGTCGGCTGATTGGTGTGAAATTCCTCGCGCGGGAGCAGAGCATGGACAATGTCCCGGCACTGCTCTATGCCCTGGGAGATCCAGACCTGCGAATTTGCCGGGAAGCCCATAACGGGTTGCGGTTGATCAGCCGGAAGCTCAACTCGATTACGGTGCCCGACAAAGCGAGCTTAAACGATTATGAGATGGCAAAAACAAAATGGACGGAGTGGTTCCTGAAAATTCGCCCCGGTGCAGAACTTTTGGATTGACGCCGGTTTTTCAAATTCGTTGCTGGGAATTCCCGGTGATCGATGACCCACAAAACGAGATGTGAATATGAGTGCTTCGAGTAGTTCTAGATCGGCGGCAGCGTCCCGAGCCAAGACGAGGGTGTCTGGCTATGACACGCTAAACGCCTTGCTGATTTCTGCCATTATCCTGGTTGGCTTCATGGTCACGTTGCTGTTTTTTATCTGGCTGACCATGATTCTCGATTTCAGTGGACGCCAACCTGCCACACTAGTCGCCTACTTGGAGCCTTTTGGCAACGAGAAACCTGAGGGTTACGAAGACGATATTTTCGAGCCGGGTGTCGAGGAATTTCCGGAAGTGGAAACCCCCCAGTTGAAGGACGCCTTGGAGGCGGTTACCGAAGCGGTTTCGAGTGTCAAGGCGAATCTGGAAGCTCGAGACGGGGACGCGGCAGAAATGGGGCGAGGGAAAGGTTTTGGGTCAAGGGACGGTGGTCCCGGTAACGGGAACGCCGATGTGATCCCGGAACATAAACGATGGAAAATCGATTACGAATCAAACAATATTTCCGAGTACGCCAAGCAGTTGAGCTTTTTCGGGATTGATATTGGCGCGGTGCAGCAGAACACGAATGGGATCACGCGGCTTCGCGATGTGGGAGGCAACCCGCAAAGGGTTGTGACGGAACGATCTGCCGAAAAGAAGACTCTCTATTTTACGCATGAAAAAAGACGAATGCGGCGTTGGGACGAGACGCTGGTCAAGCAGAACGGAATTGACCTGGAGGGGAGTTTTACCGTCCAGTTCTACCCGATGAAAACCCGCATACTGCTCAGGCAGATTGAACAGGCTTACTTGACCGAGATAGGGCGCACGTTGCCCGATGTGCGGCGAACCTATTTCAAGGTGGTCCCTTCGGCCGGTGGCTTTGAGTTTAAATTGACCGATATGAATTTCCGTCTCTAGGCTTGTTGTCAGTGCATGTTGAAGGGCAGGTCGTTATTTTTATTGTGGGCATCCCTCGTTCAAAACCCCGGCAGATTTCACGGTACGCGCCGCCGGCATGGATCGGTTGTGTGTGTGGGTTCATAGCAGGGGAGGTGGCTTGAAACGAGGTGTCGTGAGAGGGCTGTACTGGCCGGCGTTCGAACGTGTTAAGCGGTATCGATTGTCGGGCCGTACGGCAAGATGGTAAACGAAAAACCTGTTGATCCTACTGATCGCCCACTGTTTATTCGAGGGCTGTCAACCATAATGGGGGATTGGCAGATTCAGCAAATAAACTTAGTCGAGACTGAGAACAGAAGTAATGGATAGCATTTTTTTAATCGTCGGTTACGCGATCTATGCGGTCTTGTTTTTGATCGCGCTGTGGGGTGCCTATTGTGTTGTCATGGTGTGGAGCCGGGTGCGCCAAAAGCAGTTCCAAAGCGAGGAACAACAGACCGTCTTTCTGGAAGCGGTAGAAGAGCCTCTGTCGCGCGGTGAGTATGAAACCGCGTCTGAAGTGTGTGAAGGTGACCGGCGGGCGACTTGTCAGCTTTCACAGTTGGCTATCAACAACCGGAAGCTCGGTTTTGCCAAGGTCAAGCAACTGGTCGCCGATCGTTTTCAACGCGACGTCTTGCAAGATCTTGAGTACCGGCTGAGCTGGGTTTATACGGTGATCAAGGCGGCACCGATGATCGGGCTGCTGGGAACGGTTATCGGGATGATGGGTGCTTTTGCCAAACTCGCTGGAGCCGACCAGGTAGACGCGAGCGCGTTGGCCAACGACATCATGTTTGCGTTGATCACTACGGCCTGCGGCCTGGCCATTGCCATTCCGCTGGTTTTGGCAGTTGCCTTTATCAATATCAAGATTCGGAAGATGGAAGACCTGGTTGCCTTTGGGATTAATCAGTTTCTTGAAATATTTAAAGAGGCGTCGATTCGCCACCCGATCAGCCAGTAAGCCGTGTTGCATCCCCGTAGCATCCCTGTCGCATTTGAAACCAAGTTCTCGCGGAATTCCGGATGAGTAGTCAAGAAACCAACGATGTGCTACCTCGCCGCAAGTCGGACGATGAGGCAGATTTGGATATCACTCCCATGATTGATATCACTTTTTTGTTGCTCGCGTTTTTTGTGATGGTCTCCAAGATGGACCCGCAACTTCCCGTGGATTTGCCCCAGGCGCTCAACGGGGATGTCATTCCGGAGAAAAACTGTGTGGTCCTGGTCGTTCTGAAGGGTGCTGGGGACGACGAGTATTCCATTTACAAAGGCCTCACCAAAGCGGGGGCCGATAAAATCGTGGGCGATGATCCGGTGGAACAGGAAGAGCAGATTGCCCAGTACGTCGAGGAAACGCTGTCGCGCAACCCGACCATCCAGACGATTTTGATCAAGGCGGAAGGGGAGGTGACAACCGGTGCGGTGGAAACCGTCAAGCGGGGTGTGGCCGGATCGGAGTTGGGTTTGACCCGTAAACTCTATGTGGCAGTGGAATCGACCCAATAGGCCGTGGAGTTCGAGATTCGAAAGGGGATCTCAAGGAAAACGAAGAGACAATGACTGACAAAGAGAAGAACGAAAATCCTGAAGCAGGCGGACCTGGTGACGACAGCCCGTCCGAATCTGGCGAATTCGGCCTGGCGGCCCCAACGGGCAAGTTTGGTGAAAGCAACTCGTCGGATCGGAGCGGGGTCGGTGACCCAGCTGCCAACGTGTCCAAAACAGCCGCCAAGACGCCTGGTGATTTTAAGCAGATGAACTGGAAGGGGTTCGAGGAAGAGGAAGAGGATCCGGACCCGTCGGTCAGCTTTGGAGATGATTCGGAAACCAAGCGTGATGACCTGGATATGACGCCGATGGTGGACGTTGTGTTCCTGTTGTTGATCTTCTTCATGGTGACGGCCTCGTTCACCTTGCAAAAATCAATCGAGCAGCCCCCGTCTAAGATTGAAGACCCCAGCACGAACGTGATCGAGGACCCGGAGGACGAAGACGATTATGTTGAAGTCATTATTGATCAAACGAATACTTATTACGTGACATCTCGTGATGCGGAAGAGGTTGAGGCCCCCAGTGACCGTGAGATGAGGGATCGAATGCGGGACGCGAAAAGGACGACGGGGGCGCCGCGACTGATTATCAACGCGCATGTTGAATCGATGCATCAGAAAGTGGTGACGGTTTGGGATGCGGGTAATGCTGCCGGCTTCGATGAGATTGAAATGAGGACGACGGACGAGGATTATTGATTCGGTACAGCAGGCGAAGCGTGTCGGACGTGAGGCGGTTGGCCGGGAAGATGCCAGCCAATCAAAGACCAGCACGGGTAACTGAGAAACAAGTTTGGATTGACGGGAAAATTGAGGTAACGAATGAGCCCCCAGCAATTGGTTGAAAAACTGGAAGCCTTAGGGTTTGTCGATGAAAAGACGATCAACAAGATCCGTCGTGAAGTGGCAGATCCGAAAAAAAAACCGTCGGTGAAGCAGATATTGAATTACCTGATCAAGAAGGGTCTCCTGACGGAGATGCAGGCTAAGAATATCATCAGCCAGAACGGGGGAGCAGGTGCGGCGGAGGAAAAGACCCATCCGCCTGCCAAACCGAAGGCGGTAGAGCATGAAGTCATCAAGGTGTCCAAGCCGAAAGAGGAAGAGTTTGACACCAATGATTTGACGGCCAATGTCAACCAGGAACTGGAGGCGCCGGCTGCGCCCAGCCCGGGCAAGACGGAGATCGATCAGGGGCTTACCCGTCAGGATGTCATCCCGGTACCCAGTCAGGCACCCAACCCGGCCGATGACGCGACCCGGGTGGTTGCGGTCCAGGAAATCCAGCCGGTCGATTATATGGCCGAGCCGCTGGACGCCTTTGGTCAAGTGGACGATCCACTCAATTACCAGGCGGATGATCCGTATCTTTCAGGTGGTCAGCCGGCCCAACCGCAGGCTCAGACCTTGCACGGCTTCAAGGGGAAGCGGGATCAGTCCAATCAGTGGCAAAACAAATGGTTGTTTATCGGTTTCGGGATCCTGGGCACGTTGATCATTGTCGGCACACTCCTCGTATTTGCGACCGGGTTTGTGACGGCGGAAGACCGGTTCAAGGCAGCGATGGACAGTTTTGAAAACGGCACGTACAAGGACGCCATTACCAAATTCACTGATTTTATCGAGCGATATCCCGGTCACGAGAAAACGTCCACGGCCAAGGTTCGGCGGGTCCAGTCCATGTTGGCCGATACCTACACGGCCAAGAACTGGGATGAGACGATCAAGCGGGCTCAAAATGAATTGCCCAAGCTGGAAGATGATGAAGATATTGATTTTGGTCCGGTGCGGGATGACCTGGCCTACATGTTGCCGACTTCCACATTGAGTATTGCCAAAAGAGCCAGTAAGCAGCCGACCATCGAGTTGATGGAAAAGGAGTTGGAATGGGCACGCACTGCCAATGCGATCGTGGACAACCCGGTCTATATTCCCGGCAGCACGCGCAAGTCGGCAACGGTCGCCAAGCTGCTTGATGATATTGCCAATACGATTGCGGCCTGTGAAGGTTTGATTCGAAAAGAAGAAGACTATGACAAGGCTCTGGTCGAGATTCAGGAGCTGAGCGAACAGAGCAAAACGGATGAGGCGTTTGTCCGCTACACCAAGCTCATACGACAGTATGGTGATCTTGCTGCCCGTGAACAGCTGCGAAGCATGATGAAGGGAGTCAGCCAGCAGGAACAGCAGTTGGTCAAGGCGGCGAGCGTGGAGGTGGGAATTTCCCAGGAAGAGCCGGAAACGGCCGTTAAGAGTACGATTATTCTCGCTTCGAAGACGGGAAATCCGATTGAAGGGTTGGCGGGAGAAGTGTTGCCAGTCCTTTCGGATGGCTCCATTTTTGGAGTGGATCTTGGCGACGGGAGCGTCCGGTGGCGGCGTTTCGTCGGTTTTCAGACAACGATTCAACCGGTCGTTTTTGATGCCGAATCAATCCTGATTTCAAATCAGACGACCAATGAACTGATGCGGGTAGATGCCAAGTCGGGTGACGTCATGTGGCGGGCAGCGCTGCCTGGGCCGTTCAATTCACCTTCGGTCAATGAAAAACAGATCGTGTTGTCGACCCTGGCCGGCCAGGTGCTGAATGTCGATGCCGATAGCGGAAAGATTTTGACTGCCGTTCAACTTCCGCAGAAGACCGGGGTCAACCCGACGTTTTCACCCAGGAATCCTTACCTCTATCAGCCTGGATACTATTCCAATCTTTACGTTCTTTCCGCGGAAGACCTGAGTTGCCAGGAGGTGTATTACCTGGGTCAATACAAAGGGAGTATCTCGGTACCGATCGTTTTCTGGTCAGGCTATTTGCTGATTGCCGAAAATGGGTCCGATGCGTGCGATTTGCATGTCCTGAGGCCGACCGACAACGGTCTCGGCTTGGAGCCAGTCCAGAAAATACGACGGGTGACCACGGGTCCCGTCAACTCACCGATGATCAGGTTTGGCCGTTGGTTGCTGATTACGGCCGACAATGGCGATATGAAGATTCTGGAATTGAATACGTCCAACGATCAGAACCCGATTAGTACCATGGCTGCTGACAAGTTTGAGAACCGCGAGGGATCCAGGCTTTTCCTGTTGGCCGAGGGAAGTCAATTGTGGATCGCGGGAAAAGGTATCCAGCGATACAAGATCCAGCGGGCCATGGGGCAATTCAATAAAATCAACTTTTTAAACCACAACGACTTTTTCCTGGGGCCGATGGCCAAGTATGGCAATACGTTGGTCCATAACCGCCGTCGGGCTGGCTCGGGGCATGTGAGTGTTTCCGGGGTCGATTCCGAGTCGTTGCAACAGTCGTGGCGATCTGATATTTCCGGTCCCTTGGCCGGTTCTCCGATCCTCCGCAATGGTGAGATGCTGGCCGTTTCCAGCCAGGGCGATCTGTTTACCATTGACCCGGCATCAGAGTATTCGGATGCCGTGGTCAAATCGAGCAATATTGAAGAAGACCTGCTGTTTGACCAGCTGCTTCCCTTTAGTGAGGACTTTGTGGTTGCTGTAGGTCCAGCCGGAAGGCCGGACATCCTGGCTGTTGACCTGGCCAACAAGACGACCGAAAAACTGACGATGCAAAGTCCGGCCGATCAAACTGCCTGCCAGCCGGTTCGGGTCGGTAATGACCTGGTGGTTGCTTCTCGGCAGGGGCACGTTTTGCGGATTAACCCCCAGACAGGTCGGGCTGTCGGTGCACCCTTTTTGCCCCCTGTGAACCCGGGAAAAACCACTGACTGGAAAGGGCCGGCCGTCCTTGGTGACACGCAGTTCGTGATTCCAGACAGTGGTGGTGTGCTCTACCAATTGTCGACGGAGAATCCGCGCAACCTGCAAAAAATCAGTAGCTTGAACATTGAGACGCCCGTCAAGTCACCCTGTGTCGCGTTGGGATCGATGGTTTACACGGTAATCGGCGGGGATACGAATGACGAAGTCGCCTCGTTCCAGACCAACGGTGGTCTTAGCCCGGTGAAAAAAGTGCCCTTGGCGGCCAACGTTTCAGCCGGACCCTGGATTGCCGGGGACACGGTGATTCTAAAATTGGACAACGATCAACTGGTTTGCCTGGACGCCGATCTCAATGAGAAATGGTCGATGCAGGTGCCGAATGACCGTTTGGCCTGTCCGCCGTTTGAAGAACGGGGTGGATTGAACGTGCTGTTCCAGAGTGGAAAGATCTGGTTGGTCGATACGACCAATGG
>JAKVBG010000090.1 GCA_022447605.1 Mariniblastus sp.
GTTGATTGAAGCCCAACGCAAAGCTTTAGCCGACGCGTGGCCCTGGACGAGCTGAATTCTTGCCGCCTCATCACCTTTTGCCGACACGCCCCAAACCGGTACCCTCCGACTTTGATCACCGAAGGGTCAAACAGTCTGGATCGCTCGATCCCGCACGGGACTCTCGCTCATCTACCACCGCCACCACCATCATCATCATCGCCACCACCACCCCCACCACCAGCCTGCTGGGCGCGACCCGCATAGGTAAACGTCTGAACTTCGCGAATGGTGGAAAAGAATGGCATCGGTGAGACACGTACGTACCTTCGATCGGCCGAGACGACGCCGGTAGCCGAGAAAGTGGTCCCTTCCGGAAGGGTAATGATCACCGGTTGGTAACCAACGGCGCCTTGTCCCAATGCAAGGCGGCGACGGCGAGCTGCCTCTGGACGCAACGGAATGATACTGCGATCCGAGATGCTGTCGATTTGCTGGGCGAGTATGGCATGGCCAATCTGCTGCTGCCGCCGAACGGCTCTGGCCAGCTTTTCAGCTTCAAGGGGTTTCTTCCGGTGGCCATTTTCCAAATCGAAGATGACGACCGCATCCTTCTTTCCAAGATCGACCTGCTGTTGCTGGCGTTGAAATTGATCGGTCCCAAAATTGGTCAAAATCTCAACCGTCACCTTTCCGGCCGCCACTTCCCCCCAGACGCGATGGACCCGGGCCCGGTAGGTTCCGGCAAAACCTCGAGGACAAATATAAGTTTCGACAAAACCCGTATCAGGCCCGTCTTGTTGGTCAGCAGCTCCGTCGCCAAGCATCAATCCCCCCCCGGTGGTGCGGGGTGTGGTTGAGGAACAGATGGCTCCGGCAGGTTCTTCCACAAACAAATCAACATCCGCATCACCGGTCCAGGAAATCCGTACGATGCAGTCGCGGGCAAAGGCGGCTTGGAGCCGACGTTGGTAGTCCTCACGTTCTTGGTGACGCCCCTCTTTGCCAAGTTGCTCGAGAGTTGCATTGGCAACCCGGTATGCCACTTTCGGTGCCGCAGATTGCTCCTTGGGCCAGGCCCGACTGAGAATCCCAACGGTTGCCCACTGAATCCCTTTGATATTGTCGCTTCGCTGAGCTGCCCGCAAACCCAGCAGGTAGGCCTCCTGACACATCGGATCTATCCTGACAACTTGCTGGTAGAGTCCAAGTGCCCGCTGATCAAATCCAACTCGAGACAAATATTGGGCAATGTATAACAACTCAGTCGCACTCGTGCTGAAATCAGCGGCCGACATGATGGCCCGTTCGATCTCCTTTTTGGACTGTCCGGCCAACTCCATTGCAATGCCCAGCGACTCATACATCCAGGGCTGCGGTACCCCCGCACGGAGCGCGGCCTGAATTAATGCAGTCACCTGCTCTGGGCGACTGGCTCCCATCAGGTCACGAACTGCCTGACGAACTACGGCTGGATCGCGGGTCGCGCCGGCAAAATAAGCGTTCCAGAACGCCTCCGGACTTTGGGACGGATCAATTTCGATCTTGGCTGTTTCGATCTCGGCTGTTTCGATCTCGGCTGTTTCGATCTCGGCTGTGGCCTGCGGTTGCTCGGCAGGCAAAGCTGCTTCTTCGGGTGCTACTTCTGCAGGAGGGAAGGGCTGTTCTTGTTCGGGCACACTAAAGAAGCCGCCGCCACCACCCATGCCACCCATGCTCTGTATGGGCAACACGAGATCGGCAACGGGATAAACCTTCACGGCCAGTTCCGTCTCTGCCTCTTCAGGCGTGGTGATCAACATCACCTCGTCCTTGATGATATACGTAAGATCAAGTTGACTAAGCATCAAACGCAATGCCGAACGCAGGGAAATACTGCGGACGTTGATATTAATCGGCTCATCACTACTGATTCCAACGTCTTCAAGAGCTTGTGTATCGAGGTGAATGGGAATCTCATATTCGTCTCGCAAAAATTGGACCGTTTCTTCGAGTGGCGTATTGAGAAACTCCAACCCGGCACTCGTCAATGGTCCCTTCAATGCGTTTTCAATGCGTTCCTCTGAGCCACCTCGTGCACTTAAATCCACCGAGGCGAATTTTTTTCGCCGAATCGTCAACTCCTCCCATTTTTCAGCATCGGGATAAACAATCGGTGGATCATCCGGGAACGGAATGCTGGAGAGTTCCACTTGATAAAGAGCCTCAAACCAGTTTCTCCACCTGGCCGTACGGATAACTTGCTGAAGATATTGATTTCGCTGAAAACGGCCGGAGACAATGGCCATACGGGGCATCACCGCGCCTGGATCTATCTCTTCGGTAACATCGGCAACTTCCTCTGCCTCAACGTAACGTCGCTCATCAAGCAACGCATCGAAACGGTCAACGAGTTGTTTTACTTTTTCGCGATCTCGGGCCAAACGGTCCATGAGCAACCGACGTTCCCGATCGGCGGCAATTTGTGCTTCTTGTTCGCGATCCCGTTCATCTTTTTCTGAGGCAGCCCGCTGGACTTGACGAAGGGTTGTCTGTAACTTGTCGACCAGTTGAGCCCGCACTCCCGCCCCAAGTTCGGGAGCCCGCTCCACATTTTGCAAAGCCAATTTGAGGTCCTGATTGGCCAGTGCCGGGTTGTCAGCCATCACCCTGCGGGCCTCGGTAATCGTGTTCTGCACCTCCCGACGCAACATCTGGGCAAAAACCTGCTTTTGCTGGGCGACTTCGTCAAGCAAAGCACCCTCCTCAGCAAAGCGATCAATCAATGCACCGTCGGCCGGCACCAAAACATCGGCCGCCCCCTCTTCGCCACTGGGCAAAGCCTCTCCGGCAGGTTCGGCTTGCGCCACGCGGACCAGACTCAAGTCGGTACCCTCAGCAGGTTGACCGGCTGCGACAGGCGGAACTGCGGGACGGGAAACCGGCTGGGCTAAAGTCGCCCCACCTTGTTTTCGGTTGACAACACGCTGGACTGTCTGGGCCTGGAGATTCCGTGGATCTTTTTGCAACACTGCCTGGGAGAGGAGTTTGGCAGCCGGCATATCTCCTGTGGCAACGGCCCGCTCTGCAAGACTGGTTAAACCGTCCAGCTGGGCTTGAAACAAGCGTCCCGTCTCCAGTAACCCGACGGTACCCAGGGTGGGTAGGGTCACGCCACCATCTTGCTCAGCCATTTCGACCACTTGTGACAAAAACGCACGATCGTCCCCAAATTTCTGCGGCTGAAGGGTCCAGGAGAGGTTTTGCACCTGACCGGCCACCTCGGCCGTTAACTGAACCTCTCCTGCCAGGCTGGCATCGCGTTCACTGGAACCCACAACAATCGTATCGCGATCGGTCCTGAGTGGCGGAACCCTGGCAGGATAGACCTTTCCAAGTTCAGCCGGCCAAGTAACTTTTTCGGGCCAGGCAACCGTCGCCCCGACCCAACTGGCGAGCATCGCGCCGACAACATTTCCGCGGCGATGATTCTCCTGGGCAGCACGTTCGGCGGTGACACCTTGCTCGTCGTCAGCCGCTACCATTCCCTCGTCGACATACAGATTCCCGCCAGTTTGATTGGCCATCGCAGCCAGAAGGTGGGTATCCAATCTCGGACCAACCGCATAACTGCTGACGGAAACCCGGGCAGCAACCAACTTGTCAACGATCTCTTTGAATGTTTCGGTTCCCAACAGGTTGGCGCGGCTGAGGCCGTCACCAATATAAACCACGGACCGTGTAGTCGCCGACTCGTGGTCAAACGTCGAGAGTGCTTCTCGCAAAATATGTTCGAAGTCGGTCGACCCCAAAGGCGGAATCTCACGGATCGCATCCACAGCGGCAGCAGCGTCTGTGCCTTGTGGGGCAATGAATCCGTCACTGGCCGGGCGGGCATCAAGATCAACGGCAACTACCTTCACCCGAGTAGATGGACGAAGTTTCTCCAGACAAGTCTCCAACGCAGCCAAAGCCGTTTCTCGGTAGACTCCTGCCTGGCTGGCCGACGTATCGACCAGAAGTACGACCTCTCCCGGTGGGCTAACCATCGGCACCCCGTCAGGACTCAAACTGATGGCAAAAAAGGCCTGCCCTTCACCCGACTGGTATGTCTGCATGGGAGCCTTGGGAGCCGCATCAACAGCGGATTGCCCAAACGCCAGGGAGATGAGGAGAACTGCGGTGCAAGCGAGGTGATCTTTGAGCAGACCAAACATAGGGGGGAACTCCGGGTGAGTGCGTTTCTGCTGGCTGCCGCGTGTTCCGGGCACGGAGCCGCTGAACGCCTCTGGTGTTGTCACAGATTGCCAGATATACCTATTTTATTCTATCCTGAGCAAGAATGCCACTAGATTTCCACCCCTCCACGGCCCGGGTGGCGATCCTTTGGGCCTACCGATCTCCTAGGGTAGTTCGGAGCCCCACTTGCCATTTATTGCTCAACTGTAAAACCTTACGTCCAAAATGGCCAACCGACCGGGGCAGCGGTCCCAGGGGCCTTTCCCCGCTCGGTGGACCACCCCTCACAACCGCTGTAAACAGAATGACCTGATTGTTTTACAGTCATACGATCGCAGGTACCGGGTGGCCGGCATCTGACTCACTCCGGTAGCCCCTCGTAACGCAGAACGCCCTACCTACAACCTTCTCATGCTCTTCCCACTTTTGCCCATCCTGGCCACCACACACGACCAGCTCACTCCGTACGGATGGATTTCGCTGGGGGTCACTTTTGGCGTTTTCGTGATCCTTTTCCTGCGCCGCTCGGTTCCAATCGACGCACTGTTTCTCGCCGCCCTGGCAATCGTGACGTTGACCGGAATACTTACCCCGCAGCAAGCCTTAGCCGGCTTCGCCGAGCCAGCAGTTATCATGATTGGAGCCCTGTTTGCAGCGGCTGCAGGTTTGCGTGCCACCGGTACTCTCGACTGGATTGGCAACAAGTTGCTTGGCAACACTTCTAGTGAATCCAAGGCTTTAAGAAGACTGGCCTTGATGATCGTACCGGTCTCCGCATTCGTCTTGAATACACCCTTGGTTGCGATGTTCGCACCAATCGTCGTCGACTGGTGCCGTAAAAATCGCATCTCTCCGTCACGACTACTCATCCCACTGAGCTACCTCACCATTTTGGGAGGGGTGTGCACGCTCATCGGTACCAGCACCACACTGGTTTGCAATGGTCAGTTGGCGCGCGAGGCACAAACAATCGCCGAAAAAGTCGAGCAAGGAGAAATAGCCCAAAAGATTGCCGGCCAAGTCCGCGAATTGGATTTTTTTGAAATCACGAAGGTGGGGATTCCGGTGGTCTTGGTGGGTGCTGTTTACATGATGCTTATCGCACCACGTTTGCTTCCAAATCGTGTTGACCTTATCGAGCAACTCGGTGAGCGACGTCGTGAATATCTGATTGAAATGTTGGTCCAGCCAGACTGCTCCCTGATCGGCTTGAACGTTCAGCAGGCAGGCTTGCGCAATCTTCCCGGTTTATTCCTTATTGAAATCGATCGGCATGGTGAAGTAATTACACCTGTTACACCCCAAGATACGATTCAACCGAGAGACCGGATGATCTTTACTGGAGTGGTTACCACCATCGCCGACCTGGAACGAATTCCCGGCTTGGTCCCGGCTGCTGATCGGGCTTATGAGTTCCATCCCGCTCAACGCACACAGCGACAACTGACCGAAGTTGTCTTGTCACGAACTTCACCTCTGATTGGCCATACCATACGAGACGCAAATTTTCGTCAACGTTACAATGCCGCGGTGGTTGCCGTTCATCGCAACGGTGAACGGCTCACCAATAAGGTAGGAAATATTCGCCTGGAACCGGGCGACACCCTGCTTTTGCAAACTCGGGCTGAATTTGTCGACGCCTATCGACACAACCGAGACTTTTACCTGGTCAGTCGAGTAGGGGGATCATCAGCTCGCCGCCATGACAGGGCAATATTAGCTGGCGCACTGTTTGCCGGTCTCATCTTATGGCTCACGATCAGTAGTCTGCTTGGCAGTGAAATACCCTGGGGAAATTTGTTTGCCAACAAACCCCAGGCAATTTCGGCGATTGCCGTAGTGGTTGCCATGATCGCAACACGCTGCCTGAGCGTGGCAGAAGCGCGGTCGGCTATCGATGTTCAGGTCTTGATTACGATTGCGGCAGCCATCGGTATTGGTAGCGCACTAAACCAAAGTGGATCAGCCGGTTGGCTAGCCAACCAGGTCGTAGGAACGGTTGATAATCTTGGCCTGCCAGCTTACTGGGAATCCTACCTGTTACTGGCAGTCGTGTACGTAGTCGCCATGATATTTACGGAGTCGATTACCAATGTTGCTGTGGCAGCTATCATGATTCCGGTAGCCATCAGTGTCGCCTTGGCGGGTGGCTATAACCCACGTCCATTTATCATTGCTGTGACTCTGGCCGCCTCACTTAGCTTCATCACTCCC
>JAKVBG010000091.1 GCA_022447605.1 Mariniblastus sp.
GGAGGGGCTGGCACAATGGGGATACGGTCTCTCCTCAGTCCGATTTATTTGCGGCACCCAGTCGATTCATACCGAACTGGAATCCCGTATCAGCGAATTTCTGGGAACGGAAGACACCATCCTTTATACGTCTTGTTTCGACGCCAATGGAGGGCTCTTCGAAACGTTACTCACCGCTGAGGACGCAATCATCTCCGACGCTCTCAATCATGCCAGCATCATTGATGGCATCCGTCTTTCGAAAGCAGCCCGGTTCCGCTATCGCAATGGTGACATGCAGGACCTGGAAGAAAAGCTCCGCGAAGCCCAATCAGCCCGTTGTCGGATGATCGCCACCGATGGTGTTTTTTCGATGGACGGCACGATTGCCCCCCTAGCAGAAATCTGCGACCTGGCTGAACAATACGATGCCCTGGTGATGGTCGACGATTCACACGCAGTTGGTTTTATGGGGCGCCACGGCCGCGGCACTCCCGAGCACTGCGACGTGATGGAGCGGGTTGATGTCATCACCGGCACTCTGGGAAAAGCACTGGGAGGTGCAAGTGGCGGCTATACCAGTGGCCGCCGTGAAATCATTCAACTGCTCCGCCAGCGGTCCCGCCCTTACCTGTTTTCAAACTCAGTCGCACCCGCCATTGTTTGCGCCTCACTCAAAGCGTTGGAACTGATTACCGAGTCGACCGAATTACGAGACCGCCTGGAGGCCAACACTCGCAAATTCCGCTCCGCTATTTCCAGCATCGGCCTGACCATCCTTGCCGGTGAACACCCGATCGTACCGATCATGCTTGGTGATGCTGCACTGGCCAGCCAGGCTGCTGACGCGATGCTTGAGAAGGGAGTTTACGTGATCGGGTTCTCCTACCCGGTCGTCCCTCAAAACCAGGCCCGCATCCGCGTGCAGATCTCCGCTGCCCACACCGAAGAAGACCTCAACACGGCAATTCGAGCATTCACCGAGGTCAAAGACGAACTTGACATCAACGCCCCCCAACAATGACGGACCACCTCCACCCTAAAGACCATCCTCCACAACCCTCTAAACGTAGATCCTATGACAGGCTGTGATCTTTTTTCGTCCCACCACCACTTTTCAGCCAGCGCGTTTACTTTCTGAATTTCCACGGCAAACAAAAACCACCATCAAAAAGCAGCGTTGAACCGGTCATGTATTCGTGAACCGGGTCTGCCAGAAAAACGATTCCCTTGGCAATTTCCTCCGGCGTTCCAAGCCGACCTGTAGGGATTTTTGTGGGAGCTACCGTCCGCAACTCTTCGTCGGTGGCAAAGTGACGTTCGCCTGGGGTATCGATCCATCCAGGCTGAAATAGATTGATCCGAATTTTCTGTTCTACCAGTTCCGTGGCGGCGGTTTTGGCCATCTGCTCGACCGCCGCCTTAGACATGTTGTAAGCCATGGCATTCGGAAAAGGAATAAATGCGTGAGGTGAACTTACCACCACGATTGAACCTGGCTCGCCGTTTTTGATCATCTGCTGGGAAGCAGCCCGGACCAGGTGAAAAGCACCCCACATCGTCACATCGACCGAGCGACGAAACTCATCCATGTTGGCCTCGGTGAATGGCTCGCGGGCACTGTAGGCGGCGTTACTGATGGCGATATCGAGACGACCGAACTCCTCCTGGGCCCGTGCGACCAGTGCTTCAACGCTCTGTTGATCGGCAACGTCGGCCTGATGCTTGACCGCTTGAGACCCCATTTCCTCGATGGCCGTCACCACTTCGTCGGCTTTTTCCTCACTCGATCGATAATTGACAACGACCTTGGCACCGGCCTGGCCCAAGGCAAGTGCCGTAGCCCGGCCAATTCCCAAACTGGCACCGGTTACCACGGCAACCTTTCCCGCAAATTGGCCACCCTGCTGTGATTGCTGATCTGTCATAAGTTTGCTTTTAACTTCCCGAAAAAATTGGTTGGCTGAAAATAAAATATGACGCTGAAAACGTCGTAGTTATAACCTGATGGCTCCGAGCCCCCAAGCCCCTCTTGGCAAACCATTCATCTGGCCAGGGGCTTACGAACTTAAAAGCCCCCAGTGGTTTGCTACCGTTTTCAGTAACCCACAGCAGCACCGTCGGGAACCCGCCTGTCCGATCCCCCTTCAAGAATTCCATGGTCACGATCAACCACAATCACCTGCGCAGCCGAGGGCCACTTTTTTTCCACCAGAGCATGTCCAGAGTCCTGGAGAATTTCGACCGTATCTGGGGACAGGCTGAATTGCTCAAACCATATTTCATCTGGCAACCACTGATGGTGAATCCTGCCGGCATCGACCGCCTCCTGGGCATTCATTTGGAAATCAACCACGTTGAGAATCGTCTGCAGAACCGTGTTAATGATCGTACGGCCCCCGGGAGTTCCGGTCACCATAAAAGGCTGACCATCTTTAGCAACAATCGTGGGGGTCATACTCGAGAGCATGCGCTTGCCCGGTGCGGTCAGGTTGGGATCGGTACCGATGAGCCCCTGGTCGTTGGTCAAGCCAGGAGCTGGATTGAAGTCTCCCATTTCATTGTTGAGCAAAAAACCAGCACCCGGCACAACAATCGCTGATCCATATCCCTGTTCCAGCGTATAGGTCAGCGCCACGGCATTCCGCTGGGAATCCACCACAGAAAGGTGGGTGGTGTGGGAACTTTCGGGCCGCCAGTCAAATTTGTCGGGCGCCGATTTCGAGGCACCTGTTTCGGAAATCGTATTTCGTAAATGTTGGGCGTACTGCTTGGAGATGAGTTTCTGGATGGGCATCAGGGGATTCACATCGGGATCGCCCAGGTACTGAGCTCGATCTTCATAAGCGCGCCGCATTGCTTCTGTATAACGGTGAACATTGCGTGCTGCTGAAAAACCATCTTCGGCCAAATCGTATCCTTCCAGGATGTTCAGCATCTCTACCAGCGTCACACCACCAGAGCTGGGCGGGGGCATAGAAATAATTTCATAGCCACGATAGTTCCCGCGAATGGGCTGCCGTTTTCTGGCAGCATACCCCTTGAGATCATTCTTCGTGATGATCCCACCTCCGGACTGCATTTCTCCAACCAGCAATTCTGCAGTTTCGCCTTCGTAAAACCCTGCTGGACCACGTTCGCCAATCCGCTTCAGAGTTTTTGCAAGATCCGGTTGCTTTAAGATATCGCCCGCTTCAAAGGGGGTTCCTCCTTTGGTGAATTGGGCCATCGAGGCAGGGTATTTTTTCAAACGAGGTAGCGCCTGTTTGAGCGATCGCGCCAAACCATCCGTGACTTCAAACCCGTTGCTGGCCAGAGCAATGGCTGGGGCAACCAATCGCTGCCAGGGAAGTTTTCCGTTCTCACTCCAGGCCAGGTACAACCCGGCAACCGTACCTGGCACCCCAACCGCCAGGTGACTCTGGTGATGACGCAGAGGGTCGTACACACCGCCGTTGAGCCACATGTCGGCCGTAGCAGCGGCTGGTGCGGTCTCGCGAAAATCGTAGGCCACCGGTTCGCCTTCGGCAGGCCGATAGATCAAAAATCCACCCCCGCCAATGTTGCCAGCAGTCGGAAGTGTGACAGCCAGTGCAAAAGCCGTGGCGACGGCACCATCGATGGCATTACCACCGGTTTGCATGGCCTCGATACCAACTTGAGCCGCAATCGCTTCCTCGCAAACAACCATACCGTTGGCCGCCCGCACAGGCACCGATCCGGCATGACCCGGTCTGCCAATGACTAAACTACAGGCCACTGCAAGTAGCGTGATTTTTATTCTCACGTTGATCTTCTCCCGACGGCGATTACCTGGCACTGGGAAGAACCATGTTGGGGCCCAACGTGTGCGCTCTCATTGTACATCAAGTGCGGGAGAACTGCGTCCCTGGTCTCCACATCGGCAAAACCTCGTTCTAAAAAGAGCGAACTCCTAGCGGAGAAACCGCCTGGAAAATACCTGTGGGGAAAAACAGGACCGGCACACCTTCGCAAAAACCAATACAATGAACAGGCAAATCGAGTCGAGCCTGAACAAACGCCGGCGCAACTGGTGGCAGCCGCTCGCCCCAAACGATCTACAGGAAATGATCGGCGCATTCCTTCCCCGCCTGAGAAATTGCATGCCAGTTCAAGTACGGTTGTTGGTGCTCTTATGGATAGCGTGGATTTTGTTCCCCGTTTCACTGCGGGGTGAATCTTCCGGGGCCGGTGCGGATGAATCTCGAGCCCACTTTGAACAACAAATCCACGGCCTGCTCGAAAACTTTTGCTTTGATTGCCACGCCAACGGAAGTCGCGAGGGCAATTTTGCATTCGACCAGTTGGCCAACACGAAAGACCCGTCAACCCAGCACGATCGCTGGCTGGCAGTGTGGCAGAATGTCCGCAGCGAAATCATGCCGCCCAGCGATGCAAACCAGCCGTCCCTCCAAGAGCGGCGAAAAATCATGCGATGGATCGAAGATTACGTCTTCAAACTTGAGCCTGATCAACCCGACCCGGGTCACGTCGTAATCCGCCGCCTGAATCGGGAGGAATATCGCAACACGGTTTTGGATCTGCTCGATGTTCAGTACAACACGACCGAAAATTTTCCACCCGACGACACAGGGTACGGATTTGACACCATTGGCGAAGTCTTGAGTCTCTCGCCGTTGTTACTGGAAAAATATTTACGGGCAGCCCGGGTGATCGCTACAGAAGCGATCCCGCTCGAACGACCAACAACCGATAGCAACCCCGCATCAGAGGCTCGATATCGCCGTATTTTCTTCGCTGGGCCACCTCCTGCCGAACCATCTGCTCAACGGCAATACCTGCGGACCCTTCTCAAGGGGCTTGCCTCTAAAGCATTCCGGCGGCCAGTTCCAGAATCAACACTCGACCGCCTGGTCCGCCTGGCAGTCGAAGCACAAGACCTACACCATGCCTCGTTTGAAGAAGCAGTTGCCCACGCCACCATGGCAATTTTAACCTCCCCCCATTTTCTCTTCCGGGCGGAGACCTGGTCCACTCCTACCAGTTCGACCCAGGTCGTGCCGCTCGATGAGTTCGCGCTAGCATCCCGATTGTCCTATTTCCTGTGGAGTTCTCTGCCCGATGACCGGCTGACGCAATTGGCAACTCAAGGCCAGTTGCGCACCCACCTGGTGAAGGAAGTTGACCGGATGCTCACCGACAAGCGATCGCAAAGGTTCGTGCACAACTTTGTGGGGCAATGGTTACAAACACGGGATGTCGTTGGCAAGCATATCAACGTCAAAAGGGCGCTGAACGAAGCTGACAGTGATCTGGAATTACGTCTTGTCGACAGAGCACGCCCGGCAATGCGTCTTGAAACGGAAATGTTGTTTGGCCATGTCGTCAAGGAGAATCGCAGCCTCGACGAATTGTTGCTGGCCGACTACTCATTCCTCAACGACAAGCTGGCCCGGCTCTACGGCATTGCAGGTGTTGAAGGGTCACAAATGCGCAAAGTTGATCTGCCTGACGGCTCCCATCGAGGTGGACTGCTTACCCACGCCAGCCTGCTTCTGGTCACTTCCAACCCCCAGCGCACCTCCCCCGTAAAGCGGGGACTTTTTATTTTGGACAACTTCCTCGGTACACCAACCGCTCCCGCACCACCGGACGTGGCTGAACTGGAACAGGCGAAGCATGACGGGAACCAGGATGCCACTATGCGCCAGCTCATGCATTTGCACCGCGAATCCGCATTGTGCGCCTCGTGCCATGCCAAGATGGATCCGCTGGGACTCGCCTTGGAAAATTACAACACCGTGGGAATCTATCGCGACACCGTCAGCGGACAACCGGTCGACGCAGCAGGTAAGCTGATCACCGGAGAACGCTTCGAAACTGCCCAGGAGCTCGCCCAGGTTATCGTTTACCAGCGGCGGCGCGACTTCTATCGGTGTGTTACCGAAAAGATGCTTGTCTTTGCGATCGGCAGGGGCGTGGAGTATTATGATGGACAGGCTGTCGAAAGAATTGTCGACCGTCTGGAAAGCGAGCAGGGGAAGGTTCGTACGTTGATTCACGCGATCGTCCAAACTGCCGCATTTCAAAAAAGGCGCGGGTAGCACCTCTTCAAGCCAACTAACAGGCAACTATTTTGATGACATTCCTTCAAGACCGCCTGAACCGTCGCTATTTTCTGCGTGGGCTTGGAGCCTGCCTGGCTCTCCCCCAGCTGGAGTCCCTGGGCAACACCATTTCCGCGGCGCCAGACTCACGACTGCCGGGGACCACAACGGCCGGAAATCCACTCCGGACAGCTTTTCTTTATGTTCCTAACGGCGTGAATGTCG
>JAKVBG010000092.1 GCA_022447605.1 Mariniblastus sp.
GGGCGCCAAGAAGACAGACATGTTCGGTCGAGAGGTGGATGAAACCGAACAAATCATTCCCAGCCGATACAATAAGGAGAGTAAGCTGACCGCCGACGTAGCAAAGGGCCAGTCGACTCCATTGGATTTCGACCTTTCTTCGAAGTAACCGGGTAAGGAAGTAACTGGGCGAATCTGTTGCTAACGATTCGGCAGCCAGCCCGGCCCCCAAACCGGCTATCCGCTACAGGCAAATGCGGAAAAAGCCACACTGTCTTTATGAGGTACGCCTGGCGTCTCAATCTTGTCCATGGAAGCAGCGAGAGTTCCCCCAGGTTATTTCTACAGACTGTTTAAAAAAAGGTCGGCCCGCGTACGAACAAGTGCCTGCAAATCAGGGACGGTGTTGGGCAACTCCACAAAACCGCATGCCCCACTATTTCGCGCTGCAGTCCGCGTCACCCTTGATTTTCTCGCCGACTATGGAGCGGGCGTGGGTGCGGTGGCACTTCTGCTGCTCTTGCCTTCGACTCTGTAGGGCTCGAAGTAAAAACTTTTTTGATCGGGTGCCTGCAATGGGTCTTCGTAGGCAGTCAACAAGGTTCCCGCCGCGACATTATCAATGTATTGGGCGTGCCCCGATGGCCAGCGTACCGAGACTCGGCTGGCGGCCGGGTGGTCACCGATCCCGATCAACAGGGTAGAACTATTCTGGGCGGCAAAGCCTTCGCCGCACCGATGTTCACGAACCAGCCGCTTACCCCCTAATTCGACGGTGACCACCGCTCCGTAGCCATCCCGGCACGACCGGCCTGGGTCGGAGTGGGCCTTTTGATTTCCTCCGACAAACCGCAACGCCAACATCTTGCGACGGTCCGCCATGCGCCAGCTCCCAAGTTCGTTGCGAAACAGTTCAAACAGCGGCGCGTTGGCATTGACCAACCCGATGTCGGGCCAACCATCCCGGTTGTAATCGAGTACCGCAAAAGATCGGCTGTCGCCGACTGCATCAAGGCCCGACACCCCCGACAGGTCGACAAACGCTTTCCCATCCTGGTTGACAAACAGGTGATTGCGCTCGTAGCCGCTGAAGGAACTACTGATTGCCTCCTTGTTATTATCGGTCATCTCCCAGCCTCGCTGCTCGGAACGCCACTGGGAAGCTTCCTGAAAATTGTGGCCCAACTCTCCATCGGTGCGAACGACCGTTCGCCAGAACCGGCTTCACAAGTCGACATCGCAGGCAATCGCGCGCGGCGCCGAGTAATAGCCACTGGCAGCGTAGATATCCAAAAACCCGTCGTTGTCCACATCAACAAATTGCCCTCCCCACGACCAGTCGGCCTTCGTCACCGCCAGGGCAGGGGGGGTCGCACCGGAGACCAGGCGATACTTATTGCCGTCAAAACGAAACAGCCGGTTACCCTCGGCCGCCCGCCGGAAGCGGCCGTCCAGACCGGGTATTTGCGACACGATACGCATGCCAGCCTTGCTGTACATATTTGAAACGTAAAGATCCTGTCGCCCATCCTGATCGTAGTCGCCAAACGAGGCTCCCATTCCAAAGCCCATCATAGACTTGCCTCCCAGCTGACGCGTAACGTCAGTGAACCCATCCGCACCATCATTTTGCAACAGGAAGTCTGGCGCAAAATCGTTGGCCACATACAAATCGGGATCCCCATCTTCATCGTAGTCAGCCCACGTCGATTGGAATGTATTGGCCCACAGGGCAACCGTTTCCTGGTGCGGTGATGGCCCAAACTTGCCCTGACCTAAGTTCTTCAGCAACACATTTGGTGGACCCACCGAATTCAAATAGATAGCTGACTCGTCCTGGCCGGCAAGCCGGCGAATAAGTTCATCGACATCCGTGGCCGGCAGAAATAGCGCCGCCGCCCGCGAATGTGGAAGATCACGAAAGGGGGGCGCGTAGGTCGAAAAATAAATGTCCAGCAGACCATCTCCGTCGTAGTCGGCAGCCGAAAGCGAAGTGACGAGCGCGGGCAGATTCGGCTTGACCAGCGACGTTGATCGATCCACAAACCGACCTCCCATGTTCACGAAGTACAAACTCGGCTCCAACCAGCGGCCGATAAAGACATCGGCATCTCCGTCATTGTCGAAATCGCCAAAAATTGCACCCGTGCAGAGTCCATCGATGTCCAACCCCACCTGCCCGGCGATTTCATTGAAGGTGCCGTCACCCAGGTTGCGGAACAATTGGTTGCGACCCCACCGGGCCATCACGTACAGGTCATCGAAACCGTCTCGATCAATATCGACCACCGAAATGGCCGGATGCTTGCCCATGGCGTCCTGCTTAAAATAGGGCAGGTATTTCGGGTCGGGAAGTTTTGCCGCCCCCGTGTTGAAGACGTCGAAGAGTTTTTCCTCATGCAATGACCGTTCTGCACGGAATCGCTGCTCCTGGTGGGGCAATGCCTCGCGGAGGACCGTGCGGAACATCTGCCGCGGCGCGTCGGTGACCGACATCTCGAGGTGTTCCCACACAGCGATGCGCCAACCGGGCTGCGCAGCACTTGCGGCCCGTGACCACACGACACGCTGTCGGCTGTGAACGGCGCGCCAGGAACCCGCCTTGGTCCGCGCCAACCCGCGAAAACCCAGTTCCGTATCAACTCGCTTGGACTCCCCCTCCTGGGATCTGGTTTGTTCACCACGGATAAAATAGAACGTCGCATGCTTGAAATGGTCCACCTTCTCCAGCAACGGCTCCCAGATCACCAACTGGGAACGTGGCACACTGTTCGTTGCCGGAGCCGCACTCCACACCGCAGCGCGGATCGGCTCGTCGGTGACCGGTGCGCCCCCCGATGGTTGGGCGATATCCGTCAGCTGCACCAACGGATCTTCGAACAGCCCGACCGATTGTTCATCTGGCAGCTTCAGGTTGATCGCTGCGGTAGAGAGTTTTTTGAGCTCTGGCGTGAGCTTGAGGATCCATGCTTCCGATTCAACAATCGTCTCAATCCTGTTTGCGTGGCCGGCTCGATCGCGAAAGTCGCGTATCACCGAAACGGCCTTCACGCTCCCGACGACGGCAAGCAGGGCAAACACCCAAAGCTTCCAGTCGACAAGGCGCCGCAAGCCTGGTGCACCGCGCGGGTCAACATCAGTCGTCAAAATCCATCTCCCATACGTTTAGCGAGAAGTGCAAGCAGCCGACAGAAACCGGCGCTAAAAGAAGATTTGCTCGACTGATTTCACCTTACTTGACCAAGTACATTTTGGCAACTGAGCAGCTGGGTGGGTGGTCGGCTCACACCCCATTGCTCAAAGGCCCACCTGGCGCAAGATCGTCTCTGGTGGTGCCCCCAACGGGCCGATCGAAAGCGTGATCGCCAGTGACCGGAAATACGCGTCTGGCAGGCTCACCGCTGAGTTGCCGGCGACCGATGATGCGTTTTTACAAACTGATGGTGGGGGATTAATCGCTCTCAAGCTAGAGTTCGAGCCGTGCGCAATGGACTCGTGACGATTGGAATCTTCAGACTTTCCACCAACCCCCCCAGGCAGATTTGGCTACAATAACGAAGTGTTGGAATCCACACGTTCGTCCATTTCGAAAAGGACAGTACGATGCAACAATTGGCAAAGTTGGCGAAATGGTACGTGGTCATCACCATGTTTCTATCTGGGGCACCCAGATTATCGCATGCCGTGGAGATGCTTCCGCAGGGCGACTTCGAGGCCGGCGTTTCCGACTGGATCATGTGGCACTGCAAGGGTGCGGGCGCCGTCGGGGCCGTCTACTCCTCGAGCGACGACGTCCGTCCGGGCTCAACCGGCAAACAATCACTTCAGATCGATACCACCGAGAAGTTTGCCTGCAGTAACTTTATTCACGCCCGGGTGCCTGGGCTTGAAGGCGGCAAGAAATACCGAATCTCCATCTGGTACAAGATCGTGGCGGGTGGCGCGCCAGATGGCCCGGTCAAACAGGTGATTGCCCGCGACATGAAAAATGACACGAACCAAGATCGCAAAGATCTTTATTTCGACATGAAGGTCGATGGAAAGTGGAAGTATATAGCGGACGAGTTCACTGCCGACCCGTCCACCACGCCTGAAGACCTCTACAACATGATCGTCAACCTACAGCCGCGCGGGCAGGGGGGCAAAGGGGGGGTCATCCGGGTGGACGACTTTTCCCTGTGGGATTTCCACCCAACTCCAGCCGCCGTTGACTCCGCCGCAGCCAAAGCCACCGCTAAAGCTCAAGCGTTAGAAGATGCCCGGCTTACAAAGCTGATGACCAAAACAGATCCGAACGCAAAGCGGTCAGCGGGCGTCGAGGCCGGCATGATCAACGGACACCCCTACTTGCGCAATAAACAGGTCACCATTTTGTGGGCGCGGGGCGAAAAGGGCGGTGGCATGCTGAGAGTCCACGACTCAACTTCGGACAAGGAACTGCTCAGGGTCACTGAGTCACAGGCAACTTCGTGGAAGGTGGATGTAAAAAAAGCGGATGGACAGCGGCTCTCTTATACCAATGCGGGCATTCCATGCGAGGTCAAAGTCAATGCAAACAACGGAGAGGGCAGACTCCTGTTTACATGGTCGGTGGAAGACCTCCAGATCACCGTCGTGACCAAGTTGAAGGAAGACGAAAGTCTGGCCCGATCGCGGATACTCGTGAAGGTAAAAGGGGAAGGGACAGGGCTAAAAACCGTGACCCATCCTTGCGTGTCAGGAATTCTGCCTTTGAGCGAGGCCGCAGCGGAAGACCAGGTACTGGTTACCCACATGATAGGCGATGTAAAACCATCCCCGCTCACAGAAGGTGTCCCGGTTGGCTTCAAGTACCCCGGCGGGTCGATGCAGTTTACGGCACTACTGGGAAACGGCCTGGGATTCTACTGTGCCGCCGAAGACGGTCAGGCCAACCGAAAGCATCTTGACTGGACGCCTGATGCAGAACGCAAAACGCTGGCCGTTTCTATTTCGCACCCGGTGCTGAACTGGGGAGCGGACAAAATGGTGCTTGAGTACCGTAGTCCGGGCGACATGGTGGTGGGGCCGTTTCAAGGCGACTGGTTTGACGCTTCACGCATTTACCGAAAATGGGCGATAACAGCGCCGTGGTGCAGTAAAGGCCCGATCCACGCGCGGGATGATTATCCCAAGTGGTTACTCAACCTGGCATACTGGTCGAACAACCGCATGAACCACGAAGCGGATATTGGTTTCGTGGACCTCCATCGAAACTATTTCAATCTACCAAACGTTATCCTCCATGATTACGGCTACATGCCCGGTTACGATCACCATTCCAACCCTGACTATCTGCCGCCGAGAATTGGGTCGGACAACTATGCTGCACTCGTAAAAGATTTGCGCGCAAAAGACATCCGGGTGGTGAACTACATCATCGGATGGCTGTGGAACACCACCACCGAAAGCTACCGAATGGAAGAGGGGGAGAAAGCGGGCTTATTATTAGAACAGGGGATCGTGCCACTAACCTATGCGGGCAGCCATGATCTGTCTGCGGGAATTTGTCCGGCCACCGAGTTGTGGCACAAAAAAATCCTTAACCTCACCACGACGCTGGTCGGAAAGTACGGAGTTTCCGGCCTCTACTTTGACTACTTCACCAACCATACGGAAGATTGCTTCAACACCGATCATGGACACGACATCGCCGGCGGTGACTACTGGACCAAGGCAGTCCATGGACTGCTGGAAGAAGTGCGCACAAAATGCCAGAAACTGGATCCGGAGACGATGATCAGCGCCGAACACACGGCCGAGTGGTGCATTGACGTGGTCGACACCAGCCACACAGGCGGGGTCTCCTCAAACACCCCTGCTTACTTCGCCGTGTATCACGGATACACGCAGATTTTCGGGGGCGTGCAGAACTGCTCCACCCCGCAGACCATAGGCCGTTGGTGGCTGACAGGGACCCAGAATGGGGAAAACAACATCATGCCCTGGCTGGCCAGTGACGTATTTGGGGACGTAGGGCACTACTATCGAAAACTCCTGTGGTGTCACGCCCAGTTCGCCAGGCCCTATCTGGGTTATGGCGAAATGCTCAGGCCTCCCAAGATTGAGGGAAACCTGCCGATCCTGCCTGGAAGCCCATGCGCGCAGTACCAGCCTGCGTTCCCGGTGAGGGCTGTCGAAGGAAGCGCATGGCGGGCACCCGACGGAACGATCGGGCTGTTCTTTTTGAACTACGACCAAAAGGCACACAAATTTACCTGGACGCAAGATCTTCGTGAAATTGTCGGCATTGGCCCCGACGAGAAACTGAAAGTGTCGCA
>JAKVBG010000093.1 GCA_022447605.1 Mariniblastus sp.
TCTCAAACCGAGGCGGCTGATTATCGGCACGTTCCTTATTTCAACATTCCCTGGCCGTATAGCCGCGATCAGAATTTGCTGGGAGACCGGTTGCAGTCCAATGGCAAGAGTTATCTCACTGGGATTTCAGCCCACTCTGCCTCTCGAATCGTGTATCCGCTCGATGGCAGGTTTCGGCGGTTTGAAGCCGAGGTGGCGCTCGATGATGTTGCGGGTCGGCAGGGCAGTGTGGTCTTTCGTGTTTATCTTGTTCGCGGGGGTGAACTGCAGGAGGTGTTTGCGAGCAAAATTCTCCGTGGCGGTGATCCTTCGCAAGCTGTTACAGTCGATCTCGAAGGTGCCACGCATCTTGCCCTGGTGGTGGACTATGCCGACCGTGGCGACGAACTCGATCACGCCAACTGGCTTGATGCACGACTGGTCAAGTGACGTTGGCGGCTGGACTGTTTTCGAAAGGGGACTGGCCCCTCTCTGCCTCTCCAAAAAAAATCGCGTGGTTGCGCCGCCTGTACACCGCCTGTAGAATGCCGCGCTATTTCTTGCGGTCTGCTAGGCACTCTTTTTGCAGTCCACTAGGCACCATATTTTCGGCCCGCTAGGCACCATATTTTCCCAGGCGGCCTGCGTTGGCCAAGGCCAGCGACATCAGATATTTTGCTTCAAACTGTCCCAGGCCTCCTTGGATACATTCTGCTTCGCCAAAGGTTTCACAGCGATCGGACCGGCAATTTTTGGCCGACAGCAAGGTGGGGACCGGGTGCCAGCTGTGACTGGCGAGCATACTAGGTGTGCTGTGGTCTCCGGTCACGATTACCACGTCGGGGTTCAAGGCCAGAATACGGGGAACACATTGGTCGAGTTGTTCAGTCTTGGCCACCTTGGCGGCAAAGTTGCCATCTTCACCCGTGCTGTCGGTGTACTTGAAATGGATGAAGAAAAAATCATACGAGGACCAGTTGGCGGCCAGTACATCCATCTGGTCGTCGAGGGTTTTTGCCTCCCCCACCACATCCATCCCTACCAGCCTGGCAAGCCCCTTGTACATGGGATACACGGCAATGGCCGCCGCCCGCAGTCCATAAACCTCCTCGTAACTCGGCAGTTCAGGTTTTTCGGCGACCCCTCGCAACGTGCAGCCATTGGCCTTAGCCTGACCAGACAGTAACTCGTTTGCCTGTTTCACAAACTGGTCGCAGACCTCGGCGGTTCGCTCACTGGCAGTGTCGCGGGCGACCGGCTTGAGCGGCGGCACGCCCGTTTGCTGCGGATCGGTGTCGTTGACCTGACCACGAAGCCCCTCGCCCCGCAGGACGACCACGAAGCGGTGCTCTTTGACCGGTTCGACAAAGATTTCGACGCCAGGAATTTTGACGTTGCGAAGCTTTTTGGCCAGGGGGGCACTTTCTTCGGTGGAAATTCGTCCTGCCCGACGATCGGTAATGTTGCCGGTTGAATCGAGTGTGCAAAAATTGCAGCGAATGGCCACGTCATGACCGGTCAGTTCGAATCCAATTCCGGTGGCTTCCAGCGCACCTCGGCCAATCTGGTATTTGAGTGGATCATAGCCAAACAGACCAAGGTGACCTGGTCCGCTGCCGGGACTGATCCCTGGCAGGACCGGGAGGCTGAGCCCGCAAATGCCCTGTTTCACGAGGGCATCCAAATTGGGTGTCTGGGCAGCTTCGAGTTCTGTCGGACCGCCCGGTTCCTGTGGCAAACCTCCCAGGCCATCGCCTACCAGCATCACAATTTTCGCGTCGTTTTTTGTGTTTAAATCTCGGGTGAGATCGTGAATATCCATGTTTTTCTTTTTCTCCGGTAGGCCTCGCGCGAACGGTCCCGCGTTGTGATATGAAGCAATTGCTTCCTGTTCCTATCGTCGCGATCTGGCGGCCGCTGGCAAGATCAAGCCGAGGTTCCTCATGACGTCTGGCGACCGGGCCGATAGAATAACCGGCTGAGTTGTCACCCGGGCCATGGCCTGAATCCACCTCGGGAATGGAAGTCGCAGGAAAAAGTAGGAACCGAATGCTTCGAGGATAAGTAATATGTCGATTGAAATTAAATGGTTTGGGCACAACGCCTGGACCATCCAGACCAGCGATACGACAATTTTGCTGGATCCATTTTTCGATGATTCACCAACCGCTCCGGTCAAGTCGGACGCGGTGTCGGCCGACTACATTCTGGTATCACACGGCCATTTTGATCACGTGGGCGATACGGCCAAAATTGCCACGCGGAACTCCTCAAAAGTATTAACCAACTTCGAAATCGCTGAATGGTTTAAGAAAGTTGGCGTGGCCGACGAGATGGTGATTCCCCTGAACCTGGGAGGGAGTATTGGCTTGCCATTCGGTACCGTCAAAATGACCATTGCCCATCACAGTTCGGTTTTGCCCGATGGAACCTACGGGGGTAATCCAGGAGGTTTTTTGCTGGAGCTCGAAGGGAAGCGGATTTATTTTGCCTGCGATACGGCCCTGTTTCTCGACATGAAGCTGATCGGGGTAGCGGGGCTCGATTTGGCCGTGTTACCGATTGGTGATCAGTTTACCATGGGCCCGGCCGATTCGCTCGAAGCGATTAAACTGCTCAACCCGAAGCGCGTGGCGCCCTGCCATTACAACACCTGGCCTCCCATCGAGCAGAATGCTGAAGAATGGGCCGGGCTCGTTCGCATTCATTCCGGCGCCGATCCGATTGTTCTGGAGCCGGGCGGCGTTTTTACACTTTGAGTCTTTGGAGTCAAACCCTTGATTTACTGCATCATTCGTCTTGCCTTGATCACTATGATCGTTGTGGGTGCCTCGTCCTCGTTGGTGGCCCAGGATCCTCCCGTTTGGCAGCTTTCCGAGGGCCAGGTTTTGAACTACGAGGTCGAAAACAGGGTTCGACTCTCGGTAGGCCAGCCACCCACCGATTATCAGCTCGATCAGCAGTTTGATTTGACCTGGACCGTCAAAGAGGTTGCCGAGGATGGCACGGCTCAAATTCAACAAATCGTCAAACGTATTGTTTTAAAACTTGATGATCCCCTCGGTAACCTGGAGTATGATTCATCCAAAGACGAGGATCCCCACGGGTTGGCTGCGTTGATGGGACCGGTTTTCCGTGCCTTCAGGGAGCACCCCTTTACCTTTGGGTTATCACCGGATGGTGAAATTGCCGATTTGCAAGTTCCTGAGCAGGTTCTCTCGTCGATGGTCCATGGACCGTTAGCCCCACCCTTGTCGTCGTTTGCTTCACAGGAGGGATTACGGCACTTCTTTTTTGAGGGGATTGTCCAGTTTTCAGGTGCACCCTGGGAGCCAGGAGTCACCTGGTCAACTTCCAGCGAGATGAGCAATGAAGTCTTGGGACCACAAAAAGTGGACAGGACTTTTCGTTATGTTCGTGAGGAACCAGTCGGCGAGGAGACCCTTGTCGTGATTCAAACGACCCGCACCATCACCAATGAGAATGCCGAGAAGGCACTTTTGATTACCTCCGAAGAGGCCGCAGGTGAAATCCAGTTCAACCAAACCCAAGGCCGCCTTCAGTCCAGTCAATGGACTTCCACGACCAGGCTGGCCCCTGATGGCAACCGGACCATCACACCAGGCCAACTCCACCAAACGTTCAGCATGACTTTCGTGTCGCCCGTTGACAACAAACCTGACCCACCCCCAACGGACTCACCCCCAGCAGACGCAACCCCAGCAGACGCAACCCCAGCCCAGCCTTAGCGGTGGCCCAATTGGGCCACCAGCAATGCCGGTTGGCGGTTTGGCCTCGGATTCCCTTTAGGGGTCGGCAGCGGGGTTTTTTGCATCCTCGGGTGTGGTGGCCTCAGGCGGCAGGACCCGCACCTGAATTTCGTCGTCCTCAATGCGCACGGCAAACGAGTCGACCTTCAGCCGCGGATTGTCTGTCCAGGTGCCATCGCACACCTTGAACCGCCAGGCGTGCCAGGGACAGGCGACGTTTCCCTGGTCGTCCAGCTCGCCAGCTCCTAGCGAGGCGCCCATATGCGGGCAGAGGTCATCTATGGCAAAATACTCTCCACCATCATTAAATACGGCCACAAGTCGACCGGCGATTGTGAAGGTAGCCCCCTGGCCGTCAGGAATTGCCCCAACCCGGGCAACACTTACAAACTCTGACATTGAATTGGATCGTTGTAAATCAACACAGAAAATAGTGACAAACTTGACCGTTTGACTCCGTTAACGAACAGGCTTCGGCAGGTTAAGATAACGGAATTGTTCGTGGTGTGGTAGGTGTGGTGTGTGGTAGGCGTGGTGCGGTAGTCATAGTTCCCATTAAAAAAACTGACTTTTTTGCGGCCTTACAATGGATTCCAATCAAGAGATTTCGTTCGCCGAGTTCCAGCAGTTGATCCGGGCCATGTATTTTGAGAAAGATCATGCTCGAGGAGTTGATGGAACCTTTATGTGGCTCATGGAGGAGGTGGGCGAATTGGCGGCAGCACTTCGCGATGGTTCCCACGAAGACCAGCTCGAAGAATTTGCCGATGTCTTGGCCTGGCTGACAACCATCGCGAATGTGGTTGGAGTTGATCTGAACGACGCCATCATGCGGAAGTATGGTTCTGGTTGCCCTGGTTGCGGTCAGTTTATTTGTACCTGCGATGACGCTCAAAAACCGTGAGGAACAGCTGGATGCCTGGCCGCATCTTTAACTTGACAAGTATGCCATCTGACCGGCCGATTGTGGCGCGAGGCAGTTGGTTTGTGCGCATCATATTGGTTGGTGTCGTGGGGCTCTTTTGCGGATTTGGTTTTGACATCAGCCGGGGAGCCGGCCAGGAGCAGCCTGCCCGGGACCTAAAGATCGTTGCCTGCAAGGTGGGTTTTTCCGGGGCCTGGAAGGTAGGCTTTTGGACTCCGCTCTGGATTGATGTGCGGGGCGGCGCAGAACCATTTCGGGGAGAAGTCGAACTGCTTGCACCCGACCGTGACGGGGTGCTCACGGCAGTTCGTCAGGCGGTGGAGCTGCAGCCGGGGACAGAAGCCACCATTGGCCTCTCCACCAAAATCGGCATCCGCGATAGCGATCTCGTCGTGAATTTGCTTCAGGATGACCAGGTGGTCGTGTCTCGGACATTTTCTGCGGTCACGAACCGTTCTCGGACCGATTTCCCAGGCGGGCTTCCGGCCGACTGTCGACTTCTTGTGGAAATAAGCAGCGAAGATATTGGACTTGCCGAGACGTTTCCGCCGCAAAACAGCGAGCGTGGTTTGCTGAGCAGAAAAGTGGTCGCGGTGCGTACACCCGAGGCGTTACCAACCGATTGGTACGGTTACGATAGTGTAGATAACCTGGTGATCGCTGCAGGTGACCTCCAGTGGTTGGCTCAGCTTTCGGCGGAAGATCCCCGTCTTGAGGCGATTCGACGTTGGGTTCAGCTGGGAGGCCGGCTGACACTTTTGGCAGGGACCGCTGCCGCTGATCTGCTTGCCGCTGGTGGGCCTTTAAGCGGGTTGCTGCCTGGTGAGTTTCAGGAGATGGTTGTGCTGGATCGTGGCATGGCTTTCGAGTTGTTTAGTGATTCGGATGTTGCGATTGCAACGTCGCGGCAACGTTTTAAACTTTCTGTGCCGCGATTCGAAAACGTGAGTGGGCAGATCGAAGCATTTGAGGGAAGAACTCCTGAGGATTTGCCACTGGTGATTCGCACGGCCGTTGGATTTGGAGAGGTGAGCTTTGCAGCGGTTGACTTGCATGTTTCGCCCTTGGCAGGATGGAGTGGCCGACCGGCATTTCTACGCAACCTGCTCCAGTTGGATGAGGGGGCCTATCAAGCCAAGACCCAGAGCATGACTCCCCTCATGACACGTGGGTATCAGGATCTGGCTGGGGCCCTGAATCACCAGTTGGGAACCACCTTTCTGGGAGTGGGGACGATCTCGTTCAGTTGGGTGACTATCGTGGTCCTGGCTTACCTCGCACTGATTGGCCCGATCGATTATTTGCTGGTCAAAAAAGTATTTCGCCGGATGGAAATGAGTTGGGTGACTTTCCCGCTCATTATTTTATTGGTCACCGGGGGTGCCTGCTGGTACGCGACGGCGACCAAGGGAAGTGCGCTTGCAGTCAACCAGGCGGAGCTGTGCGATTTTGACCTTACCAGTCAGGTTGCCCGGGGAACTCTTTGGACTTCGATCTACAGTCCCGAGGCAGAAACGTTCGACTTGTCGCTTGCGGCGCGTTGGCCCGATCAGCAGCTCGACAACGATCCTGCGACGCTCGTCTCC
>JAKVBG010000094.1 GCA_022447605.1 Mariniblastus sp.
AAATCCAGCAATTAACAAAACCTGCCGGGATTTTATAACCCAAACCCGAACAGATTGATCTATAATAAAAACTTGCGCAACCGCTACCAGCAGCCACTCGAGGATATAAGCTCATGACGAAGTCATTTTGGATAAATTTTCGTCTTACCAAGCTGAGACTAGCCGCATTACTGGGACTGGCTGCACTGCTGACTGGACCACAGGCACAGGCCGATGTGCTGCTGTCGGAAGAATTTCGCTACTCAGACGGGCAACTGATCGGAAACGACGGGGGCTTCAGCCTCGACGCCAGTAACCGTTGGGGTGGCGCATGGCAAAATGCCGTGTGGCAGCCGGCAAATAACCCAGCCAGCTGGCGCATCTCAGGCAACCAGTTCGAGACCAACACCACATTCGGTGCGATTCCCGGACTTAATATGGGTGTTGAACGGCTGATCCAGGAAAATCAAGCTACCGACACCTACTACTTCGGGTTCAACATCAAGTACTGGAACAACACCAGTTCGCTCAATGTTCCCAGTCTTTTTGGCCTCGGGATCGATGACGGGAACGTCGGTGGTCCGGAACTCTCTGCACTGATGATCGTCGATGATTTTTGGGACAACGGTGGGTCTCAAACCATCATGCACGGCAATATCATCACGGGAGGCGTTAGCGGAGCCACCAAACATCCAGGAAGTTCCTATCACCGTGTCGTCGGCAAGGTGGACTTCAATGCCACCGGCAGCAGCGACGAATTGACCCTCTGGGTCAACCCGGCACAGGAAACCGATACGCCGGAGGTATTCCACACCGGCCAGGACATCGGCGACTCTCTCCATGGAAAAACGGTTTCCCTTTATGGACGGGCCGTTTATGGCCACCCGAGCTGGCAAGTCGACAGCTTCAACCTGACCACCGATTTTGATTCGGCCCGCATAGGTGCACTCGACAACGATCCCCTTTCCTATGGCCACACGCAGATGGTTGCCCGCGGCATGCAGCTGGAGCCCTTCTCTGACGTCGGCCAACCGGCCACCACTACGTTTGACACAAGTCGCTGGGATGCCTCAAATTTTACCACAATCGACTTTCTTGACCGGGTGCATCCCGCCACCAGCCACCAGCCTATTGGACTTCCGGCGGATAACAGCTTGCCCTGGAGTCGAATGATGGGGCTGGCGCAAGCGGGGGGAAATATCCAGCCCACCGAACTCCCCTTCGTGCCAAGTTTGGTGCGAATTTACCTGGATGATGAAGTCGACCTGACTTCCCCAGGAAATCTCAACACCATGGCAAGACAGGTTACCAACATCCATGACTTTTACCCCGGCGTTATGGCCCACACCAACCTGGCGTCGACCCAAATCGTCGACCCGGCAACCGGCGCCGTCCAGCCTGCGATGCTCAACTACCTTGATCAGGTGAGGCCGGACGTCATCGTCGTCAACAACTATCCCTACATTGACCCTGGCCATCCCGATTTCGACGCCCAGGGGGGCAGCCCGACTTGGATGTATACCGTCTATGAAAGAGTGCGCCAGTTGGGACTGGGCGGCCACGACGGATCAGGCTACCAACCGATTCCGACCGGGGTGATTTCCCAGGCATTTACCGACGGTCCGGTCGGAAACGATTGGAATCGCGCCCCGGCCGAGTCGGAAATTCGCCAGCAACATTTCACCGCCTGGGCCTTTGGAATGACCACCGCCAAGCCGTTCGTTTACGACGACTTCGTGATCAACGGCAGTGTCGACTCGGTCATGTTCGACGGCTTCGGCACCGACAGCCCCACTGCCACGTTCGATCATTTCGCCGAGACCAACCGCCAAAGTCTTAACCTGGGCGACTCGCTGGTACGATTGATCAGCACCGATGCCCGCATGATTATGGGCCAGCACGACAACGGCCAGGTGGTAACCAACACGCTCCCGACGGCCGTAACCGCCTGGGATGCGTCGGCCGATCCTTTTATCACTTCAATCTCGGCCACCAACCTTGGCAGCCTCAACAACAGCCTGGCGGGCGATGTGGTTGTAGGCTACTTCGAGCCGCTCGACAAACAGTTCACCGACTCCGGCGTCGAGGATGACGACGACATCTACTTCATGATCGTCAATGGCCTGAGCGACCCCAACGGCTTGGCCTCCGAAACGCAGCAGGAGATTACGATCAACTTTGACTTCGCCTCCGACCCAAGCATCAGCGGCCTGCAGCGGCTAAGCCGCGACACGGGATTGGTCGAGTCGGTATCTTTGACACCGACCGGTGGCACAACCTACCAGCTGCTGCTGACCCTCGACGGGGGCACTGGCGATTTGTTCAAGTTCAACACGGGTAGCTCCTTTGTCGGCGTCACAACCGTCGCCCTTAGTGGCGACTTCGACGGCAACGGCATTGTCGATGCGGCCGACTACACCATTTATCAAGACAATCTGGGCCTGGACGCGGCAGTGTTGAATGGCAACGGCTCAGGTGCCGCAACGGTTGGCCAGGCCGACTATGCCCTCTGGAAAACCAACTTCGGCGCAACCGCAGCCAGCAGTTCAGGGGCCAACATGATCCCCGAACCATCGGCGCTCCTGTTGGCCCTTTTGGCCCTGGCGATTGCGTCCCCCCGACGGCACCGCGGGTGACCCCTCGGTAAGGCTACAGCAGGGTCCGGGACGCAAGCAAAGATTTCTCTGCGCCAGGTGCCTCACGGAGAAAGATGCGACTCGGGGGCAAGCGTACTGACTTGCCCTCACCGACGCCCCGTTTTGAAGCTCGCAAAACCGGCTTACTCGAGAACCGGCAACTCCAGGCAGACGACCTCTTCGGCGTTCCGCACAAGCAGGTAAGGCGGTGAAAACGCAAGGTTATTCCAGGTGACGGTACTGTCATCCAGGACCTGCATCGCGGCCAGTTCGCGATACCCCTCCGGCGAGCACTTCACCAGCACAAGTTCGCCTGTCTCGGAAACAATCAAAATCAAGTCGCCGACCAGCATGATTTGCCCATGCCCCAAGGACCGCTGGCGGCGTTTTTTCCACACACTCTGTCCCATTTCGATGTCCACGCATTGCAGCATCGTCCCGTCAAGTCCGTAGACATACCCATCGCGAACGACCACATTGCCAAACTTTGTCTTCATAATCGGCTTGGCAGTCGGCACCCAGCAGGGCTCTGCCGACATGGTGCCGTTCTCACCTTGCTTGATCTCCAGCAGTGACGCGCCGTCTCCATAACCCCGGGACAAAAAGAGACGATTGTTTTCCAGCGGAACCGGTTGCGAGCAGGACGCATCACCACTGCTACTTCCTGGCCACCCATGTTCCCACAAAACCTGGCCATCACTTGCCCGATGTGCCGTCAGGTAATGCTCGTTGATTTGCAAAATCTGCTTCTCTCCAAAAAGAGAAACTACCACAGGAGAAGGATAGGCGGTGGTACGATATCCACTGGTCCACTCAACCTCGCCGGTATGGACGTTCAATGCAACGAGCGACGAATCGTACGCTTCCTGGGCCCGAATACTGGCCGGGGCACCCACATTCACAATGACCCGGTCCTCCACCACAAGCGGAGAACCACTTTTGCCCCACATCAGGTTGTCGGCGCCGAACTTTGCCAGCGTATCGAGGGACCACCGCAGCTTCCCCGATTGCGCCTCAAGGCAGTTGACGATGCCGGTTGCACCCTGGGTAAAAACGTACGGACCATCAATTGTTGGGGTTGCCCTCGGCCCCACTCCGCCCATCCCCCCCAGCAACGATTGTGGATCAAAGCGGGCCTCATCGGCATGCGTCCACACAATTTCGCCCGTCGACAGTCGGTAACAGACCACCAACTCGTACGGCCCCCGCTGTTCCTGCGTCACTGCGTAGTCGCCAACGATTGCAAATGAAGACCACCCGGCACCAATCTCACGTCGCCAGACCTCGCGCGGCGGGTTGTGTTCCCAGTCAGGGTCGAGTCGCACCCCTGAAACTTCGGCCCAGTAACCGGTTCCTAAAAAACGAGGATAGTCTTGCGGCGTGGCTTCCCACTGGTCCGCTTGGGATTTGTCGACAGGAAACTTCAACAACTGGTCTGGCTTGGGCGACCAGGCAAACCGCAGACCAATAAGCCGGTTGTCGCCGTCGTTGACATAGTCGATCGAATAATAGCAGGCCGCAAATAGCAAAAGGGTTACCACAATGAGCACTCGCCGGGTCGTCCTGGAAAACGACATGGCGTAAAAACACCACCCCAGAAGGCCAATCAGGCCAAACAATATGGAAACCTGCAGGAAAACGGTCTTGTAGTCCCGCGTTGCGTCTGAGAACTGAAACCCCGCATTCAAAACCGCCCACGCCACGGTCCAGACCACTGGAAAAAGGGGCCAACGAATAGTCCGCCCCTTGCCAGAAGATACCAAACTCGATTGTTGCCCCATCAAGAAACCCGTATGCTGGAAAGGAAGTTCGCAGCCTGACACAAGCCCCCACCACGGTTGCCGATGGCATCCTACGGACGAAGTTTGCCGTCGACAAGTAACTAAAGCAGGACAAATCAGGCAATCTCATGACCCACCAAGAACTCGATCCGGAAAGTCCTTATGACTTATTGGGAAAAACGGCGGTTGTGACTGGCAGTTCCAAGGGAATTGGCCGTGCCATTGCGTTGGAATTGGCTCGAGCTGGTGCCGACGTCTTAGTCCACGCCCGCCGCAGCCGTGAAGAGGCCGAACAGACAGCCAACGAAATCCGCAGCCTGGGCCGGGAAACTCAGATCGTGATGGCCGACCTGGTTGCCCCCGAGAACCACACTCGTCTTTTCGATGAGGCCTGGAAATGGCGAGAGATCGATCTCTGGGTCAACAATGCAGGGGCAGACGTGCTCACCGGAACGACCGCGACGTGGTCCTTTGACGAAAAACTAGGGGAACTTTGGCAAGTTGACGTTCTGGGCACGGTGAGATTGAGCCGGTTGGTTGGGGAAAAAATGAAAACTCGCGGAGAGGGAGTCATTCTGAACGTGGGATGGGATCAAGCTGAGATTGGCATGGAAGGTGAAAGTGGCCAGTTGTTTGCCACGATCAAGGGGGCGATCATGGCTTTCACGCGCAGCCTCGCCAAGTCGCTTGCCCCGGAAGTTCGCGTGAATTGCCTGGCACCTGGCTGGATTCAAACAGAGTGGTCCGAGTCGGCTGACCCGTACTGGCAACAGCGGGCTCAGCAGGAATGCATGCTTGGCCGCTGGGGGACTCCCCAGGACGTCGCCCACACAGCGCGTTTCCTGGCCTCTCGTGCGGGAAGCTTTATCAACGGGCAAATGGTACCGGTCAACGGCGGATTTCAAACAAATCCAAACTCGAAAAAAACGTAGCCTCTCGCAAAATACCCCCATCCACAAAACCACCTTACCACGAAAACATCTTGTCGGGCGAGCATATCCATTTCGTCACTGGCCGTCTTGCCAAGCACGCGCTTGAGCAAGTGCTTGTACCACTGGCTGCGGAAATCGGGTTTTCGTTTTCAACCGACGTCATGCCGATCACCGTTGCCGCGTTGATGACTCCCGCATGGATTGCCAAACGAATCCAGCCACCCTCGGCAGCCACACAGGTCCTGATACCCGGCTATTGCGGCGGAGACCTTTCCCCCCTCGAAGCGGCCACCGGCCTTCCCGTCACGCGGGGACCACGTGACCTGCGACGGTTGCCCGACCACTTTGGACGCAAACCTTTGCCCACGGACTACGGTGCTTACGAAATCGAGATTCTCGCCGAGATTAACCATTGCCCACAGCTGTCGATCGACGAGATTCGCCGCCAGGCGCAACGACTTGCCAAGGACGGAGCGAACATCATTGATGTTGGCTGCGATCCGGGCCAGCCCTGGGGCGGGGTTGCCGATGCGGTCAAAGCACTTACAGACGACGGCCACCGGGTCTCGATCGACAGCCTCAACCCCCGGGAAATCGAACCGGCCGTTCGTGCTGGGGCCGAACTGGTGCTCTCGGTCAATGCCTCCAACCGAGATTCTGCGGTGAACTGGGGATGTGAAGTGGTCGTCGTACCGGATGACCCCAGAACGCTCGCTGGCCTCGATGAAACGATCGATTTGCTCGCTGAGGCCGGGATCCCGATGCGCATTGATCCGGTTCTGGAACCGATCGGATTTGGTTTTGCCCAAAGCCTGCAGCGTTACCTCGCGGTCCGCGAAAAATACCCCGATGCGGAAATCATGATGGGCATTGGTAATCTTACG
>JAKVBG010000095.1 GCA_022447605.1 Mariniblastus sp.
ACAAAAAAGGTTCCTTTCCAGGCAGCCTCTATAGCGTTGCCGAAAAGTAGCGTTGCCGAAAAGTAGCGTTGCCGAAAAAGAGAGGATTCGCGCTTCGTGGTTTGTGTGGAGCGTAACGGAAAAAACGTAGTTCTCAAACGCCTTTTTGACCGTCTAGGGACCGGCCTGGAGGATATCAGCCAAACTCAAAGGGTTTTGCCATCGAAAATCCACGCATTTTCGATCGGCGCGGTGACTTTTCAAAATGGGCCCAACACCATGAGATCCTTGGGATGTGAATTTCGTTCATCGTTTTCCGCAAAGTGCACTTGTGGATCTACTCCGAGAAGGGCCACATGCGCCCGGCGGTTAGTCCACCATCGACATAGATCACCTGGCCGGTCAAGTATGCCGAGGCAGGCGAGGCCAGGAACAGGGCCGTGCCAACCATGTCTTCCGGTGTGCCAATACGTTTCTGTGGGGTGTTGGCTGCCCGCCAATTTTCCATAGTGGTATCCTGCCAGACTTTTCTTGTGAGGTCGGTTTCGACAAAACCGGGACCGATGGCGTTCACGCGAACTCCTGCTTTTCCCCATTCCATGGCGAGCGCTCGGGTCATTTGATCCATGCCGATTTTGCTGACCGCATAGGGCAAGAGGTGACTGACTGTGCGTTGGCTGTTGAGCGAACTGATGTTGATTTGGCTACCCGAACCACGCGCTAGCATGTGGCGTCCGACCTGCTGCGACATCAAGAAGGCCCCTTTGAGGTTCACCCCCATAATGTGGTCGTACTCATCTTCGGTGTAATCGACCGCAGGCTTACGTTGGTTCACGCCGGCGACGTTCACCAGGGTATCAATATGCCCATGTTGACTGACCAGGTCGCCAACGACTTTTTCAATTTTGTTGGTGTCGAGTACATCGCACACCATCGCCTGGACAGTGGAATCCCCCTGGGAGATTTCTTTGGCGGTTTGGTTCAGCGCATCCAACTGGCGGCCTGTAATGACGACGTGGGCCCCGCGCTGGGCAAAACCTGCCGCAATCGCCCGGCCAATACCGCGACTACCCCCCGAGACCAGTACCACATGATCTTTCACAGAAAACAACGGATCACTCATGGGATGTTTTTTCCTTTTTCTCTTAAGCCGTACCGGATGGGTCCAAGCCGGCCCTGATTTTTCTCCTGCTGAGGCATAGATTCCATCGGAGGTTCTATTGCCACAGGTTTCCTGATTTCTAATGAGCGTACCACGGTGGGAACTGTTTATGAAGCCGCCACACATGTGAAACGCACAGAGGAAAAGGAAATCGACCTTTCCGTCAAGCAAGCCATAAAGTCTCCTTTTATGTTCTTGACGGTTTGTCGCGCCGCTTACATTTATTTATGCTACCGTACGCTGTTGTTAAGAGTTTTCAAGGCGGGTGTGGTGGTACCCATGGGTGCCCCGCAGGACGAATTTGTCGGCCATTGCGGGGAACCTTTTTGCAGCTTTGACAAGAAGTCTTCATTTCACGGAGTGCCTGATGCGATCCTACGACTGTCATGTGTTGTATCGTCCAGAAAATAAAGAGTTAGCGAACCTGCCCGAGGGCCCGCTCGTTTGTGGGAAGAATCAGTTCAGCTGGGTTGCGATCCAACATGGCCTGGGTGCGACGGTCGGATCGCTGAATATTTTTGACCTTTCGAGCAATCAAAACCACACTTATCCGCTGGATGGGCGACCTGGATTTGCTTGCCCGTGTGCCGAAGCCAACACGTTTGTGGTTGGGATGGAACATCGCGTCGGGATTTTTAACACCCGGTCTGGCCAGTGGACTGAACTGTGCGATTCCGTCGATGCGGGTGTCGATCGCACCATTATCAACGACGGTATCGCGTTTTCAGACGGGCTTATCTTCGGCTCGAAAACGCTTGATGAGAACCAAAAAAAAGCCGGTTTGTGCTTTTTGCGGAAGAGTGACTGGCACCTTTTTCAACTCCGTTCCGACCAATTGTGCTCGAATGGGAAAGTCATCCTCAAAGAAGGTGAGCAGGTTCGCTTTCTTGATATCGACACCCCGACCAAAAAGGTGGTCGATTACGCGCTGGATATTTCCTCGGGGACCTTGAGCGGACCTCGGGAAGTGTTGGACCTTGAACGTTTTGACGATTTTCCCGACGGGATGGTTGCCACTCCCGACGGGCAAAGTGTGATTATCGCATTCTACAATCCGGATGATGCGCCCCATGGGGAGGTGCGGCAATTTTGCCTTGCCGACGGGTCACTGGAGGCTGTTTGGAAAACCCCCTTATCTCCTCGAGCGACTTGTCCCCTGCTGATTGAACATGACGGAGTCGTGAAATTGATTGTGACGACTGCCGTCGAAAACATGCCGGTTGAGTGGCAGGCCCGGCTTCCAAACGCGGGTTGTCTCTTTGTAGGAGATACGCCGTTTGATAGCCTGCCTGAGTCGCCGCGCATTCAAATTGAAACAGTAACTTAGTACGCTGAATCGCATCAAATCTGGGCTTCGATATTGAACAAGTCCTGTATGGCTCATCGAGCAGGTGGTTTAGCAAATTGGTGATTTAGCAAATTGTCGTGGACAATGCACAGAAATAGTATTCGTCTTCGGGCGACAACCTGATTTTTAACTCCGACCAAAAAAGACCGAACCATGAATGTAGACGCAATAAAAACGGTATCCGTCCTTGGGCTTGGAACCATGGGGCACGGTATTGCCCAGAACTTCGCCGTGGCCGGATATGAGGTTTACTGTTTCGACCAGGTCGCGGACGCCCGCGACTCGCTCGTGGAGCGGGTTCGTGCCAACCTGCTCCAATTAGAAGAGGCAGAATTTCTCCCGCCAGGTGCGGTCGACACAATTTTGGCGAGAATTCGTGTTGTTTCAACCGAGGCAGAAGCGGTCGGGGCAGCCGATTTTGTCACCGAAGCGGTTGCCGAAGATCTCCAGGTCAAGCAGGAGCTTTTTGCCCGTCTTGAGGCGGACGTTCGTCCCGAAACCATTCTGGCAAGCAATAGCTCGAGTTTTCCGATCACGCAAACTGCGAGTCTCATGAAACACCCCGAACGGGCCATATTGACCCATTACTTTAATCCGCCTCACATCGTTCCGGTTGTCGAAGTGGTTCCAGGAGAAAATACCTCTGAAGAGACAACCTGTACAACTCATCAATTTCTTTTGAACATTGGTAAAAAGGCCATTCGGATCAACAAGGAGATCCCTGGGTTTCTGGTCAACCGGGTACAGACGGCCATGTACCGTGAAGTCTGGGATTTGTTCGACCAGGGGGTGGCGAGTGCCGAGGATATTGATGAGGCAATTCGGGGTAGCATGGGGATGCGTTTGGCAGCAGTCGGGCCACTTAAGGTCAACGACTTTGCGGGTCTCGACATCAATGTTATTACCTACAAACTGATGATTCAGCACATGCGTGGAGACAAGGAAGTCCCCGATAAAATGCAACAACTTGTCGATGAAGGGAATTTTGGGGTCAAGACGGGCAAAGGAATCTACGATTACACTTCCAAATCGGTTCAGGATGAAACGGCTTGTCGTGACCAGAAGTATTTAGCACTTGTTAAATTGTTTCATACAAGCGCGGATGATAACCAGTAGAGCTGATTTAGAGAGTCGTTTGGTTCGCAATAGAGTGGTTGATCTTGTTTCGTGGAGTGCAAGTTTATGGCCAAAATAGATGCTTCAAACTATGTTGCCGAGACCGTGCGCGTCGCAGGCATTTCCCATGTCTTTTTTGTACCCGTGGTACTGACGCGTGCGTTGGTCGAAATGGAAAGACTGGGAATTGTACCGGTGATGACGCACGGAGAAAAAGCAGCTGCTTACATGGCAGATGGCTATGCCCGCATCGCCCATCAACCTGGGATTTGCCTGTCTCAAACGATTGGTGCTGCGAACCTGGCAGCCGGCTTGCGGGACGCTTTTTTGGCAAGATCGCCGGTCATTGCCATCACCGGCGGAAAATCGCCAGAAGGAAAATATCGAAACGTTTACCAGGAGGTAGATGACTTCGCTGTCTTTGAACCGTTGACCAAGTTTAATGTTCAGGTCGACAGGCCTGACCGGCTTCCTGATTTGCTCCGCCAGGCTTTTCGGTCAGCGACGACCGGATGTCCCCAGCCAGTCCACCTGGAATGTGCGGGACTGACAGGGCAGGTGATCGAAGAAGAGGGGGAATTTGACAAGGTTTTTGAATCGGCCTTTCACCGGTTGCCGGCGTTTCGGCCGGCCGCCAATGACGAAGATATCCAGCGGGCTGCCCGTTGTCTGGCGCAGGCAGAGCGACCTGTTCTGGTGGCAGGCGGTGGTGTCAAGTTTTCAGGAGCCGAAGAAGAGGTACTCAGCCTCGCCCGCAAGCTTTCCTTGCCAGTGGCAACATCTTTGAATGCCAAGGGGACGATTCCGGAAAATGATCCGCTAGCCATAGGTTTGCCTGGAGTTTATTCCAGGAAATGTACCAATCAAATCCTTGTCGAAGCAGACCTGGTTTTTTATGTCGGCAGTCTGACGAGCAGCCAGGTCACCAATAACTGGAAAATTCCACCGGTCGAGACTCCTGTCATTCAGTTGGACATTGATCCAGATGGCTTGGGGCGGAACTATCCAAATGTTGCCTCTCTGTGTGGTGATGCCAAAACGGTGTTGCGGCAACTCATCGACGCGGTGCCTGGCGTCCCATCGCGGGAGGACTGGTTGGGCCGGTGTCAGCAATTCATCAAGGCCTGGCGCGAAGAGCATGAGCCCCTGATGAAGTCGGAGCAGGTGCCGTTGAGACCAGAACGCATTTGCCGCGAATTGAGCAACGCGCTTCCGGAGGATGCCATACTTGTGTCCGAAACCGGGCATGCGGGGATCTGGACTGGCGTTTACGTTGAATTGAACCACCCTGGACAAACTTTCATTCGGGCCGCTGGCTCGCTCGGCTGGGGATTTCCTGCGGCGATGGGTGCCAAGTGTGCTGCTCCTGAACGCCCTGTCATCTGTTTCAGTGGCGATGGAGGGTTTTACTACCACATGGCAGAGCTGGAAACGGCGCTCCGCTATAACATTCCGGTCGTCGTCATTGTCAACAACAACGGTGCGCTCAATATGGAAAAAATTCTCTACAGTGACGCCTATGGTGAAAGCCCGCAAACTCGTGGTTTGGAAATGTGGCAGTTCAAGTCGATGAATTTTGCGCGAGTGGCCGAGGCAATGGGTTGCCTTGGATTGCGAGTTGAAAAGCCGGGCGAACTGGGATCGGCGATTGACCAAGCGGTCACCTCGGGTCGACCAGCCGTTATTGATGTTGTTAGCGATATCGACATCCTGGCTCCGCTGGGTTGGGCGCCATAGCTGTTGATAAACTCCTGGCGACCGATCAGATCGTTCTATGATACACGTACCGTTAGGACAGACAGGTATTTACGTCCCGCGTTTGTCGTTTGGAGCCGGGCCCGTTTCGGGACTGATGACCGGCAATGACCGTCGCCAGCAATGTGCAGTGATTGAGCGGGCGATTGACCTCGGTATCAACTGGTTTGATACCGCCGCTACCTACGGTGAGGGTACGTCGGAGTCAAATCTCGGGCAGGCCCTTGAAGAACTTGGCGTTGCCCGAAAGGTTCACGTGGCAACCAAGGTTCGGCTCATGCCAGATCAACTCGGCAATCTTCGTGATAACGTTGAGAGATCAATCCAGCAAAGCCTGAAGCGACTGCGAATTGAACAGATTTCTCTTCTGCAGGTTCATAACTCCATAACGACTCAACGCGGTGATGAGCCGACGTCACTCACGCCTGCTGACCTGCTTGGTCGGGAGGGGGTCCTCGAGGCGGTGCAGCCCTTTGTCAAAAATGAAGTTGTCCGCCACCTGGGTCTCACGGGGATCGGCCATCCTGAGCCGATGCGAGAGGTCGTTCGGTCGGGTGAATTTTCCACGATCCAGGTGCCTTACAGCCTGACAAACCCCAGTGCCGGGCAACCGATGTCGGCTGATTTTCCGGAGGCCGATTACGGTAATATCATCCGTGAATGTACGGACCAAAAAATGGGAGTGT
>JAKVBG010000096.1 GCA_022447605.1 Mariniblastus sp.
ACCGGCCAACCGACCGACCAACTGTTGCTTTGGCGATGACGACCTGGCGAGCCTGTATGTCACCTCGACCGACGGGCACCTTTTGCGGGCCCGCACCGATCGGCAGGGTGCGCCTGTAGGAATGGCGTGATCGTGTGAATGGTGTTTGGAGCAGCACGATCGCCCCTGGTAAATAACCACCTCACCCAAGCGCCGGGCGATCTTCCTCCGCCCCAAGGCTGGAGAAAAAAGCAGAAATCAAGGAGAAAAAGACCGAGAAGCTGCTGGATTTTCTCGTGCAAACCGACAAAATCTGGAATCGTCGAGAGATGCTTGAGGGGGCCCGCTCGCTGTTTTTGCAGCTCACCCTTGACCGGGAAAAAGGGATCCTCTCCGAGGAGGTTCGTGGCCACCTGTTCCCCGACTCCCGGGAGCATCTCAAAAAGCAGTTTGCCGAGATGAGCGGGCAGAATATCCGGGAGGAATACCGCAATCTCTCGGTAAGGAAGTGGAGTTGGTTCTGATCAGAAATTTTCACGTCAACAAGAAAGACGAATACATCGTCCGCATCCGCGCTCACGCCCAGAGACGATTCTTCAAGAGCAATACAATCACGCATCAGGATGCGGATGTCACGACCTGGGAGGAGTACTGGGTGTTTGGCAACCATAACCGGCAAGGCATTTGGAAGCTGAAGGAAATGCTACCGGACGCTCAGGGCAAAGGTCTGTGGGACCAGGAGAATGTCGACGAGGATACGAGCGAACAGATGCTCAACTGGTATTACTCCAAGGACCGGGCTGTTTAAACGGGGTCGTTCGTGGGCCAGGCTGGCCCTTTTGCCGGCGGCGAGGTTAGCGCGGTTCAGCGGAGCTTCACGATGGGTCAACACGACCGGCTGCGCCACGGCAGGTCGAGACCGCTGATGCCATTGGCTAGCAGCGAGCGAGCCGCCTGAGCGTTCAGCGTCGAGGGCGGCCTGTGTTCAGTCGGATTCTGCAACCCATCTGTCAGCTTTCCGGGTGAGGCCTTTTGGCTGGGTGGCAGCCGGGTGAAAAGTTCCGTCGCCGGTGCCCCGTAGGACCGAAAGGCTCCGGTCCTGGTAGTTGGCTGTGATGATATCCAAATGCCCATCGAGATCGACGTCGGCAAGCGCTACCCCATAGTTGCCAAGGGCGGTTTGATATTCCTTGCGAGGGAAGAAGTCAGCCTCACCCCGATTGATTAACACGGAAGTCACATCGCGCTTGGTCCAGTTCGTGACGACCAGATCCTGGTCACCATCGTGGTCGAGGTCACCGGTCGCCAGAAAGGCACAAAACTCACCCCCCTCAAGCAGGCGGTCGGTTTGAAACGTTCCATCGCCATTACCGAGAAAGATCGAAATCGTATTGGTGCCCAAATTGGCAGTCACCAGGTCGAGATTGCCATCGCTGTTCAAATCCGTGGCCCGCACATCGTTTACGCAGTGCCCACGGTAACCGGGGATTTTTGAAGCCTGCACCGCCTGTACGACCAGGGGCGTACTGCGCTCGAAAATGTTTTCACCGGGACTGATGACGTAGTGAACCGTAGGGGCATGTTCGTTGGGGACCAGAATGTCGAGAAAACCGTCGTTGTTTAAATCGGCTGTCTCGATGTAGTAGGCCGAGGGGCCAGCATCACACTGGCGGACCGGGCCAAACGTAAAATCGCCGTGGCCCTGGCGGAGATAAAGACGGCCCCGTTTGAGATCGCCTTCGTAGCCAGACCCGCGGGCCGTGTAAAGCAGGTCGATATGTCCATCGTTGTCGAGATCGGCCAGGCGCACCCCCTTGGCCTGGCTGGGAACCGTGAACCGGGCCATTTCCGCAAACTTTCCCTCACCCAGGTTTCGGGCCACGACGTGTACTCCGGGCACGGTTTTCGACAGCCCGCCAATAGCTACTAACAGGTCGGCCAGGCCGTCGCCATCGATATCTTCCAGTGACAGGTTGTGTGCATGCCGCTCATTGGCAGCCTGGGCGTTTTCAAACGGGTTGACGGCCAATCGCCGAAAGTGACCATGGCCATCTCCCTGCTCAACGGTCACCAGCCCGATTGCGTGGTAGGCCAGCGCAAGGTCAAGCCGCCCATCACCGGTCAAATCCTTCGCGACCACCTTGTAGGGACCGCCCGTCTGGGCAACGGTGCTGCCAGTGATTGCCAGCAAAAGACAGGTTAACCAAAGTTTACAAGCGACTTTCGACAATTTTAGCCCCCATACCGCCGGGTTATTTTGTTCACCGCCAAACGGAAATATCATCGACCGTGGGTGGAACCTCCGCCTGTCGATCAGCTGCCAATTTGAAGGACCCGCGCCATCGTGCCACCCATCATTGCCGACCGGTCGTCGGCTGTCAAAAACGGACAATATTTCTCGATCCAGTCACGCGACTGCCGGTAGGTACAAAAACGGTTCTGAAACGGCATGTCGGTACCCCAGGCCAACTGGCGGCTGCCAACACGGTCGACCATCTGGTGGACCAAGGGGCAGAGCTCAGGGTAGGGAAAATCAAACAAATCGCCCAGCCGCACGGGCAAACATACCTCCAAGTGGCAATTGGGGTTTTCAAAGGGGGCCCAAATTGCCTCGGGAAGCACAAACTTGTCTCCTTCCAGCAGCAGCCGCCAGGGGAAACCATGGGTCAAACTGCAGACCGTCTGCGGGTACCGGTCCATCCACTGCCTTAGAATTTGCAGCTGTTGGAGGTAGGCGGCAAGTGGCTGGCCGCGACCATCCGCGGCGCCTGTGCCGAGGGTGAAAAAAACAGGAACCCCGAGCGAAGTTGCCGCCTGCCAAAAGGGACGATACGGGCCGTCGTCCCAAGGCTGGTCGCAATGCAAATAGGCCAAATCGGCAATGAACTTAATTGCGTGCAATTGGTGCGTTTCGATCGCCACCGATAGCTCTTCAATCACCGCGCACGCTTCGCCGGCAATTCGCCATTCGTCGACCGGCACCATCGACCGCAGTCGTTCGGGATAGGCCTGGACGCTGGCCGCCTGAAAACTCGCATCGCGCCCGAGCGCCGGGTCGGTGTGCAGCAGCCCCACATCAACCCCTGCATAGTCCATCTCGCCGATGAGGCTGTGGGGGGTGAACTCGAGGTTGCGCAGGTTGGGAGGCAGCCAATGCTTGGTGCAATTTTCTCCGTCGATCGTCCAGAGAACACGCCCCGTGGCGTGATCAGCCCGAAAATCAACATCAGGCAGATCGGGCAGATCACTGAGACCGCCTGGTGCCAGTGGCCGCGCATCGGTTGCCCTGCGATCGGAAGTCTGAAAAGCCCGCTGATGATGGCCGGCCACGGTAATCTGCACCCATTTCAGGTGTTCGGCAGATGTTGCATGTCCGGCGGGACTATCGACCGGCGGAAAACAGTAAACGTGAGAATCAACAATCAAGGCAAATGTTCTCCGCATGAGGCAGCCCAATCGAGGGGGCACCATCATCGCACACCCAGCGGGGCCAGCGGAACCGCCAACCGGTTTTGGGCGATATTTTCCGCAGAGTGCTGCCCCCGAGGACATCCCGATCCGAATCGGACAATGGCAAACACACCTTTGCTGGCGGCGTTTAACCGGCGGTAAGCCCACCAGGCACGATGCGCTTAGCGGGCTGCTGGCCAGAAAAAGTGGCTAACTCCCAGCCTGTCTCCCAGGAAAAGACGCACAAGCGGCCCCAGCTAAATGGGTCGTTTGGACCCAATTCGACTCGATAAATGGGCCGCTACGGCTTTGGGCCTGAGGATTATTTAAGGGAGTAGCCTAGTTTTTGTTAGACGATCCGGTCGTTTTCATTTATACTGGGGGCAGCTGGACCAGCGTGCGCGAACGCGGGTACGATCGGCGCGGCGCCGGATGCGGCTCGCCGAACTAAGGTTATGACAAATGCGTGTGGTGGGCATGCCGACTGCAAAAGTCGCACCCTCCAGGCCAACAGGAGATAGTACCAGTGACTTGTTATTGCCGTTCGAAAATAAATTGCAGCCGGATTCTTGTCACCGGCATACTCTGTGCAATCTTTGCGGTCTGCAGTTTCTCTGACACGGCTGCCGCCGAAAGCGTGATCGTCGCCTTGGAAAATTTTGAAGACGACCTCGGCGCCATGTCCCCCGGTAATGGAACAGCACGGCCGGGCCTCCAGGGGCTTCCCTCGGGCCAGGGAAACGACGGCAGCAGTACCCGGGTTATCGAGGGCACCGATTGTTGTGTCGGCCAATTGCAGCCGGGCCGCTGGGTGACCAACGGTTACAACAACGCGTCGCCGGTGAACTTGGATCCGAATAATGAACCCGACACGAATCCGAACTTGGGAACCAGTAGCTTGACGCTTTCGGGTAATTTTGGCCCCGCAAAACTTTTGCCGAATGGAGACACGACCGGCTTTCAAGGATTTTATCAGAGCCGCGGCTCTGGTGCGGGGGGGGATCAAAATGGCCAGGACCTCGACGGCATTCTTCAGTTTACCACAACCGATGGAAGCCCGATCACCGCGCAAACGGGCGACCGTATCGTCGGCGAGTTTCAAGTCCTTTTGCAAAACTCAGGGTTTTCGTTTGCCTTAGTGACTGACATTCCGACGCTTCAACAGGAACAACTTGACCATAGTTGGGATGGAATGGACCCCCCGCGCCCACAAGGAATTCGCGACTCCTTTACGGGGGGCGACTACTTTGATGGAATCACCGGACTGATCAACGCCAATAATCGGAGCAACGGCATCCTGCGGGCCAACGTCGATAACGGCGCAGGCCAGGTGACAGGTATCGACCTTGAGGAGCACATCCTCTATCCGTATCAAAATGGCAGCTCGATTTTCCAGCGAATCAGTTTCGACTACACGGTTGGTAGCTCCACCTACAACGAACTGAAGGTGGAGCGATTTCAGGCGCCCAACGATCCAGCCTCAGGTATCTGGGAGCGGGAAATTAACGTTTACGATAGTGAGAACCCAGGGGCCGATTCGACCGAACTGGTCCCCACCGGGGCGATCGCCAGCACGGTCCAGGGAATCGTCTTTTCAGGGGCCGACGGTTCTCGGACCGATTACTTTATCGACAATATTCAAGTCGAAGTCTTTTATCCAGAAATCTTTGATCTCACTTGGGATGCTGCCGAAGGGGGAAGTTGGGGAGTGCCGGATAACTGGAGCCCGCGTGGAGTGGCCGATGGCAATACCAAGAACGTGACCTTTGGCGATGCGATTACTGGCAATCAAACGGTCATCAGTGACTCGCCGATCACGGCCAAGAGCATATCGTTCGACAACAGTAGTACCTATGCGATTGCCGGCACGGCCCTGTTAACCCTTGAAGCCGACAGCGGAAATGCGGCGATCAATGTTGGCGCAGGGAGTCAAGGTGACCACGAATTTCAACTTGACCTGGTGCTGGGTAGCAATACGGATGTGAACGCCAACAGCGACTCAGCGTTGACCCTCAACGGCCAACTCGACCTCGGTGGCAACACGCTCGATGTGCAGTCAGGGCGCCTGAACGTCTACAACACGAGCGATCACGGTGGAACTGGAACCCTCTCCAACAGTGGCAACCTGGGTGGAGGCGGCCTGATCAATGGGGACCTGATCAATACGGCCTCAGGAACGCTTGAAGTTGGATTTGTGAATTTTAGCGACGCCGATGCCCTTGAGGTCACCGGCACGGCAACCCTCGCCGGGCTGATTGACGTCGTTGGCGACACGGTACCAGCGGCGGGTACTTTTACGGTACTCACGGCCGCGTCGATCATCGATGACGGCTTGGCTCTGACGACCGAGGCAGATTTGCTTTACGACTTGAGCATCGATGGTTCGAGTGTGATTTTGACCAAAGGGGGCGGAACAGGCGGCGGAGTGGTTGGCGACTACAGTGGCAATGGCGTCGTTGATGCTGCGGACTTCACGGTTTGGGCAGATGCGCTGGGGACCACAGCGGTACTTCCCAACGATGAAATTGGTGGCACGATTGACATTGGCCAGTACAACCAGTGGGCCCTTAATTTTGGAAATACCGGC
>JAKVBG010000097.1 GCA_022447605.1 Mariniblastus sp.
GGGTGGCGAGTTCGGGCGGATGCCGTTCAGCGAGGGACAAGGCGCACCGGGCCGCAATCACAATCCGTACGGTTTTACGATGTGGATGGCCGGGGCAGGTGTGAAGCAAGGCATCAGCTACGGAGAGACGGATGAGTTCGGCTTTGAAGCGGTCAAGGACAAAGCCCACGTGCACGACATCCACGCAACGATTCTCCACCTGATGGGATTGGACCATGAACTGCTGACCTACTTCCATCAAGGTCGCAACGAGAGTCTGACCGACGTGCACGGCCGGGTCCTTCACGGTGTGTTGGCATAAACCAGAAGCCAGGCAAGACGGAATTTTTTAACCGGGCATCCAATTGGAAGCCTGCCGGAGTGCAACATGCACCCGGGTCGACGTAGAATACGTCTCAACCTCTCAGCTAGTGCGCATCGCCCCATGCCGATCTGCGTCGGGATGATCAGAAGCTCTCCAGGAACAGACCGAGTTGATGGCGGTCAACTCCGGAGGCTCGGCCTGGTCCTCTGAGCCGGTCGAACTTGTGTCCCAGGCCCTCGGGACCGCAGTAGCCTAGAGCACGTATCGTCTTTTATGGGGACCGGTGTCGTCCCAACTCCAGGATTCTGGTTTATCACGGTTACTCCGAATATTCCCACCCGCAGTGAAAACTGCTGATGTTTTGCGGTTAGGGTCGATAGGTAACCAGAAGGCAGCAGTCGGTTCGATGGCCACCAAACCGACTGGTGATCGGGCAAAAAAACAAACAGCCATGCGAGCCCAGATCACGTGGCCCGTCGGGCTCCTGCAGATTCCCTGGCCACTTTCCCTGCCGAGGGGAGGGCTTCAGCGGCAGTTCTGCAAAACCAGCATGACGGTACTGTCGGGGCAACAGCAACGGCTGATTTCACCGGGGATTCTGAGGGATGGGAGCTTCCCAATGCCCTGAGGGGCCGAACCGTCAATTGGGTGCCACTGCCTACCTCTTACGTACCCGTTTCCATTTCGTCGGCCGGATTACCTGGAACCAACGACTATTTCCTACCCCCTTAGCAAAAAACCCGCAGTTATTCAGTGGTCAACAACCAACAGCCAAACGAGCCACCGTGGGACGTTCATTCCAACAGGTCAGCAGCAAGGCCCGGTTTATGAGCTGGCTACCGGGATCGCCGGTGCCAGGCCGGCTAGCCACAAACTGCTATTTCCAGGAAGAACCATTTCCACCGGATACAAAACCAGCAAGACAATTGATATTATGTGGACTGGCGGGCAAGCCGCCATCAAGGTTTTATTCAGAGATCTAGCAGAAACCACGCCACCGCCAATATCCTCCCGGACACGAGCGATAAAGCGGTAAGAATAATGTCAGATTGTTGAAGTCAACATGAATCAAATTCAAAGATTTTACGGATCCTCTATCGGCAAAAAGTTCGTGGTTGCCGTTACTGGCGTCATCCTGTTTGGGTTCATCGCGATGCACATGGCAGGGAACCTGAAGGTGTTTACCGGAAACACCCCCTCGGGCGTGCCTCACATTGACGAGTATGCCCTGTTCCTGCAAACCCTCGGCGCCCCGATGCTGCCCAAGATGATGGGATTGTGGATCGCCCGCGCTGTTTTGCTTGTCTGCCTGGTGCTCCACGTGGTAACGGTGATCCTGCTGAGCCAGCAGAACCGGCGAGCCCGTCCGATCCCTTATGTTCGCAGCGAGAAACAAGCGGCAAGTGTCGCTTCGCGGCTCATGATGGTCTCCGGCCTGGTTATACTGGCGTTTATTCCGTTTCACATCCTCCAGTTTACTACGGGCAATATCCAAATCGGTAATCGAACTTTTGTCCACGGTCACGTCTACAGTAATTTGTACGGAGGTTTCTCAGTCTGGTACGGTGCTCTAGGCTATGCGATCGTCGTTACACTTGTCGGTTTCCACCTGTTCCACGGCCTGTGGAGCCTGTTTCAAACGTTGGGATTGGACAACCCAGACAGGAACAACAAAATACGGGCCTTCTCGGTTGTCTTTAGCGTCATCGTCACGATTGGCTTTGTGCTTGTTCCCCTAGCCTTTATTACTGGATTGATGCCGTCTCCGGTAGACTACGATCCATCGCTCTTGAACCAAATAAATTCAACGTCAAATCACTAACTTCCCTAATAACACTGCCATGCTAACTCTCGATTCAAAAATTCCCCAAGGACCAATCGAAGAAGGATGGACCAATCATAAGAATAACTTGAGATTGGTCGGGCCCAAGAACCGGCCTAATTACAAAGTCCTTGTTGTCGGAAGTGGCCTGGCAGGTGCGTCAGCAGCGGCCTCAATGGGAGCAATGGGATATCACGTTGAGTGTTTCTGTTTTCAGGATTCGCCGCGACGGGCGCACAGTATAGCGGCACAGGGTGGAATCAACGCCGCCAAGAACTACCGCAACGACGGGGATTCAACCTGGAGGCTCTTTGCCGACACTCAAAAGGGCGGCGATTACCGCGCGCGTGAACAGAACGTCTACCGCCTGGCAGAGTTAAGCGCGGCCATTATCGACCAGGCGGTCGCTCAAGGTGTTCCTTTCGCCCGGGAATACGGTGGCAAGCTGGCCAATCGCTCTTTCGGGGGCGTGCTCGTCGAGCGGACATTTTACTGTCGTGGTGAGACAGGCCAGCAACTGTTGCTCGGTGCCTTCTCGGCGTTGCAGGAACAGCTTGCGGCAAAAAATGTCACCATGCACACTCGCACCGAATTGATGGACATTGTGCTGGTCGACGGACAAGCGAAGGGCATCATATGTCGTAATTTGGAAACGGGTGATATTACCTCGCATGCAGCCGATGCTGTCGTGCTGGCAACTGGAGGGTACGGCAACGTCTATTACCTTTCCACCAATGCCAAGGGCTGTAATGTCACGGCCGCCTACAGGGCTTACAAGCGAGGTGCCGGGTTTGCAAATCCCAGCTTTGTACAGATTCACCCCACCTCAATTCCCGCCTCGGGTGATTATCAGTCCAAGCTGACCTTGATGAGCGAATCGCTGCGAAATGACGGACGGATTTGGGTCCCCCGCAACCCAGACGAAACCCGCAAACCCAACGAAATCCCCGAGGAAGATCGCTACTATTACCTCGAAGAAAGGTACCCGCGTTTTGGCAACCTCGTTCCACGGGACGTGGCGGCGCGGAACGCCAAGGATGTCTGCGACAAGGGACTGGGTGTGGGTAGTACCGGATACGGCGTCTACCTCGATTTCGGCAGGGCCATTGAAAAACTAGGTGAGAATGTTGTGGTAGGACGTTACGCCAACCTGTTCGAAATGTACGAGCGAATCACCGACGAGGACCCGCGAAAAGTCCCGATGCGAATCTACCCGGCAGTTCACTACACGATGGGAGGACTATGGGTTGATTACAACCTGATGACCAATATCCCCGGGTTGTATGCTATCGGGGAAGCCAACTTTGCCGATCACGGTGCCAACCGGTTAGGCGCCAGCTCCCTGATGCAATGCCTGGCCGATGGTTACTTTATTATTCCGGTAACGATAGGCGACTACCTCAGCCGAAATCCGTATGGTCAAGTCACAACTGACCACCCGGCCTTTAAAGATGCCGAGAATGCTGTTCGACAACAACAGGAACAACTTCTATCCATTAACGGCTCTCGGTCAGTGCAGTCCTTCCACAGGGAACTGGGCAAGCTCATGTGGGAACATTGCGGCATCTCTCGAAATGTTGCTGGATTAAAAAAAGGCCTCAAGTTGATTCCAGAACTGCGTGAAGAATTCTGGCAGGACGTCAAAATCCTCGGTAGCGGTCGACAACTGAATCAAGCACTTGAAAACGCCGGGCGCCTGGCAGATTTCCTGGAATTCGGGGAGTTGATGTGCCGCGATGCGTTGCTGCGTGACGAGTCCTGCGGTTGTCACTTTAGAGAAGATCACCAGACTGAAGAAAACGAAGCGCTGCGGAATGATGAAGATTTTGCCCATGTCGCGGTATTTGAATATAAGGGGAATGATCAAACACCCGAATTAACCAAAGAGCCGATCGAGTTCGAGGCGCTTCCTTTGGCATCGAGGAACTACAAAACATGAGAATCAGACTGCAAATCTGGCGACAAGCCTCGCGAGACGATTCGGGTCACATGGACACGTACAACCTGGATGGGGTCAATCCCGACATGTCGTTTCTTGAGATGATGGACCATCTCAACGAAGACCTGACAAAAAAGGGACACGATCCAGTCGCTTTTGATCACGACTGCCGCGAAGGGGTCTGCGGCATGTGCTCAATGGTTATCAACGGCCAAGCCCACGGTCCCAAGCAGGGAACCACTACCTGCCAGCTCTACATGCGTCACTTCAACGATGGCGACGAAATATTCGTTGAGCCATGGCGATCCCAAGCGTTCCCTGTCGTCAAGGACCTGGTTGTCGACCGCTCCGCGTTTGATCGCGTTATCCAGGCGGGCGGTTTCATCAGTAATCACTCAGGGCCCAAACCAGAACCGAACTCGATCCTGATTGAACCAGAGGTCGCCGAACAAGCCCTCGATGCGGCAACATGCATCGGTTGTGGAGCCTGCGTTGCTGCCTGCCCGAACGGATCGGCCATGCTGTTCACCGCTGCCAAGGTCAGTCATCTAGGCCTGTTGCCACAGGGTGAAACGGAGCGTTACCCGCGGGCCAGGAATATGGTTAAGCAGATGGACAAAGAAGGGTTTGGTTCCTGCCGGAACTATGCCGAGTGCGAAGCGCAATGCCCCAAAGAGATCAGCATTGCCTTTATCAGCCGCTTGAATACCGATTACCTGAAAGCATCCCTCGTCGAGCCGAAAGACCGCAGGGGCAAGATGAAATCACAGTAATTCGCGGCTCCCCGGGCCCGAGATTACTTTCCTCGATGACGGTTTTCGCCCAGACGGTCGGTTTCTCAACCTTCTCAAATAGAAGCCTGTCGCAGTTAGAAGCCTGTCGCAGTGCAGCATGCACCTGCGGTACTGGGGCTCCTCACTCGAGGGCTCCTCGGATAGGACGACTCGCGCCTTCCTCCGCCCCTCCCCAGTTTTTTAAGCCCCCCTGTTCAAGCCCTCTCTCCTTTTCGCGTCCTGGCTACCCGTCTGGAATTCGAGCGCACCGCCAAAACGGTTCAACCGACGAGCTCCCTCACAACCTCACCGTGGACGTCGGTCAGCCGGTGATCCCGACCCTGGAATTTGTAGGTCAGGCGCCGGTGGTCGATTCCCAGCAGGTGCAGAATCGTCGCATTGAGGTCGTGTACGTGGACGGGATCGCTTGCGATGTTATAGCTAAACTCGTCGGTCTCGCCATACGTTGTGCCTGCAGCCACGCCTCCGCCCGCCATCCAAATGGTAAAGCAGCGGGGATGGTGATCGCGGCCGTAGTTGGTCTTGGTCAACGCATCCTGGCAGTAGATCGTACGGCCGAATTCGCCAGCCCAAATCACGAGCGTTTCGTCCAGCAATCCTCTCTGCTCAAGGTCCTGGATGAGGGCAGCGGTTGCCTGATCGGTATCCTGGCACTGGACTGGCAGCTCTTTCGGCAAATAATGGTGTTGGTCCCACCCGCGATGAAACAGTTGAACAAACCGCACGCCATGTTCGATCAGGCGCCGGGCAAGCAGGCAGTGTGACGCGTAGGTTCCTCGCTGCCGTGCCTGATTGCCATACGCCTGCCACGTATGCTCCGGTTCATCCGAGGTATCGATGATTGCGGGCACCGAGGCTTGCATGCGAAATGCCAGCTCGTACTGGGAGATGCG
>JAKVBG010000098.1 GCA_022447605.1 Mariniblastus sp.
GGATCGATACCGCGATTCCAGATCGAAAGCCGTTGCCCAAACTGGATATACGCCTGATGCTTATGCCGGTTGGTCCGGTCGTGGGTTTTTGGGCGAGCAACTTTCCCCAGGCGTTTTAAGTGGCTGGCGGAGATACGGCCTCCGCACTGGCAGCAGGATGCCCCGTGGTGGTTAAGGCACACCGTTCGCATGCCGGAACGGCAGAGTTGGTGGGCCGCGCGATTCAGGCCGCAGTCAAAGCCTGCGACATGCCCGAAGGGGTCTTTTCGTTGATTCACGGATCAGGCCGGGTTGTCGGCAGTGCATTGGTTCAGCATCCGGTGGCAAAGGCAGTTGGTTTTACAGGTTCCCATGCCGGGGGGCGTGCCTTGTTTGATCTGGCGGCTGCGCGTCCAGAACCGATTCCCGTGTATGCGGAAATGGGGAGTCTTAATCCTGTGTTTGTGTTGCCGGGGGCGCTTCGGGAGAGAGGTGAGGCATTGGCGCAAGGTTTGTGCGGGTCGGTGACGCTGGGTGTGGGGCAGTTCTGCACGAACCCAGGTTTGGTTTTGGGGATCGACGGTGAGCCGATGGACGAATTTGTGGCATCGGCCGAGTCTTCGTTTTCGGAAGCTGCACCGGCGACGATGTTGAATCCCGGAGTTCGCGATGCTTTTGAATCAGGACTTGCCAGTTTCAAAAGCACCGAAGGCGTCTCGTTGCTTTCGCGGTCGGAGACGGAACCGGATCCGGGCAAGACAGAGGTGGGTGCGCATGTGTGGACGACTGGCTTTGATGCGTTCGCGAGTAACTCAGGGTTGAGCGAAGAGGTGTTTGGGCCAACGACACTGGTTGTTCGTTGCCAGGCGAAAGATGAATTGCTCAAGGCCGCAAGTCAGCTCGAAGGTCACCTGACGGCCACGATTCACGGCACAGAAGAAGATCTTGCGGAATACATGGACCTGGTTGAAATCCTTGAAAGAAAGGTAGGCCGGATCATCTTTAACGGCTTTCCTACAGGGGTTGAAGTTTGTCCTTCAATGCACCACGGCGGTCCTTATCCTGCAACGACCGACGGGCGGTCAACTTCGGTTGGTACGGCGGCCGTTTTTCGGTTTACGCGGTTGGTTTGTTTTCAGGGCTTTCCCCAAGCCGGATTGCCGGAGGAGCTCAAAGATGCAAACCGAGGGAACCTCTGGCGATTGGTGGATGGCGAATACAAAAATGGTGCTGGGTAGCCATGTTTCAAGAGGATTCAGGTTGAGGGGCATTGCTCCTGAGGAAATGGCCTTGAGGAGAATACTTGTATCTCACGGCCCGCCCCGCCGAAGTATTCCCAGAAATCGTCATCGTAGCGACTGGAGAAATTGCAAAAGATCCTGGATCTGCTGTTTGCTGTATCGGTTGAGGACCTTGTCCGGCATGGGGGAGGTCTCCAGCGGTTGGTGGGTTTCAATCTCGCCCCGGGCGATGCGCCAAATTCGGTTTTTGGTGTCGACCAGTGTCAAGTGTTGGTCGGTCTCTGCGGTGACCATTCCTGTCCGTGTCTGGCCGTCGTCCGTGATGACCAGCGAATTCTTGAATCGCTGGGCAACCTGGTTTGAGGGGTAAACCAACGCATCGGCCAGTTCTTCTCGCTTTAGGCGCTGCGTCACACCCGCCAGGTCGGGCCCAAAGATGGCCGCCTCTTTGTCCTTCATCCCGCCGTGGCAGGAAAAACATCCTGCCTGCAGGTAGATCTCCCGGCCGCGGGCGCTGTCTCCCTGCGTGGGCTCTGTGAGAATGAGCTTGTGGAGTTGGGCATCCGAGGTGATTTCTGTCGCTTCGGAGCTGGCAGGATTGGCAAACGGAATGCCGTAGCGGTCGCGATACCAGGCCTGCCAATGCTCCACGGCATCCAGGCGGACCTGGTCGCTGTGGAAGTTGCGCTGTCGATCAAAATCGGTGGCCGTGAAGTTGCAAAGGGCGCGATCTGCAATATAGAGCTCATTGTGTCCCTGCTCCAGTAACTCCACCACGCGCTGAATCAACACTTGTTCGCCATCACCAGGTGTGCCTATCTCTTTGGGGAGTTTCTGGAAAAATTCGTGGATGCCCGGTCCTTGATTGGCCAGCCACTCCACGCCCAGCACAAACTCGTCGTGGTTGGTCGACTCAAGGGCCGCAGACATCACCGGCCAGTATTTTGATTCGAGTGTGTGGCTTGAAAAACCTTTGGCTATTTCGAAGCGCAGCTGCCGATCGTCGGTCCGCTCGTAGAGGTCAAGCAGTTTTTGGCGTCCTGCTGGAGTTGTAGCCACTTCACCGTAAGCAACCGAGGAAAGTTGGCTGCCAGCAACAAGCTGATCGAGATGCTTTGCCAAACGGACAGCGTGTCCGTCGGTCAGCCGGTCGAGTGCGGTCAACCAGAACAGGGAAAAGCCTCGTCCTTTGTGGCTCAGATCGGCAAACCAGCCTTGCTGGTTCGTCATGAGCCACTTGATAAGGCGCGCTTCGCTGGCCGGACTCCAACCGGAGTTGATGCGGGAAAGCGAATTGGCAAGGTGGAACTGGGTTACGTGATCGTCTTCTTGCTCAAGTAGGGTCAGTAACGGTTCGTAGGCTGCCGCCACGTTATACTCGGCGACGAGTTGTGCGTGTTCCCAACGGACTTCGCGGTCCGCATCTGTGAGCCCCGCGGCGAGATGGGCGGCGACACGCCCCACCAGGTTTTTGTTTCTGCCGATTTGGGGGCGAAACAAATTCAGGACCCGAAGTCGGTCGAGCTGGTCGGATTTTTCAATTAACTCAGATTCCAGGAGTCGGTCGATAATTTGTATGACGACCGCGTCCGGGGGTGGTTCGCGTCGGAGCGAGCCGGCAGTCAGGGCCCGCATCCAAATTCGTGGCGAATTAGTTTCGGTGGCCCAGTGGATCCACTGGGCCAACCGGTGGTGGGCAATAGCCGTCATTGCCGCATAGCGGACCGGGCGATCAGGGTCTCCCATCGCCTGGACAAGTTCTCGTTGACCGCAAGGGGGCTTGATTCGCCCCATCGCTTCGGCAGCCCGTCGCCGCACGAATGGATCCGCGTCCGCCAGCAGGTTGATGAGCAATTGGCAGTCTGTGTCCTCTCCGCGAATTCCTGACAACCAGGCTGCCTGCCCCCGTATCTCGGGCAGTTCGTCACTCGCGATGGTTTGCAGAAATTTATTGTCGAGGGCCCCAAACTCGGTAGCCAGGTAACGAATCGCCCGCAGTCGCTGACGCAGGGACAACCCTTCATGGGGTCGCTGGTGGGTTGCGGCAGCTTGTAGCAGTGCAGTGGCGTCATCCCCCAGTTGGGCCATGATTTGTTGTTCGTGCACACGACTCCATTCTGCGGACGGTTGTGGCAGAGAGAGCAACTGCTGCAGGGACATTTGCCGATTGACCGCCAGGCCAACCAGGGGCACCATTGGCGGGATGGTCGGTGTGGTTGCCTGGTTGTAAAAGATTCGCCACACGCCCTGGTTGTGATCGGTGAGCAGAATACTTCCATCGGGTGCGACTGCGATATCGACCAGGGCAAAATTGATAGCCTCCCCGTCTTGGTCGACAGCACCGGTCTTGGCTTCGGCCAGGGTTTCCATGGTCGCTTGCCACGTTGCGCCGTTTCGCGTTAAGTGAAACGCCACCAATCGGCCAGCCGAGTTGTATCCGCCGGTGGTCACCGATTTCCAGCGATAGTCACAGCAAATGAAGGAATCGTGGTAGGAGTGAGGAAGCTGGGTGTGTTCATAAAAAACTCCCCAATTTGGCGACCCCCGGCCGACCTCCAAAACCGGTGGCAGGCAGTCCAGGTAATAGGGAGGGTACGCGCCAACGACTTGCCAACCCTGGTCGCCGCCAATGGCCCAGTGGTTCAGACGCACTGGCCGGTACCAGGGCAAACCGGTATGCCACTCCATGTCGCTGTCGAGACTGAAAAATTCGCCCAGATAATTCATTCCCAGGCTGGGTGCGTTGCGGCCGCCTGCACTGATGCACTCCCATTTCTCGCCGGTTGGATCAAAACGGAACACACATCCTTTGCGTTCATAGATCACAGGAGAACTGTTTTCGGTGATGTGTTGTCGGTCTGAGGTCTTAGCCCCATCGCCACAGACGAAATAGACATAACCGTCCAGCCCGCGCAATACAGCATGGGCTGAGTGATCGCCACCGGTGTCAAACGGTTCGCCGATGCGTCCTTGCAATTGAAGCGGGCTATCGCTTTGGTAGCCGGTAAACAATTGAATTCCGTCGCCTCCCACGGCGTACAATCGATCACCGTAGACGAGCAGCCCTTGTGGACCTCGCGGCCCCAGGCCCCGGGCAATGACTTCTGCCTGGTCATAGACCTGGTCGCCGTCGGTGTCGGTAAGTCGGCGGACTGCTTCGCCGTCCCCCACCAGGAGCCGCCCCTGGCCATCGAATGTCAGGTCGTAGGAGCCGCCGGTCAGGCTGGAGTCAGCAGCCTTATAAATGTGAAACCCGGCAGGAAGCTTGAATTGATCATCCAGCAGTACCGCCTCGCCTGACGCTTCGGAAATGCTGGCGCCGAACAAGAGCAGAACCGTTAATAAAAGCCGATCAGTCATGGCTTCGATGGATTGGACCCGCAGCCGCGCGGCCAGCGGAGACGGGCCAGGCGGCGGGTCAGTAACTACGGATGTAAATTTTGAGGGCTCTTCGATTCCCGCACCGCTTTGGCTTCAATAATAAGCCGCTCCAGGTCGGGCTCGCGTACGGTTTCCGAAGGGATGCCATCTTGTGGGATTTCCAGTCCTGCGGTCCAGGCGACGGCGTTGAGCAGTACGGTACGAAAATTGTCGTTTGCCAGGTTGGCATGAAGGTGCAGGCCTGTAAATCCAAAGCCTCGTCCACCGTCTGGGCGGTCGTATGCCCATGCCATGTGCTGTGGGATTTGCTCCGAAACATTTCGGAAAACGTCCGGGTTCCCCTTTCGGCTACTGGCGGTTTCGTTCACCGTTTCCAGTGGGGGAACATCGGTCAGGATGGGTGTCAATCCTTTCATGTTGCCGACAAACCGCATGTGGTAATACCACTCGTCGTGCACGCTAAACGGTGTGATGCCGCGGGCGACCGGATGGTCGGGAAACTTTTCGTACCTTGGGGTCCACCACGGGTTCACCGACCAAAATGTTTCAAAATAACCCCCTATCCACTGCAGGTAGTTATTCGCTTCGTTGCCCTTGTTTACCTCGACTCCGTAGTGAACTGCCATGAAGCCAGCGCCGCGACGGACTGCGGCAAAGATTTCCGGATCGACGGCCGCCTGGTGGCCGTGATTCAATCCCACAATCACGGCGTCCGCATGCGATAAGTCGCCCGGCCAGTGGTTGCTGGGATAGACGACGCAGTGAACCTGGGGAAAAGCTTCGTGCAGTTGGCGCGCCAGGAGCATGAAGCCAGCTACGGCGGTCCGTGCGCTCCCGCATCACCAATGAAGACGATCTTCGTAATGCCGTCTTTGGCTTTCCGTTGAAATTCGTAGTCAAAAATTCCCCGCTCTTTTGCAACGGCGAACTCGACGCTCAGCCAGCCAGCGACCAAACCTAGAATCACTGCGGCTGAAGTGGTGATTTGTTTAATCCGAAGTTGTGCAGTAAGCATGAGAAACGAGTCCCTATTCAGCTAGATTTGGGTCGAACACGTTTCTTAGATCGGAGTCCAGCGGCGCGTCGGCGATCGTTGTCTCGTCATTTAAACCTTTTT
>JAKVBG010000099.1 GCA_022447605.1 Mariniblastus sp.
GGGTGCCAACGGCGGCCTGGGAGGACTCAACCAGAAGTTGATCGACGACACCTGGGCCGCTTACAACGCAGCTCCTAACTCGGCCGCCGGCTGGCACATCTGGGATGAGCCCAGGGGATACCATATTAACCAGGGATATGTCAGAGAGGCCTTCGATTGGGTTCGCCAAACATTCCCGGACCAGGTTGATTACACGGTGACATTGGGACCGTTTGCTCAAAGTGAGGATTACTGGGGTGGCCCCAACATGCCGCCAGGTTATTCGTTTGATGATTACCAGGACGACCTGGTGAACATGGTCGAGCCTGACCTCCTGTTGTACAACACGTACATCTTTGCCCAAAGCGGAGGGACCTCAAGTCCAGTTTGGGGGCCCAAAAAGATCAGCGACGCAGCCAAGGCGGCTGGCATACCGTACTGGGCCTATGTGCAATCGTTTGGCAGGCAGGCAATTGCCAGACGCGTACCCAGCGAGTCGGACATCCGGCTGCATGTCTTTTCGCACCTGGCATACGGCTTCAGTGGAATCCTCTACTTTACGTACGAGCCCTCACAGGGGCCCGCACAAATCGACGAGCAGGGCAACCCCGAGCAGCTTTATTACGATGTTCAGAAACTCAATCCCGAGGCCTTTCACCTGGGGGAACGCATCAAGATGCTCTCTCACGGAGAATCATTCTGGGTGCGCAACAGCGATTCTTCTCAAACCCCATATGGTATAAGCGGTTGGCAATCATTCCAGGGTACCGCCAACGCCGATCCGCGGATCAAGCAAATCAGCCCCGATTATTCCAAGGTGGGAAACCAGGGTGCTGGGAAAGATGGGATGCTATCGGTATTTCGAGACAAATCCAACGATACGCGATACTTCATGGTCACCAACATGCAAAACGGGCCGGCGATGACAGCAGCCGATGCCCAGCTTGACTATTACGTCCAGTTCGACTGGACGGTTGACCACGTCTATCGCATCGATCGCCACACCGGACAGGAAGTCCTTGTTCCGCTGACCAATAACCGGCTGGAACTGACCCTGCCGGGCGGTACCGGTGATTTATTCCGTCACGGTACGTATGTCGAACCTACGGTGGTCAATACGCTGTTTACAGAAGACTTTGAAACCGCGACTGACCCGGGATATACCCCCGGAGCACTTTTAAGCAATCAGAATGGATGGACCGTCTCTTCGGGTGATCCCATTTTGCCTGTTGGTACGGGGAATCCGGGCTTTGGGGGACAGTTTCTAAACGGACCGAGTTCCAGCGACGGAAACACGACTTACCGAAACCCAGCCGGCACTGGTGGCAGCCTCGATCCGGATATGGTCACCGTTTTGACCTGGGACTGGGAGTTTGACTCGCAAAGCCACAACCAGAGGATCGGTTTTTTCGGCAGCGGTTTCGGTGCCGGTGAGCTTAAACATATCTCGTGGGTTGCACTGGATGATCTGGGAACTGCCAAGTTGGAATTCCAGAGCGACAATGGCCAGGAAGTCCAATACAGTGTTCCTGTCGACTACACCTTGGATGAGCCGGTTCCGTTCAAGCTGGTTGTCGATGGCGTAGAAAATTTTATCTACGGCGTAGCCAACGGGGCTGAGACCGATCGGATTCCCATCACGGACCAGTTAATTGCCGACATTCAAGGTCTGCAACTTGTCACCAATAACGAGCCCAACCGGCGTTTCCCAAAAACAGACAATCTTCTGCTGATCGAAGGATTACCACCCACTTCAACTCCCGAGCCAGGTCAGGTCTCCTGGAAAGCAAACATGTCGGGCGATTGGAATTCTGCTACTAACTGGCTTGGCATCGGTGCCCCGCCCAACACTTCCAGTGAATCGGCAAATTTTGGCAGTGCGATTACGGATACACAAACCATTTTTACCAATGCCGATGTCACGGTTAATAACATCCAGTTTGATAACTCCAACACGCATATCGTTGCTGGTGGAGGAACCGTGCATTTGTTGGCTGGCTCCGAATCTGGATTGCCGGCCAGTGGTGTAAGTGTGGAGCAGGGAACACACGAGTTTCAAGCCGCCGTCCAACTGAACAATGACGTAACGGTCGATGTTGCCGGCGGGGGAACTTTAATCTTTAGCAACGCTCTGAATCTGATGGGACATACACTGACGAAGACTGGTGAGGGCGACCTGGAAATCCGCAACCAACTGATTACCGGGGGCGGCACCATCGACCTGCTACAAGGTTCCATATCGGGAACCGGGACGGTGACTGGCAACGTCGCGATCCTGGACGGCACGCTTTCTCCTGGTAGTAGCGCTGGCCTTCAACAAGGAACGACCGTACCCGAGCCTTCCTCGGTAGTGCTGGTCCTCTTGGCCCTTGTCGCCATGGCGGTCCGAGGACGTCCCGTGTAGGATACCGAACAGGCGGAAAAACCTTGACTCGGAATCTACACCATCCATGAATATTATCGACGAAATCAAAGGCCTCTTTTCCAAGCGTGGCGGATCTCAGTACGGCGGCGAAGCAATCACGCAGCAAGAGCATGCGCTTCAGGCTGCCTGGTTGGCCGAAAAGGCGGATGCAAGCGCCACACTCATCACCGCATCGCTACTCCACGATATTGGACATTTGGTGCACAACTTGCCCGACAACGCACCCGATTCTGGAATTAACGATCAACACGAGGAACTGGGTGTCCGCTGGCTGGCAAGGTACTTTGGTGCTGACGTGACCGAACCGGTACGACTTCATGTAGCTGCCAAACGATACCTGTGCGCAGTCGAACCCGATTATCTCGTAGCGCTTAGCCCCGCTTCGGCTCAAAGTCTCCAACTGCAAGGTGGCCCGCTTTCGCCCGACGAAGTGCAATCGTTCGAATCGTCGCCATTTTTACGCGACGCGGTTAACTTGAGGCGTTGGGATGATAAAGCAAAAAAAGTCGGTCTTCCGACGCCTGATCTGGCACACTTTCTTTCATACACGAAAACCGTTGTTTCAGATTCGAATTAGCGGCAAAAACAAATCTTCGAGTCTTTCCCAGACCAGCCTCTCTACACATCCTTGCGTTTCCACTGGTCGTTGGGGCCTACATGTTACAGCCGGCAATGCCGGAAACTGGTGCCAGCAGGGTTAGGGCCCGTACACAACTGGGAATTTGATTTGGTGACCCGACAGGTCACGAGGAACCGATTTTTCGCTCTCCGGTCGGAGTCTGGATTTGGGCAACCAAATAGGGCCGTGCGCCTGGTGCCAGAGGTGTTACTGAAAATTCCCCCTGAAATCCGATCGTTGCCAGTACCTCGTTGACCCTCTCCGCCTCGGGATGAAAACCTTCTAGCCGAAGTAGTCTACACCCGAAATCTTGCAGCGCCTCTGCTGGATGCACGTCTTGCCACTGGATCAGCGTGGGAACAACACCGCCAAGAGGCAGGCTGCCGTCCTTGGGTATCGTAATCTTCCAGTTGAGATCTCCTCGACTCATGGGTTCGATGTGGCCTGAAACAATGGGCGATCTGGAAACCGCCTCCTGGATGTCATTGGTTCGAACAATCCAGGTTGCCAGTCGCGGGACGCGAAATGGATCCGGTGCATCAAGATCAAACCATCGGGGGCGATCGGGAGCAGAGGCGGCTGGATTGATCGAAATGACCTCGAGATAAACTTTTTCGCCAAGCTTGAGCACATAATTGTGGGTTCCCATGCGAGGGTGCTCACCACCAACTTGTAGTGGAACACCAAGGGCCCTGCGGACATAATCCACACCTGCTTCCAACGAAGGGGCGGTAACGGCCAAGTGGTCAATTTGGGAATGGATCATGGCATTCAGCTTGCCAAATCGGGGCTGGATCAAAAGAAACCCGCCTTGGAAACCTTGCTACCTGCAATTAACTCCACGGTCTTGTTCATAAACGCATCGAACTGTTGCTGGGCTTTTGCGCGCTTTTTGATCCACCCGGTCTCCTGGACGATCTGGTTCAGGATCTCGAAGCGGTCGAGGTTGTCCGCATAGCCCTGGCCGAAGGAACCGAGCAGGATGGCATCGTTGGCCCACTGCGCGTTGCTGAACTGGGAGGCAGCCGACAGGAACTCCACCCGCCACCGATCCTTCCCGCGGGTATTTTGCAGGATGGCCATGGGCAGCATGGTTTTTGACAGTCCCTTGTTGACCTTCTTGATCCAGCGCTTGATTTCCTTTCGCTTGGCGCACCTGGCGTAGAGGGTCTCGATGGTGGTTTCCACGATGTGCGCAACTTCAGCCTCCTCAAGGCTGCTACCGAAGTGCGCATGAACCTCTTGCTGTGCTCCAGGGTTATCAAGGAAGCTATCAACGTACTCAGAGATCGAATCGACCCCGCTGAGGGAGGCGGCCGCTTTGGCAGCACCACTGGGATCAGGAAGCCGGCCGAAGTAGGTCTCGTAGGTGAGATTGGCCAGGTTGTTGCGTTCGGTTACCTCGCCGGGAGTAAAATTTGCCTGACGGATACCCGCAAAATCGTCTCGATCGATTTTGCGAAGGCCCCCCAGATCGATGACCAGTTGCTGGGCAGTATTGAACAGGTCGTCCGAAGTGGAGGACGCGCCGTTGTCCGCACTCCCCTGGGGAATCAGCAATTGATCTTCAATCACCAGACCACCGGTGCCGAGTACCGAACTGAATACGGGTGTCGATACGGCGCGGTCACCGGTCAGCAGCGCGATATCGGTAAGGTGTAAAGGAGTGGACGATTCATGAATCAGATTGATCACCTTGTCATCATGGGCAAAAGAACTCATACCTCCGTGGCCGCCATGGCCGCCGTGGGCGGATGTGCCGCTTCCCGTTCCATCCGGACTTCCTGGCTCGGAGGTGGCGATAAAGTGGCCAGCGTTCAACTGGAACGTCAATTGCTGGACCGTTTGATTATCAGTTTTCACCGTAGCGATTAAATTTTCAATGGGTGACTGGTAGAAGGTATTAAAACCGGCATTGAGAACCAGCGAGTCAATATTTTCCAGCGCCGCATCGATCACCACCGCATCGACCAGTATCGATTCCCTCGGAAAGTAACCCCCTTCGAATTGTCCTGTCGAGTACTGAAGCGAGACAGCAGCACCGTCGAAGATCGTCACCCGGATACCCTCGTCGGTGGCATAGGCGACGGCGTAGTCGTTGAAATTGTCGAGGTTGAAGTCACCCATCGTTATACCGGCCTGGTCCGCAGTGAGGCCACTCACCGGACTGATGGGGAACAACTTCTCCAGAGGCGAATCCGGATCGCCATCGGATGGCATCGCCTCGATGGTGCCGCTCTTTCCCTCGAGCGCCAGGTACGAGACAGCCTCGCGGCCATGGCGCGTCTCACGGTCCCAGGAACGCTCTTCCTGAACCCGAACGCGGAAACCCTCTTCGTCGACTTTCGATAACCGCAAAGTGGCAGGATCGGTGTCGTCAGTGGAACCCAGCTTGGCAATCACCGCCGGGGCGGTGTTGTCAGAAAAAGGATGGGCAAAATGAATTTTGTCAGGGCGTTTTGAGAACTTTGCCTCGGTGGTAAAGGCTTCGAGCCGATTGTCACCATCGGTAGTGGAGCCTTGGGCAATGGCAATCCACCCAACATGCTCAGCGTGATGGCTTTGATTGAGACGTTCTTCTTGCTGGAGGGCCAGCTGAAAACCATCACGATCCTGCTGGCGAACGCGAACAGTCATCCAATCATTTTCATTCGAGGTAAGGGCCTGGGTA